>JADMJJ010000018.1:0-131266 GCA_018780645.1 Burkholderiaceae bacterium
GCCGCTCGAAGGCCGCGGCCACTTCGCGCAGGATGAAGATGGCTTCTTCTTCCAGCCAATTCAGATGGGATTCACTGATCACTTGTTGATTTGCCCGAAAACAGTGGCTCACGCCATGACAGCATTGCTGCGAAATTCTTTGACAAGCTGACGCAGGGCCAGCCGGATCTCATCATCGGTCAGCACACCGGCGCTCAGTCCCTTGAGCCAATCGAGCACCGTCGCCGCATCCGCATCGTCCAGCCTCGCCACGCTCAGCCGAGCAATCGCCGTCGGCACGCTGGTATCACTGTCGGCCAGCAATTCCTCGAACAGCTTTTCGCCGGGCCGCAGACCGGTGAAGACGATGCGGATCTCATCGACGCTGTGACCCGACAGGCGGATCATGTCGCGGGCCAGATCGACGATGCGCACCGGCTCGCCCATGTCCAGCACATAGACCTGCCCCGTCTCGCCCATGGCCGCAGCCTGCACCACCAGGCGGGCGGCCTCGGGGATGGTCATGAAGTAGCGGGTGATGTCGGGGTGGGTGACCGTGACGGGGCCGCCCTTGGCGATCTGCTCCTTGAACTTGGGGATCACGCTACCACTCGACCCCAGGACATTGCCGAAGCGCACGGCCATGAATCGGGTGGCGTGGCCTTGGCTTGAGAGATGGCTGATCACCAGCTCGGCGGCGCGCTTGGTGGCGCCCATCACATTGGTCGGGTTGACGGCCTTGTCGGTGCTGATCAGCACAAAGCGCTCGGCGCCCGCCTCGGCCGCGGCCAGCGCCGCGTGGTAGGTGCCCAGCGTGTTGTTGCGGAGTGCAGCCCAGGCGTTCTCTTCTTCCATCAGCGGCACATGCTTGTAGGCGGCGGCGTGGAACACGACCTGCGGCTTCAGGCGCGCAAAGGTGTGGCTCAGGTGAGCGAGGTCCTTCACATCGCCGATGAGACGCACCAGCGGTATGCGCGGGAACTGCTCGGTCAGCTCCTGCTCGACCTGGTACAGGGCGACCTCGCTAAGCTCGTAGAGCACGATCTTCTTCGGCCCGAAGCGTGCCAGCTGACGGCACAGCTCGCTGCCTATGCTGCCGCCGGCGCCGGTGATCAGCACCACCTTGCCGCTGATGGCCTCACTGATGCCGGCCTCGTCCAGTTGCACCGGCTCGCGGCCCAGCAGATCCTCGGGTTCCACATCGCGCAGCTGTTCGGGCTTGCTGCCCGACATCAGCTCGGCGCTGCTGGGCACGGTCAGCACATGCAGGCCGGTTCCGGCGGCCAGGTCCAGCGCGCGGCGACGCTGCTTCGGTGAGGCCGAGGGCATGGCAACGATCACATGGGTGATGCCATGCAGTTCGGCCAGCCTGCCCACATCGCCGAGGCCGCCCAGCACCGGAATGCCCCCGGCACGGGCCTCGCGCTTGGACGGGTCGTCATCGAGCAGACCCACCACCACCCAGCCCTGATGCTGGATGCCAGCCAGCAGCAGCTGGGCCGCATGACCTGCCCCCAGCACCAGCACCCGATGCGACTCGAACGAGCCGCCGCTGATGCGGCTGCGCATGTGCTCGTACAGCATGCGGTAGCCCATGCGCGTCATCGCCAGCACGATCACGCAGAACACCGGATGCAGGGCCAGCACTGCACGCGGCACGGCCTTGAGCTCGGCCATCAGCACCACGGTGGTGCCCAGGCTGCCGGCGATCAGGCAGGCGAACAGCAGCCGCTTGACCTCTCCAAAGCCGGAGAAGCGCCACATGCCCCGGGGCACGCGCAGCAGCCACAGCACAAGCACATAGAGCAGCACCAGGCCCAGCATGACCCAGATGTCGTAGCGGGGCCGGGCCGAGATCCAGCGATCGAAGCCGAGGCGGAACAGATAGGTGGCCTGCCAGGCCAGGGCCACGGCCAGGCCGTCAAGCACGAGCGACAGGGGCTCGCGGTGGCGGCGTATGCGGGTCAGGAATGCGTCGAGGGAGAGCCAGAACATCGTGGGCGGGATTGTGACAGCTGGTATGCCGATGCCGACGGTGCTCAGCCGCCGCAAACGGCGCTGATCGTGCGCAAGATCAAGCGCAAATCACCAGCCAGGCTTTGGGTTCGCACATACTGCGCCGCCAGAGCCAGCTTGGCGGGCATGACCTCCTCGACATAGCTGCGCTCGGGGTCGCTGGAGTTTGCCAGCACAGTGCTCTCGTCACGGTATTCGATCGAGGCCAGGTCGGTGATGCCGGGGCGCACAGACAAGATCAGTTGCCGCATATCGTCGGGATACAACGCCACATACCTTGCCACCTCGGGCCGTGGGCCGACCAGACTCATCGCGCCGCGCAGCACGTCCCAGAGCTGGGGCAACTCGTCGAGTTTGTAGCGGCGCAGCGTGGCGCCGCTGCGGGTGATGCGAGGGTCGGCACCAATGGTGATCTGCGGGCCCCGGCTCGGTGCATCGACCCGCATCGTACGGAACTTGTGGATTGCGAACGGCCGGCCGTGCCGGCCGATGCGCTGCTGTTTGAACAGCGCCGGGCCCGGTGAATCGAGCTTGACCCAAACCGCCATGGCCAGCAGCACAGGACTCAGCAGCAGCAGGCCCAGGGCCGAAAGCAGGATATCGAACAGTCGCTTGGCCATTCTTGCGGCGCGCTCAGGCCTGCAGGCAGTCGCTGACGGCGCCTATCACCCGCTGCACATCGGCATCCGTCATCTTGGTATAGATCGGCAGGCTCAGCATCTGCTCGTAGGCCTTGTGGCTGTGCGGGAACTGCTCAGGCTTCAGCGCATAACGGTCGCGCCAGTAGGGGTGCAGGTGCAGCGGGATGTAGTGCACGCTGCAGCCGATGCCGGCCGCATAAAGCGCTTCGATCAGGCCGTCGCGCGACAGCGGCGCGTCGTCACGGAGGCGCAGCACATACAGGTGCCAGGAGTGCATATCGCCTTCGGGCGCATCGGGCGGCAAGATCACCGGCAGGTCGGCAAAGGCCTCCTGGTATTGCATCGCGATCTCGGCGCGGCGCTGCTGGAAGCCTCTTGCACGCTTGAGCTGATGCAAGCCCAGCGAGGCGGCGATATCGGTCAGGTTGTATTTGAAACCCGGCGCGACGATCTCGTAATACCAACTCGGCACCTTGGCCGTGAAGCGGTCAAAGGCGTCGCGGTTCATGCCATGCAATCGCATCACCTTGGCGCGCTTGGCCAGCTCGGCATTGCGCGTGCACAGCATGCCGCCCTCACCGGTCGTGATGGTCTTGTTGGCGTAGAAGCTGAACACGGTGGCATCGCTGCCCATCGTGCCAATCAGCTCGCCCTCGATCGTGCTGGGCAGGCAGTGGGCGGCGTCTTCGACCACGCGCAGGCCGTGGCGGCGCGCGATGTTCAGAATCTCCAGCATGTCCACCGCCAGGCCGCCGAAGTGGACGGGGATGATGCATCTGGTGCGCGGCGTGATCGCGGCCTCGACCAACTTGGGGTCGATGTTCAGCGTCTTCGGGTCGATATCCACCAGCACCACGTCGGCGCCGAGGTAGCGCACCACCTCGGCGGTGGCGGTGAAGGTATGGGTGGTGGTGATGACCTCGTCACCCGGGCCAATGCCCAGCGCCTCCAGCGCCAGATGCAGACCGGCGGTGGCCGAGTTGACGGCAATCGATTCGATCACCGAGTCGCCCAGGAACTCGGTGAAGGCCTGCTCGAAGCGCTTGGTCTTGGGGCCGGTGGTGACCCAGCCGGAGCGCAGGGTGTCCACCACCTCGGCGATCTCGTCTTCGCCGATATCGGGCAGGGCAAACGGAAGAAAGGGCAAGTCGGAGGTGTTCATAGCGGTTTCTCGATACAGGCCAGCACATGGGTGCGCAGCACCGGCAGGCTGTTGAACAGGGTGTAGCAGACCGGGTGCAGGCGGCACACCAAGCGCGCCAGCGGCGGCGCCAGGGTCAGGCGTTGATGGCTGATGCGGGCCCCCGGGAACAGGCTGCGCACGCGCGCCATGGGCACGCCGCGCACATCGGGGTTGCGTGGATTGTTGACCGTGAAGTCGTACCAGAGCACGGCGCCACCAGGCTTGAGCCAGCGCCACATCGCATCGGCCACCGACTGCTGGACGGCGTCGCTGAGGATGGACGAGAACACGGTGAACTGCAGCACCAGGTCCTGGCTCGCGGCGGCTATGGGCGCTTGCGAGGCATCGCCCAGATGCAGCCTGCATGTCGCGGGCAGCCGGCCCCTAGCTTCGTCGAAACGCTGCGGCAGCAGCTCGATGCCACTCAGATGCTCGGGGGTGAAGCCCAGGCGCAGCATCTCCAGCAGATTGCCACCGACACCACAGCCCACCTCGGACAGCTGCCAGTCGGCGAGCCGCCCCGGGCGCCGGGCCAGCAGCTTGAGCATTGCACGCTGCCGCTCCTGCAACATCTGCCAGACCTCGGGGCGCAGCAGGCTGTAGCGATCCAGCACCGCACCTTCCTCGCGGCGGGCGTAGCGCTCGGCGATGGCGGCCAGCTCCCGGTCTCGATCTTGCTCGCTCATTGCAGGGCCTCGATAAAGCGCTGCGCCAGCACCGGGTAGGTGTGCCGTGCCAACACGAAGTCGCGGCCGCGCCGGCCCATCTCACGGCGCTGCAGCGGCGTCAGCTTGGCCAGCTGGCGCACACCGTCGGCCACTGCACGGGCATCCTGCGGCGCCACGGTCAGCCCGCAACCCGCCTCTGCCACCGGATCGTTGCCGGCCTCGACCGAATGCAGCACCGCACAGCCCGCCATCATGTAGTCCATCAGCTTGTTGGGCGCGATGCCGAAACGGTAGATGGGCACGCGCTGCCAGCCAATGTAGGCGATGTCGAAGGCCGCCAGCAGCGCGGGAATCTGTGCCTTGGGGATGGGTTCGAACATGGCCACGTTGGCCAGGCCCTCGTCGCGCACGCGCGCCTCCAACCGAGCCCGCTCGTGACCGCCGCCAACCATCACGATGGCGATGGGCTCGTCCTTCAGCAGCTGGGCCGCATCCAGCAATACGTCGAGTGCATTGGGCAGGCCATGCGAGCCGGCGTAGCCCAGCACCAGACGGCCGGCCGCACACTGCCCAGCCAGATATTCGACCAGCGCCGGCGCCAGCGGCTCGCCATCGCCCTGCCACTCGTCCAGCGCAATGCCATTGGGCACGACGGCCAGCTTGCGCAGATCCAGCCCATGCGCCCGCATATGGTCCTGCACCTTGGGCAGCATGGACACCACCACATCCGCATCGCGATAGGCATCGTTCTCGGCCTTCTGGCACAGCAGCGCGAACGGATGGCGCGGTGACATGCCGGACAGCTCGATCGGCGACAGCGGCCACAGATCGTGCACCTCGTAAACCAGCTTGGCCTTCGCCTTGGCGGCGATGCGCCGCGCCACCCAGATGTCCATCGGATAGGTGCTGGAGGCAATCACCGCATCGGGTTCGAAGGAATGGGCCAGGATGTCCGCGTCTTTCCAGACCTGGCGGCAGAAGGCCCAGATGTTCTTCACCCGGCCCAGGCCGTTACCTGCATAGGCGGGCGTCTCGTACCAGCAGTAGTGAATGCCGTCCAGCACCCTGCTACCCGGCTGCGGCTGCTGGCTGCGCACGTGGGACTGGCTGGCCCCCAGTATCAACACATTGTGGCCCGCCCTCACCCATTCGCGCGCCAGGTAGTAGGGCCGGTACTCCATGCCCAGGTCAGGCGAGCCGGCGTAGTGGTTGATGAGCAGGATGCGCATGATGTCAGGGCGCCCCAATCAGCTCGCGGTACAGACTCAGGAGCACCTGCTCGGCCTGCGGCCAGTGGTAGTGCGCCAGCACGGCCTCGCGGCCCGCCTTGCCCATTGCCAGGGCAGCGGCCGGATCGGCCAGCATCTCGCTCAAGACGGCGGCGATCGCCCGCGGATCGGCCGGATCGACGCAGCGCCCGCCGCCGCTGCGCTCCAGGATGTCGCGCCAGAGCGGAAAGTCGCTGGCCAGCACCGGCAGCTCGGCCGACATGTATTCGAACATCTTGATCGGCAGCGCGTCCATATAACTGGGTAGCGGCAACAGGGTGACCAGGCCGACGCGGCTGCAGGCCAGCACCTGGCGCACCTGCTCGCGGCCGACCAGGCCCAGATAGTCGACCCGCGCCCAGCCGGGCTCGGCACGCATCTCGGCCTCGAAGCCCGCATCCTCGAAGGCGCCGCACAGGGTCAGGCGCAGATCGGGCACCAGGGCCACCGCGCGCACCATCTGCAGCAGGCCGCGGGTGCGCATCAGGCCGCCGATGTAGCAGACCCGCCATTCGCGCGCTACCGGTTGCGCAGGTGGCGCCAACTCGGCCAGGAAGGGAAAGTTGGACACATTGACGCTGCGCCGCGCCACCCGGGCGAAGCGATCCGCGATATGCGGCGTGGACGCCACCACCGCGGCCAGCCGTCGCACCTGGCGGTTCTCATAGATCTCGAACACGCGTGACAGCAGCGGCCGCAGCGGTGCGGCAATCCACTGCTTGGTCAGGATCTGGCGCGGCACGTCCTCATGGGCGTCATAGACCACCGGCAGGCCCCGCGCCGCCAACTGCACGGCCAAAGGCAGCAGTTCGGGGTCATGCACATGCACCAGAGCGGGCCGCTCGGCCAGCACCGCCTGCAGGGCCACGCGAGGCTGTTCGCGCATGCGCGCCAGCCGGCCGGCCGGTCGTGGGCCGATGTCAACGATGCGCACGCCGTCGACAACCGCATCGCCGAGACCGTCGCCCACCACCTGCGTCACCGCGTAGCCGGCGCGCGCCAGCGACACGCATTCCTTGCGGAAGATGCGGATGTCATCACGCGGGTGCACGGTGGTCAGGTGAACGACGCGCTGGGCGGTCATGACTGAACTCCGTTCAACAGGCCCCGGCCCAGCGGGCGACCCGGCCGGCCGGCCTCTTCGAAGTACAGCCGATGCCATGTGGCCAGATTCAGCTGGCGTAGCTGCGCGGACAGTCCGGGCCGCGGCCGCGCGCGGGCAGTGATCTCGCGGGCAAAGTCACTTTGACGCAACTGCTGCGCCAGCCAGTCCTTCAGCGGTCCGCCAAACCACTGGGCCTCGGGTATCGGCCAACCCAGCTTGTCGCGGCGCCAGACAATCTGTTCGGGCAGCTGCGGTGCGACGGCAGCGCGTGCCAGCCATTTGGTCCACCCCTCGTGCAGCTTGTAGGCTGCCGGTACCGTGGCCAGAAACTCCACCAGGCGATAGTCCATGAAGGGCATGCGCGATTCGACCGACCAGGCCATTGCGGTCTTGTCGGCATAGTGGATCAGGTTCGCCAGCGGGCCGTCGAAATCGCCGCGCAGGGCCTGGTCCACCGTCTGCAGCGGTTGGCTGCCCATGCGCAGCAGGCGGATCAGCGAAGCCGTCGCGCCGCTGCCGACAATGGACCGTGCCGCCTTCACGGCCAAGCCGCTGAGCAATTGCGGCGCGAAACCGGGCATCGTGCGATGGAACTCGCGCGCCGTGCCCAGTGCCTCGCCCCAGGCCGCATTCACGACATGGTTGCGGGCATAGCGGGCATAGCCGGCCAGCTGTTCATCGGCGCCCTGACCATCGAGGGTCACCGTCACGCCGCAGGCCGCCACCAGCTTGTAGGTGTGCCAGCTCGACATCAGCGTGTTGGCCGGCGGTGTGTCCAGCGCCCAGATCATCCGTTCATGCTCGGCCGCCAGGTCCTGCCAGCGCGCCTCGATGGTGTTGCTGTGCACGTCCAGCTGACGCGACACTTCGGCGATGTAGGCGCTCTCGTCGGCATCGCGGTACTGCGGGTCGCGATAGACGCTGGAGAACACCTCCTGCTGCTGCGCCACCTGCAGCGCGCGCAGTTGCCGGTTCACCAGCAGGGCCACGCTGGAGCTGTCCAGCCCGCCGCTCAGCGCCGTGCCCACGCGCACATCGGAGCGCAGGCGCAGGCGCACGGCATCGTCCAGCAGGGCCAGATAGCGTTGCTGCAGCTCGCGGGCATGGGCGGGGTCAAATCCTGACCCCGCCCCGGGTTCAGCCGGCCAACGCCAGAATGGCTGCGGATCAAGACGCCCGCCGTACAGCGCGTAGCGGGCCCAGTGCCCGGCCGGAAAGCGGGTGATGCCCTGGAACGGCGTGGCCCGCTGCGACTCATCCGGTCCGTGGCTCAGAAACTGCTCGCAGACCTGAAGGTCGGGCGCGGCCTGCACCAGCGGATGGCACAGCAAGGCCTTGATCTCGGAGGCCAGCAGCAGCTCGCCAGCCGAGCCTTGCCAGACGTAGAGCGGCTTGACACCAAAACGATCGCGCGCAATGAAGAGCTCACGGCGCCGCGCGTCGAAGATCACCAGCGCCCACATGCCATTCAGCCGCGGCAGCGCGGCCTCGCCCCATTCAGCGAAAGCGGCCAGCAGCACCTCGGTGTCGCTGTGCGAACGGAAGCGATGGCCCAGCGCCTTCAACTCCTCGCGCAATTCGACGAAGTTGTAGATCTCGCCATTGAAAATCGCCCAGTACCCGGCGGCACCCTGCATGGGCTGATGACCGCCCGCCGACAGATCGACGATGGCAAGGCGGCGCTGGGCCAGCATCAGCTCGAAACGGCTGTCGAGATGGGCCTCGATGCGGCCATCGATGGCGCCATGGGGCGAGGCCAGCACCTGGGCCGAGGTGTCCGGTCCACCGACGCTGAGCGTCTGCCGGTCGCTCACCAGCAGATAGCCCTCGCCATCCGGCCCGCGATGGCTCAGCGCCCGGTTCATGCGTAGCACATCGCGCGCTGCGCTGCCGGCCGGCACATGGCACACAACAATCCCGCACATAGATTCAGTAGACTCGCAGTCTGCGCCAGATCAAGGCGTTGTAAAGAACAATCAAACTCAGCTCCAGCGCAGCCCAGGCGCCCAGGGCCAGCAGCAGGTCGCCGCGCGTGCTGGCCCACCAGAAGGCCAGCGGTCGCCCCAGCAGCATCGCCACGCCGAATGCTGGCACAAAGCGATGCCCACCCAGAGCCAACAGGCTACCCGACGTAGCGGCGCTGACGGCCATCGCGGCCACCATCGGCGTCATCACCGCGGCCATCGCGCCGGCCTCCCGCCACTCGGCGCCAAACAGAGTCACGAACACCGTCTCCGCGCCGAACCACAGCGCCAGGCTCAAGGCCAGCCAGGCAGCAAAGCCCAGGCCCCACACGCGCAACAGCAGGGCACGCGCCGCATCGCGCTGATCAACCAGGCGCGCAAACCGCTGATAAAACACCGCCCCGAGCGCCCCAGAGACCATGAACAGCGGCAGGGCCAGGCTGCGCCAGGCCAAGGTGAACTGCCCCGCCGCCTGACTGCCAAACCAGCTGACCGCCAGCACAAACGGCAGCTGCTGGGTGAAGGTGTCCATCAGGGCGCTGGGCCACAGGAACAGCGGCGCATCGCGATGGCGATGTGCCACGGCACGCCAGTCGTCGCAGGCCGCACCTATGCGGGCCATGGCGGCCTGCACCGGCATTGCGGCGATCAGCGCACCAGCCAGGGCACCGAGGCCATGGGCCAGCCACAGGCCGGGCGCCCATCCCGACATACCGGACAGACTGGCGGCGGCAACCGTGAGCACGGCCTGCCCCAATCGTGCAGCATTGATCGCGCCATACGCTTGACCGCGGTTCAGCCAGGCCAGGTTTAGCCCCATCCAGGCGCTGCAAACGCCGGACAGCACCGCCAGCGGCAGGTACAGGCCCAGTGGCTCAAGCCCGATGGCCGCCAGCCAGATGTGCGGCAGCAGCTGCACGGCGCCGAGGGCCAACAAGGTCAGTCCAGCACCGATGACCAAGATCGCCTTCAGCGCCAGGCGATACAGGGCCGCGGCCTGCTGCTCGCTTTCGGGCAGCATCAACACCGTCTCGTAACGCAGGCTGACCAGCACCGACACCACACCGCCGAGCGCGGCCCAGACACCCAGCACGGCAAAATCCGTCGCCCCAAACTGGCGCGACCACACCGGCATGGCCACCCACATCAGCCCCTGCGCACCGGCCATGCCCAGGCCCAGAAGCAAGGCACTGCCGGCCAGGCTGCGGCGCGCACTCATCTCGTCCCCCGCTGCGCCAAGACCCGCGCATAGACAGCCTGCAACTGGCTCGCCACGGCGGCAGGGCCGAAACGCTGCAGCGCGTCCTGACGCAGCGCCTTGGGATCGAAGTCGGCCGAGTGCTGATGCAGCCAGGCCAGGCCTTCGGCCAGCGCCGGCACATCATCGGTCGCCACCATGCGGCCAACCCCGTCATGCACCACCGATTCCGGTCCGCCACTGCGGGTGGCCAGCACCGGCCGCCCAGCGGCCAAAGCCTCGGCCAGCACCACTCCGAAGGTTTCATGTCGAGATGCCGACACCAGTGCATGGGCTTGGGCCAGGGCCTGGGGCACCTGATCCGGGTGCAGCCCCCCCAGCCAACGTACCCGATCCTCCAGACCCAGGGCACGAGTCTGGGCTTGCAGCGCCGCCCGCTCGGGGCCATCACCGCCGATGCGCAGTTCAACACTGCCCCAAGGAGGATTCCACCGCTGCAGCGCCTGCAGCAGCAGGTCAAAGCCTTTGACTCGGTGCAAACCGCCCAGGGCCAGCAGCACCCATGGAGAGGCCGGCCTCGGCGCTTCCGAAGCACTTGCCGCAGCAAAGCGCTGCACATCCACCACGTTGGGCACCACGCCGTCGCAGCGCAAGCCCTCGGCACGGATCGCCTGAGCCAAAGTGGGGCTCACCGCCAACACCGCCGCCGCATCGTCGAACACCGGCGCCAGACGCGCGTCGAGCGCGCCGTCGCGGGCGCGCAGCGCCGGAAACGGAAAAGGCCCCATGTGTTCGGTCAGCACATAGGGAATATCGAATTCGCTGGACAGTTGACGCGCAATCCAGCCCCCCGGAAAGCAGACATGGGCGTGCAGTAGGTCGACGCTGCCCCAGCGCTGCAGCGCCAGTTGCAGCGCTCTGCGGCAGGCGGCCAACTGGCCGCGCACACCGCCGCCGCGCCAGTTCAGAGTCCAGGACAGGGCCGGACTGAATGCACAGTCCAGGCCATCGTGCGCCTGCCACCGAGCGGACGCAGATTGGGTCAGGCGCCAACGCATTGCACGCGCGCTGCGCTGGGGTTCACGCAGCGACAAAGCCCCGTCGTGATGGCCCCAGCTGGCCACAGCCAGTTGCATGGGCTGGGCATGACGCTGCAATGCCTGTGCCTGATCCTGCACAAAGCGCCCCGCCATCGGCATGGTCTTGCTCGGAAACCACGACGGAATCAGCAGCAGTCTCATGCGCCGAGGTCGGCCCCGGCGGGCGCCAGACGGGCCGGCACGGCCACAATCATCGAATGAAACTGTGCGGGCAGACGCTCGCGCCAGGCAAAACGATAGCCTTCGCCACGCAGCAGCCGGGAAGCGAGATTCAGCCAGCGCGAACAGGTGTCGGGATAGGCATCCAGGGTAACGAAGTGCGCGTAGCCCAGCTCGCGAAGCACATCCAGCGCCGGGGTGCTGCCACCGTGAAACTCGCCCGCCGCCTGCTCCAACAGAACCACAGGCTGATCGCGTGCCAAGGTGCGCGCCGCGCCACGCAGCACGCGCGCTTCATGGCCCTCGACATCGATCTTGATCAGCGACACCATGCCGGCATCGACCGGCAGCTCGTCATCCAAGGTCGATAGGGTGCAGGCGAGCCGCCCCTGCGCGGGCGCCTCGGACACCGCAGCCATGCCGGCATTGCCTGGCGGCAGGTCGATCCAGGCCTGGCCCGGCGCGTCCGACAGGCCCAGCGGCAACGCCCGGATCTGCGGCGCAAGCTGTGCATTCAAGGCCAGCAACTGGTAGGTGCGCGGGTGCGGCTCAAAGGCCCATACGCTGGGGTAGTGACGTGCAAAGAACAAGGCGTGGTTGCCGATATTGGCGCCGATGTCTATGCACAGGCCGCGCGGCCGTGTGTCCAGTGCCTGCAGCAGCTGCATGACGGCATCCAGCTCCTCGCGCTCATAGCGGCCGCGCAGATTGATCTGGTGCCCGACCAGATCAAAGGCATAGACCGCCATCGGCGGGTAGCCCTCACCCAGCAATGCCTGCCCCTGGCGGGTGAGCCAGCGGCCCAGGCCGGCCATCAGCATGCGCTGAAAGACCGGCCGGCCGGCCGCATGGCTCTGCACCCTGTCAAATCTCATGCACGCAGGGCCTGTTCCAGCGCCGCCATGACCTGATCCTGCTGCGCCTGGCTGAGATCCGCACTCATCGGCAGGCTCATCACCCGCTGCGCCGCACGCTCGCTGTGCGGCAGGCTCTGGCCATTGCCATAGGCTTGGTAGAACGGCTGCTGATGCAAAGGCCTGGGGTAGTGGATTGCGGTCGGGATGCCGGCCTCTTTCAGCCGCTGCTGCACCTGCTCGCGATGATCGACGGACAGGGTGAACTGGGCCCAGACGCAGTCGCGATCGCCGCGCACCACAAGACGCTGCACTGGCAAATCGCCCAGCAGCTGCTGGTAGCGCTCGCCGATGGCCAGGCGCTGAGCAATCTCCCAGTCGAAGCGCTCCAGCTTGCCGAGCACGACCGCACATTGCAGCGTGTCCATGCGCCCGCCGACACCGAGCCGCGTATGGTTGTAACGCTGGCTCTGGCCGTGGACGCGGATCTCGCGGCTGGCCTGGGCCAGTGCGTCGTCATTGGTGAAGATCGCGCCGCCGTCGCCATAGCAGCCCAGCGGCTTGCTCGGGAAGAAGCTGGTGCAGCCGACGGTGCTGAGGTTGCAGCTCTTGCGGCCCTTGTAGCTCGCACCAAAGCTTTGCGCCGCGTCTTCGATCACGGCCAAGCCGTGGTTTGAGGCGATCGCGTTGATCTCGTCCATATCTGCGACCTGGCCATACAGGCCGACGGGCATGATGGCGCGGGTTCTGGGCGTGATGGCCGCCGCTATCAGGCGCGCATCGATATTGCAGGTATCGGGTTCGATATCGACGAACACCGGCACGCCGCCGAGCAGCACAATCACCTCGGCCGTAGCGGCAAAGGTGAACGGCGTGGTGATGACCTCGTCGCCGGGCTTGAAGTCCAAGGCCATCAGCGCGATCAGCAGGGCCTCGGTGCCGCTGGCCACGGTGACGCAATGCCTGGCACCGGTGTAGGCCGCCAGCGCTTCTTCGAGCTCCTTGACCTCCGGGCCCATGATGTATTGGCCATGATCAAGCACGCGCTGGATGCGCGCATCGATGCTGGGCTTGAGCGCCGCGTACTGCGCTTTCAGGTCGATGAAGGGCAGGTTCAAGACAGGGTTCCTTCGAAGGTCAGCGTGCAGATGTCGCCGTTCAGTTGATAGCGGTCACCGGTGTGCGGGCAACTGGCAACGCCTGCCCCACTGGCGGGCAGCTCCAGCCGCTCGCCGTAGCGGCTCATCCAGCCGATGCGGCGTGCCGGCACACCGACCATCAGAGCAAAATCGGGCACATCCTTCTGCACCACGGCGCCGGCGCCGACAAAGGCATAACGGCCTATCGTATGGCCGCAGACTATCGTGCAATTGGCACCCAAGGTCGCGCCCTGTCGCACCAGCGTGCGCCGGTATTCGTTCTTGCGTGCCACTGCGGCACGCGGGTTGTAGACATTGGTGAAGACCATGCTGGGGCCGCAGAACACGTCGTCTTCCAGGGTCACCGCGTCATAAACGGAGACATTGTTCTGGATGCGCACGTTGTCGCCGATGCTGACGTCGTTGCCGACATAGACGCCCTGCCCCAGCGCGCAGCGCGCACCGATCTTCGCGCCCGGGCTGACGTGGGCGAAATGCCAGACCTTGGTGGCCTCGCCCAGCTGCGCGCCCTCATCGACGATGGCGCTGTCGTGCTTCCAATAAGCCATGATCAGAACACCAGCGGCAAGCCGACACGCTGGCCATCGCGCGCACTGCGGTAGGCAGCAATCAGGATCTCCAGCGAGCGCAGGCCCTCGTAGCCATCGACCTGGGCGCTGGCCTCGCCGCGCAGGCTCTTGATGACATTGTCGTAGTACAGCGGGTGGCCGAAGCCATAGACGCTGGGCGCGTTGTAGCTGGCGTCATTGACAAGCGCATCGTCCGGATGCGCGTCGGCAAACTGCCAGTGCTCGATCTTGTTGACGGCCGTGCCGCCGATCTTGACCGTGCCCTTTTCACCAAGGATCGTGATGCTGCCCTCGAGATTCTGCGGGAACGTCAACATCGTCACATTGATCGAGGCCAGGCCGCCGTGCCGCAGGCGCACGCTCATCACGCCGGTATCTTCGGCCTCGATGTCACGGGCCAGGGTAGCGGTATAGGCATGGACACTGTCGACCGGGCCGACCAACCAGTCCAGCAGATCGACATAGTGGCTGCTCTGGTTCATGAAGGCGCCGCCGTCCATGTCCCAGCGGCCGCGCCAGGGGGCGTCGTCGTAATAGCTCTGCGGCCGCGTCCAGAACACATTCACCGTGCTCATGTAGATGCGGCCGAAGCGCCCCTGCTCGATCGCGCGCTTGACCAGTTGCACGGTGCTGTTCAGCCGGTTCTGCTTGACCACGAACAGCTTCACGCCGGCATCGCGGCAGGCCTGGACCATGGCCATGCCCTCGTCGAACTTGGTGGCCATCGGCTTTTCGCTGAGCACATGACGGCCCGCCTGGGCTACCTGGATGGCCTGGCGCGGGTGCAGGCCGCTGGGCGTGGTTAGCACCACCACATCGGCATCGCTGCCGGCCAGCAGAGCCTCCAGCGAGGCAAAACCGGGCACGCCGTTGGCCGCCATGGCCGCCTGCAGCGCCTCCGGCCGCACATCGCACACCGCCACCAGTTGCGCATGGGCCTGATGCACACGCAGCGACTCGAAGTGGTTCTTGGCGATACGTCCGCAGCCCACCAGCGCAAAACGGATCGGGCGGTCAACAATGGGAAGAGTGGTGCTCATGCAACGGGCCTGGCGCGGCCGCAAAGGGACCGAAGCCGGCGATTTTACGGCGCGCATTCGGCGCATGCCTCGCGCACAGCCTAAAATTGCAAGCAAATTCAACGAGTTGATGATGACCCAGCACACCGCACCCCACCACCCCGCCCCTGTCGCCATCGACGAGAACCAGCTCATCACCGAGCGCCGCGAGAAGCTCAGCGCCCTGC
Source organism: Burkholderiaceae bacterium (assembly GCA_018780645.1). Lineage (GTDB taxonomy): Bacteria > Pseudomonadota > Gammaproteobacteria > Burkholderiales > Burkholderiaceae_C > Paucibacter. Next base: position 15,111 of record JADMJJ010000018.1, read on the forward strand.
GCGAGCGCGTGGCCGTGCCCTTCCCCAACGACTTCAAGCCTGGCCACCGCGCGCTGGACCTGCAGCGCCGCTATGGCGATCTGGAGAACGAGGCGCTGGAGCCACAGTCAGTGCCGGTCACGGTGGCTGGGCGGCTGATGCTCAAGCGGGTGATGGGCAAGGCCAGTTTCGGCACCCTGCAGGACGCCACCGGTCGCCTGCAGCTGTTCGTCACCAAGGACGCGCTGGGCGAGGAAGGCTATGCCGAGTTCAAGCACCTGGACCTGGGCGACATTCTGGGCGCCGAAGGCGTGCTGTTCAAGACCAAGACCGGTGAGCTGTCGGTGCGCGTGTCAAAGCTGCGCCTGTTGACCAAGAGCCTGCGCCCGCTGCCGGACAAGTTCCACGGCATGAGCGACCAGGAGCAGAAGTACCGCCAGCGCTATGTCGATCTGATCGCCGACGAGACGGCCCGCACCCGCTTTGTGGCACGCAGCAAGGCGGTGTCGGCGATCCGCAGCCATATGGTCGAGCACGGCTTCCTGGAAGTGGAAACGCCGATGCTGCACCCGATTCCCGGCGGTGCGAACGCCAAGCCCTTCATCACCCACCACAACGCGCTCGATCAGGAGATGTTCCTGCGCATCGCGCCCGAGCTCTATCTGAAGCGCCTGATCGTCGGCGGCTTCGAACGTGTGTTCGAGATCAATCGCAACTTCCGCAACGAAGGCATCTCGGTCCGGCACAACCCCGAATTCACGATGATGGAGTTCTATGCCGCGTACTGGAACCACCACGACGTGATGAACTTCACCGAGGAGGTGCTGCGCCATGCCGCCCGAGTGGCCACCGGCTCGGCCGCCATCACCTATGCCGGGAAGCCCGTCGATCTCGACAAGCCCTTCACCCGCCTGTCGGTGCGCGACTCGCTGGTCGTCCACGCCGGCCTGACCGTCGAGCAGGCCGAGGACGCCGACCTGCTGCGCGCCAAGCTTAAGGAGCATGGCGAGGAGGCGCCCAAGCACTGGAAGCTGCCCGAGCTGCAGTTCGGCATGTTCGAAGCGGTTGTGGAAGAAAAGCTCTGGCAGCCAACCTTCATCATCGACTACCCCGTCGAAGTGTCACCGCTGGCGCGTGCCTCGGACGCCAACCCTGCCATCACCGAGCGATTCGAGCTCTTCATCACCGGTCGGGAGTACGCCAACGGCTTCTCGGAGTTGAACGATGCCGAAGACCAGGCCGCCCGCTTTCAGGCCCAGATGGCCAACAAGGAGGCCGGTGACGAGGAGGCGATGTACTACGACGCCGACTTCATCCGCGCCCTCGAATACGGCATGCCCCCAACCGGCGGTTGCGGCATCGGCATCGACCGGTTGATGATGCTGATCACCGATTCGCCGAGCATCCGGGATGTGATTCTGTTCCCGGCGCTAAGGCGCGAGAGTTGAACCACCTCCAGGATCGGGGCAGGACTACGATCGATGCTTGCTCACATGCGCTCTTTCACAAAATAGGTGGTTGGCAGGGTTGAAAAGGGGAATCGCTGCAGCTTGGGCTCGTAGTCAAGGCTTGCGAACAATTCGTCAGCGGCCTTGCTCTCACCCTCGAAAGGTGCTTGTCCGTAGGCATTGAAGGCGATGATTCCCCCAGGCACGACCAGCGGGTACAAGTGATCCAGCCCGGCCTTGGTCGGCTCGTACAGTCCGACATCAAGGTATAGCAATGACAACCTCAGACCTTGGGAGCTCCGCACAAACTCGGGCACCGTCGCCAACACATCCCCATTGACGATCTTGCACCGTTCGACGCCGCGCATGATGTTGTCGTCGTTATGAATCGCGGTCAACCGTTGGATATAGTCCAAATGCGACGCCAGTTGATAGTCATACTTTTCCGTGACAAACTCTTTCGCAGATCGATCTATCTCCTGAAAATCCTTGTAACCTTCAAAGTGATCAAATCCAAACACCTTTCTAATACGATCGCCGGGGCAAAATGTCTCCATTAGCATGGACCAAGTAAAGAACCCGTTGCCCTTATAAACCCCCAACTCCGCGATCGATCCGGGCAGATGTTGAATCTTCTTGAAAATCTCATAATGAGCCAGCAGCCGCGGCAGATCACGTCGCTGAATGAACGACAGGTAGTTCTGAATCACATCCTTGTGGCTTAGGTCATACTCAGAAATCAGTTGCGTCACTCTGGACCAGTGATCGCCGTCCATTTTGTTGTAAAGCCTGCGAACTTCATTGGAGTCGGGCTCCCGGGTTGAGTTGAGTTCCATGTTTTTACATTCTCGAGGCATCCACGCGGGCTGGTCATGAGCCTACGCGCTGGCCCTTTCAAGGGAATCGGAAAATCGAACAAATCGAGAGCACCTTCGCAACGGCAGTGCGGCGGCCCTCAAGAACGAGTCCAAAGGAATCTTTGTCAATGCAAAATTACAGCGCCTTTGACGACCAGGTCGAATTTTATGCCGCAGAGATCCGCAAGAACGGGTTCGTGCTCATTCCGTCGGCGCTTGACGACGGCCTTGTGGACGACCTGCTCAGCCGCATACGGTACCTCAACGCATCGCTCACGCCCGTGTCGCGGGAGACGATCCCCTATCTGAACAGGGGGCACGAGGTGGTTTATAGCCTAGAGAACAAGGACCTGGCATTCGTTCGAGCGATGTTCAACCACCCGGTCGCCAGGGGCGTCAAGATCGCCTTGCTGAATGACCAGTGGTACAAGCAGATTCCTGCAGGAATGCCCAATTACATTCTGCGGGCGATGATAGCCAGAAGCGGTGGCCCCGAACCTCTGCCACTCCATATCGACTCCTTCGTCCCTTCGTCTGGCAGTTTCTCCTGGGCAGTTCAAGTCGCTTTTATCCTTGAAGATCAGTCGATCGACAACGGTTGCACCGTGTTCGTTCCGGGATCGCATCTATTTGACCGCTATGCTAACCAGGAGGCGATTGCCCAAGCGGTCGCCGTCGAACCCAAGAAGGGTGACATGGTCATCTGGGACAGCCGAACCTGGCATGGCACACGAGGAAATCTATCGGGGAAGACTCGCTGGTCCTTCATCGGCACCTTCACGCGCTGGTGGATAAAACAAAACTACGATACCGTCAGAAACCTCCCCGACAGCATCTACAAGGAACTCTCCGACGAGGAGAGGTCGATACTTGGATTCTGCTCCTCGCCGCCCTTCAATGAGTATCAGAGAATCGACATCAAGGGTGGCTACGAATTAATTAGCGAGAGGAATATCCATGACAAACAAGACAGGTGAATCGAAGGTGCAAAGCAAAAGCCAACTCGAATATGAGTACAAGATCGGTACCTTCGTTTCCGAGGACAATCTATTCCCCTTGTCCGAAGAGGATCAAGAAACTCTGGACAATTTTCATCGGATGTACTTTCGGCTGCTGGAAAAGAAATCGGGGCTCCAGATTTCCTGGCTGGGACACCAAACGGGCAAGGTACCAGCCGACCTATGGATTTACCAGGAGATGATGACGCAGCTGCGGCCCGACCTCATTATTGAATGTGGCACTCATTGGGGCGGCTCGGCCTTGTACTTGGCAAACATGTGCCAACTCATCGGTACAGGACGCGTGATCACCATCGACCTGTACCCGAAACCCAGCCGCCCCCACCATACCTTGATCGAGTACGTCAACGGCTCAAGCGTGGACCCTCAGGTCGTGGCGCAGGTCAAAGCTGCTGCAGCAGCACATCAAAACATCATGGTCATCCTGGACTCGAACCACACGAAGGAGCATGTTCTTGGTGAACTTGAGGCTTACCATGACTTGGTACCTGTGGGCGGGTACCTGATCGTTGAAGATGGATTCTTGGGAGGGCACCCAAGCCATGAGGAATATGGGCCGGGGCCGATGGAAGCGGTTGACGCGTTCCTGGCAACGAACGACTCCTTCGTGATCGATCGGTCCAAGGAACGGCTGCTCTTCACGCTCAATCCGCGCGGCTTTCTGCTAAGAGTCAAGTAAACGCTGGGGCCGATGCCCCGGACGGCCCGCCTTGCTCGCTGCGCGCCCGGTCAGCCCTGATGAGACTCTTCCGACAGCGAGTCCAACTCGGCGCTGGCCAGGCCGAATCCCCGCCGGCCAAAACCATCGCCGTTGTAGAACAGCAGGATACGAGAACCCACTTGAAGCAGCGAAGGATAGGCCCTGGCTATGCGGTCCCATGGATTCACGGCCGCAGGTGGCGGAAGTTGTGGCTCGCCTGCGCGCCGCCAGCTCTGCAGGTCATCGCTTGATCGTGCGTGAGCGATTCTGTAGGCACCCACGCCATCGCGAAAATCCTGAGCCTGTCGTTGACAGTACCAAAGCTGCCACTCATTGTGAGCGCGAAAAACCCAGGGGCGTGTCAAAGCCTGCTCGCTGTCTTTCACACTCAGGGAAACACGGCCGGACGGAACCCAATGGACACCGTCGGTCGAGGAAGCCTCCTTGAGGTCGTACACATGCTCATATTTCCCATCAACATCCAACCAATCGGTGCCAGAGCAATACCACATCCGCCAGACGCCTTGATGCAACATGACGAAGGGTGACGTCGCGGAGTAAGGGTCAATCAAGGACTTGGCCAGTATCGGGCCGTCGCTGACGCGCCTGAAAGTGATGCCGCCATCCTCGCTGATGGCCAGCCCCGTTGAGTTTGTGTACGGAACCGTAGTGGCCCGACTCCAACCGCTGTAATAGAGATACACCAAACCGCCATGACGGACCGCGCAACTGGGCATCACTCCATGCTCATCAAATGTTCCCGGCTTACCGAGTTCGAGCAATGGCGTCGGGTGCACACAACGCACCTTGGTCGGATCATTGGCGTCAAGATCAACAAAGCCGGTAAGACTGCAACCGTCTCTTGGGCGGGACGCGAAGTAGACACGGATGATCCCTGCTGCCTCGTCGAGCAGTGGGGTGGGCACCTGCGCATGACTGATCATCCACGGCGCACCTTCCTCCGGACCGAAGACTCGGCCAAGAGCCCGCCACTGCAATAGGTTGTTCATCGGCGGCATTCCTCTACACCTCCCTCCGCTCAACCGAGATCAGACGCGGCAGCCTTGCGGACGGCCTCCTCGAGCCAGGCGTGCATGCTCATACCTCGCCGTTGGCGCGCTTGATGCGCCATCTCCTTTGCTTCGACTGACACACCCTCGAGTTGCCCTTCATAGCGGCTGCGCAAAGTACCACCACGCGGCCCCGGAATTGGATAGTCGAAGTTGCCCGTCGGGGGGCCCTCGGCGACGCGGAAGTCGATGAGATAGAACACGCCACCAATTACCCACCGAACGCACACCTCCCGAGCCTGCACCGGCATGTGCTCAAGTGGCAGCGGCGCCATGAACTGCGGATTCGTCGTGCTCAGGATCTTCGCAAATTCGGTGGAACGCAACCACACGGGAATGCTCTCGTCACCAACGACAACCTTCCCTCCTGGCTTGCAGACCCGCACCATCTCAGCCAAGGCGCCCCGAATGTCAGGAAACTCGCCCAAGCCGCCAAAGCTGAACACTGCATCAAAAGTGTGGTCGGGGTAAGGCAACGCACTGGCATCCGATATCGAGAACGAAGTCGGCACTTCGCAAGTGTGCATGCGCTCGCGCGCCTTGGCCAACATGCCTGGCGACAGGTCCTGCAAGAACAGTTTGCCTTCGGCACCCAAACGTTGCGCAATGATCTCGGAATCCCGGCCGCTGCCCGCCGCAACCTCCAGCACCGTCGAATCGCGCGTCAGCTCAAGCAGGTCGGCAAAGCCGTTACGCACCTTGGTCTCATCTTCACCATGGGTGAAGAAGGTCAGATGCAGGTACTGGTCATAGGTCTCAGATCGCCCATCGTAGAACGAGGCAACCGAAAGCGCCTTGTCCGACAACTCGCCGGACAACAGAAAATTGGGTACACCGTCGACAATGTTGAACTCAGCACCTGCGTGCAGCACACCCTCGTCAACTTCGCCCAGCTCATTGACGGCTCCCTTCAATGCAAGGGACTTCCGTTCCTTGGGTGAAACAAAGTAATCCAGCTCCCAAAGTTTCATCTGACAAACCCCCTCAAAGATCGTTAAATCGCGACATGCGCAAAAATTGCTGGCTGTTCAGGCGTATCGGTTTAGAGCTTTCCGCCAGCAGAACTTCACCCTCCTGGGTGTTCCTGCTGACCAAGGCGTTGGCGCCGATGAAGCAGTTTCTGCCGATGCTCAAACTGTTGCAGACAGTGCTGCCGATCGCAAAAAAAACGTTGTCACCAACCTCCACGCCGCCGGCAATGCTGGCCCCGGACGTAAGCCAGCAATTGTTTCCGATGCGGCTGTGATGGCCAATCATCGCGCCGCTCCAGACGAAGACATTGCTGCCGATCACTACTCGCGGATGCACAAGCACCTGATTCATGAAGAAGCAGTTGTCGCCATAGGCACAGTCATTGGGAAGTCCTGACTGCGGGTGCACATAGCTCGCCAGTTGGTATCCCAGCTGCCGAGCTTGCTCGCAACGCATCTGGCGCAGGGCATTCATGCTCTGATAGCCCAGCGCCACAAACATGTCGTGCGTCTGCGGCGGATAGCGCGCCTCGACCTCGTCAAAAGCCACCGTCGGCAGACCATTCCACGGTTCCTCAGGAAGAAACGGCCGGTCGGCGCAACAGGCCACCACCCGCCGCTCACTGTGGTCGCGCAGGAAATAGAGCACCACCTCGGCAATCTTGCCGCAGCCAAAGAGGATGAGGGGCTTCATGATCGGGTCTCGGTGCGTTGCGGGTCGGCCAGCGCTGCCAGTGTCAGGCGGTCGATCTTGCCATTGGCATTCTTGGGCAACTGCTGCAGCAGTTGCAAGCGGCGCGGCCGCATATAGGAGGGAACAGCCGCTGCCAAGTCGTTCAACACGTCGCCGGCGGCTCTGGGGGAGCTCAGTGCCGCAAAGGCGACGATCTGACCCAGCCCGTCAGCACGCGCCAGGTAGACCACCGCACACTCCTGTACGTCAGGGATGGTCCCTAGCGCGAACTCAATCTCCTCAAGCTCGATCCGATAGCCCATGTGCTTGATCTGGAAGTCAGCCCGCCCTTTGAAGTGCAGACGGCCCTGCTCATCACGGCGCACGAGGTCGCCCGTGCGATATCCTAGGTCCAGGTAGCGCCGATGTTGCGGGTTCTGGACGAAGGACAGGTCCGTCCGTTGCGGGTCCCCGTAGTAGCCAAGCCCGACCTGCGGGCCACGCAGCAGCAGCTCCCCAACCTCAAGATCACTGGGGTCGAGGGGCAGGATTTCGTAGTCGAAGCCTCCGGCAAGGAATCCCAGCGGCGCCAGACCTTGCATGTCCGTGAAGTCATCCGAACTGATCGCGTAAGACGAGCAGATGCAAGTGCACTCGGTCGGGCCATAAACATTTTCGAGGGTCGCCCGCTGGCCAAACAGCGAAAACAACTGCTGAAGTTTGGGCTTGGGAAACCCCTCGCCACCGAAGGCAATGCAGCGTATGGCGGGCCAGGCCTCCGCGTTCAGAGCGCGGGTCGTCAACAGATACACGAGCAATGACGGAACTGAGAACCACAAAGTGCATCCGGCCTGGCCGACCAGGTGCACCAAGCGACGGGAATCACGCACCTGCTCCGCTCCCAGAGGCACCAAGGTCGCACCGCTCAGCAAAGCAGCGTAGAAATCAAACACCGAGTTGTCGAAGTACATCGGGTTGGCATTGGTAAGCACATCCCCCGGTGTGATGGCAAAGCGCCGCCGCGCCCAGGCAGCGAACCACAGTACATTGGCATGCGACATAACCGCCCCTTTGGGCGTTCCGGTCGAGCCTGACGTGAACATGATGTACGCAGGCGACGCGCTTGGAACCTGTAGGTCGTCGTCCGGGACGGCGTTCATACCGTCCGAGATCAAAGCATCAAACGACAGTAGCGGCGCGCCGCCCTCGATGTCGAGTTCTTGGGAGAAGGCCAACTCGGCGAAGGCGCTGACGATCAACTTGGGTCGGCAGGCTGACAGAATGCGCTGTAAACGCGGCCAGGGGCTTTCAGGATCCAGATTGGTGTAGATGACACCCAAGCGCAGACAGGCCAGCATCGTGGCAAAGGCTCGCGGTGACTTGTCGTGAAAGATCGCTAACACGTCACCACGGCGCAGACCCTGCGACGCCAGGGCCTGCGCCAGATCTGAGCTGAGTTGATTCAGCTCTCGATAGCTCACGCGCAGATCATTGGCTGGATAGTACAGGGCGCTGCGCTCGCCCTGTAGGGCAGCGATGCCATGAAAAGCTTGAAAAAGGTCTGTGCCAAGCATCATTGTCAGAGTGCGTCAGATCACCAAGCCGCCATCAATCTCCAACACGGTGCCGCTGAGATAGTCGCTCTCGATGATATGGCGGGCGGCGAGGAAGATGGACTCCAGATCCCCGAGCCGACGCAATGGTATTTGCTGCTGCAGCCGCGCCAGATTCGCTTCGTTCAAGGCAGCGCGCGTTGAGGGCGTGTCGATGAAGCCAGGCGCGATCGCGGCAAAACGATACCCCATGGGCCCCAGTTCTTTGGCCCAGGTTCGCGTCAGCGCGTTGACTCCGGCCTTGGCGGCAGCATAGGCAGTCTGGCCGGCATTGCCATTGGCCGCAATCGAACTGATGGAGATCACCACGCCCTTGCGGCGTTTGGACAGCATGTGGTCGACAACGCGGCTGGTGACGAAGAACACCGAGTCCAGGTCTGCCGCCATCACTTTGCGCCAGCTCTCGCGCGAATGGACACGGTCGCCACGTGCCAGCAAATTGACCAAAGGCTCGCTGTGAATGATGCCGGCGTTGTTGATCAGCACGTCGGGCTCGAAGCCTTCGTCGAGCATGGCCTGCACAGCCAAGTCCACCTCGTCGGATTCGGCAAGATTGCAGGACCAAGCCTTCGAGCAGCCGGTGCTGCGCAACTCGGCGCACAACGCCATATCCTGGTCCAGCACCCCAAGCAGGGCACCCTCGGCAACCAGCCGGTCAACAAGGTAGCGACCTATTCCTCGGCCACCGCCGGTAACGAGCACTCTGGCGCCCGCCAGCTTCATACGGCCGCACCTTGGCGACGCAGGGCCAGTCGGGCGTCGCCAACGGATCTCATATCGGCGATCTCGTCGCCGCTCAGTTGGACGCGAAAATCGTCCTCGAGCCGGGTGATCAACATCATATGGGCCAGCGAATCCCAGTTGTCGATGTCGTGCAGAGACAGACCGTCGACCACCGTCGACTCGGGGATGTTGAAGACCTCGGCAAAAATACTCTCGAGCGACATGAGGTTCCTGAAGATGCGTGAAGATTCTGAGGTGAGTGCCGTGTACGCGGCCGGGGTTCACTGCAGGTCCCGCTCCTGGAGTGCCTGCTGCACGACGCCAACGCTATTGAACATCATCACGTCGATGATGGACAGCCAGGGCACATGTGCCGACCGCCCCTGGGCATAGGATAGCGGACGGGGCTTGAGGATTCGCAATTGCAAACCCCGCTGCGCGAACTGGCTAGCATCATAGAGCCCTGCCCCGCCAGGCAGGTTGATGTAGGCGCTGGCCCGTTCGCGAACACAAATGTCGAGGATGCGGTCCTGCCCCTTCAAGTGCTGGTTCTGGTAGGTGCGAGAGCTCTCAACAAATCTCGCCCGCAGTCTCAGCGCCCGCGCAACTTCTTGCAGGCTGTTGGACAGGAACTCGGCCAGATGCTGGGAGGGAAACATGAGGATGCGCTCCAGCAGCGGCATCACTGTGGCGTACTGGGGCGCGCGAGCGTAGGCCTGCTGGAAAGTGCGCAGCAGCTTGTCCCGCCAGACCGGCTGGTCTGCGATGGCGATCTCGCAAATGCACAGGTTCTGGCTCGCGCCGCGCAAGGGCACGGTGAACGTATGCGCCGCGCCGTTCACGAGCATGCGGTTGCGGTTGATCCAGCCTCGGTTGATGTAGTGGACATCATCGAAAAGCACAAAAGTGTCGGCGGCCGCAATCAACTGGAAATAGCCGATATAGGGCAGCAGATAGGGCTGCATGATGGCCACACGCGTCATGACTGCCCGAAATCTTGGTGGTTGTTTAAGCGCCCGCCAGCCATCAGCACACCGAGGTAATCGTCTCGATCACTCGCATCTGATCGGCATGTGCCAGGTCGGCATAGATGGGCAAGCACAGCACCTGTTCGGCCGCAAGACTGGCCGCAGGTAGATTGGCCGGAACAGCTGATGACAGGCCGCGGTACATCGGGAAGGCGCTGATCAGGGGATAGAAGTAGCGCCGCGCATAGATGCTGCGGTCCCGCAAGCGTTGGAACAGCTGGTCGCGGCTGAGCGGAAAGTCGTGAGTCACCAGCACGGGAAAGTAGGCATAGTTGTGCAGAGCATGCCCAGGCATAGGCAAGCAGCGCAGTCCTGCAATGCCCTGCAGCGCCTCTCGGTAGCGGGCATCGACAGCGGCACGCCGCTGCAGGGCTTGGTCGATATGCTGCAGCTGAAGCAGCCCCAATGCCGCATTGAACTCGCTCATCTTGCCATTGATGCCCGGCGCCACCACGGTGAGTTCGTCAACATAGCCGAAGTTCTTAAGTTGGTCGATTCGCGTCTTGGTCTTGGCGTCTGGGCAGACAATGGCACCGCCCTCAAAGGTGTTAAAAACCTTGGTCGCGTGGAAACTCAGAACCGAGAGATCTCCATGGTTGAGAATGCTGCCGGCAGAAGTCCGGACGCCAAACGCGTGGGCGGCGTCATAAATCACCTTCAGGTTGTAGGTGTCTGCAATGCGCTCAATCTGGTCCACATCGCAAGGGCGCCCATAGCAATGCACGGGCATGATGGCCGTGGTGTGTGGTGTGATGGCCGCTTCGATCTTGACCGGATCAAGATTCAAAGTGTCCGGATCGACGTCAACGAAAACAGGTTTGATGCCATTCCACAGCAATGAGTGCGAGGTCGCAACAAAGGAGTACGGCGTGGTGATGACCTCGCCGCTGATGCGCAATGACTGCAGTGCCGTGACAAGGGCCAAGGTCGCATTGGCGAACAGGGCGATGTGTTCAACGCCCAGGTACTCACCGAGAGCCCGTTCAAACTTCTCGTGAAAAGGCCCGCTGTTGGTCAACTGCTTGCTGTCCCAGATTCGGCGCAACAGCGGCACGAACTCATCGAACGGCGGCAGATGCGGCTGAGTGACGTAGATAGGCGACTGAGCCAGCGGCTTCTGACCGGCTGGCTCAGGCAGCGAAGACTCGAAGTCCTCTGAGGGAGGGATGAAAAGCTTGCCACTCATGCCGAGACCACCGTTTTGCCGACTCTGTGCGCCAGGTGGTGAAAGAAGGCCGCGACATGCTGGATCGGCTCTAAATTGCCGAAGAAGCGCGGCTTGTTGGCCTTGATCGTTGCCCTGACTTGTTGGCGCAATAGGGGGTCATGGGCCAAGGATACCGCTCGCGCAGCATAGTCTTCGGGACGCGCGACCACGCACTCGGGCACCCCGAGCAGGTGGCAGAAAGCGAAGCCTGCGCGGCCCCGCAAGTAGGGTGTCGGCCAGGTCACAATTGGAGTGTCAACCGCAAACGTCGCAATCGCTGTGGAGCCGATCCCAAAGTGAAACGTGTCGAGCACGACATCGGCCAGGGCATTCACCGCGATGAAGTCAGCATAGTTGTGCAGCCAGGGCAAGAACAGGACTCGCGACCTCAGATTGCTCGGGATACTGTGCTCAAAACGCGCCTGCAGCCGGTCCTGCCAGCGTGCGTGGGCATGCTCGAAAAAAACCACATGCCCATCGGGGTCCAACTCAAGAATCCGCGACACGGCTGCATCGAAGTCCGGATGAATCTTCTGCAGCATCATCGGGCAGACGTAAAGGGCCCCTGTCTCTGGAAATCCCAATGCGGACCGATCTTTCAAGGTCGTGGGCACCAAAGGATGGGTATAGACGACCGGCAGACCGACTAGCCGGACCAAGGTCTCGCTGTAGTGCGACTGCGCATCCTCGACCTCGCATTGAACGCTGGATATAAAGTAGTCCAACGTGGACTGGCCAGTGGTCACCGGATGACCGCCCATCACGCACTGGAAGTGCGCCAGGCGCGCAAATGATAGGAAGTAGCTAAGCTCCTCCATGCCAATGTCTTGATACACCAGAATGTCCAAAGCCTGCGCCTCAATGTCAGCTCTGGCTGCCCGATAGGTACTGCCCACCAAGACAAACCGGCCGCCAAAGCTCGCATAGGGGTTCGGCCCGGCGCCCGCAGCTGGGTCATTGGTCGAGAGCAGCACCACCTCGAAACGCTCGTCGCCCGCTAGGCAGGCAAGCAGTTCGCCATAGCAGCGAGAGACCGAGTGATCATGGGTTTTGGTGGAGAAAAAGCCCAGTCGCACCTTGCCGCCACGGCCAGCCGGCTGCTCCAGATGTGCGGAACGATGCGCAAGCTCCGGGCAGATATGCCGGTACAAACTGGCCAGCTTGCGCATCAGCGGCAGGTCGTCCATACCTTGAAAGGCCAGCTTGAAGATACTGCTGCAGTAAAGCGCAGCGGAAGGAATCACCTCCCGCGACGGCGGATCCTCCCGCAGCATCGCGTCGATGTGGGCCTCGAAGGCTGCCCGGCACTGCAGCATCTGCTCGCGTGATTCGTAGACAAAGGGCAACATCAGATCGCGACGGATGCGCCGTTCGATAGACGGCTCGCAGCGGTTGGCTTGATCAAAGCACTCCCTTGCTTCGGACATACAACTCTGTTGCAGCAGCGCCTCGCCGAGGTTCTCCCAAGCTTGGGGGTTCTGCGGTTCAACCTCGATGGCCTTCCGATAGGTCTCCAGGGCCGCGTCCAGATCGCCTCGCGCCCACAGGACGTTCCCAAGATTTGCCATCGCAAGGCCATAAGCAGAATCGACGACCAAGGCTTGGCGAAGCTGGCCTTCGGCTCCCACCAGATCACCCAACATCTGCAGGCAATAGCCTATGCCATTCAGCGCCACAGCACTGCTGGCATTCAGCAAAAAGGCTTGGCGATAAGAAGCGAGCGCTTCATCCCACCGGCGCAGCGAAGCCAGGCTGGCCCCGAGGTTGCAATGCAGCAATGCCGCCTGCGGCTGGCCTGCCAGTGCCGTGCGATAGCTGTCCGCCGCATCGGCATGACGTCCAAGTGCCTGCAAGACGAGGCCTCGGCTTGAATGCATGGAGAAGTTGGCGTCGATCGACAGCGCGAGGTCAATCTGATCAAGCGCCTCAGGCAATCGACCAAGCCCCTGATAGATCAGACCCTGCAGATGCAAGGCGTCGGCCTGCTTGGGATGTGAGCGCAGGACTTGCGCGCAAAGACTGGCGGCTTCGTCGAAGCGCCTGGCCTGGAAAAGCGCGAATCCGTCCATCAACTGCTTGCCGGCTTGCGCGGCAAGGGGTGCCGGCTTGGCCGTCCTGGCCTCGCCCAACTGGCAGCAATGTTTGTACTTCTTGCCGCTGCCACAGGGGCAAACTTCGTTGCGCCCAACTTTCTGTGCAGTCAAATCATCACCAAACCGGTTCGAGTCACGGAGAAAAGCCCGACTCAGGCTGCCTCGGAGGAGCCGATGGCTGGACCGAATTATGACTTCTCCCGGTCTGGTTGATGGGGAGCCTTTGGATTCGGCCGAGGGTTGGCTACCTGTCTGGACGCCACGAAGCAGTCTTGCTTGACGCTGTGTTCGTCGGCTGAACTTCTGTTCCCTGCCCTGCGCCTGGAAGCCTGACCCAAAAACTCAGGCGCTGACCACCAGCCCCGGCAACTGCAAGGTCACGCGCAGCCCCTGCCCGGGCTGGCTGTCCAGCGCCAGACTGCCGGACAAGCGCTGCACCAGCGTGTAGGCGATGTGCAGCCCAGCCCGCTGCCGCCCGAGCCGAGGCGGGTGGTGTAGAAGGGCTCCAGCATATGGGCGCGCGCATCGGCCGCGACACACACGCCGTTGTCCTCGAACACATAGTGCAGGCCATCATCTGTGAGGGCACCGTGAGCGACGACGATCTCCTGCGTTTTTCCGACGAAGATCCGAAGGCTCAGCCGGACGCCCGTGCCCTGGATGGTGCTGGTCGTTGACGACGAACCCGGCGTCCATGAGGTGAGCGCCCTGGTGCTGGCCGAGCTGGCCTTGGATGGTCGTGGCGTGAGCCTGCTCGATGCCCAGACCGCCCGCCAGGCCGACACGCTGCTGCTGCAGCGCGACGACATCGCGGTGGTCTTGCTGGACATGGTGATGGAGACCGAGACTGCGGGCCTGGACCTGGTGACCCGCATACGCCGTGAGTCGCGCAGCCCGCGGGCGCGCATCGTGATCCGCACCGGCCAGGCCGGCACGCTGTCCGAGCATGAGGTGGTGCGTCGGCATCACGTGAACGGGCACTGCCAGAAAACCGATCTGACCGACCGCATCCTGAACAGGGTCTGCCTGCTGGCACCGCCACTGCAGTGCATGCATCCATTGAAGTACAAGACGCGGCCCCGGTGGTCGGCCGTTTTCGTTAGGCCAAGTGAGCGCACTCAAAGGCAGCAAGAGCACCCCAACCGGGGTGCTCTTGGCACGGGGTGCGGCTTGGGCTTACTGAGCCGGGCGGCTCTTGCCCGCCACTACCGGGTCGGCCTTGGCCGGCTTCAGCTTGGCCAGGTAGCCGGCATCGGCGCCGTCGGCCTGCAGGGCGGCCAGCTCGCCGTTGCCCTGGGCGCGCTTCAGCTCGGCCAGCACTTGGGCGCGGGTCTTGGAAACGGCCACCAGGGCGCCGCCGGTGAACTCAGCGGTGTTCTCGCTGTTCATCGCCACCAGTTCGCCACTGGCGCGGGCACGCACCAGTTCGGCGACGACCTGGTCACGGGTCAATTGGGTGCTGGTCGGCGCGTCGGCCATGGCAACGGTGGCGGCCAACAGGGCGGCGGCGAAAACGGTCAGGTTCTTCATGATGGTGTCCTTTGAATACAGCCTTGGGTTGGGTATCTGTCTGGACGCCGCGAAGCTGTTTTGCTTGTCGCCGTGTCCATGGGCTGAACTCTAGGGATTCCACCTAGTTTGAAAAACCAGGCAATTAGCAAGTGACCGTTTCGAAAATGAGAAGAATCGATTCCCGGCGCCGTCAGCTATGCTTGAAATCCGGCTTGCGCTTGTTGATGAAGGCATCCATGCCCTCGCGCTGATCGTCGCTGCCGAACAGCGCGTGGAAGTAGCGGCGCTCGACATTGACGCCGTCGATCAGCGGGCCCTGATAGGCCAGATTGACCAGTTCCTTGATCAGCATCGCCGAGGGGCCACTGAAGCTGTTGATGGTCTCGGCGGCGGCCAGGGCCTCGGTCAGCAATTGATCGGCGGCGACCACGCGCGACACCAGGCCGCCGCGTTCTGCCTCTGCAGCGTCCATCATCCGCGCCGTCAAGAGCATGTCCATCGCCTTGCTCTTGCCGACTGCTCGCGGCAGTCGCTGGGTGCCGCCGGCGCCGGGGATGATGCCCAGCTTGATCTCGGGCTGGCCGAACTTGGCGGTGTCGGCGGCGATGATGAAGTCGCACATCATCGCCAGCTCGCAGCCGCCGCCCAGCGCGAAGCCGGCCACTGCTGCAATCACCGGCTTGCGCACCCGCAAAATGGTTTCCCAGTTCTTCGAGATCAGCCCGCTCTTGAAGGCGCTCATGAAGTTGTGCGGCGCCATCGTCGGGATGTCGGCGCCGGCGGCAAAGGCCCGCTCGGAGCCGGTCAGCACGATGCAGCCGATGCCGTCATCGGCGTCAAAGGCCAGCAGGGCCTGACCCAGCTCGTCCATCAGCTGGTCGTTCAGCGCATTCAGCTGCTTGGGGCGATTCAGCGTGATCAGGCCGGTCTTGCGGGCGCCATCGCCGCGCACGTCGGTGAGGATGCATTCATAGGTCATTGCGAACTCCTGGGTTTTGATTGTTGCAACTATAGGTGCAGAGGCTATGGCGTCGGCGCGGCCTGCTGCGGCGGCGCCTTCAGCATCAGGTCGATGAAGGTGTTGGCATCCTGGTGGATGCGCAGCCGCACCGGCAGGTATTGCAGGCGCGGTGCGATCCACACCTCGGCGGTGAGGTCGCCGCCACCGGCCTCGCGTTGAGGCTTCAGGTGCCAGGTCTGAAGCGGTCCCATCGGGGTCTGTAGCGTCTCGTCGCCTATCACCTCGTAGCGCCAGCGATAGAGCTTGCGCGGCAGGGCCAGCGGCATGTCGACCACACGGCCCGGCTCGAACTGCTCACGCTGCGTGAGGAACAACCAGGTCAGCTGCACGAACTGGCTGGCCGTATCCTGCACGCCCGGCTCGGCTGGCTCATGCCTGCCATTGGCCAGCACCACGTCGGCCCCCTGGAAAAACACGCTGACCCGCCGTCGGTCACGGAACAGTATCTTGGTGTCTTCGTCATAGCGCAGCGGCCTCAGGCCCTGGGGCGTCAGCTCGCCGTCGCTGGTCATGCGGCGCGAAATCAGCGGCGCGAACGAGGGGCCCACGGCCACGTCCAGATTGATCTGGTAACGCTCGCCCTGGCGTATCCATTCGACCTGCGCATTGCCATTGACCTCGCCACGGTAGTTGCCGGTCAGCACATAGCTGAGCCTGGTGCTGGCCGGCCATTCGAAGGGCTCGACCGCTGCCACCGCGCTGGCCGCCGGCTCGATCGGCACGGGGGGCGCTTCGATGACAGGCTCCGCAGCGGCCGCGACCACCGGCGGCGGTCCTTCGGGCACCGGTTCTGGTATGACCTCGGGCGCCGAAGCCGGCACAGCCGGCACCTCGGGCACCCTCGGCTTGGGCTTGGGCTTGGGCACGGCCCTCGGCGGTGGTGCCGGTGGCTCGGCCTGCGCAAGTTCGCGCACATAGGCCACCTGCAGGCGCTTGGGCATCTCGGCCGCGGTCTCCCAGTCCAGGCGCATTTCGTCCAGCGCCACGGCCAGCCACAGATGCAGGGCCAGCACGACCAGCGCCCAGAGAGCGAATCCCCAGCGGCGGCCTGCCGTGCGCAGCGCGGCCTGTTTCAGCCAGTCAGCCATGCTCGGCGCAGGCCGATCGCGCGGGCGTTGGCCTTTTCGGCCGGACTGAGTTTGATGGGCACGGCGCAGGCCTCAGCCGGCAACTTCAACGTCAAGGTCAGCACCCGCTGATCGCGCGAGACCAGCAACTCCAGGCGATCGGGCCTGGCCGCATCGACGGTCAGCAGCGCATCGTCCAGGCGCCGCAGCCGCCAGCCATTGCAGGCCAGCAGTTCGTCGCCGGCCGACAGGCCCGCCGCCTGCGCGGCCGAGCCGCTCAGCACATGGGTGGCGCGCACACCCGTCAGAGCCGATTCACTGACCCGCAGGCCCAGGCGCTGACTCAGCGTGGGCTTGCAACCCGAGCCCCAGCGCACCCCGACCCGCTCCAGCAGCGCAGGTAGCGGAAGGTCGTCGGTGCCATGTATCCAGGCCTGCAACTCGGCGGCCATCGAACGGCCGGCCACCTGCTCGACCAGCTCGACCACATCCCGCTCGGCAATCGGACCGCCGCCGCTGCGCGCCCACAGGCCACGCATCACGTCGTCCAGACTGCCCAACGACCGATCCTCAGTGCGCAGACTCAGGTCCAGCGCCATCGCCAGCATCGCGCCCTTGGTGTAGTAGCTAATGGTCGAGTTGGGCGTGTTCTCGTCCTGGCGGTAGTATTTGGTCCAGGCATCGAAGCTGGACTGGGCCACGCTCTGCACCTTGCGGCCC
This sequence comes from Burkholderiaceae bacterium, assembly GCA_018780645.1. Classification (GTDB taxonomy): domain Bacteria; phylum Pseudomonadota; class Gammaproteobacteria; order Burkholderiales; family Burkholderiaceae_C; genus Paucibacter. The sequence continues at coordinate 32,812 of JADMJJ010000018.1, forward strand.
GGCGAGTCGAGCACGCCGGTCACGGTGCGCGAGATCAGCTCCAGGTACCGGCGCTCGTCGATCAGGCCCTGGCGCACCAGGAACAGGTCGTCGTAGTAGGAGGTGAAGCCCTCGAACAACCACAGCAGTTCGGTGTAGTTCTCACGCGAGTAGTCGAACGCTCTGAAGGCATCGGGCCGCAGCCTCTTGACGTTCCAGGTATGGAAGTACTCGTGGCTGATCAGGCCCAGCAGCTTGACATAGGCGTCGCTGGTCTCGGCCTGGCCCAGCCGTGGCAGATCGCGGCGATTGGCAATCAGCGCCGTGCTGGCGCGATGCTCCAGGCCGCCATAGCCATCTTCCACCGCGTTGAGCATGAAGACATAGCGCTCGAACGGCGCTCGGACCTTGCCTCGCTTGCTTGTACCGTGCCAGAACGCGATCTCGGCCTCGCAGATCTTCTTGGTGTCGGCCAACAGCCGCTCGCCGTCAAAGCTGGGCAAGGCGCCGGCGATGACGAATTGGTGCGCCACGCCTGAGGCGACAAATTCGCCGCGCCAGAATCGGCCCAGCTCGAACGGGTGATCCGCCAGCTCGTCGTAGTCGGCCGCCTCATAGCGGCCCTGGCCGCGGGCGTCCACCTTCGTTGGCGCCATGCCGGTGGCGACCTGCCAGCCGGCGGGCAGGCGTGCGATCTCAATTGCATGGGGCTCGTTCTCGCGGCCTTCGACCCTCAGGCAAAGGCCGGTGCCATTGAAGAAGCCACGCTGGGCGTCCAGAAAGGCCGTGCGCACCGAGTTGTCGAAGGCATAGACCAGATAGCTGACGACCAGCGCCGCCTTGCCCGAGCAGGCCGCGCGCCAAGTGGTCTTGTCGGTCTGCATCAGCGGCACCTCGAGCCCGCCCTGCATGGCCTGCAGGCCGCTGAGGTGGCGGGCGAACTCGCGCACCAGATAGCTGCCCGGTATCCAGACCGGCAGGCTTAAATGCTGATCGGCGGCAGGCGCGGGCAGGGTCAGCGTGACGCGGAATTGGTGGGCGTGGAGGTCGGCAATCGCGACGCGATAGGTGATCATCGGCAGCAGGTGTTGTTGTTTTTGGAGATTCAGCTGCCGGCGGCGGCGATGAAACAGCTCAGCGCAGCCACAGTACTGAGCCTGAAGCGCAGGGTCAGCCAGGCGGCGGCACCTTGGGCGGGGTAGAGGCGCCGGTCCACCAGATAGCACAGGACCAGCATCACGCCATGCAGCACCAGGCCTGCATAGGCCGGCATCACCACCGCCACCCAGGCGGCCAGCGACGGCACCACACCCCAGACGAAAGGCACAGGCGACGGCACTTTCTGACGGAAGGCCAGGCCCCAGTGGATGCCACCCAGGAAGGAGATCACCAGCGCCGCGTAGGCCGACAGGGCCAGGCAGACAAAGGCATGGGCCTCCAGGTTGCGGTCTCCGATCAGCCACACCAGGGTCGTGCCCAGCAAAAAGGGCAGCAGGCCGGCATAGGCCAGGCGCATCGCCACCGGGTTGCTGGCCGGCGAGCTGGCGGGGGCCGATCTGGCGCTCGACTTGTCGATATCCCCGTTGGGGGCCGCTTGCATCACTGAACACTCCGATCAAGGACATTACTCTGAACCGCCGAACTCGGACCGGCGGGCCAGATTGTCTCTTACCGGACCGTCGGCGGGTGCGCCGAAGCCAATGAACGGGCGATCAGGAGCGCGCGGGTTGCGCCTGCAGACGCTTTTCCAGCTGTTCGGCGGTCAGGGCGCCAGGCACTCGCTGGCCGTCCTCGAACACGATCGCTGGGGTGCCATTGATGCGATGCTTGCGAATCAGCGCATTGTTGCGCTCGATCGCCGAGTCGTCGCAGGCGCCGGCCACCTTCGGCGGCGCCGTGCCTTCCAGCATCCAGTTGCGCCAGGTGGTCTGCTGCTCCTTGGCACACCAGATGGCGCGGCTTTTCTCAGGTGAATCACCACCCAGGATGGGCACCACAAAGGTGTAGACGGTGACGTCCTTCATCTCCAGCAGCGCACGCTCGAAGCGCTTGCAATAGCCGCAGTTCGGATCGGCGAACACGGCAATGCGGCGCTTGCCGGTGCCGGCCTTCCAGACAATGGCGTCCTTCAGTGGCAGGCTGGCGAAGTCGATCGCGGTCAGCTTGTTGACTCGCTCCTCGGTCAGATTGCGCTTGCTGCGCAGATCGATCAGGTCGCCCTCGATCAGATAGTTGCCCTGGGCGTCGGTGTAGCGTATCTCGGTGCCGATGCGGATTTCCCACAGCCCCGCCATTGCGGACTGCTTGACCTCGTCGATCTTGGGCAGGGTCGGCAGGCGTTCGACCAGGTTCTTGCGGATGACCGCTTCCTGCGCCAGGGCCGCGCCCGCCAGCAGCACCAACGCGGCCACGGCGGTCAATTTACGAATCAGCATGAATATCCTTAAAACGGGGCGGGTCAACCGTCCAAGGCACGGGCGGTGAGCCAGCGCTTGAGCGGCGTCAGTGTATTCACCAGAGTCAGTCCGCGATTGCGAAGTTCCCGCAGCGGGGCCCGATCACTGGCAAAAAGTCGCAACAAACCGTCGGTCATCTGGCCCATGGCCCAGGTCGGGGCCAGGCGTTCGCGATCGTAGCGGCGCAGCAGGCGCTCGTCGCCCAGCGCGCGCCAGCTCTCGCGCTCGGCGAGCACGCGGCTCAGCGCCGCCACATCGCCCAGGCCCAGGTTCAGCCCCTGACCGGCCAGCGGATGCACGACATGGGCGGCGTCGCCGAGCAGTGCCCAGCCCGGCCCGGAGAACTTATCGGCCCGCGCCAGGCTCAGCGGCCAGGCCATCCGTTCACTCGCCAAGCGCAGTGTGCCGGCCGCCCCGCCGCTGGCGGCATTCAGCGCTGACTCGAAATCTTCCGGGCTGGCCTGCATCAGTGCGGGCACCCGGTCCTCGGGCATGGACCAGACCAGGCCGTAGGACTGCTCCGGCGCTGGCCGGTTGAACGGCAGCAGGGCCAGCACATCGGGGGAGCGGAACCACTGGCGCGCGCAGCCCAGGTGCGGACGGTCGGCCACCAGGCGCGCGGCAATGGCCGTGTGGCCGTAGGCTTGGGCTCTGAACTCGACGCCCAGCGAGGCCCGCGTCTTCGAGGCCTTGCCCTCGCACAGCGCCTGCAGGGCGGCCGGAACCGGTTGATCGACGATCTGGATGTGTGGCGCAAAGCGCACCGCCGTGGCCAGCTCGGCCTCCAGTGCGGCCGCATCGACGATCCAGGCCAGCTCGCGCACGCCCTGCTGCCAGGACGAGAAGTCGAGCTCGGCGCCGCCACGGTCGCCCTCGATATGCATGTCATAGACCGGGGTGGCCGCGTCCGGTGGCAACGCGTCCCAGACCTTCAGCGCCCGCAGCAGGGCCACCGAGGACGCATTCAGCGCGTAAGCGCGCACGTCCTCGCTGGCTTGGGCCGGCGCCCTGCCGGACAGCAGCGCAATGCTCAAGCCCTGGCGCGCCAAGGCCAAAGCCAGGCTGCGGCCGACGCAGCCGGCACCGGACACCATCACATCGAAGCGTTTCATCCGGCGGATTGTAGGCATGCGCAGAGGGTTTTCCCGCAACACCGGAAATGACCGCCAAGGCCGGATCGGGCACCGACCGCCGGTGGCGACTAAAATCCCGGCTTTGCGCTTCGCGCCGCATCCACAACACGACAGTCAGTTGGGGTCGGAGCATGCCGGGTAAGGCATGGTCCAACCCGCAAACAAAGGAAATCATCCATGAGCCTGAAATGCGGCATCGTGGGCCTGCCCAATGTGGGCAAGTCCACCCTCTTCAATGCGCTGACCAAAGCCGGCATCGCGGCCGAAAACTACCCCTTCTGCACGATAGAGCCCAATGTCGGGGTGGTCGAACTGCCCGACCCGCGGCTGCAGCAGCTGGCCGAGATCGTCAAGCCCGAGCGCATCCTGCCGGCCGTGGTCGAGTTCGTGGACATCGCTGGCCTGGTGGCCGGCGCCTCCAAGGGCGAGGGCCTGGGCAATCAATTCCTGTCGCACATCCGCGAGACCGACGCCATCGTCAATGTGGTGCGCTGCTTCGAGGACGACAACGTCATCCACGTCGCCGGCAAGGTTGACCCGATCTCCGACATCGAGGTGATACAGACCGAGCTGTGCCTTGCCGACATGAGCACGGTCGAGAAGAGCCTGCACCGCTACAACAAGGCTGCGCGTTCGGGCAATGACAAGGAGGCCGCGGCCCTGGTCAAGGTGCTGGAGAAATGCCAGGCCGCGCTGGACGAGGCCAAGCCGGTGCGCTCGATCGATTTCAGCAAGGAGGAGTGGGCACTCGTCAAGCCGCTGTGCCTGATCACCGCCAAGCCGGCGATGTTCGTCGGCAACGTCGACGAGGGCGGCTTCGAGAACAACCCCTTCCTCGACAAGCTGCGCGCCTATGCCGAGTTGCAGAAGGCCCCGGTGGTGGCGATCTGTGCCAAGACCGAGGCCGAGCTGTCCGAGATGGAAGACGAGGACCGCACGATGTTCCTCGCAGAGATGGGCCAGAGCGAGCCCGGCCTGAACCGCCTGATACGCGCCGCCTTCAAGCTCCTGGGCCTGCAGACCTACTTCACCGCCGGCGTCAAGGAAGTGCGCGCCTGGACCATACACATAGGCGACACCGGCCCTCAGGCCGCCGGCGTGATCCACACCGACTTCGAGCGCGGCTATATCCGCGCCCAGACCATCGCCTTCGAAGATTTCATCGCCTTCAAGGGTGAGCAGGGAGCCAAGGACGCCGGCAAGATGCGCGCCGAAGGCAAGGAATACGTTGTCAAGGACGGCGATGTGCTGAACTTCCTGTTCAACGTGTAAGCGGGCGTACCTGGCGGGCCGGAGGCTCCACCTGCCCACAATAAGCGTGTAGGCTTAGCGACAACGCGCTCGGCCGAGACGGCCCGTCAATACGTGACCCCGCGGGTTCCGGAGTTGATGCGACCGGCGGCACTGCAGCGCACTCTACAGTGAGCTCAATGTCTCGTAACCTAGGTCTCGCTCCTGTCTGGCTGCTGCAGTCGGCAGGCGTCGCCCTGGCCTATGTGCTGGTGGCGGTGCTGGCGCTTGAGCTGACGATCGCGCCCAACTACGCCTCACCGCTCTACCCTTCCGCCGGCATCGCGTTGGCGGCCCTGCTGTGCTACGGCAATCGCATAGCGCCCGCAGTGGCACTGGGCAGCTTCCTGGCCAACGTGCTGCTCAGCGCGGACCGCGGTCAGCTCAATCTGCTGGGCCCGGCCTTGATTGGTGTTGGCGCGGCCCTGCAGGCCTTGGTCGGCGCCGCCCTGGTGCGGCGCTGGGTGGGCACGCCGGTCTCGCTCGAAGGGCCGCGCGAGTTGCTGCGCTTCAATCTGCTGGGCGCCCTGCTGGCCTGCACCATCAGCCCCACGGTGGGCGTGCTGTCGCTGCGGCTGGCCGGCATGATGGAGGCCGACCAGACGGTCCTGAACTGGCTGACCTGGTGGATGGGCGACTCATTGGGCGTGCTGATCGGTGCGCCGGTGGCGCTGACACTGATCGGCCAGCCGCGTTCGGCCTGGGCACCGCGCCGCCTCAGCGTCGGCCTGACCATGGTGGTGGCGACGCTGTTCATGTCACTGGGCATCAGCCAGGTCGGCCGCTGGGACGAGCAACGCGCCCGCAGCGTGTTCGAGCGCGACGCGCTGGGCGTGACCAACGCGCTGATCTCGGCGCTGCAGGAGCCCCTGCGCGCACTCGAGGCCACCCGCGGCGTGATGGTCGTGGCGCCGCAGCTGCCGGCCAGTGACTTCCGCCGCGCCAGCGAGGTCTGGCTGCTGCCCGGCGACGGCCTGCTGGCCCTGGGCTGGGCCGCGAGGGTGGCACTGCCGGCGGTGGCCGGCTTCGAGGCCGCCGTGCGAACGGCCGATGGCACGGACTACCAGATCAGAGACCGCGCGGACGGCGATGCCGAGGCGCTGGCCCAGGACAGCCACAAGCTGGCGATACGCCACATCAGCCCGGCCGCGCGCAACAGCGGGGCCCGCGGCATCAATGCGCTGTCGGTGCCCGCGGCGCGCGAGGCCGCGCTGCGCTCGCAGCGCATAGATGCGCCGGCCGCCTCGGCGGGCTTTCGCCTTTCGCAGGATCAGCAGAGTGGCAACGACAGCGGTGTCGGCGTGGTCGTCTACCACGCGGTCTACACCGGCCCGGCGCATACGGTGACCGAGCGCATGGAGGCGATGCGGGGCGCGGTGTTCGCCACCGTCCGTGCCGACACCCTGCTCAAGAGCATTGCCAGCAATGTGCCCGACTACCTGCAGGTCTGCCTGGTCGACACCGACCCGCTGGCCCGCTACCGGCGGCTGGCCGGGCCCGAGGGTTGCGAGCAGTTGCACCAGACCAGCTTCATGAAGGTCCACGCCTTGCCCTTTGCCGGCCGCCAATGGGACATCCGCACCTATGTCGTCGGGGGCCATCTGCCGGCGCCGGTGGTGCTCGGCACCTGGCTGTTCGCCGGCGTGGGCCTGCTGGCGATCTCGCTGCTGGGCGCGCTGCTGCTGACGGTGACCGGCCGCGCCCATCGCATCGAGGTGGCCGTGCACGAGCGCACCGCCGAGTTGCAGCAGGAGATGCACGAGCGCGAGCGCACCGCCAGCGCGCTGCGTGCCAGCGAACAGCGCTTTCGCAATATCTTCGAGAACGTGCCCATCGGCATCATCTTCACCGACCTGCGGGGCTACACCAAGGAGTCCAATCCGCGCATCCGCCGCATGATCGGCTACGAGGAGGCGGAGATGTCGCGGATGGTGGCGCTGGAATTCACCCATCCCGACGATCGCGATGAAGATATCCGCCTCAGCCGCCAACTGGTGCTGGGCGAAATACCGATGTACCGGCGGCGCAAGCGCTATGTCGCCAAGGACGGCACCGAGGTCACAGTGCAGGTGCTGGTGTCCTTGCTGCACGATGAGAGCGGCAAGCCCTATCGCATGGTGGGCGTCGTCGAAGACATCAGCGAGCATCTGAAGCTGCATGAGCTGGAGCGCGCACGTGAGGCCGCCGAGGCCGCCAACCAGGCCAAGAGCGACTTCCTGTCGCGCATGAGCCATGAGCTGCGCACGCCGCTGAATGCGATGCTGGGCTTCACCCAGCTGCTGGAGATGGACCGCGAGCATCCGCTCAGCCAGCGCCAGCAGGGCTGGATGATGCAGGTGCAGCAGGCGGGCTGGCATTTGCTGGAGATGATCAATGACACGCTGGACCTGTCACGCATCGAGTCCGGCGCGATCAAGCTGACGGTCGAATCGCTGTCGCTGCCGGATCTGCTGACCTGGGCGCTGGCCATGGTGCACAACGACGCCGAGCAGCGCGGCCTGTCGGTCACCCAGACCCTGCACCCCGACGCCGCCCTGGTACAGGCAGATGCTACCCGGCTCAAGCAGGTGCTGACCAACCTGCTCAGCAATGCGGTCAAGTACAACATCGAGCATGGCCGCATCCACATCGCCAGCCGGGTGCTGGGGCCGGACTATCTGGAGCTGGCCGTCACAGACACCGGTCTGGGCATGAGCGAGCAGCAGCTGGCCGCGATGTTCGAGCCCTTCAACCGCCTGGGCCGCGAACACAGCGCCACCGAGGGCACCGGCATCGGCCTGGTGATCTGCAAACGCCTGGTCGAACTGATGGGCGGCACCTTGAAGGTGCGCAGCACCAAGGACGAAGGCTCCTCCTTCATCGTCACCCTGCCGCGCGCCGTCGAGCCCTCCGGCGTGCGGCCTGTGCGCGACACGGCACCCGGCCTGCCGCCCGAGTACCGCAAGCGCATGGTCCACTACATAGAGGACAACGAGACCAATGCCGAGGTGATGCGCGGCATACTGGCCCAGCGACCACAGGTCGAGCTGCTGGTGTCCATGACCGGCCAGGCCGGCATCGCCGCCGCCCGGGCCCACCCGCCGCATCTGATCCTGCTGGACATGCACCTGCCCGACATGAATGGCATGGACGTGCTGGCCCAGCTTCGAAAACACCATGAAACCGCCGACACCCCGGTGGTGGTGGTCTCTGCCGATGCACTGCCGCTGCACATGGAAGCGGCCTATCAGCAGGGCGTCTATCGCTACCTGACCAAACCAGTCAATGTGCCCGAACTGCTATGCGTGCTCGACGAGTTGCTGGATGTGATGGAGACGCGCTTCGGCTAGCCGCCGATTCAGTCCGGGTATACGAGAAATTTCTCACTCTCTGCTGGCCGGTCGAGGCCCGGAGCATGCGCAAAATACGGGTCCCGGCTTTGCATCCGCCTTCCACACCCATTTCCGTCGTTTTGATTGCGCCCCACCATGAGCTCCACCGATATTGCCCTGCGCGGCCAAACCGAACTCAGCACGACCCAGACACCGGCCACCCGCCAGTACCTGAGCTTCCGCCTGGGTGCCGAAGAGTACGGCATTGACATCCTGCGCGTACAGGAAATCCGCTCGTACGAGGCTCCCACCCGGGTGGCCTATGCGCCGGACTTCATGAAGGGCGTGGTCAACTTGCGCGGCGCCATCGTGCCCATCATCGACCTGCGCCTGTGCATGGGCAGCCAGGCCGAGTACGACAGCTCCACCGTGGTGATCGTGCTCAATGTGCGCAGCCGGGTGATGGGCGTGGTGGTGGACTCGGTGTCCGATGTGCTGGAGCTGGACCCGGCCAATATCAAGCCTGCACCCGAAGTCAGCTCATCGATGGACACACGATTCATCAACGGCATAAGTCGGGTCGGCGAGCGCATGCTGATACTGATGGATATCGAAGGGCTTATGAGCAGCGAGCAGATGGGCTTGGCCTGATGCCCCCAACAGGCATCGCGCGACTGATCTGGCGCAAGCTTGCGCGCCAAAGTTAGCAGACACTGCCTTTTCAGCCCCGAAATTCCGGTCAACCTCGGAATAGCCCCAGCGTTTAGCACTCGTCCGCCACGAGTGCTAATATGTGTGGAACCAAAGGAGCTTGGAGGTATCTGAGATGTCCATGAACAACACCGCTGCCCTCACCGTCCGCAACAGCTGGGCCCCCGTGCCCTCGCTGGGCAATCTCGACGCCTATATCTCGGCTGTCAACCGCATGCCCATGCTGACCGCCGAAGAGGAAATCTCGTTCGCCCGCAAGCTCCAGGAGCAGGGCGATGTCGACTCCGCCGGAAAATTGGTGCTCTCGCACCTGCGCCTGGTGGTGTCGATCTCCCGCCAGTACCTGGGCTATGGCCTCCCCCACGGCGACCTGATCCAGGAAGGCAATGTCGGCCTGATGAAGGCCGTCAAGCGCTTCGACCCGAACCAGGGCGTGCGCCTGGTCAGCTATGCGATGCACTGGATCAAGGCCGAGATCCACGAATACATCCTGAAGAACTGGCGCATGGTCAAGGTGGCCACCACCAAGGCCCAGCGCAAGCTGTTCTTCAATCTGCGCTCCATGAAGCAGAGCCTGAAGGAAGATGCGGCCGATGTGGACACCCACCGCAACACCTTGACCGAGCAGGAGGTCGACCTCGTCGCCAGCCGGCTCAACGTCAAGCGTGAAGAGGTGCTGGAGATGGAGACCCGCATGTCCGGCGGCGATGTGGCCCTGGAGCCGCAGACCGACGACGATGGCGAGTCCTATGCCCCGATCGCCTATCTGGCCGACGAGAGCCAGGAGCCGACTCGCGTGATCGAGGCTCACCGCCGCGACGTGCTGGCCAGCGACGGCATCGCACTGGCGCTGGATGCGCTGGACGACCGCAGTCGCCGCATCGTCGAGGAGCGCTGGCTGAAGGTCAACGACGATTCGTCCGGCGGCATGACCCTGCATGAGCTGGCGGCCGAGTATGGCGTCAGCGCCGAGCGCATTCGCCAGATCGAAGTGGCGGCGATGAAGAAGATGCGCAAGGCGCTGGTCGAACTGGCCTGATCCAGCCCAGTCCAGCCCCATAGCAAAAGAGCTCCCGAGGGAGCTCTTTTTTTCGTCCTGACGCCCCGGGCGGTCAGGTCTTTTCCGCCAGCAGTATCTTCAGGTCATCGGCCAGCACCTGGGCGCCGGCGCCATAGCGCGAGAAAACGCGCACCTTGCCCTGGGCATCGAACAGGAAGCTGGCGGCCGTGTGGTCCATCGTGTAGCTGTCCGGCGTCTTGCCGGGCACCTTGGCGAAGAAGACCTTGAATTCCTTGGCCGCGGCCGCGGTCTGGTCCGGCGTGCCGCGCAGGGCGACGAAGCCGGGGTCGAAATTGGCCACATAGGCCTTCAGCAGCTCGGCCGTGTCGCGCTCGGGGTCTATGGTCACGAACACGCCCTGCACCCGCTCGCCGTCGGCGCCCAGCAGCTTCTTCACCTGAGCAAGCTCGGCCAGGGTGGTCGGGCAGACATCGGGGCACTGCGTGTAGCCGAAGAACACCACCACCACCTTGCCCTTGAAGTCGCCCAGGGTACGCGGCTGCCCCATCTGGTCGTTCATATTGAGCGTGCGCGCGTACTCGGCGCCAGTGATGTCCACCCCCTTGAACACCGGTTTGTTGCCGGCACCGCCCACGCCCAGCTTGTCGCAGGCGGCCAAACCGGTCAGTAGCGACGCGATCAGCGCGGCCTGCAGGATCTTGCGTCGAGAATTCATGCGGGCGGCTTTCAGTTGATCAGATAGTGGTCCAGCAGCAGCGCGGCGAACAGCAGCGACAAGTGCCAGATGGAGAACCAGAAGGTCTTGCGCGCCAGCGCGTCCGAATAGTTGCGCCACAGCGCGAAGGCGTGGCCGCAGAAGCCCAGGCCCAGCACCAGGGCGCTGACCAGATACAACCAGCCGCTCATGCCGGTCATGAAAGGCAACAGCGTGGCGGCCAGCAGTATCAGCGTGTACAGGAACACATGCAGTCGGGTGAACTCCGAGCCATGGGTCACCGGCAGCATCGGCAGGCCGGCCTTGCGGTAGTCCTCGGTGCGGTACAGGGCCAGGGCCCAGAAGTGCGGCGGAGTCCACAGAAAGATGATCAGGCACAGCAGCAGCGCCTCGTAGCCCACATCGCCACGCAGCGCCGCCCAGCCCAGCACCGGTGGCATGGCACCCGAGGCGCCGCCAATGACGATGTTCTGCGGCGTCATCGGTTTCAGTATCACCGTGTAGATGACCGCGTAGCCGATGAAGGTGGCGAAGGTCAGCCACATCGTCAGCGCATTCACCCAGATCAGCAGAATGGCCATGCCCAGGCTGCACAACACGGCCGAGAACAGCAGCGCCTGGGCCTGGCTCAGCTGGCCCTTGGCGGTAGCACGCCAGGCGGTGCGCTTCATCTTCGCGTCGATCTGCTGCTCGACCAGACAGTTGAAGGCGGCAGCGGCACCGGCCACCAGCCAGATGCCCACGGTGGCGGCCAGGCCCACGCCAAACTCCGCGGCGCTGGGCACACCCGGCACGGCCAGGGCCATACCGATCACCGCGCAGAATACGATCAGCTGCACCACGCGCGGCTTGGTCAGTTCGTAGTACTGGCGGAAGCGCGAGGCCGTGGTCTGGGGAGGCAGGGTGGTCGTGGACATGAGGGAGCGATTCTACGTAAGCGTGCGGTGGGCCGACTGATGGACCCGTGTGAGCAGCAAGGTCAGCAGCACCAGCAGGGCCGCAGCGCCGCCGGTGTGGGCCACGGCGGCCAGCAGCGGCCAGCCGAGCACGACATTGGAAAGACCCGACATCAGCTGCCACAGCGCGACCAGGGCCAGGCGCAGGGCCCAGGGCTTCAGCTCCGCGCTGCGCGACAGCTGCAGCGCCCAGGCCAGGGCGATCAGGCCCGTCAGCACCACAGCCGCGCCGAGGCGGTGGGTCAGGTGGATGGCGGTCAGCGCGGCAAAGGGCAGCCAGCCGCCGTCCTTGCCGACACCGAGCTCGCGCCACAGCGCAAAGCCATGCTCGAAGTCGGTCTCGGGCCACCAACGGCCCTGGCAGGTCGGGAAGTCGGTGCAGGCCAGCACCGCGTAGTTGGTGCTGACCCAGGCGCCCAGCGCCACCTGGATCAAGCTCAAAGCCAGCATCGCCCAGACGGCACGGCGCAGGCCCCGGGCCATCAGCAGGGGCTTGGGCTCATAGGCCTGGGCCTGCACGGCCAGCAGCATCAGCAACAGCATGCCGCCCAGCAAATGCAGCGTGACGATGGCAGGGAACAGCTTCATCGTCACCGTCAGCGCGCCGAAGGCGCCCTGCACGCAGACCCAGACCAGGGTGGCGGTGGACCACCAGGGCGAAAGCAATGCGCCGGAGCTTGCGCGCAGCCGCCATGTCATCGCGCACAGGGCCAGCAGCAGCACGCCGACGGCGGTGGCCAGATATCGGTGGATCATCTCCACCCAGGCCTTGCCATGGGTCACCGGGCCGGTCGGCATGGCGGCCTGGGCCGCATCGATGTGGACGGTGGCGCCCAGGGGGCTGGCGCTGCCGTAGCAGCCGGGCCAGTCGGGGCAGCCCAGGCCGGAATCGGTCAGCCGTGTGAAGGCGCCGAACAGCACCAGGTCGAAGGTCAGGAACAGGGTCAGCACTGTCAGTGCGCGCAGGCGCCGCACCGGCGTGGCACCGCGCTGGCGCAAATGCAGCCACAGCAGAGGCCCCGCGGCCAGCAGCAGGCCCAGGGCGGCCAGGCGCAACAGCGGCGAGAGGGCAGAACCGGCTTCCAGCATCGCGTCAGCGCCCTGCCCGGTCCCAGCTGGCGGCGGCGCGCAGCAGGCGGTCCAGGTCGCGCTTGACCTTGCCCGGCTCGGCCGCGGCCGGTGTGCGCATCATCCAGTTGCCCATAGGGTCGACGACGAACAGGTGCTCGTTCAGACCATGGCCGGCGGCCGGCGCCAGCCATGCCTCCAGCGCGGCCTTGGGCACGCGCAGCACGGTGGCATCGGCGCCCTGGTTCAGGCCCTGCAAGGCGGCAGCAGACACGGGCTCCGTATCCGGAATCAGCCAGACCTTGTCGAGCTTGTCCCGCTCCTTGCCCAACATCTCGCGCAGCTGGCGCTGCATGAACAACTGCTTGTCGCAGGCCGCGTCGCAGGCCGCGCCCTGCACGGCCACGAGCAGCCACTGGCCCTTCAGCGCGGCGGCCTGAACAGGCTTGCCTTGAAGGTCCTGCAGCGGCAGGTCCGGCGGCAGGTCCCGCATCGGCGTGATCAGTTCGCTGTAGGCCTGGCCCTTGGGCTGGATGACGAAGAAGGTGAAGTAGGAGGCGATCACCGGAGCGGCGCAGGCGGCCATGATCAACAGCATGCGTATGCGTCCGCCACGGGTGCTCTCCGGGCTCACCAGCGAGGCCGACGTCGGCTGGCTGTGCACGGTCATCGAAACAGCTTCAGGGTCGGTGCTCATGAAGGGATACGGCCTTTGCGGCGGGGTTGAATGATTTGGAACCAGGCGTACAGGCCGACCAGCAACGCACTCAGCGCGAACCACTGGAAGGCATAGCCATAGTGCTTGTGGATGTCCACCGCCGGCGCGGGCCATTGGCGCAGCAGCCCGTCGGCAGCGTCGGCCGGCGTGGGCAGCTGCTGCAACACCAGGGGCCGCAGCGCCAGCCCGGTTTCCCTGGCGTAGTCGCTCAGGTCAACATTTTGCCGGATGGTTCCGGACTCGGCCGCGCCGAACTGATACAGCCTTGACGGCGTGGGGCCAAGCTTGCCCCGGACCTCGACCTGGCCGGCGGGGGTCTGGAAGCTCGGCAGCTCGGCGCGCTGCGCCGCATTGCGCGGCGCCCAGCCGCGCAGCACCAGCAGCGGCGTGCCATCGTCGAGCAGCAGCGGCGTCAGCACATAGAAGCCCACCCGACCGGCCATCGGCCGGTTATCGAGGAAGACCGTCTTGTCTGCCAGCCAGCGGCCACGCAGGCGCACAAGGCGCTCGTACTGGGCCGGCGCAGCCGCTGCGTCCAACGCCATTTCTGCGGGCCTGAGCTCGGGCAATTGCGCCCGCTCGTCCAGCCGGGTCTGCATCGCCTGCTTCTGCGCGGCACGGTCCAGCTGCCAGAAGCCCAGCCTGGCCGTCAGCGCCACCGCCAGCAGGGCCGCCAGCAGCACCACCAGACGGCGCGAGGGAACCGCCGTCATATCGCCCCCGTGCGGCCGGGGGTGGAATAATCGACCCCCATGAAAATCGTCATCGTGCTCATCCTGGTCGGCATCCTCGTGGCGCTGGCCGCTGCCGGCCTGTTCATGCTCAAGCGCGGCGGCAAGAACAAGCCGGGCGGCATGGCGCGGGCGCTGGCGTTGCGGGTCGGCCTGTCGGTGGCACTGTTCCTGTTCATTCTGCTGAGCTACAAGCTGGGATGGATACAGCCCACCGGCATTCCGGCTGGCCGCTGAAACACCCACCCGTCATCAAGCGAAAAAGCGCCGCTGTCAGCGGCGCTTTTCTCATGGCGACGGGCCCATCGGGCCCGCGCAAGAGGCTTACATCCAGTAGACGATGATGTACAGGCCGAGCCAGACCACGTCCACGAAGTGCCAATACCAGGCCGCACCTTCGAAGCCGAAATGGCGCTCGGGGGTGAAGTGGCCCTTTTGCAGGCGCAGGGTGATGAACAGCAGCATCAGCATGCCGACGAACACGTGGAAACCGTGGAAGCCGGTCAGCATGAAGAAGGTCGAGCCATAGATGCCCGAGCTGAGCTTCAGGTTCAAATCCTTGTAGGCATGAGCGTACTCATAGCCCTGCACGCCCAGGAAGGTGATACCCAGGAGCACGGTGATCCACATCCAGGCTATCGTCTTGCTACGTTGGCCGGCGATCAGCGCATGGTGCGCGATCGTCAGCGTCACGCCCGAGGTCAGCAGCAGCGCCGTGTTGATGGTCGGCAGCGGCCAGGGGCCCATGGTCGTGAAGGGTTCGACCACGCCGGCCGGCGAGGCGGTAAAGCCGGCGGCAACGCTGGGCCAGATGGCCTTGAAGTCGGGCCACAGCAGCATGTTCTCGATATTGCCAAGATTGGGCACCGAGGACATCCGGGCCCAGCCGAGTGCGCCGAAGAAGGCGGCGAAGAACATCACTTCCGAGAAGATGAACCAGCTCATGCTCCAGCGGAACGAGACGTCGATGCGGTCGCTGTACAGACCTGTCTCGCTCTCGTGAATCGCTTCGCCGAACCACTGCTTGAGCACAAAGGCCCACCAGATCAGGCCGGCGCCCAGCGAGTAGGCGCCCCACTGATGGCCGTTGATCCACTGGCCTGCGCCAAGAATCACCAGCAGCAGGCCAAAAGCGGCCATGACCGGATGCCGTGAAGGCGCGGGCACAAAGTAATACGGCGTTTGGCCAGGTGTTGTCGCTGCCGACATGATTTCTCCTCGAACCTAAGACTTCAAACTGATTGTTAGCTGCCGGCGACGCCGCTGCCGATGACCCAATTGACCATCAGCACCAGCGCCAGCACAAACAGTGCTGCCCCTATCACCCCGGCGATGACCACATGCACCGGGTTGAGCTTGGCAACATCCTCTTCATATCCGGCGCCACGTCGCACGCCAAAAAAAGACCATGCGACCGCGCGCAGGGTCTGCAAAAACGAGCCCCGGCGTGCCGCGGCCTCCTTCAAATCTTTGCCGGCCTGGCTCATGTGCGCGGCTCCGCAACGAGCTTGGGCGCCTGGCCCTGCTTCACTCCCTTGCCCGGCACCTCGAAGAAGGTATAGGACAGAGTGATGGTCTTCACATCGCGGGGCAGCTTCGGGTCCACCACGAATACCACCGGCCACTGCTTCACCTCGCCCGGTTGCAAGGTGTATTCATTGAAGCAGAAGCACTCCAGCTTGTTGAAGTGGGCGGTGGCCTGCTTCGGTGCATAGCTGGGAATCGCCTGCGCCGACATGACCCGGTCCTGCGTGTTGCGGAACTCGTACATGACGGTGGTCAGCTCGCCCGGGTGCACATTCAGCGTGTTCACCGCCGGCTTGAACGACCAGGGACCACGGGCATTGGCATCGAACTCGATGGCGATGCTGCGGCTGTAGTCGATCTGGCTGCTCTGACCGGTGGCCGTGGACGAGCCTGGCTGGCGCTCGCTGAGCGACAGCACATTGATGCCCAGCGCCGTGCAGATGGCCTTGTACATGGGCACCAGCGCATAGCCGAAGCCGAACATCAGCGCCGCCACGACGGCGAGCTTGCCCACCATGCGCAGGTTGTCGCCGCGAAGGCCGGAGCTGATGCTGAAGACGCCCATGGATGTCAGAAACCGAGCAAGGCGATCTTGGTCACGAAACCGATGGCGAAGACCGCGGCCACGGAGGCCAGGATCAGGGCCAGACGCATATTGTTCTTGCGTTGCTGTTCAGTGCTCATGACGGATGCCTCGCTGTTGATCATCAGCCGATGATCTTGGTTGCCGCCGCGTTCAGCTTGGGCGGGTTCTCAAAGGTGTGGAAGGGCGCGGGCGAGGGAACTTCCCACTCCAGGCCTTCGGCACCCTTGCCGTCGGGGTCGGTCCAGGGGCGCTGCGGGGCCTTCTCGCCCTTGCCGCGCATCATCGGGACGACGACGAACAGGAAGAAGTACACCTGCATCAGGCCGAAGCCGAAGGCGCCCACCGAGGCGATCGCGTTGAAGTCTGTGAACTGCATCGGATAGTCGGCATAGCGGCGCGGCATGCCCGCCAGTCCCAGGAAGTGCATCGGGAAGAAGGTGATGTTGAAGAACACCAGCGAACCCCAGAAGTGGATCTTGCCGCGGGTCTCGGAGTACATCACGCCGGTCCACTTCGGGCCCCAGTAGTAGACGCCGGCGAACAGCGCGTACAGGGAACCTGCCACCAGCACATAGTGGAAGTGGGCGACGACGTAGTAGGTGTCCTGCAGCTGGATGTCCACCGGGGCCATGGCCAGTATCAGGCCGGTGAAGCCGCCCATCGTGAACACGAAGATGAAGCCCACCGCGAACAGCATCGGTGTCTCGAAGGTCATCGAGCCGCGCCACATCGTGGCGATCCAGTTGAAGATCTTCACGGCCGTGGGCACCGCAATCAGCATCGTCGCGTACATGAAGAACAGCTGGCCCGTCACCGGCATGCCGGTGGAGAACATATGGTGGGCCCAGACGATGAAGGACAGGATGGCGATCGAGGCCGTCGCATAGACCATCGAGGCGTAGCCGAACAGCTTCTTGCGCGAGAAGGCCGGCACGATCTGACTGACAATGCCGAAGGCCGGCAAGATCATGATGTAGACCTCGGGGTGACCGAAGAACCAGAAGATGTGCTGGTACATCACCGGGTCGCCACCGCCGGCCGGGCTGAAGAACGAGGTGCCGAAGTGGCGGTCGGTCAGGGTCATCGTGATCGCGCCTGCGAGCACCGGCATCACGGCGATCAGCAGGTAGGCCGTGATCAGCCAGGTCCAGCAGAACATCGGCATCTTCATCAAGGTCATGCCGGGCGCGCGCATGTTCAGGATGGTGACGATGATGTTGATCGAGCCCATGATGGACGAGGCGCCCATGATGTGCATCGCGAAGATGCCGGCGTCCATCGACGGACCCATCTGCAGGGTCAGCGGGGCGTAGAGCGTCCAGCCGGCGGCGGGAGCGCCACCGGGCATGAAGAAGCTGGCCACCAGCATGAGGGCCGCCGGAATCAGCAGCCAGAAGCTGAAGTTATTCATGCGCGCGAAGGCCATGTCGGCCGCGCCCACCTGCAGCGGGATCATCCAGTTCGCGAAGCCCACGAAGGCCGGCATGATGGCGCCGAACACCATGATCAGGCCGTGCATGGTCGTGAACTGGTTGAACAGTTCCGGATTGAAGAACTGCAGACCCGGCTGGAACAACTCGGCGCGTATGCACAGAGCCAGCACGCCGCCGATCATCAGCATCGTGAACGAGAACAGCAGGTACAGCGTACCGATGTCCTTGTGGTTGGTCGCGAAGACCCAGCGGCGCCAGCCGCTCGGGGCGTGGTGGTCATGATCGTGGTCATGAACGTCGTGACCATGATGGTCAAGCACTGCACTCATGTTGTTTCCTTTTCTCGACGTTCAGACGGTCACTTGCGGGCGGCCAGCACTTCGGCCGGCTGCACACCTTGACCGGTCTTGTTGGACCAGCTGTTCTTGGTGTAGGTGATGACGGCGGCGATCTCGGTGTCGCTCAGCTGCTTCCAGGCCGGCATCGCGCCGTTGTTTTGGCCGTTCAACAACACGGCAACCTGCTTGAGCTTGTCTTCGTCGAGCACCACCGGCGAACCGTCCAGCGCCTTGATCGGACCGGCACCCTTGCCGTCGGCCTTGTGGCAGGCTGCGCAGTTGGCCGCATAGACCTTCTCGCCCCGGGCAACCAGGTCTTCCTGCTTCCAGACCTTGGCAGGATCATCGGCCTTGGCGGCCATTTCCTTCTTCTTGCCGTCGACCCAGGCGGAGTAGTCGGCAGCCGACAGCACCTTCACGTGGATGGGCATGTAGGCGTGCTCCTTGCCGCAGAGCTCGGCGCACTGGCCGTAGAAGTCACCGGTCTTCTCGGCGCGGAACCAGGTGTCGCGCACGAAGCCGGGGATGGCATCCTGCTTGACGCCAAAGGCGGGCACCATCCAGGCGTGAATCACGTCATTGGCGGTGGTGATGATGCGCACCTTCTTGCCCACCGGCACGACCAGGGGGTTGTCCACCTTCAGCAGGTAGTTGTCGCCCTGGGGCTTGCCCTCGTTGGACATTTCACGCTGGGCGGTGTCCAGGGTCGACAGAAAGCCCAGGCCTTCGCCCTCGCCCTTCAGGTAGTCGTACCCCCACTTCCACTGGTAGCCGGTGGCCTTGATGGTCAGGTCGGCATTGGTGGTGTCCTTCATGGCGACCACCACCTTGGTGGCCGGCAGGGCCATGAAGATGACGATGATGAAGGGGGTCAGTGTCCAGGCCACCTCGACCTTGACGCTCTCATGGAAGTTCGCCGGCACCGCGCCCTTGGACTTGCGGTGCTTGAAGATCGAATAGAACATCACGCCGAACACGGCCACAAAGATCACCAGACAGATGATCATCATGAAGTTGTGAAGCCACATCTGCTCGGTCGCGATCTTGGTCACCGGCGGGTGCAGATCGATCTGATTGACCGCCGGGCCGCCGGGCAGATCGCCCACCGCCAGGGCCGCATGCGTCGCCAGCGTCGCGCCCAGGGTCACCCCCAGCTGCCCCAGCCTGCGCCCGACTTCAAGTACGTTCATCGTCTTCATGGTCGTCACTTCTGTTTCAATTCCAACCCACAGTCCGGCAAGACCCAGCCGGGCTGCACGCCCGCCTCTGGCCATCCCAGCCTCCGTATTCGCTGCCCAAGCCCCACCGAAGTTCGGGGCGCACATGGCGCCCCGCTTCTCGTCATGGCACTTGGCCCATCCGTAAAGGCCCGGCTTGCCGACGTCGATCCGCAAACCCGCAGCTTGCAATTCCATACCTCTGCCCGCATGTACCGATCAGTGCCCGCAACAAGGTCCTGATCCAGCTCAAGCCGGCCCGGCTGCCTGGCCGTTACATTCTCGCCAGCTGAGCCCCGGCCATTTCGGCAAGTTTGCGATTTTAGCGTACGCGAGCGCACCGACCGCATGCCAATGCGGCGTTTTCGCCGCACGCACCGGGTTTGTGCTCATGCCGGGCGCTTTGCGCCCCGTTTCGCCATGGTTCTGAGGCTCTCGGCCGACAGGCTCACCTCCTGCGCCATGCGCAGCCGCGGCGCGGCCTTGAAGGCATGGCCGTAAATCACCTCCAGGCTCAACCGCAAGCGGCCGTCCGGTCCGGCCAGGGGCAGTAGCGCCTGCTCCAGCCTGGCACGCCAGCGCGGCGTTCGCAGGCCCTCGAAGCGCAGCGGCGCCGCGTTGCCGCCGAGCAGATGCAGATCCGTCAGCAGGGCCTCGGGCGTGGCCCAGGTCAGGCTGATGCGCTCCTGGTCCATCACCGGGTCGGCGAAACCGGCCTCGACCATCATGTCGCCGATGTCATGCATGTCCACCCAGTCCTGCAGCGGCGAGCCCCAGCCCATCGCGCGATAGATGGGACGCAACTCACGCAGACTGTCCGGGCCCAGGCAGGAAAACATCACGAAACCGTCGACGGCCAGCGCAGCCTGCCAGCGCCGCAGCTGGGCCGGCAGATCGGGCGCGGCATGAAGCACCATATTGGCCCACAGCATCTGTGCCGCCTCCGGGGCAAGCGCCGGCTCGGCCTGCACCTCGATGGCCGGCGCACGGCCCGTGAGGCCGGCCCACCAGGAGCGGCGCACCTGTTCGGCACTGCGCAGACGCAAGGCCTCGGTGGGCTCGACCCAGACCTGCTTGGCCTTCGGGTAGGCCTGGCTCAACGCCTCGCGGCTGTCGCCAAGAAACCCCCACCAGTTCAGCAGCACGGCAGGCTGCAGCTTGATCACCACCAGGCGTTCGGCCATGCGCCGCGCGATATCGGCATGCAGCCAGGGGGCTTGCGGCAATGCGGCCAGGCGGCGCAGCTGCCGCGCCACGGCGCGGGGGTCCAGCAGTGGATTGGCGCCATGGCGGGGAGTCGTATCGATCATGGCCGGCAGTATATTAAGCCGGTGTCCGAGCCGCCCGCCACCCACACAATCCCGCCCTCGGTTCAGGGCCGATGGCGGCGCTGGCTGGGCCTGTGCCCCTCCCTGTGCGCGCTGTGTCATGGCGCCTGCCGAGCCGGGGTGTGCGGCGACTGCGTGCGCCGGCACGTCGAGGTCGGCCCGCGCTGCCTCGGCTGCGCGCTGCGTGTGCCCAAAGGCGTGAGGCGCTGCGGCGCCTGCCTGCGCCAGGAGGGCGCGTTGGACCTGAGTGTGGCCGGCGTCGACTATGGCTTCCCCTGGGACCGCCTGCTGCAACAGTTCAAGTTTGGGGGCCGGCCCGAACTGGCCGAATTGCTGCTCGACCGTCTCGACTCGGCGCTCGATGCGGCCCGCCCGCCAGCCCCCGACTGGCTGCTGCCGGTACCGCTGGCCCTGCCCCGCCTGCGCGAGCGCGGCTACAACCAGAGCTGGGAGCTGGCCCGGCGGCTGGCGCGCCGCCGCAGGCTGCGCTGCGATGGCCGCCTGTTGCTGCGCACGCGCGACACCCCACACCAGATCGCCCTGCCAGCCGAACAGCGCGGTGCCAATATGCGCGGGGCCTTCGCCGTCGAGCCGCTGCGCCTGGCCGAGCTGCGCGGCCGCTCGGTGGCCCTGATCGATGACGTCATGACAACCGGCGCCACACTGCGGGAGCTGGCCCGGGTGCTCAAGGCCGCGGGCGCCGTACAGGTGCAGGCCTGGATAATCGCAAGGACCTCCCTGGACCCCTAGGCACCCATGTTCCACATCGTGCTCGTGCACCCCGAGATCCCGCCCAACACGGGCAACATCATCCGTCTGGCCGCCAATACCGGTTGCACGCTGCATCTGATCGAGCCGCTGGGCTTTTCGATGGAAGACAAGCTGCTGCAGCGCGCCGGCCTGGACTATCACGAGTACACGGCGGTGCTGAGGCACGAGAACTGGGCGGCGTTCATGACAGACGCCCGGCCCGACGCCTCAAGAATGTTCGCCTTCACCACCCGGGGTTCACGGCCTTTCGCCGAAGTGGCGTGGCAGCCGGGCGACTATCTGGTGTTCGGCTCAGAGACCGCCGGCCTGCCCGAAGCAATACGCGAACACTTCGCGCCGACCGAGCGCGTGCGCATGCCGATGCGCCCGGGCCAGCGCAGCCTGAACCTCAGCAATAGCGTGGCCGTGGCGGTGTTCGAGGGCTGGCGGCAGAACGGCTACTGCGGCGGCGCCTGACCCCCCTCGAATGTGGGGCTATCCCTAGATCACACGATAGCCGTCGGGGGCGCGCGGCGCGCACAGTGCAGACACCTTGCCATCCATATTGGGGAGCCCTATGAAACGCCTGCTTCTGAGCGCCGCGCTGGCGCTGTCCTTGCACGCCGCCCAGGCCGTGACCCTGGTCTATGACACCACCATCGCCCTGCCCGGCACCACCGCTGCCGCCGAGCCGCAGCTGGCCGGCGTGGTGCTGGAAGACAAGATGAGCGACTTCAGCATTGCCGCCCTGGGCATCTCGGGCCAGATTCAGTCGCGCGTGGTGCGTAGCGACCTGGACGGCACGCTCGACTTCTACTGGCGCATCTTCAATGACCCGAACTCGAGCGGCGCCCTGGGGGTGTTCCGCATCGGCGAGTTCTATGCGCCGGAGTTCAACGCCAACTGGCGCATCGATGGCCTGGGCGATGTGGGGCCGGCGAGCGCGCGCATGTACGGCGGCGCCAGCATCGGCAAGGGCTATATCAACTTCAACTTCCTGTCGGCCGCCTCGGGCGCCGGCTCGCTGGCACCGGGCGAGTCATCGAACTTCATCCTGATGGACACCAGCGCGGTCTACTATAAGGAAACGGCGTTGATGGATGTGGCCAACATCGGCACGACCAAGGCCTCGGACCTGTTGCTCACCTTCGGGCCCAGCGCCGTGCCGGAGCCCGGCAGCTATGCCCTGTTCGGCCTGGGCCTGGCGGTGCTGGGTTTGGTGCGCAGGCGCCTGAGGTAGACACTCACTCGGGCTTTACGCCGGCCGCCTTGATCACCTTGGCCCAGCTGTCGCGCTCGCTCTTGATCAAGGCCGCCAGCGCATCGGGCGTGGTGCCCGCGGCACTGAAGTACTGGCCCAGCATGCGGGTGCGCACCTCATCGCTCTTGATGATGCGCACCAGCTCGGCCGAGACCCGATTGATGATGGCCTGGGGCGTCTTGGCCGGGGCCAGCACGGCCTGCCAGGAGATGGCCTCAAAATTGGCGAAGCCCTGTTCGGCCAGGGTCGGAATCTCGGGCAGCGCGCCGACGCGGCCCAGCGTGGTCACGCCCAGTGCCTTGAGCTTGCCCGCGCGCACCTGGCCCATCGCGATGCCGGGCACCATGAAGCCGGCCTGCACCTGGCCGGCCAGGATGGCGTTGACCACCTGCGGGAAGCCCTGGTAGGGCACGTGCAGCAGATCGGCGCCGCTGCGCGTCTTGAACAGCTCCATCGCCAGATGGGAGGCGCTGCCGTTGCCGACGCTGCCGTAGTTCAGCTTGCCCTGCTGCTCGCGGGCGATGCGCACGAAGTCGGCCAGGTTGTTGGCGCCCAGCTTGGGATCGACGACCAGCAGATTCGGTGAGGTGGCGACCAGGGTCACCGGGGCGAGATCCTTGATCGGGTCATAGCCCAGTTGCTTGCTCAGCAGCGGCGCCGTCACCAGCGGGCCCTGGATGGTGAACAGAAAGGCGTAGCCATCGGGCTCGGCCTTGGCCACCATGCCGGTGCCCACATTGCCGCCAGCGCCCGGGCGGTTGTCCACCACCACCGGCTGACCCAGGGCGGCGGCCAGCGGCTCGGCTACCGCACGGGCAATCAGGTCCGGCGAGCTCCCGGCCGGGAACGGCACCAGCAGTTTGATGGGGCGCGAGGGCCATTGCTGGGCCCAGGCAGGGGTGGCAAGGGCGGCAGCGCCGGCAACAGTGGTCTGCAGAAAATCGCGGCGTTGCATAAGTACCCTCAGTGGAAAACAAATTCAGTGTTCGGCACGGGCTTCCCGCCCCATCAGCAACTCGAGTGCAGCCCCTGGCGTCAGCCGCCCCTGCAGCACGGCCACCATCGCCTCGGTGATGGGCATGTCCACACCCTTGCTGCGGGCACGGGCCAGCACGGTGGCGGCGCTGTAGACGCCCTCGGCCACATGGCCCAATTGCTTCAGGATGGCGTCCAGGCTCAGGCCCTGCGCGAGTAGCAGGCCGACCTGGCGATTGCGTGACAGATCGCCGGTGGCGGTCAGCACCAGATCGCCCATGCCGGACAGGCCCATGAAGGTTTCGGTGCGTGCGCCCAAGCCCTGGCCCAGACGCATCATCTCGGCCAGACCGCGGGTGATCAGCGCTGCGCGGGCATTCAGGCCCGGGGCGGCGGAAACGTCACCGGCCGCCTCGGCGGCCAGGCGCAGACCATCGGCCAGGCCCACGGCAATGGCCATCACATTCTTTACGGCGCCACCCACCTCCACGCCCACCGGGTCACTGGAGGTGTAGACGCGCAGGCGCTCGCTGTGAAAGGCATCGACGGCCAGTAGGGCCAACTCGGCGTCGGCACTGGCCGCCACCAGGGCGGTCGGCTGACCGGCTGCCACTTCCTGGGCAAAGCTCGGACCCGACAGAATGCCCACGCGCAGCCGGGGCTGCACTTCGCGGGCGATCTCATGGCCCAAGAGCCCGGTGCCGGCCTCGAAGCCCTTGCACAGCCACAGCACGGAGGCGCCATCGGGCAGCTGCTGCAGCATGCCGCGCAGACCGGCCATAGGTGTGGCGACGATGATCAGGCCGCCCTGCGCATGTTCGATGGCAGCAGCAAGATCAGCTGTAGGGGTCAGGCCTTGAGGCAAGACCACACCGGGCAGATAGCGCTCGTTGACGCGGCGCCTGCGCGTCTGCTCGACCCAGGCCGCATCGCGCGCCCAAAGGCAGACGTCATGGCGCGCACTGGCCTGCACGGCCAGGGCCGTACCCCAGGCGCCGGCCCCGAGAATGCTGATATTCATGCGGCAAAACGCCGGCGCAGGGCCGGCGTGTTGGATGCGTCGGCTCAGTTGGGCAGCGACGTGGCGTCGGCGCCAGCGGCCATTGCAGCGCGTTGCTGCTGCTGAGCCTCGAACATGGCCTGGAAGTTGACTTCCGACAGCAGCACCGGCGGGAAGCCGGCACGGGTGCAGATGTCCGACACCACGGCACGCAGATAGGGATAGATCATCTGCGGGCAGACGATGCCGATGATGCCTTCCAGCTGTTCGGCCGGCACATTGCGGATCTCGAAGATACCGGCCTGCTTGGCTTCGATCAGGAACAGCGTCTTGTCGCCGACCTTGGTCGTGACGGTGGCGGTGACGGCCACTTCGAAGATGCCGTCGGCCACCGGCTCGGCGGCCAGGTTCAGGTTGATGTCAACCTGGGGCTGGGTCTGCTCCAGCAGGATGCCGGGCGAATTCGGCTGCTCCAGCGACATGTCTTTCAGGTACATGCGCTGAATCTGGAACACGGGGGTGTTGTTGTCGTCGGACATGGAACTCTTTCAAATGGGTAGGCACGGCACAGAGCCCGTGATTATCACCCAGTCAAAATGACGATTTGCTGGGGGTCTCCCCCCTCTTGAAATCAGACGGCCTGCAACAAGGGCTGCAATCCACCCCGTTGATCCAGGGCCATCAGGTCGTCACACCCCCCGACATGGGTGTCGCCGATGAAGATCTGCGGCACGGTGCGCCGGCCCGTCAGCGCCATCATCTCGTTGCGCTGCACCGGGTCGAGGTCGATGCGGATTTCTTCTATCTGGTCCACCCCGCGCTGCTTGAGCAAGGACTTGGCCCGTATGCAATACGGGCAGACCTGGGTGGTGTACATCTTCACGGCAGCCATCAACAAAACCTCGGTTCGACTAGCAACAAAGCTCAGGCAGCAGACTTCTCGATCGGCAGATTGGCTTCGCGCCAGGCCGCCAGGCCACCCGACACGGGCTGCACACTTGCATAGCCCGCTTTCTTCAGCATAGCGACGGCGCGGGTGGCGCGTGCGCCGGTCGCGCACATCACCACCAGGGGCAGGGCTTTGTTCGAGGGCAGGTTCTTGGCGCCGTCGATTGTGGCAAGGGGCACATTCTTGGCGCCGATGGCATGGCCGGCGGCAAATTCGGCCGGCTCGCACACGTCGATCAGCACCGCCTTTTCGCGGTTGATCAGGCGCACGGCCTCGGCGGTGGAAACCGCACCGCCAGCCACACCGCGGCCAAAGGTGGACCACAGCAGCATCGAGCCCGAAGCGACCGCCATCAAAACCAACATCCAGTTGTCGAGAAGAAACTTCACAGGTGCGCCGTCCAGGGTGAGAGAAGCGCGGATTATAGAATTCGCGCTTCGCCCATCGTTCAAGTGGGCGCAAATCGCCTCTCAACCCACTCAAGCCTCCCCTGCCCATGTACAAGCTCGTGCTCATCCGCCATGGCGAATCGACCTGGAATCTGGAAAACCGCTTCACCGGCTGGACCGATGTGGACCTGACGGCCACCGGCGTTGAGCAGGCCAAGCAGTCGGGTCGACTCATCAAGGAGGCCGGGCTGGATTTCGACATCGCCTACACCTCGGTGCTCAAGCGCGCGATCTGGACCCTGTGGCACAGCCTGGACCAGATGGACCGCACCTGGCTGCCAGTGGTCAAGGACTGGCGCCTCAACGAGCGCCACTATGGCGGCCTGCAGGGCCTGAACAAGGCCGAGACGGCCAAGAAGTATGGCGACGAGCAGGTGCTGGTCTGGCGCCGCAGCTACGACACGCCGCCACCTGTGCTGGATGCGAACGACCCGCGCAGCGAGCGATCGGACCGCCGCTATGCCAAGCTCAAGCCCGAGGACGTGCCGCTGACCGAATGCCTGAAAGACACCGTGGCCCGCGTGCTGCCGGCCTGGAACGACAGCATCGCCCCGGCGATCCTGAGCGGCCAGCGGGTGGTGATCGCCGCGCACGGCAACAGCATCCGCGCGCTGGTCAAGTACCTGGACAAGATCGGCGACGACGAGATCGTCGGCGTCAACATCCCCAACGGCATTCCGCTGGTCTATGAGCTGGACGCCGAGCTCAAGCCGATCAAGAGCTATTACCTGGGCGACGCGGAGGCCGCGGCCAAGGCAGCCGCGGCAGTGGCCAGCCAGGGCAAGGCTTAAGACTCAGCCTCGGCCTCGGCCTCCTCCTCGGCCGGCGATTCCGCCGGCTCCGCATGCTTGACTACGGTGACCGGGATCTGCGCGTCATGCAGAAGCGTCTTGGACACCGAGCCGAGCAGCGCATCGCGCAGGCCGCCGATGCCACGGGCGCCGAGCACGATGGTGTCGCAGCCATAGCGCTCGGCGATATCCAGCAGGGTATGCGCCGGGTCGCCGCTGCCAACCTCGTTTTCATAGGGCAGACCTGCCGCATCCAGCAGTGCCTGGGCCGGCTCCAGGGCATGCATGCCGGCGGCCAGGCTGGCCTCCAACAGCTCGGCGCCGGGGGCCAGCACCATCTCGTACAGATAGGTCGGCTCCTGCACATTGGCCAGCACCACGCTGACCTGCAGTCCCTCCTGCGCCAGCCGCAGCACATGGTGGACGGCATCAAGGGCCAGTTCGGAACCGTCGGACGGCAGCAGGATATTCAGCATGAGGCGGCTCCCAATCATTGTGGATGGCCCACTGTAAGCCCGGGCGAGCCAGGCAGACAAGTCCGGGCCTTGAGCGACGTCATGTCACCCCGATGTCACCTGCCCGTTGTTGCGGCGCCAGCGGCACACCCCTAGCCTAGGCTCCACACAACAGGAGTCGGACATGGCGCAACACAAGAAGCAATGGGCAGGTCTTGCCCTGGCCCTGCAGACCTGCTGGGCCGCGGCGGCCCCGATCGACCCGTTCTCGGTCGCCTCGCTGGGCACGCTGAACCTGCTCAGCGGCAGCTACCAGCTGGTCACCGATGGCGCCGGCGGCGCGCCGGTGCTGATGGACGCCGCCAACACCGTGCTGTTCACCGGCACCACCCGCGCCCAGGCCAGCGCCTTCAACCCCAGCGTCGGCGTGCTGGATTTCGATGCGATCAGCATCGCGGCGGGGGTCACCGTGCGGGTCACCGGCAACCAGCCGCTGGTGCTGCTTTCGCGCAGCAGCGTCAGCCTGGCCGGCATCCTTGACGCCAGTGGCTTGAACGGAGCGGACGGCGTCTTTCGCGGCCCTGGCGGCTCGGGCGCGGCGGGCAATGCCGGCAGCGCCGGCGGGGGCGATGGCGGCAACGGCGCGACCGGCGGGCCGGGCCTGGACGGCTTCGGCCCCGGCGCCGGCCCGACGACCGGCTGGTGGGGCCTGTGCCAGTGCACGATAGGTGTCGGTGGCGGCTTCGGCGGCAAGGGCCTGCATCCGGTCGAGCCGGGTTACGGGCCGACCTACGGCGATCTGAGCCAGAACCTGGAGGCCGGCAGCGGCGGCAGTGGCTCGGGCAGCGCCTGGGGCGGCGGAGGTGGCGGTGGCAGCGGTGGCGGCGCGATCGAGCTGGGGGCCATCAGCTTCATCGACGTGGCCATCACCGGCAAGCTGCTGGCCAATGGTGGCTATGGCGGCCTCAGCGGCGATGTGTTCGGCTACTACGGCGGCGGTGGGTCCGGCGGCGGCCTGCTGCTGCATGCGGCCAGCATCACGCTGGATCAATTCGGCCCGCAGCAGGCGGCGGTGCATGCCATGGGCGGCGGCTACAACGGCGGCGGCGGCCGCATCGCCTTCTTCACCGCCGATGGCACCGTCAACGGCCTGACCGACGGCTACAGCCTGGTCGAGGCCAATGTGGGCACCGGCACCTATGCCGAACGCGGCGTGATCACCATTGGCGTGTTGAGCGCGGTGCCGGAACTGCCCGGCTCGGCCCTGTTGTTGGCCGGCCTGGTGCTGCTGGGCGGCCGATTCAGTCGTCGCGCCGAGGCTTGATGCTGGCCAACAGATCCCGCCAGGCCGGCTCGCCATGCAGCCGCTGGAAGCTGGGGTCCACCCCGATAAAGACGATGTTCGGGTCACGCTCCAGCACCGCGCTGCGCAACTGGGCGAGTGCCTGCTCCAGCCGGCCGCTGCGGGTGTCGACAATGGCCCGGATATAGGGCGGCACCGCCCGCCCCTGCAGCCGCGCCATCGTCGCGTCGGATTGGGCCTGTTCGCCGGCAAAGGCCTGGGCCGCGGCCAGGCTGGCGAGGCAACCGGCATGGTCCGGCAGCAGCTCGCAGCAACGGCCGTAGTGGCGCAGTGCCGCAGCACCGTCGCCGCGCTGCAGAGCCAGCAGGCCGCGCAGGCCTTCCAGCGCCATATTGTCCGGCGCCAGGTCGGCAGCGCCGTCGATCTCGCGCTCGGCGTCATCCAGCCTGGCCTGGCCGATGCGCAGATTGACCATGTGCAGCCGGGTGTTCAGGTACTGCGGGTCCAGGCTGCGGGCCAGCAACAGCTCGCGCTCGGCCTCGCTCAGCAGGCCCTGCGCCACCAGATGCCGGCCGTAGGCGGAGTGCACAAAGGCCATTTGCGGCGCCAGCTCGACGGCGCGCCGGAAGCTGCGCTGCGCGCCGTCCCAGTCGTGCTCGAACTGGTGCTGGATCGCGCCCAGCAGCGCATGGGCGACGGCATTCGTGTCATCGAGCACCAGGGCCTGGCGCAGGGCCTCGGCTGCATGCTCGGAGGCCGCCGCCGGCGGGTGGTACCAGCCGCTGGCCAGATTGAACCAGGCCCGTGCCAGGCCGACATAGGCCGGCGCGTGGCCGGGAGACTCGCGCACCGCCATGTCAAAGCGCTCCAGCGCCTGCTCCAGCGTGGCCTGCGACAGGGGCAGACGCAGGAAATGCTCGCCGCGCTCGACCAGGTCACGGGCCCGGCGCGTGGCGGACTCCGGCTCGCGGGCTTCGACGCTGGCGATCACCGGCACATAGCTGCCCACCGGCAGCGTGATGCGCAGCGGCAGCTCGCGCCCGTCGCCGGCATAGAACTCGCTCAAGCGCTGGCGCAGGCGCCGCGCCTCGACGCGCACGATGCTGTCCAGCCGCGGGTCGAAGCTGGCGGCCGGGCGCTCGAACACCTCGAGCGCGATCACCGTTTCCTTCAGCGCCGAGGCGTCGCCCTGCAGGGTGCGGACGACCAGATAGCGCAGTAGCGCACGGTGCCGAGCCGAGCCGCGGAAGGCGGTGCTGCTCTCGATGCGAGCC
Organism: Burkholderiaceae bacterium; assembly: GCA_018780645.1. GTDB lineage: Bacteria > Pseudomonadota > Gammaproteobacteria > Burkholderiales > Burkholderiaceae_C > Paucibacter. The sequence goes on from JADMJJ010000018.1 coordinate 62,537, forward strand.
AGCACCAGCTCCAGTTGCTCGGGAGCCGGTTGCAGCTGCTGAACGTCTGAGTCCTCACGCTTCATCGCCTGGCCCTTGCTTGCCTGGGGAGCGTTCGACTCTACAGCAGCGACGGCCCCGGTAGCAGCCCGCCGTACAGCCGGCGCAGCACCTCGGTCAGCGCCTCGCGACGCTGCGGCGCGGGCAGTTCGCCGCCCCAGGCGGCCAGCGCATTGATGGCGCCGTTGAGGGCCACCGCCGCCGCCTCGGCCTGCTGTCCGGCAGCCGTATCGACAGGCTGCAACAAGGCCAGCACACCCTCGCGCAGTTGACGAAAACCATGGCGGTCGTCCAGCGCCGCCCATTGCTCGGCGCCCAGCACCGAGGGGGCGTCGATCAGCAGGACCTGGCGCGGCCCGGGCGCCGAAACCGCGTCTATCCAGGCCAGCGAGCCGGCGATCAGTTGCTCGGCCGGGTCGCCCAGGCCCTCGCAGACGGCAGCGATGGCCTCAGACAGCTCGGCGTGGATGGCATCGCAGACGGCCAAAAACAGGTCCTGCTTGTCGCGGAAGTGGTGATACAGCGCGCCGCGCGTCAGCCCGGTGGCGGCCAGCAGCGCCTCGGTGCTGGTGCCGGCATAGCCCTGACGCTCGAACAGATCGCGCGCCGCCTGAACAAGCCGGGCGCGCGATTGCAGGCCCTGGGCGATGCGCCGGTTGCCGGTGGAGGGAGGCATGGATTGGCTTGACATACAGTCTGTACGTATCTAATATTTTCGCAGACATACAGTCTGTTTGTATAAATCATTCCCGTCAAGCTGGAGCCACTGACATGAGCCAATTGCTGTCCACCTATCCGCTGATCACCACCCCGGCGCTGCAAGCCTGCCGCGACTTCTATGTCCGGCACTTCGGCTTCGAGGTCGGTTTCGAGGCCAGTTGGTTCGTCTTGCTGAGCCGCGACACCGCAGGCGGGGCCGGCACGGCGAATCTGGCCTTCATGCACCCGGAGCATCCGTCATCGCCGCCGGGGCCCGAGGTGTTCAGCGGCCAGGGCATGCTGCTGACCTTGCAGACCGACGATGCTGCGGCCGAAGAAGCGCGGCTGCGCGAGGCCGGCGTGACCATCAGCTACCCGCTGCATGACGAGCCCTGGGGACAGCGCCGCTTCCAGGTGCGTGACCCGGCCGGCATGGCGCTGGACGTCGTCGAGCAAATAGCGCCTGAAGCCGGCTTTTGGGCGCGCTACGGCGTCGCTTGAATCAGTGCCCGTGCCCTTCGCCCACATCGAGCCCTGACTCACTGACGTCAATCTGGCTGCCGTCCGCACTCTCGAAGAAGAAAGGCTTGCGCGGCTTGCGACGGGCACCGACCTCGTTCATCGTCGGCAGCTCGTACAGCCGACCATTGACCATCACCTGGCGGATGCGGTCTGACTGGCGGATATCGGCCAGCACATCGCCATCGAGCACCACCAGATCGGCCAGCTTGCCGGCCTCCAGCGAGCCGATATCACGGTCCAAGCCCAGGTAGCGGGCCGGATTGATCGTTGCCGTGCGCAGGGCCTCCAGCGGGCTCATGCCGCCGAGTGCAAAGGTCCACATCTCCCAGTGCGCCCCCAGGCCCTCACGCTGGCCGTGGGCGCCGATGTTCACCGGCACGCCGGCGCGCTGCAGCGCCGTGGCGGTCTTGGCCACTTCGATGACGTTGTAGTCGCCGGCCGGCGCCAGCTCGCGGCGCACGCTGCGCGGCTCCAGCACCGAGCGAGGCACGAATTTGGACAGGATGGGGTGCTTCCAGACCTCGGTCATCGCGTACCAGTAGTGCTCACCGTCCAGGCCGCCAAAGGCGACCACCAGGGTCGGCGTATAGCCGACCTGGGTCTGGCTCCACAGCTGCTTGACGTCGTCATAGGTGCGCGCCACCGGCAGCGCATGCTCGACGCCGGTGTGGCCGTCCACTATCTGCGTCATATTGTTCTGGAACAGGCTGCCGCCCTCGGGGACGACCATCATGCCGGTCTCGCGCCCGGCGGCAACGATCTGCTGGCGCTGCTCGCGGCGCGGCTGGTTGTAGCTCTTCACCGTGATGGCGCCCTGCGCCTTCTGCCGCTTCAGATGGGCCAGGGCATCCTCGAACGAGTTGACCAGCGCCGACTGCGGCGCCTTGGCGCCATAGAGCGCATTGCCGGTCGAGTAGATGCGCGGCCCGACCATCAGGCCCGCCTTCTGCATCTCGGCCTGGGTGAAGATGGGGCCGTTGCGGTTGGACGGGTCGTGCAGGGTGGTGATGCCGAAGGCAAGCGAGGCGTAGTTGACCCAGCTCTGCTGCGGAATGATGTCGTCCTCGCCCATGGTGCCGTGCCAATGCACATCGACCAGGCCCGGGATGATGGTCTTGCCGCTCGCATCGATGCGGGTCGCGCCTGTCGGCACCGCCACCGCACCGGCCGCGCCAATGGACTGGATGCGGTTGCCGTCGATGACGATCACGCCATTGGCAATCACCTCGTCGCCCTTCATCGTGACGATGCGCGCGCCGGTGATGGCGGTCATGCCGCGCGGCCTGTCGGCCGCCTGGCCGAAACCGATCTTCAGGCCGGCCTCGGTCGGTTTCGGCAAGTCCTTGGGTGAGCCTGGCACGAAGGCGAACGCGTTCTTCAGCTCGGTCGTGAACAGCTCGTCACCCAACGCGTAGTAGAGCTTGCTGCTGTCACCGGACCAGCGCAGGTACTCGGCGGCGGTCGAGTCCAGCTGGTGCACCGGCAGCCCATCCATCTTCGGGCTGATGCTGATGGACTTGCCGACCGGAGGCAGCGGTGTGACGTAGGCATGGAAGCGCTCGATGAAGGACAGCCACTGTCCATCGGGCGACAGTGCGAACTCGGTCGCGAACTCGCTCTTGGCGACCTCGGTCTCCTTCTTGTCGGCGGCAAGATCGATGCGCACCAGCTTGCTGAACAGATCGACCTCGTTGGTGACACCCCGGCGCGTCACATACAGCGCGTCAGAGCGCTGACCGAACTGCGGCGCCGAGCCCTCCTTGGCCACGCGTTGCGGCACCGATTTGCCTTCGCTGCCGACCAGATAGACGCCGGTCTCCAGCCCATGCCAGGGCGAGGTCAGGTAGCCGCCCTTGAGCTTGACGTAGGCCACGGCCTTGCCATCCGGCGCGAACTGCGGCTGCGTGTATTTGCCGGGCGCCGGGGTCAGCACCGTCTCGCGGCCGGTGGCCAGCTCGAGCTTGCGCACCGTGCCCAGGCTGACGTCGTTCCAAGTCGTGAACACCAGCTCGCGGCCGTCGCGTGACCAGCTGGGGAAGAACTCGAAGTGATCATCCTGCTTGGTCAAACGCCTGGGCGTGCCGCCGGGCAAGTCCTTCACGTACAGATAGCCCAGGGCCGAATAGACGACCTTGTCGCCCTGCGGCGAGACGGCCGGCCAGCGCAGCTGCTTGACGTCGAACTGCTCGGGCGCCACCTTCACCTCGCTGCGCAGGGCCTTGCGGACCTCGCGCGTGTCTTTCACATGGAAGGGAATCTCGACCGCAGCCTTCTTGAACGGATCGACGCGCCAGATCTTGCCCTGGGCCCAGACGACCAGGGACTTGGCATCCGGCAGCCAGGCGAAGGACGGATACAGGCCGTGCACCGACCAGGACTCCTGCATGTCCCGCTCAAGCTTGTCCCAGACGGCGAACTCCTCCCCGGTCTTCAGATCCTTCAGGAACAGTGTGCTCTGCATGCGCACGCGCCGCACAAAAGCCAGGTAACGCCCGTCGGGCGACGGCGTGGGCCGCACCGCGCCGCCACTGCCGGCCACGAAGGGCTCGACCGCGCCATCCTGCATGTCCATGCGGAAGATCTTGAAGATGCCCTGGTGGGCGTCCTTGTTGTATTCGAACTGGCGGCCGGGGGTCGCGTCGTGCGAGTAGTACAGATACCTGCCATCGGGCGAGAAGGCCGGCTCGCCCAGGTCCTTCTGCCAGTTCGGCTTCTCGTTGAGCTGCACACCCTTGCCGCCGCCCAGGTGATAGAACCAGATCTCGCCCGAGCCCAAGGAGCGCGTGCCGGTGAAGTGCTTGCGCGCCGCGATGTAGTTGCCACTGGGGTGCCAGACCGGGTTGTTGGGCAGGCGGTAGTCCTCACTGCTCAGCGCCTTGGCGTTTGTGCCATCCAGGTCCATCGTCCAGATGTTTTCGCCGCCGCCGGCATCGCTCATGAAGGCCAGGCGCTTGCCATCGGGCGAGAAGCGGGCCTGCATCTCCCAGGCGATGCTGTGCGTCAACGGTTTCGCCTCGCCGCCGGCGATGGGCAGCAGATAGAGGTCACCCAGCAGGTCGAACACGATCTGCTGGCCGTCGGGGCTGACGTCCACACTCATCCAGGTGCCGCTGCGGGTGTCGATGTTGACCGTCAGCTTCTCGCCGGGAGGATTGTTGACATCCCACTTCTTGCTTTTCGGCTCATCGGCGGCAATCGCGGTATTTGCGGCAGCGACGGCCAGCAGGGCGAGGCTCAGGGCGGTGAAACGGGGTTTCCAGGCGGGCATGGGCTTCTTTCGGTGGCTGGCCCGCAGCATAGGTGGCGTGCCGGCCTCCAGGGCACCGCACAAACCCCGGCATCGTGCAGCAGCGTGCGCTGTGCGCGCTCAGCTGCCCACGGCTTGTCGTTGCAGATGATCGACCAGCAGCCGGGCCGTGGCCGTCAGCTCCTCGACCGAGCGCATGCAGATCACGAATCGGCGCCGCGCCCAGGCGTCCTGCAGCGGCAGCACGGCCAGGCCCAGCGCCTGGGCATAGGGCTCGGTGGCCTCGCGGGGCAGCACGGCCACGCCTAGCCGGGCGGCGACGATGCGGCAGGCGGCGTCCAGGGTCGAGACCTGGATGCGGCTGACCCACTGCCGGCCGGCCATCGCCGCGTAGCGGCGCAACATCGTCTCCATGATGCTGCCGGGCACGACGCCCACCGTGTCATGGTCCAGCGCGTCGATGAAGGCGATGCTCTCGCGGCGCGCGAGCGGATGCTCGGCATGGGTCAGCAGGCACAGCTGGTCGGCGCGGTAGGGCAGCGTCTGCAGGCCCTGCATATCGCCGGCGTCCCACAGCACGCCGAAGTCGGCCGAGCCCTCGCGCACGCTGCGCACGATCTCGGAGCTGACCCGCTCCTCCAGGCTGATGCGCACCGCCTGGTACTGGCTTAAGAAACCGGCCAGGTCATCGGGCAGGAACTCAGATAGCACCGAGATGCTGGCCAGCACCCGCACGCTGCCATGCACGCCGCTGGCGAACTCGCTCAACTCGGCGCGCAGCCGGCTCATGCCTGACAGCATCGCCCGCGCCTGGCGCAACAGCGCCTCGCCGGCCGCAGTGGGCGCAATGCCGCGCCGGCCACGCACCAGCAGGGGCACGGCCAGATCGGCCTCCAGCGCCGCAATGCGCTTGCTGATGGCCGAGGCGACGATGGCCTCGCGCTGGGCGGCACGGGCGATATTGCCCTCCTCGCAGACGGCAACGAACAGCCTCAGCGTGATGGGGTCGAAGGCGGCGCTCATGGGTCATTGTGACATTCCGACCCGGAACGCTGACAGTTCCAAAATACCGCTGGCGCGGCCGATGGGAATGGCTGAACATCACTCATCCCCCGCTTCTGCCCTGCCCCATGTCCACCCTTCCCCCCGCTGTCATCGTGCGAGAAGTCGGTCTGCGCGACGGCTTGCAAAGCATCGCCACCGTGCTGCCCACCGAGCGCAAGCTGGAGTGGCTGCGGCGCGCCCACGCCGCCGGCCAGCGCGAGATCGAGGTCGGCTCCTTTGTGCCCGCCCGCCTCTTGCCGCAGCTGGCCGACACCGGCGAGGTGCTGGCCTATGCCCAGACCCTGCCCGGCCTGATGGCCTCGGTGCTGGTGCCCAACTTGAAAGGCGCCGAGCATGCGATCGCCGCCGGTGCCGCGCTGATGGTCGTGCCGCTGTCGGCCAGCCATGCGCACAGCCTGGCCAATCTGCGCAAGACGCCGGACGAGGTGGTGGCAGAGGTCGCAAAGATGCGCGCGCTTCGCGATTCCTCAGGCGCAAAGACGATCATCGAAGGCGGCGTCGGCACCGCCTTTGGCTGCACCTTGCAGGGCCAGGTCTCCACTGCCGAGGTGCTGCGCCTGATGCAGGCCCTGCTGGATGCCGGCGCCGACCGCGTCAGCCTGGCCGACACGGTGGGCTATGCCGACCCGGCGATGGTCGATGATCTGTTCGGCCAGGCCCTGAAGATTGCCGGCGAGCGACTGGCCTGCGGCCACTTCCACGACACGCGCGGCCTCGCGCTAGCCAACTGCTATGCCGCGCTGCGCCTGGGCGTGGGTCGTTTCGACGCCTCGCTGGCCGGCATCGGCGGCTGCCCCCATGCGCCCGGCGCCAGCGGCAACGCGGCCACCGAGGATCTGCTGTTCATGCTGCAGAGCATGGGCGTGCAGACGGGCGTCGATCTGCCGGCGCTGCTGGCGTTGCGCGCCGATGTCGCCGACTGGATGAGCGGCGAGACGCTGCACGGCACGTTGTGGCGCGCCGGCCTGCCCAAGACCTTTGTTCAGCACGCATCATGACGACAGACGGAAGCACCGAACGCACCCTGCCCCTGGCCGGCGTGCGCGTGATCGAATTCAGCCATATGGTGATGGGCCCCACCTGCGGCATGATCCTCGCCGACCTGGGTGCCGAGGTGATCAAGATCGAGCCGCCCAGCGGCGACCGCACGCGCACCATGTCCGGCGTCGGCATGGGCTTCTACCGCAGCTTCAACCGCAACAAGAAGAGCGTGGTGCTGGACATCCAGACCCCCGAAGGCCTGGCCAGCGCGCGCGAGCTGATCGGCCAGAGCGACGTGATGGTGGAGAACTTCCGCCCCGGACTGATGGCCAAGCTGGGGCTGGACTACGCGAGCCTGTCCAAGGACTTCCCGAGCCTGATCTATGCCTCGCACAAGGGCTTTCTGCCCGGCCCCTACGAGCACCGTCTTGCCTTGGACGAGGTCGTGCAGATGATGGCCGGCCTGGCCTATATGACCGGCCCGCCGGGCCGGCCGCTGCGCGCCGGCGCCTCGGTCAACGACATCATGGGCGGCATGTTCGGCGTGATCGGCGTGCTGGCCGCGCTGTGGGAACGCCAGCGCAGCGGCCGCGGCCAGGAGGTGCAGAGCGCACTGTTCGAGAACTGCACCTTCCTCGTCGCCTCGCATATGCAGCAGGCGGCCATGACAGGCGAATCGCCGCCGCCGATGCCGGCCCGCGCCTCGCCCTGGTCGGTCTACGACGTGTTCACGGTGGCCCACGGCGAGCAGCTGTTCATCGCCGCCGTCAGCGACAAGCAATGGACCCAGCTGTGCCAGGTGCTGGAGCGCCCCGATCTGCTGATCGACCCTGCCCTGGCGACCAATGACATGCGCGTGGCGATACGCCCGCAGGTGCTGGAGCGGCTGGGCGCCATCCTGGCGGGGCACGACATCGCCGAGCTGTCCGCCAAGCTCGAAGCCGCCGGCCTGCCCTATGCCCCGATCGCCCGCCCCGACCAGCTGCTGCAGGACCCTCATCTGCGCGCCAGCGGCGGCCTGGCCCCCATGCAGTGCGAGGACGGCAACAGCACCGACGTCGTCTTGTTGCCGATGCTGATGGGCGGCGAGCGCCTGCCGGTGCGCCAGCCGCTGGCCGCCGTGGGCGAGCACACCGAAGAGGTGCTCGCCCGATTGAAGTCGACGAACTGATCCACAAGAACCACTGCCCCCGCAGGAGACATGACCATGATCCAGATACATCGCCGCCTCATCACGCTGCTGGCCACCAGCCTGCTTTGCGCCACCCCGCCCCTCTGGGCCCAGACCACCGACAGACCGCTGCGCATCATCCTGCCGGTCGGCGCGGGGTCGGGTGTCGACACCATCGTCCGCGCCGTCGGCCCGGCCCTGTCCAAGGCGCTGGGCGGCCAGCCGGTGGTGATCGAGAACCTGCCCGGCGCAGGCGGCATCACCGGCACGGCGGCCCTGGTCAAGTCCGCACCCGACGGGCTGACGATAGGCGTGGTCTCGAACAACCACGTCATCAACCCCAGCGTCTACAAGAAGATTCCGTTCGATTCGATCGAGGACATCACCGCGATCTCGGTGATAGGCAGCACGCCCATGGTCCTGGTCGCCAATCCGGCCAAGGTGCCGGCGAAGAACGTCAAGGAGTTGATCGCCTTCCTGAAGGCCAGGCCCGATGCCTACAACTATGCCTCGTCGGGCAACGGCACCATCCTGCATCTGGCGGCCGAGATGTTCGTCGACGAAGCCGGCGTGGTGATACGCCACATTCCCTACAAGGGCTCGGGCCCGATGATTGCCGATCTGATCGGCGGCCAGGTCGAGCTGGGCGTGCTCGCCCTGCCCGCCATCCAGGGCCACCTGAAGAGCGGCGCGCTTCGCGCCATCGGCGTCGGCGGCCAGAGCCGCTCGGCAGCCGCGCCGGAGATTCCGACCATCGCCGAGCAGGGCCTGCCCAACTACGACGCCAGCGGCTGGTTCGCCGTGATCGCCCCCGCCAAGCTGCCCGCCGCCGAAGTGAAGCGCCTGCATGCAGCCTTCACCGCCGCCTTTGCCACACCCGAGGTCAAGGAGGCGATGGCCCGCCAGGGCAATGACATCCACCCCAGCACACCGGAGGCGGCCGCGCGCTTCTTCCGCAGCGAGACCGAGCGCTATGCCAAGCTGGTGAAGAAGTCGGATATCAAGGTGGACTGACCCGCCTTACAGCTTCACCGGCCCCGCCACATCCCCCGCGCTGCCCACGGCCTCCCGCGCCCGCTGCTGGCGCACCCGGTCCACATGCGTGTCGGCGCGGGCCAACTGCTCGCGCAGCATCAGATTGTTCTGGCCCATCACATCGATCGCCTTGGCGCGGAAGTTGTCCATCGCATCCATGGCCTGGAAGGTCTGGTCGAACATCTCCTTCATCTTGTCAATGCCGAGCATCGGGTTCTGCGCGAACTGGGTGGTCTGGTCCACATGCTGGTTCAGTGCGCGGCCGGTCTCGCTGATCAGGTTGCCTATGGTCTCGTTGACGCCCGACAGCATCTCCATCACGCGGATCTGGTTTCCGGTGGCGCGGGCCACCGTCTGCGCCACGGCCAGCGCACTCATGCCGGTGGTGGCCACGCGGGTGCAGCCGTTGATCATCTCGCGGCCGGTCTTCTTCAGCACATCCAGCGCCAGATAGCCGTTCACACACACCGCCTGCTGGGTCTGCACATCGAGCAGGTTCTGGCGCGCATAGAACAGCACCTCCTGCTTCAGCGCATGGGCGCGCTGCGGGTCGGTGGCTTCCAGCGACTGCACCTTGGCGGCGAGTTGCGTGTCCAGGGTCGTGGCAAAGCGTGCCGCGGCGGCTAGCTTCTGCATCGCGTCCCACAGCTTGGCGCGGGTGGCCTCGATGTCGATCACGTCCTTCTGCATGTCATCGCGGGCGGCGTAGAGCTGGCCCATCGAGGTCTTCAGCTGCTCGGCCGCGCTCTGGTATTTGCGGAAATAGGCTTCCAGCTTGTTGCCAAACGGGATCAGGCCCAGCAGCTTGCGCGGTTGCATCAGGTCGCCCTCCTTGCCGGGGTTCAGCTCGTCGAGCTGGGCGCGGATGCTGGAGATCGCCTTGTAGGCCGAGCTGTCCTCGATGCCGTCGAAATTGCGCTGCATGAAGCGGCTCTGCATCAGGTCGGAGGCACCGGCAATCTCCTCCTTGCCCAAGGCAAAGGCGCTGTCCAGCCGCGCGCGGAAGGCATCGGACTGCACATCTTCGCTCGCCAGCGCGTCGATGAAGCGCAGCACCTGGGCGTCCACCTGCTGCTGCAGCTCCGGCTTCAGCGGCACGGCTTCGCGCGCCGCCTCCACGGCCACCGGCGTCAGCACCTCGGGGGGCTGCAGCTGGAAGATGGCTGCGGGCGTGGTGGTGGTGGGGCTGTTCATGATGTGGGCTCCTTGTCGGCGAGATTGAGCGCAGGGGCATCCGGGCCTTTGGGCCCGAACTTCTGATTCAGAAACTTGGAGTGCACCAGGAAGGCATGGGCGTCCTGGGCGGACAGATCGTCGCCGAGCTGGCGCAGCTTGGCGTCGAGCTCGTCCAGCGTGTCGGTGAAGGTGGCCTGGGCGGTCTTGCCGTTGTCCAGGACCTTGGTCGTGGCAAAGGCGGCCGGTATGGCGAGATAGGTGTTCAGCGCGTCGGGCAGATAGCTGATGGCGATATGGCGCGCATGAAAGCTGTCCTGCAGCGACAGGCTGCCGCGCGAGCGCTCCCACTGCTGCAGCAGCGCTTCGAGTGCCTCGCACAGCTCCAGCACGCGCCTTTGCAGCGCCAGCGGAATGCGTTTGTCGGGGTTGTACTCGGTCAGCTGGCGCACGCCCTTCAGCGCCCGCTCCATCGCCTCGCGGGCATCGCCCTCGTCGCTGAACTCCAGCGCCGCCCACTCGGGCTCGCGCGCCCAGGGCCAGCCCAACCACAGGCCACCGATCACAAAGCCGGCCAGATAGCCCAGACCGGCCATGGGCAGGGCCAGGCTGCCCAAGAGGCCCAGGGCCTTCAGAACCAGCATGCCGCTGGCCAGCGCCAGGCCACACCAGTTGGCCGGGGAAGCCAGGAGGCGAAACAGCGCCGTCATTGATAGGCCCGGATGTCCTTGAACACCGTGTACAGCGGCGTGCTGCGCGCGTCGAACACCCGGCCGCCGGTGACCTTGACCAGCGCCTTCAGGTCGGCCTCGTTGGCCTCGCCGAACAGCACCATGAACACCGGAATCGCGCGCACGTCCTCGGGCAGGGCCGCATAGTCGCGTTTGAAGGCCTCCAGATTGCGTCCCTGGTTGTTCTCGCCATCGGTAAAGGCCACCACCGAATACTGATAGCCGGGAGACTTCTCGCGCTCGGCCAGCATGTGTTGTAGCGACTCGAACACGGCGTCGTACAGCGCCGTGCCGCCCTTCATGCGCAGGCGCTCGGCCTTGTCGCGCACCTCGGCGAGCACGGCCTGCTTGGCCTCGCTGTCGGCCTGCTCCTGCACGCCCTTGGCGCCTGCCTTGCCGGCGGGCAGCTCGAAGCGCACCAGGCCGTAGGGGTTCTCGGCAAAGGGCTGCAGCCACAGGCGCTCGCGATTCGTCAGCTTGGCAATGCGCCCGGTCAGCGAGGCGTCGGCCCCGGCGATGTAGTGCAGCGCCTGCACCAGCTGATCGCGACGGCCGCCGCCGGCCATGCTGCCGCTGGTGTCGAGCACAAAGGTGCTGGCAATCGGCGTGCGGAACTCGTTCAGATAGGCGGCAATCAGGCCATCGGCCAGCGCTCGGTCGGGCGAGAACGGCAGCTCCACCTGCAAGCCCTGGCGCGGCAGCAGCTCCTCGACCTTGGCCGCGATATCCTGCTTGATCGGCCGACGCAAGGTCTGGCGCGCCAGCCACAGCTGGGCCGCATCGCTCTTCAGATAGTCCACCACCTTGAGGTAGTCGGCGCGCCTGGCCTCGTCGAGCAGCATGAAGGGATAGTCGGCCGTGCTGACGCCCTCGAACGGATAGATCAGGGTTAGCTTCTCGCGCAGCTTGCCCGAGGCATTCAGGCTCAGGAGCCAGCTCTCGTAGTTGATGAAGGCGTTGACCCGTGTGCCCTGCTGCAGGATGAACTGCTCGGACAGATAGGTCGAGTTGTCACCGGGCAGCTTGTAGCCCTTGAGGAAGTCGGCGATGGCGCCACGGTCCACATCGGCCGCGCTCAGCGCCTCGGCCTTGCCGCCGGCCGAGGCCACCACGCCCATCAAGGCCATGAAGCCCTGGTTGGATGTGGCCGGGTTGGACAGCGCATAGCGCAGCTTGCCGGCACGCGCGGCTGCAGCGATATCGCTCCAGGTCAGCTTGGCGCCGGGTTGGTCCCAGCCGTTCTTCTTCGCATCGCTCTCGCTGACGCCGACCGCGATCGGCGACAGCATGATCTTCTCCTGCAGCTTGACCCGGCCCTGCCCCTGCGGGCTGGACAGCAGGTACTTGGCATTGGCGAACCAGGCGGCGTCGGCCTTGGCCTCGCCGTTGAGCACCGCCTCGGTGCTTTCCATCGTGCCGCCGAACTTGAAGCGCAGATTGACGCCGGTGGCCTTCTTCACCATCTCCTCCAGCGGCTGCACATCGCGCAAGTCGCTGGTGGCCAACACCTTGAATTCGGTCTCAGGCGCGGCCGGAGCTGACACCGCTGCGGGTGCAGCAACAGGCGCTTCGCTGCGGCCCACCTTCTTGACCACCACATAGGCCAGGGCCAGTGCCGCCACGCCCATCCACCACTTGAACTTCATTGCGCCATCTCCCTGGCCACCACGTCGATCATCTCCGCCATCAGCTCGAACGAGGGCGGGTCCACCACCTGGCTCAGCCGCGGCTCGACGGCCAGGCCGGTGGGCTGCAGCGCGGCCATGAAGCGCTGGGTGTCGGCAATGCGAAAGCCGTATTCGACCGCGATGGACTGCAGCTCGGCGTCATTGGCCAGCAGCTCGCCCAGCGCCTTGGCCCGCTCGTTCAGCGACACGAACACCACCTTGTTGACGATGGTCGGCTGCGGGTAGAGCAGCACCATGTCGGCGCTGACGCCCTTCTTGGCCATGGCGTGGCTGACCAGCTGGTTCTCGTAGATGAAGGCCATCGGCGCCTTGCCCATGCCTATGGCCACATAGTCGTCGAAGTTGCCATTGACGTAGTTCTCCTGATAGCCCTGGCGCTTGAACAGCTCGGCCAGCTTCAGGGCCGTCTGCTGGGCGGTGGCGCGGTCGGTGACCACATCGCCCAGCAGCGCGTGGCTGGTCAGCGCCAGGTACATGGCGCCCGAGTTGCTGCGGCGCAAGTCGGTGGTGGAGACCAGCACGCTGCGCGTGACCTCGTAGGCGGAGGCCTCCTTCAGGTCCTTCCACTTCTTCTTGGCCAGCATCAGCTCGGTCAGCCTGGCCATGTCCAGGCCATAGACCTTGGGCGAGATCGGCTTGGCCAGGCCGTTGGCGACCAGAATCTTGGCAATCGGCTCCCAGGAGGCGATGACCATGGGCGTGTGGAAGGGCGAGACCTGGGCGGCGTTGAGATTGGCCTTGCGCGCCGCGTCGACCACCTGATTGGCCGCCACCACGCCGGACGGGAACAGAAAGTCCTGCTCGGCGCTGACCTTGGCCGCCATATCGCGGCTGCCGACCCGCTGCACCGCCACCGGCAGGCGCTTGGCGGCCAGCCGCTTGATGACGCGCTCGTCCTTGAAGTAGGCCTCGACGTCGAGCGCGATCAAGCCCTTCAGCACCACCGTGGAGGCGAGCTGCGCCTGCTCCTGCTGCGCCGTCTGCTCTTCCTTCTGGCCGCGCAGCGCGAAGAACAGGCTGCCGCCAAAGCCCGCGGTCAGCGCAAGCGTGATCAGTGCCCGCTTCGTCTTCGACAGTCCCGCCATGCCTCGCCCCTTTTGTTCTGTATTCGCACCGCTCAACTTGCGCGCAAATATAGACGCAAAAGGCGATGGTGCTAGACCTTGCGCACCTTGACGCGGGCCCCGTCCTTCACCGAGGTCTGCGGATAGACGATCACCGAGGTGCCGGCGGCCAGCCCCTGCTTGAGCCAGGCATGGCTGGCGTTGCGCGCCCCGACCTGCACCTGGGTGAGCCGGGCCCGGCCGCCGTCGACGACGAACACGGCCATCTGCCCCTCGGCCCCCGGCAGCGGAAATACCGCGCTGACCGGCACGCGCAACGCGGTGTCCATGGCCAGCGTGACGATGCGCACGCCGACGCGAAAGCCATCACCCAGCGCCCGCCACTGCTCGGGCGGGCTGGTGATCTCGATCAATACCTTGACGCGCTGCTCCTCGACGCCCAGCGCCGACACCTTGGTAAAGGCCGCCGGCTCGACCAGGCGCACCCGGCCCTTCAAGACACCGCTGCCGCCCCAGCGCTCGATCAGCACCTCGCTGCCCGGCCTGGCTTGCAAGGCATCGCCGGTGAGCAATTCGGCGACGATCTCCAGCGCCTGTGTGTCACCCAGCTCCAGCAGCGGCGTGCCCAGGGCCACCACCGTCTCGCTGGTCTGCAGCACGCGCAGCACGGAGCCGGCGATCGGCGCGCGCAGGGCAAAGCCGCCAGCGCCCAGGCGCTGCGGCTCGCGCACGGCCAGCAGCGCGGCACGGGCCTGCTCGACCTCATGCGCAGCGACATGGCGCTCCTGCACGGCGGCGTCCAGATCCTTCTGCGCGGCCAGCACACCCAGACGGTCGGCCTCCAGCTTGGTCGGTGCCACAAAGCCCTGCCTGGCCAGCTGCTCGCTGCGCTGGGCCTCGTTGCGCGCGCGCAGCACGGCGACCCGGGCGCCCTCGACCCGCGCCAGCACCGCCTGCTCGCGAGCCTGGGCGCTCTCGACGCGCAGTCGCTGCTCGCGCATGCTGCGTTCGTCGAGCATAGGCGTCATCACCGGCGTCATCTGCGCCACCACGGCATTGGCGGCCACCGCGTCGCCCTCGCGCAAGGTGATGCGCGTCAGCAGCCCGGCCAGCGGCGCCGAGACCACATAGCGCTCACGCAGGCGTGTCTTGCCGTCCTCATCGATGGTGGTCTGGAAGCTACCCTGGCTGATGACCGCGGCCTCCACCTCGACCGGCCGCGGCGCAAAGGCCCAGACCACCAGGGCCACGGCGGCCACCGCGCCGCCAGCGATATACAACCATGTCGTCTTCTTCATCATTCCCTCGTCTTCAAGGCGGCCACCATGTCGAGCCGGTCGATGCGCCGGCGCACCACCAGCGCGCTGGCCACACCGGCCACCACCACGCACAGCGCCGCGCCCACATAGGTGCGGGCCCGTATCACCACCGGAAAAAAGAACTGGTCGGACTTCAGGAGCTCGGTGATGCCATGGGTGAGCAACAGGCCCAGCAGCATGCCCAGCGGCAGCGCCACGGCGATGACGATGGCCAGCTCGCCCAGCAGCAGGCCCGAGACCTCGGCCCGTGTGAAGCCCAGCACGCGCAGGCTGGCCAGTTCCCAGGCCCGCTCGGACAGCGCGATGCGCGCATTGTTGTAGACCACGCCGACGGCGATGACGCTGGCAAAAACGGTCAGGATGGTGCTCATGATGCGCACATTGCGCGCACTGATCTCCTCCATATTGCGCAGCATCGTCGCCTTGCTCCAGGCCCCGGCCACGCGGGGCATGGCCTTGCTGGCCTCCAGCACCCGAGCCTCGCCTCCGGGCTGCACGGCGACCACATAGCCGGTCGTCACATCGCCGTCGCCCAGGGCAAGGTTCAGCGCCTCGCGGTCCATATAGGCGTTCAGGCCCATCATCTCGCGCACGGTGGCGCCGACGGGCAGGGTCAGGGTGCGCGCGCGGCCCTCCATCACCTCGATCTGCACCGGGTCGCCGACGCGCAGGCCCAGCTTGTCGGCCAGGCGGTCGGTGAGCACCAGGCCGCGGCCATCGAGCAGGGTCTCGCGCCGGTCCACGTCTATCACCCGGTAGAGCTCGGGCCGCCCGGCATAGCCACGGATCATGCTGCGCTCGCGGCGGTGGCCATTGACGAAGGTGACCGAGACGAAGCGCGTGGCCTCGACGCTGTTGACACCGGGCAGCCGGCCCAGTTCGTGGCGCACGCTGTCGTCCACCGGCTCGGCCGTCCATAGCGTGACGTCGCCGCGCAGGCCCAGGGTCAGCTGTGTGTCCAGCACTACGTCCATCGCGTCTCGGATGTAGTTGCCCATGATGACGATGGCCAGCGCCGCGGCCACGCCGCCGATGGACAGTACCGTGCGCAAGGGCCGGCGCTCCATATTGCGAAGAATCATGCGCAGGGCAGGCGCCATGCGCTGGATGCCCAGGCGCTCCAGCAGCGTGCGGCGGTAGTTGCCCGGCGAGGGCGGACGCATGGCCTCGGCCGGCGGCAGGCGCACCGTGGCCAGGATCGCGTTCATCGTGCCGCCCACGGCGGTGAGCACGGTGACTCCGGCGCTGAGCACCAGCAGCCAGGGCGCGATGCGGTGCTCCAGGCTGGGGAAGTGGAAGAACTCGGCATACAAAAGGGCCAGTTGCGCGCCGAGGAGATCCCCCACCAGCAGCCCCAGCCCCAGACCCAGCGCCACGATCAGCAGCACCAGCTTCAGGTAGTGCCCGGCGATGGTGGCGTTCGGATAGCCCAGCGCCTTCAGCGCGGCGATCTGCTCGCGCTGGGTGGACACCAATCGCGCCACCACCACGTTCAGCAGGAAGGCGGCCACGGCCAGAAAGATCGCCGGCAAAACCGTGCCCAGCACCCGCTGTTCCTTGATTTCGTTGTCCAGCATCGCGTGCGAGGTCTGCTCGTCGCGGCCATGGGCCTCGCGCCCGCCATAGGGCGAGAGCAGGCGCGCCACGCCGTCGATCGCAGCCCGCTCGGAGGCCCCCGGCGCCAGCTTGATGGCGGCCCGGTTGAAGGCCCCCTCCATGTCATAGGCAGCGGCCAGCGCCGCCCTATCGACCCAGAACACGCCGAAACCGCGCGCATCAGGCATGCCCCATAGACCCGCAAAGATGAACTCGGGCGACAGCGCAGTGCCGGCGACGATCAGCCCGCGCTGCTTGCCGTTGATCAGCGCATTCAGCCGCGCGCCGGGCTTGAGCTTGTGCGCTTGGGCGAAGGCCTCGGAGACCAGCACCTCCAGCAAGCCGTCGGAGCGCGCCGCCGCGCCGCCTTCTTCACCGCTGGTCAGTGCGCGGCCACTGCTCACAGTGACCAGGTTCATGCGCGCCGGCGCGCGCCAGTCCACGCCGATCAGCTGGCCGATGATGGGATCGGCCAGGCCGGGCAGCTCGACGCGCACGACCTGCTCCAGCGTCGTCTGCACGTCGGCCACGCCGGGCACGGCGCGCAGCTGCTCGGTCAGCGCCAGCGGCGCCCGCTTGAGGCCGGCGAACACATCGGCAAAGCGGCCGCTGGCATAGAAGCGGTCACGTGCCAGCGCCAGCGAATCGACCGCCGACAGGCTGGTGATGAAGCCGCCGATGCCACTGGCCACGACCAGGGCAATCGTCAGCGCCTGGCTCCACATGCGGCGCAGATCGCGCAGCAGCTTGCGGTCAAGGGCTTTCATGCGACATCACCATGTCAGTTCTGAGGGCTCCAGCTTGTGCGCATTCGTCTCGATGCGCAGGATCTTGCCGTCGCCGAGATAGACGACACGATCGGCCATACCGGCGATCGCCGCGTTGTGGGTGATGACCACGGCGGTCGTGCCTATCTCCTTGTTGATGCGCGCGATCACCTCCAGCACCAGCTTGCCGGTCTGGTAGTCCAGCGCGCCGGTGGGTTCGTCGCACAGCAGCACCTCGGGCCGCTTGACGATGGCCCGCGCAATCGCCACACGCTGCTGCTCGCCGCCGGACAGCTGGGCCGGAAAATGGTCGCGCCGCGGCGTCAGGCCGACCCGGTCTATGGCCTCGTCGACCGACATCGGGTGCTCGACGATATCGGTCACCAGCGCGATGTTCTCGCGCACCGTCAGGCTCGGTATCAGGTTGTAGAACTGGAACACGAAGCCCACATGCTCGCGCCGGTAGCGGGTCAGCTGCGCCTCGGTGGCGGCGCTCAGGTCATGGTCGGCGAACATCACCTGGCCGCTGCTTGGCACGTCCAGACCGCCAAGGATGTTCAGCAGCGTGGACTTGCCGCTGCCCGAGGGGCCCAGCAGCACGATGAACTCGCCGCGTGCGATGTCCAGGTCCACCCCGCTGAGCGCCTTCACCACGACCTCGCCCGTGCCATAGGTCTTGCTCAGACCACGGGCTCGGAACACAGGCTCGGCGGCCTTGGTCGACGTATCACTCAAGGCCGGCACGCCGCAGTCGCGATCGCAGCGCCTCGATCTCGTCCAGCAGGTCCAGCACCAGGGCGGTGGCCGCCGGGTTCAGCTCCAGGTCGCGTGTCAGACGCAGGGCCGCATGGGCGCGGCGCAGCGAGGGGCCGGCAAAGCGCCAGTCCTGTGGCCCGCTGCCGGCGGGCTCGAGCACGCCCTCGTCAACCAGGCTCATCAGTTGTTCGGTCTCGGCGCCGCAGGCCCGGCACAGCTCGCCCAGACTGAAATGCAAGGTCTGTTCAACGATCACGCCCTGCACGACGACTGCTGTGCTCATGATGCTGCCTCCACACGGGGGTTGAACTGCTGGAAGCCACGCGCCAGCTCGGCATAGGCCTGCTTGGCCGTGTCGGTGTCCGCGGCCGGCAGCGCGATCGTCAACACTGCATAGAGATCGCCCGGCGGATCACCGGGCAGGCCGCGGCCCTTGAGCCGCAGCTTGCGGCCGACCGCCGAGCCGGGTGGAATCGTCAGCTCGACCTTGCCTGTCGGCGTGGGTGCGCTCACCGTGGCGCCCAGCGCGGCTTCCCAGGGTGCCAGCGGAAGATCGAAATAGACATCGCGGCCGTCGGCGCGGAAGATGGCGTGCGGCTTGAACACGATCTCCAGGTACAGGTCGCCGGCCGGGCCCTCGCCCAGGCCAGGGCCGCCCTGCCCCGCGAGCCGCAGATGCTGACCGGCACGCACGCCCTTGGGGATCGCTACCTCGACCTTGCGCTCCTGCATCACCACGCGGCCCTGTGCATCCGCCACCGGCATGCGCAGCGTGATGGTGCGCGTGGCGCCGGTGAAGGCATCCTCCAGCGCGATCTGCACCTTGGCATGGTGATCGCCGCCGGGAGCATGGGCGGCGGCACGCGGGCCCCGTGCGCCACCGGCCTGACGGCCGAACAGCGCCTCGAAAAAGTCGCTGCGGTCCATGCCCGCACCGATGCCGCCGTCCTTGCCGCTGAACTCGAAGCCGCTGGCCCAGCCCGGAGGCGGCGCAAACTCCTGTCCACCCGCGGGGCCACGGCCCACGGCGTCATAGGCGGCCCGCTTCTCCGGGTCATGCAGCGCCTCGTAGGCCTCCGCCACCTCCTTGAACCGCGCCTCCGCCTCCGGCTCCTTGCTGACATCCGGATGGTATTTGCGCGCCAGCTTGCGATAGGCCCGCTTGATCTCGTCCTGCGTGGCGCTGCGCTCCAGGCCCAGCGTGGCGTAGTAGTCCTTGAACTCCATGGGGCGTTCCGATGCTCGGTTTGAGCTGGCAACGGTAAGCCGCGATGGTGGCAAGGGGCTTGCGTTTGATCAAGGGGCGTGGGGAGCTTCCTCAAAACCCAAGGGGATTCACCCCACGGCGCTCCCACCCATCCCGAGAACCGTTGCGCTATTACGTGGTGCGTAATAAACTGCTCGCATGATCCAGTCGTTCAAGTGCAAGGACACCCTGGCGCTGTACGAGGGCAAGAGTCCGCGTCGGTTCAAAGCGCTGGCGAACGTCGCCGAGCGAAAGCTCGCACAACTTGACGCCGCACAGACGCTGGCTTTCCTGAAGGCGCCGCCTGGAAATCACCTGGAGGCCCTGAAAGATGATCGGAAGGGTCAGCACAGTATCCGCATCAATGACCAGTGGCGTATCTGCTTTGTATGGACTGATGTCGGGCCAGCGGACGTCGAGATCGTGGACTACCACTGAAGGGTTCAATATGGCACCTCCTGTCAATCGTATGCGTCCCGTTCACCCTGGCGAGGTGCTTCGCGAAGACTATCTTGCCCCGCTCGGGCTGAGCGTCAACGCACTCTCCGTCGCCTTGGGCGTACCAGCGACT
Source organism: Burkholderiaceae bacterium (assembly GCA_018780645.1). Lineage (GTDB taxonomy): Bacteria > Pseudomonadota > Gammaproteobacteria > Burkholderiales > Burkholderiaceae_C > Paucibacter. Next base: position 82,207 of record JADMJJ010000018.1, read on the forward strand.
CGCATTCACGAAATAGTCAAGGAGCGGCGAGCGGTCACTGCCGATACGGCAGCACGCTTGGCCAAGCACTTTGGTGGTGATGCAACGTCATGGTTGGTCATGCAGGCCAACTACGACTTGAAGACCCTGCCGACCCTACAGGACATTGAGCGTCAGGTTTCGGTGCGCGAACATATCGCGGCGTAGCACGATGAGGCCGAATCGGGTGGTCAGGAGTTTCTAGCTCCCGGCACCCAGGCCCCCACTCCGACTGCCGAAGTCGAACTGAGCCGCCTTGATACACTGATGCCCACCCGCAGGTACCGCTTTTTCCGCACTACTCGCGTCACTCGGTACAAGTGACAAACGAGGAAGTTCGGCAGAGGTGCCTAATGAATTCAAGCCTATCGGCCTGGCTGATGATCGCCGCCAGCGTTGTTGCAGAAGTTGTCGGAACCGTGGCGCTCAAGCAATCGGATGGCTTCTCCAAGCTCGTCCCCTCAGGCACAGCGGCAGCCTGCTATGCGCTCGCGATCTGGCTGATGGCCGTTGCCATGCGGCAGCTCGACATGGGTATCACTTACGCCGTCTGGGCCGCGAGCGGCACCGCTGCCACCGCCCTCGTCGGCATCGCGTTTTACGGCGAGCAGCTGGGCGGCATCAAGGCGCTGGGTCTTGTTTGCGTGGTGGGTGGCGTTGTCATGCTCAATCTCGGTGGGCATCGATGAAGCGAGCGGGCATCCCAGCGAAACGTAGTGTGTTGATGTCCGACGCAGATACACAGGCGTACATGTTCCGAGCCAGATGGGGCAAAGGCGGCCAAGAATGCGCTCATTCGCATCCACCAGGGGCCCGCTGGGCCGCATCACCATGAGCATCCGAACCAACGCGCTGCTGTTCGTCGCCGTCGTCGCCGCCACGGTGACCGCCATCACCGTGGCCTCGCCGCCGCCCGAGGACCGCATCGTTGCCGACGCCCGGCCGGTGCCGGAGTTTCGCGGCGTCGACAACTGGTTCAACTCAGCCCCGCTGAAGCTGGATGAGCTGCGCGGCAAGGTGGTGCTGGTCGATTTCTGGACCTACACCTGCAGCAACTGCCTCAACCATCTGCCCTACGTCAAGCAGTGGCACGAGAACTACCGGGACGAGGGCCTGGTCGTGGTCGGCGTGCACACGCCCGAGTTCGAGTTCGAGAAGTCCGCGCAGAACGTCCAGGACGCAATCAAGCGCCTGCAGATCAAGCACGCGGTCGCCCAGGACAACAGCTATGCCACCTGGAAGTCCTTCAAGAACAGGTACTGGCCGGCCGTCTATCTGATCGACAAGCAGGGGCGCATCGTTTATTCGCACTATGGCGAGGGCAGCTATGGCGAGACGGAGAAGCGGATCCAGGCGCTGCTGGCGGAGCCAGCCGTTTCAACGCGCTGACGTGCATCTTGGTGCATGTCGGTCGGTGGCGGCGCAGGCACAGCCCCGCCACCCAAAGTCAAAACCTCAGTCGACAGGCTCCACCGCCGACGCAAACACATACCCCTCGCTGCGCACCGTCTTGATGTAGCGCGGCTCGCGCGCATCGTCGCGCAGGCGCTGGCGCAGGCGGCTGACGAGCAGGTCGATCGAGCGCTCGAACAGCTCGGCGTCGCGGCCCTGAGTGAGGCCCAGCAGCTGGTCGCGGCTCAGCACCTTTTGCGGATGATCGAGAAACACGCGCAAGAGCCGGTACTCGGCGCCGCTGAGGGCGACCTGCAGGCCGCTGTCGTCCAGCAGATGGCGTGCGGCGGTGTCCACCCGCCATTCGCCGAACGTCAGCATCTGGGCGCCATCAGTTGCGCGCATATTCGGCGGCAGCATTCGGGTGCGGCGCAACACGGCACGAATGCGGGCCAGCAGCTCGCGGGCGGCAAAGGGTTTGACCAGATAGTCGTCGGCGCCCATCTCCAGGCCGAGGATGCGGTCGGCCTCCTCGCCGCGCGCGGTCAGCATCAGTATCGGCGTGGCCTTGTGCTTGCCGCTGCGCAGGTCACGGCACAGGCTCAGCCCGTCCTCGCCCGGCAGCATCAGATCGAGAATGATCAGATCGAACGGGCCTGATTCGTCCAGCGCCGCGCGCATATGCCGGCCGGTGGGCACGGCCACCACACGCAGGCCGTTCTTTACCAGATAGGTGCTGAGCAGCTCGCGTATGCCGCGGTCGTCATCGACGATGAGGACGTGGTCGGAGGTGTTGGTCGTCATGGCCGCAATGTAGCGCCACCACGGCAGCCGCGCCCTGGGTTTGTATGCCCATGTATCTGCCAGAGCGGGCGGACACAGCGGCATGCAAATCGGACGCCGGCCGACACATCGGAGATACAGGCAGCCGCTGCAATTGCGACATCGCCAACCCTCTCTAACCACACCAAGGAATGACCATGATCAAGCCACTCGACCAAGTGCTGTACACCGCCCAGACCCACACCACCGGCGGCCGCAACGGCGCCGGCACCAGCAGCGACGGCGCGCTCGACGTCAAGCTCAGCTCGCCCGGCTCCGGCAGGCCCGGCACCAACCCCGAGCAGTTGTTCGGCATCGGCTACTCGGCCTGCTTCATGGGCGCCATACAAAAGGCCGGCTTGAAGCTGGGCATAAAGGTGCCGGCCGAGTTGGCCATAGACGCCAGCGTGACGCTGGGCAAGACCGATGGCGGCGCGGCCTTCGCGCTGGCCGTCCGGCTGGCGATCAGCCTGCCGGGCCTGCCGCCAGCGGAGCAGCAGCAACTGATAGACACCGCCCACCAGACCTGCCCCTACTCTCATGCAACGCGCGGCAATATCGCGGTGGAACTCGTGCTGGCTTGACGGCAAAGGCCTATAAACGCAGCGATGCCACAGCCGCGAGCCGCCATGCCTCAAGCCGCCAAGATCCAGCTGCTGCCACGCTCGCTGTTTGCCCGCGTGACGCTGATCATTGTTGTAGGGCTGGTGCTCGCGCAGCTGCTGACCTTTGCGGCGATCCGCTACGAGCGGGGCCTGGCCCTGCGCCAGCTGATGATGATGGGCATAGAGCGCGACATCGCCAGCTCGATCGCCCTGCTCGACCGCCTGCCCGCGGCGGAGCGCGACAGCTGGCTGGCGCGGCTGGAGCGGCGCAACTACCGCTTCGCGCTCGGTGGCGATGTCACTGGCACCGAGCCCTCAACGCCGCTGTCCCGCGAGTTCGCCGAGGCGATCGTCCATGCGCTGCGCCCGTTCGAGGTCGTCAAGCTGGTCGAAGTCAGTGACCCGCCGGAGGACCTGGAGCTGCTGGTTCGATTGACGGACGGCTCCACGATGCTTATCCATGCGATGCGTGTCGGTATGCCCGTGTCGAACTGGGTGCTGTGGGTGCTGCTGGCCCAGCTGGCGGTGCTGGCCGTCTGTGCCTGGGTGGCGGTGCGGCTGGTGACGCGGCCACTGGCGCGGCTGGCCTCGGCGGCCGATGACCTGGGCCCGGACCTTAAGGCGAAGCAACTCGCCGAGGATGGGCCCACCGAGGTGGCCCATGCGGCACGGGCCTTCAATGCGATGCAGCGCCGCATCGCCGGCTATATGGCCGAACGGGTCGAGATCCTGGCCGCCATCTCGCATGACCTGCAGACGCCCATCACTCGGCTGCGACTGCGAGCCGACATGCTCGACGACGACGAGGACCGCGACAAGTTCCGGCAGGACCTCGACGCGATGAACGCGATGGTGCGCGAGGGCGTGAGCTATGCGCGCACCCTGCACGGCGCCACCGAGCCGCCCTGCCGCATCGATGCCGATGCGCTGCTCGAAAGCATGGTCTCCGACTACGAAGACGCCGGCCAGCCGCTGCGCCTGAACGGCCGCGCCGGTACGCCCATCGTGACGCGGCCCAATGCGCTGCGCCGCATCCTGATGAACCTGATCGACAACGCGCTGAAGTTCGGCAGCGAGGTGCGCGTCACCGTGCATGCCGAGCCGGGCCGGCTGATCGTGGCCGTGCTCGACAACGGGCCGGGCATTCCGCCCGACCAGCTGGAGGCCGTGCTGCAGCCCTTCTACCGCGTCGAGAACTCGCGCAACCGCAGCACCGGCGGCACCGGCCTGGGCCTGGCCATTGCCCACCAGCTGGCCATGGCCATGGGCGCGGAGCTACAGCTGAGTAACCGCGCCGAAGGCGGGCTCGAAGCCCGGCTCACGCTGACCATCACCTGAATACATCCGAAGCGACCCTCATGCTCAAACCAATTCTTGCCACTTTGTTGGCCCTGCTGTCACTGCTGAGCCCCGCGCTTGCCGCCCCGGCGGCACCGCGACCAACTATGGCCGGCGTGCTCTCCTCGCTGGCCAGCTCCACCGAATGGATCAACTCCGCACCCCTGAGCGCCGAGGGCCTGCGCGGCAAGGTGGTGCTGGTCGACTTCTGGACCTACTCCTGCATCAACTGCCTGCGCACCCTGCCCTATGTGCGGGCCTGGGCCGACAAGTACCGGGCCGCGGGCCTGGTCATCATCGGCGTGCACTCGCCCGAGTTCGCCTTCGAGAAGGAGTCGGCCCTGGTGCGCCGGGCAGTGCGCGACCTCGGCATCGCCTACCCGGTCGCCGTGGACAACGATTTCGCGGTCTGGCGTGCCTTCAACAACCGCGCCTGGCCGGCCTTCTACTTCATCGATGCCCAGGGCCGCATACGCCTTCAACAGCTCGGCGAGGGCCGCTACGAGCAGGCGGAGCAGCTGATTCAGCAGCTGCTGGCCGAGGCCGGAACCGGACCGGTGCCTTCTGCCAAGGTCGCGCCGCAAGGCCAGGGCACCCAGGCCGCGGCAGGGGCCATGCCGATCCTGTCGGCCGAGACCTATCTGGGCCATCAGCGCACCAGCGGCTTCGCCTCGCCAGGCGGCATCAAGCCCGACCGCCCGCAGCGGTATCGAGGCTCGTCGTCACTGCGCCTCAATGAATGGGCGCTGAACGGGGACTGGACCGTCGAAGGCGAGCGCGTGCTGCTGAACAGCGCCATGGGTCGCATCGCCCTGCGCTTCCATGCCCGCGATCTGCACCTGGTGCTGGGCCCGATGGCGGACGGCAAACCGGTGCGCTTTCGGGTGCTGGTCGATGGCAAGCCGCCGCTGGCCGGCCATGGCTCCGACATCGACACCCAAGGCCAGGGCGTGATCGAGGCCCAGCGGCTGTACCAGCTGGTGCGTCAGCAAGCCGGGGGCAAGCCCCGTCTGTTTGAGATCGAGTTCCTCGACGCCGGGGCGCAGGCCTACGCCTTCACCTTCGGCTAGTTTCTCAACGCGGCAGCGAGCAGAGGAACGACGGAAATCACATTGCTCGCGTGCGGCACGGCGTTGGTGCTCCAGACATGGCGCACCCCGGCCGCCTGCAGCTGCGCATAGGCCTCGCCGACGAACAGCGCATGGGTGACAGCCACATCGACGCTGGCCGCACCGCGCGCCAGCAGCGCCTCGGCCGAGCCCATCAGCGTGCGGCCGGTGCTGGCCATATCGTCCAGCAGCACGACCGCCCGGCCCTGCACCGGCACCTCGGGCAGGGCCAGGGTGACCTGGTGGTCGCCGTGGCGCACCTTGCGGCCGATGGCGCTGTCCAACCCCTGGGCCGCAGCCGCCTCGTGCACCCACTGGGCCGACTCCTCATCGGGGCCGATCAGCAAGGCATCCGGCACATGCTTGGCAACCCAGGCGCCCAGCAGCGGCGCGGCGCTGAGGCTCAGGCCTCGGCGGCCCGGCAGAACCTCGTCCAGCGACTGGATGCGGTGCAGATGCGGGTCTATGGTGATGACGGCGTCGAAATACTGGGCCAGCAACTTGCCGATATGGCGTTGGCTGACCGCCTCACCGGGGGTGAACTCCATGTCCTGGCGCATATAGGCCAGGTAGGGGCTGACCAGGGCGAGGTGCCCGGCACCGAGCTCGCGGGCCGTGGGCGCGGCAATCATCAGCTCGACCAGCTTCTCGTTGGGCTGGTGCAGGCCGCGCAGCAAGACGACATTGGGCGGCAATCGGGCCGGCAGCACCAGCCGCAGCTCGCCGTCGGGGAAGCGGTGGCGCTTGATGAAGTGCAGTTGCACGTCGAGCGCGGCGGCCAGTTCCTGGGCCAGGGCGGCCTCGTCATCGAAGGCAAGCAGAAGGGTGTCGGTCATGGCTCAGGTGTCAGAAGCTGTGCAGGGCGCTTTCGGCCAAGAGTTGCGCGGGCAGATGGTCACCGTCGGCGATGGCGTAGCCCGTGTGTTTGTCGGCCTGCTTGCGTGCGAACTGGAGATCGGCCTCGAAGGCGGCATGGACGCGGTACAGCGGCTCGCCGACCTGCACCGCATCGCCGAGCTTCTTCAGCAGGTCCAGCCCGGCGCCCGGCACCTGGGGCGCGCCGGCCAGCCGGGCGATGCGCGACAGGCGCAGATTGTCCATGCCGGTGACGATGCCGGCAGCAGCAGCCAGCACCTCGAAACTGAGCGGCGCAATCGAGGGCCGGGGCGAACGCCGGCCCTGCGCATCGATGATGGCATTCATGCTGGCCAGGGCCCGGCCAGACTCGAGGATGTCGCGGGCGATGCCATAGCCGTCGCCGCCGCGCACATCGGGGTCGAACTCGATCATGCGGCCGGCCAGGCGCAGCGCCTTCTGGCGCAGATCGCTGGGCCCGTCGGGGTGGTTCTCCAGCACCTGCATCACATCACGGGCCTCCAGCACCGGGCCGATACCGCGGCCTATGGGCTGGCGGCCGTCGGTGATGACCACGTCCAGCTGCAGTCGCAGATGCTTGGCCACGTACTCGAACAGCTTCTTCAGCCGCTGCGCCTCGGGCATGGTGCGCACCTTGGCCGTGGGGCCCAGCGGGATGTCCAGCACCAGATGGGTGGAGCCGGCGGCGATTTTCTTGGACAGTATCGAGGCCACCATCTGGCCCGGCGAGTCGATGGACAGCGGCCGCTCGACCGAGATCAGGATGTCATCGGCCGGCGACAGGTCGGCCGTGCCGCCCCAGGCCAGGCAACCGTGATTGGCGCGGACGATTTCCACCAGCCGGTCGAAGGGCAGCGCCACCTCGGCCAGCACCTCCATCGTGTCGGCCGTGCCTGCCGGCGAGGTGATGGCCCGCGAGCTGGTCTTGGGGCACAGCATGCCGTGCGCGGCGACGATGGGCACGACCAGCATCGAGGTGCGGTTGCCCGGAATGCCGCCGATGCAATGCTTGTCCACCACCGGGCCGGCCCCGACCTTCTGGTGCCAGTCCACATGGCGGCCGGCGGCGATCATCGCCTCGGTCAGGTGCAGCACCTCGTCGCGGTCCAGCTCGTACTGGTGGGTGGCGACGACAAAGGCGGCCAGCTCGATCTTCGAATAACGGGCCTGGGCAATGTCGCGGATGATGGCGGCAAGGTCCTCGCGGGACAAGCGCTCGCCGGCGATCTTGCGGTGCAAGGCGGCGATCGAGCCGGCCGGCTCGGCATGCTCAATCGTCGCCGCATGGCCGTCGGCCACCCCGAGGCGGGCAAAGGCCTCCTCGCTCAAGCCCAGCTCGCAGCTGCGCACGATGCGTTCGTCGTCGACGACATTCAGCACCGCCAGGATGCCCTGCCGTCCATTGCCATTGTCGGCATGGATCTCGACCTTGGACAGGGCCTGGAAGCCGGCCGCCCGCACCACCGGGCAATCGCGGTGCAGATAGGCCACGTTCTCGCGCCAGGTGTCGATGCCGACACGGCGGATCTGGAGTTGGGCGGCGGTCATGGTGTCACTGTGGCACAGATCGGCCTTCACAGGGCCGCGGCAATCAGCTCCTGCAGATGCTGCGACAGCGCGCGCCGATCGGCGTGGCGCGCCCCCACCGGCGGCAGCACATTGACCCGCACGCGCAGGCCGCGGCCCATGGCGATCAGCCAGAGGCTTTGCACGATGGTGGTGTCGCCGACGTAGACCACGGCCTGGCTGATGGGGCCGTCGGCGTCCGAGAAGCGCAGCGCCACCGGCTGCACGGCCGCCTCGGCGGCGATGGCGGCCTGCAGCAGATTGGCATGAAAGGGCAGGAGCTTGTCGCCGGCGCCGGTCGTGCCCTCGGGGAAGATGCCGACGCTGTCACCGGCCTGCAGCGCCTCGGCCATCTGGTGGACGACGCGCATCGCATCACGCTTGCGCTCGCGCTCAATGAACAGGGTGTCTGCCGCATGAACCAGCGGACCGACGATGGGCCAGGCCTTGACGTCGGCCTTGGAGACAAAGCGCGTGCGTGGATGGACCGCATGGATGGCGACGATATCCAGCCATGACACGTGATTGGCAACGATCAGCGAGCTGCCGGCCTTGAACTGGCCCTGCAGGTCCAGCTGCACATCGAGCACGGCCAGGAACTTGCCCGACCACCACTGAATGCGCCGGTGGCGCCCCGCAACGTCGAGGCGGGGGAACTGCGCCTTGATGATCCACAAGCCATGCAGCAAATGCACAACGACGCGCACCAGGCGCCAACAAGCCAACAGGGTCCGCATCGGCGTCAGTTCGCCTCGACAGTGGATTCGTGTGCGACGTGCCCCGCCACAACGGTGTAGCGCACCCGCCCGGGCAGCTCGAAACCGGTGATGTCGAAAGCGAACGGCGTGTGCTTGCCCTGGCTTTCGAGTTTGTCCGGGGTGACGGCCCAGTGGGCCTCGCCATCGAACACGCAGACATCGGCCACTCCACCCTCGACCAGGCGGCCGGCGCTGGCGGCCAGCGAACCGAGCGTCGAGCCGAGCACGTGCACCGGCCCGCTGGTCACCGGCGCCAGTGCCTGGCCCAGGCTCAGCCCTTGATCGCGGCCCCATTTCAGCGCGAGGCTCAAGAGCAGTTCCAGGCCGGTGGCACCGGGCGTGGCCTCGGCAAAGGGCACATTCTTCTCGTCCTCGGCCACCGGCATGTGGTCACTGACCAGGGCGTCCAGCGTGCCATCGGCCAGCGCCGCTTGTAGCGCATCGCGGTCGCGGCCCTGGCGCAGCGGCGGGTTCAGGCGCATGGCCGAATTGAAGTAGCCGATGTCCACATCCGTCAGGTGCAGCGAGTTGATGCTGGCATCGGCCGTCACGGGCAGGCCCTCGGCCTTGGCCGCGCGCACCAGGGCCACACCGGCGGCGCTGCTGAGGCGGCACAGATGGACGCGGGCACCGGTCACGCGCATCAGCTCGAACAGGGTGTGCAGGGCCACCGTCTCGGCGGCCACCGGCACGCCGCTCAATCCCAGACGCGTGGCCATGGCACCGCTGGCGGCCACGCCGCCGCCCAGCCAGGGGTCTTCGGCGCGCAGCCAGACGGTGTAGTCGAAGGTGGCCGCATATTGCAGCGCGCGCTGCAGCACCAGGGTGTTCCGGATCGCCACATCGGCCTGCGAGAAGCCGACGCAGCCGGCCTCGGTCAGCTCGGCCATCTCGGTAAGCGCCTCGCCGGCCAGGCCGCGGGTCAGCGCGCCAAGCGGGAACAGCCGGCACAGGCTCAGCTTGCGTGCGCGGAACTTCAGCATCTCGACCAGGCCGGGCTCGTCCAGCACCGGATCGGTGTCGGGCGGGCAGACCAGGCTGGTCACGCCGCCGGCGGCGGCCGCGTTCAGCTCGGTTTCCAGCATGCCCTCGTGCTCGTGGCCGGGCTCGCGCAGCCGCGCGGCCAGGTCGACCAGGCCGGGTGCGACGATCAGCCCGCTGGCGTCGATGACGCGGCCGGCATCGAAGTCGGCGGGCACCTGGCCCAGGCCGACGATGCGGCCACCGGCAATGGCCAGGTCACCGATCTGGTCGAGGCCGCTGGCGGGGTCGATCAGGCGACCGTTCTTGATCAGTATCTTCATGGAGCCCCTAAGTTGCTGCGCAACGTCCCCCCAAGGGGGAGCGATCGGCTTGGGAACGGCCCTGCGCCGCTCATTTGGCGTCGTTCCCGGCAATGATGGACATCACGGCCATGCGCACGGCAATGCCGAAGGTCACCTGGGGCAGGATCACGCTCTGCTTGCCGTCAGCAACATCGGAGGCGATCTCGACGCCGCGGTTGATCGGGCCCGGGTGCATGACGATGGCGTCGGGCTTGGCCAGCTGCAGCTTCTCCGGCGTGAGGCCGAAGTTCTTGAAGAACTCGCCGGCGCTGGGCAGCATCGCGCCATTCATCCGCTCGTTCTGCAGGCGCAGCATGATGATCACGTCGGCGCCGCGTATGCCTTCGGCCATGTCGTGGCAGACGCGCACGCCCATCTCGCGCAGATCGCCGGGCACCAGGGTCTTGGGGCCGACGGCGCGGATCTCGGGCACACCCAGGGTGGTCAGCGCATGGATGTCGCTGCGCGCCACGCGCGAGTGGACGATGTCGCCGACGATGGCCACCGTCAGATTGCGGAAGTCCTTCTTGAAGTGCCGGATCGTGTACATGTCCAGCAGGCCCTGCGTCGGATGCGCATGGCGGCCGTCGCCGGCATTGACCACATGCACGTGCGGCGCGCAGTGCTGGGCGATCAGATAGGGCGCACCGCTCTCGCTATGGCGCACGACGAACATATCGGCATGCATGGCGCTGAGGTTGGCGATGGTGTCCAGCAGGGTCTCGCCCTTGGCCGTGCTGGACCGCGCGATGTCCAGGTTGATGACGTCGGCGCTGAGGCGCTTGGCGGCAATCTCGAAGGTGGTGCGGGTGCGCGTGCTGTTCTCGAAGAACAGATTGAACACCGACTTGCCGCGCAGCAGCGGCACCTTCTTCACATCGCGGTCGTTGACCGACAAGAAGCTGCCGGCGGTGTCCAGGATGTGGTGTATCACCGATTGAGGCAGGCCCTCGATGGACAGCAGATGGACCAGCTCGCCGTGGCTGTTCAGCTGGGGGTTGCGCTTATGCAGCATCGCCGGGCTCTCCTTTCAGGTCGAAGCTGAAGCGGCCCGAGTCGTCGCGGGCCAGGCGCAGCCGCTGCTCGCGCGGCAGCGTCATGCGCGCGGCCGAGTAGGCCGGCTCGATCGGCAGCTCGCGCCCGCCGCGGTCCACCAGCACGGCCAGGGTCACGCTGGCCGGGCGGCCGAAGTCGAACAGCTCGTTGATCACCGCCCGCGTGGTGCGGCCGGTGAACAGCACATCGTCGATCAGCAGGATGTGGCGGCCGTTGACGTCGAAGGGCAGCTTGGTGTGATCGGTGCCGCCCAGGCCCTTGGAGCCGAAGTCGTCGCGGTGCATGGTGCTGGAGATCACGCCGATGGCGCCACTCAGGCCCAGATCACGCTGCAGCCGCTCGGCCAGCCAGGCGCCACCGGACCAGATGCCGACCAGGGCCGTGTCGGGCTTCAACAATGCCCTGACACTGCGCACCAGATCGGTGTACAGCGCCTCGGCGTCCAAAAGAAGGGTACTCATTTCAAAGCCCTGAAGAATTGTTCAAGAATCAGTGCGGCCGACGCCGCGTCCACGTCCGACGCCCCCATCGCATGGGCCTCGGTGGTCGTGTAGCGCTCATCCACCTCGTGGACGGTCAGGCCGTAGCGGCCCTGCAGCTGGCGGGCGAACTTCTTCGCCCTGGCCGTCATCTCGTGCGGTGCGCCGTCCGGGTGGCAGGGCACGCCGACGACCAGCGCGTCGGGCTTCCATTCCTCTATCAGCTTGGCAATGGCGGCAAAGCGGGCGTCGCCCTCCAGCGCGATCGTGCGCAGCGGGGTGGCCAGGTGCATCAGCGTGTTGCCTGAGGCCACTCCAACGCGTTTCGTGCCGAAGTCAAAAGCCAGGAAGGAGGCCGTCATGCGTGGCCCGCCTCCTGGCTGAGCATGCGCGGGTCAATGCCCAGCAGGCGCAAGGCCTTGTCATAGCGCTCGTCGATGGGGGTGTCGAAGATGATGTCGGCGCAGTCGTCGACCGAGGCATTGATGTTCAGCCAGCCGTTGCGGCTGATCTCGTCTTCCAGCTGGCCGGCGCCCCAGCCGCTATAGCCCAGGGTGACGAGGATCTTCTTCGGGCCGGCGCCGTTGGACAGCGCCTCCAGCACATCGCGGCTGGTGGTCATCTCCAGCCCGCCGGGAATGGCCATGGTGCTGCTGTAGTGGCCGCCTTCGGCGTCCAGCCGCTCGTGCAGCACAAAACCGCGCTCGGTCTGCACCGGGCCGCCGTAGAACACCGGGGTGCTGGCCAGGTCTTCCCGCTCCAGGCTCAGATCCACCTTGTCGAACAGGTTCTTCAGCTTGATGTCTATCGGTTTGTTGATCACCAGGCCCAGCGCACCCTTTTCGGTGTGCTCGCACATATAGACGACGCTGCCGGCGAAGGTTTCATCCACCATGCCCGGCATGGCGACCAGAAACTGGTTGGTGAGGTCGATCCGGTCATTTGGCATGACGGGATTTTAGAACCTATCCAACCCGGGATATGCGGAGCTCGTAGAGGAATGACCCGGTTCCTGAGAGACACTTGCCCCATGGAAACCCCTCTTTCTTCCGCCCTGGTCTGGTTTCGCCGAGATCTGCGCGTCGATGACCAGGCCGCCCTGTTCCATGCGCTGAAGGCCGCGCGCAAGGTCTGGTGCGTGTTCGTCTTCGACAGCACCATCCTGGACGCCCTGCCCCGCCAGGACCGCCGGGTCGAGTTCATCCACGACAGCGTGGCCGTGCTGGACGCCGAGCTGCGGGCGCTGGCGCTGTCGCACGGTGTCCATGACGTGGGCCTGATCGTGCGCCACGGTGCGGCGGTAGACGAGATACCGAAGCTGGCGCAACAGCTGGGCGCGGTGGCCGTCTATGCCAATCATGACGACGAGCCCTATGCCCAGGAGCGCGACCGTCGCGTGCGTGGCGCACTGGCCGGGGCCGGCATTGCGCTGCACACCAGCAAGGACCATGTGATCTTCGAGCGCGACGAGGTGCTGACCGAGGGCGGCCCGTCCTACCGCGTGTTCACGCCCTACAAAAACGCCTGGCTACGCAAATTGAGCCCGTTCTACCTGCGGGCCTACCCCGTGGCCAAGTACGCCGACCATCTGGCCCACTGCCCGTCGGCGCTGGCCCGGCCGCTGCCGTCCTTGACCGATCTGGGCTTCCAGACCAGCAATCTGCATGAGCTGAAACTGCCCAGCGGCAGCACAGGTGCCCTGGAGCTGCTGGACGACTTTCTGGAGCGCATCGACGCCTACGACCATGCCCGCGACTACCCCGCCATCAAGGGCCCGAGCTATCTGAGCGTGCATCTGCGCTTCGGCACGGTATCGATACGGCGCCTCGCCCGGCTGGCCCACGAGCGGGTGGAGGCCGGCTCCAAGGGCGCGCAGACCTGGCTGTCGGAGCTGATCTGGCGCGACTTCTACCATCAGATCCTGTTTCACCACCCCCATGTCGTCGGTCACGCGTTCAAGCGCGAGTACGACGCGATTCACTGGGAGAAGGGCAAGGCGGCCGACGCCCTCTTCAAGGCCTGGTGCGAGGGCCGCACCGGCTATCCGCTGGTGGACGCGGCGATGCTGCAGCTCAACCGCAGCGGCTATATGCACAACCGGCTGCGCATGGTCACCGCCTGCTTCCTGATCAAGGACCTGGGCATTGACTGGCGCCGCGGTGAAGCCTATTTCGCCGAGAAGCTGAACGATTTCGACCTCGCCGCCAACAACGGCGGCTGGCAATGGGCGGCCTCCACCGGCTGCGATGCCCAGCCCTATTTCCGCATCTTCAACCCGGTCACTCAGAGCGAGAAGTTCGACGCCGAAGGGCGTTTCATCAAGCGCTACCTGCCACAGCTGACCTCACTGCCGGCCAAGCTGATCCATGCGCCCTGGCTCGCGAAACCCACCGAGCTGGAGGCCTGCGGCCTGGTGCTGGGTCGGGACTACGCCACCCCCATCGTGCGCCATGACGAGGCGCGCATCGCCACCTTGAAGCGCTACGAGGTGGTCAAGGCGAAAACGAAATAGGCATCAGATCTTGTAGACGCCGCAGCCGATCAGCAGATCGCCCGGCAGCGCCTGCACATAGGAGACCTTCTCGTTGACCGCGCCTGTCGTCGGGTTGACGGTCTGGTACTCGACCCAGCCGCCATTGCCCTGGTCGATACAGGCAAAGCCGTCGCGCAGCAGGCGCTCCCACTGCAGGCCCTGGACCTGGCGCAGATGGCCGCCGCGCAGGCTGGGGTTGGGGCCGAACGCGGTGAAGATGCCCTGGCGGTTGAAGACGAAGATGTACATGTCGCGGTCGAAGAACTCGCCACTCTTGTCGGTAAAGCGGCCGACCGCGGTCTCCAGCCCGCCCCGCTTGACCAGGGCACAGGCCCGTTCGACCAGCGCCCGGGCCTCGTCGGCCGCGCCCTGACGCAGCCGTATCGAGCGCACGGCACTGGTCAGCAGCACGGTACGCTGCTCCAGTTCGCGGGCGGTATGTGCCGACTCGCTGACCATCTCGGCATTGCGCTGGGTCAGCGCATCGGCGGCATTGACGGCAGTGGCGATCTGCTCCAGGCCCCTGCACTGCTCGACGCTGTTGACGGCGATCTCGTCCACCTGGGTGGCCAGCTCGCGCACGCCGCTGACGATCTCGCTGAGCGTCTGCCCGACCTGCTCGATGCGCTTGACGCCCGTCTCGACCAACTCCGTCGATTGCGCGATCAAGGTCTTGATCTGGGCCGCTGAGGCCGCGCTGCGCTGCGCCAGGCTGCGCACCTCGCTGGCCACGACGGCGAAGCCGCGGCCCTGCTCGCCGGCACGGGCCGCCTCGACGGCGGCATTCAGTGCCAGGATATTGGTCTGGAAGGCGATGCTGTCGATGACAGCGATGATTTCGCTCATCTCGCGCGAGCTGAGCTCGATCTTGCGCACCTGGGCCACGGCATCCTGCATCAGCGCCTCGCCGGACTCGGCCACGCCGCGCATCCTCGTCGAGACCGTATTGGCCTCGCGCGCCGTCTGCGCATTGCGCTGCAGGCGGCCGTTGAGCTGCTCGACCTGGGCCGCCGCCTGCGACAGGTTCTGCGCCTGCTGCTGCGTGCGCTCGGACAGCGCGTGCGTGCCGCGGGCGAGATCGTTGCCGGCCATGGCGACGATGCTGGCGTTGTTGCGTATCTGGGCGATGCGATTGGACAGCGAGGTGCACATCGCCGAGAAGCGGCTCAGCAGCCCGTTGCCCTGGGCATGGGCGGCCGAGCTGTGCGACAGGTCGCCCTTGTGCGCGGCGTCGAGGCCGCGGGCCAGCGCCTGATGGTCAGCCTGGCCCCGCCCGCCCGGCCACCAACGCCGCCAGGGGCTGGTCATCGCTTCGGCGGTCAGATCTTTTGCTGTCATTCTTCGCTTGTCCTTGTGCGCTGTGATGCGACGAAGCCCCGGGGGCTTGGCTCAAACGAAAATGATAAATCTAGTAATGCGGGTTTGGTATCAGGGAAAGGACGAGGGCGACCACGCTGATCGAACGATCAGGAGCCCTTGCCGCTGACATACCTCGCCAGCAACCCCTTGTTCTGCAGCCCCCACTGCTGCAGCGGGTCATCCAGCCCGTCGAACACGCTGCGCAGGAAGGCCAGTGACAGTTCGCGGGTAGCCGTCTTGACCCGGGGGTTCAGCGCCACGCCACCGGTGCCGCCGCGATCAGTGAAGATGCTGTGCGAGCCGCCCTGGAACACCGCCAGGGTCTTGCGCGGGCCGCCGGTGGCCTCATAGATGGCGATGCGGTCGCTGGCCTCGGAGAAGTAGCCGGGCACGCGAATCACGTCCTCGGTGGCGGTGATGTGCAGGCTGGGCACGGTCACCCCGGCCAGCACCTTGGAAGGGTCGGTCTCGCCGTAGAACGGCGGGGCCGAGAGGATGATGGCCGCCTGGATGCGCTTGTCGCGGAAGTCCAGCAGTGCGCCCTTGCGCTCGACGCGCGCGCCTATCGCCAGCAGGGTGGTGTTGGCGCCATAGGAATGACCGGCGGCGATGATGCGCCTCGCATCAATCTGCTGGCCCTGGGGGCTGGCCAGGAACTGGTCCAGTGCGAAGTGCAGGTCCTGCACGCGATTGATCGCCTCGGTGTCCTGGGCCGCGCCCTGAAGCCGGCCGGGCAGGCTGAAGGGATTGCCCATCCACAACTGGCGGTCGCTGCCGACATGCTGCAGGTGCAGGCTGGCATAGCCCTGGCTGGCCCAATAGGCGCCCAGATAGCTGTAGCCGCGCCGCGAGCCGCCGATGCCGTGCGAGAACACGACCAGGGGCAGCTTGGCGTCTGGCGCCAGCTGGCTGGGCCAGTACAGGCGCACCGGCACCTCGCGCTGGCGGCCGTCGTCACGCCAGTCGAACTCCTTGACCTGGTAGCTGTCCGCGGGCACGTCGGCAAGAAGCGGCGGCTGGGCCTCGGCCTGAACCTGGATACTGCTATTGCCCTGCTCGACGGACGATTGGGCCCGCACCTGGCAGATCAGCAGGCCTGTGGCAAGCAGGCCGGCGGTTGACAGCAACAGCGTTCTGCGGAGGCGGGGGTTCAGGCTCAGGGGTCGCACGATTCACTCCGATCCAGGCGTGGCTGCAGCAGCTGCAACGCTAGCAGCTTTGGCGGGTTTGCGGCCGAAACGGGAAAACAAGCGGCCGAACAAGGCCCCGGCCTTTTGCATGCCATCGTCCACATATGAGAACAGAACCGGAATCACCAAGAGGCTCAGAAAGGTCGAGGTGATCAGCCCGCCGATGACGACGATGGCCATCGGCGCGCGAAAGCTCGGGTCGACGCCTATGCCCAGCGCGATCGGCAACATGCCCGCGCCCATCGCGATGGTGGTCATGACGATGGGCTGAGCCCGCTTGGAGGCCGCGTCCAGCAGCGCGTCGAAGCGGTTCATGCCGTGGTCGCGCCGTGCCAGCACCACATAGTCCACCAGCAGGATGGAGTTCTTGGTGGCAATGCCCATCAGCATGATCAGGCCGATCATCGACGGCATCGACAGCGCCGTGTGCGAGACGAACAGGGCCAGGAAGGCGCCCGGAATCGACAGCACCAGGGCGGCCAGGATGGTCACCGGCTGGACGAAGTCCTTGAACAGCAGCACCAGCACGAAGTAGATGCAGAGCACACCGGTCAGCATGGCCAGGCCGAAGCTGGCGAACAGCTCGGCCATGGCCTCGGCGTCGCCTATGGTGGTCTGCGTCACACCGGGCGGCAGTTTGGCCAGGCTGGGCAGGGCCAAGGCCCGCTCGGCCACCTCGCCCAAGGGCTGGCCATTGAGCTCGATCTCGAAGTTGATATTGCGCACCCGGTCATAGCGGTCGATCTCGGCCGGGCCGCTCTCCAGGCTCAGCGAGGCCACCTGGCCCAGCGCCACCGGGCCGCGGCTGCCGGGCACGGGCAGGCGCGACAGCAGGTCCAGATCCTGCCGGGCCGAGGCCGGCAGGCGCACGACAATGGGCACCTGGCGCTGCGACAGATTCATCTTGGCCAGCGCCTGGTCGTAGTCGCCGGCGGTGGCCACACGCAGGGTGTCAGCAATCGCGGCCGTGGTCACACCCAGGTCGGCGGCGCGGGCCGCATCGGGCCGCACCACCAGCTCGGGCCGCTCCAGGCTGGAGCTGCTGGTCACCGCGCCAATGCCGGGCAGCGTGCGCAGCTCGCGCTCGACGATTGATGCATGGGCCTGCAGCGCGCCGCCGTCCTCGCCGGCCAGCACCAGCACATACTTCTCGCTGGAGGCGCCGAAGCCGACCTTGACCCGCGCGCCGGGCAGGTCCTGCAGCGCATCACGCAGCTGGCGCTCGATGTCCTGCTTGCTCATGCCCTTGCGTTCCGTGCGGTGGGTCATGTTGAGGGTCAGCACGGCGGTGCGCACATTGCTGGCCCCGCCCATCGCGAACGGGTCGGAGCCAGCCGCGCCGCCGCCGATGGCCGTATAGACCAGCTTCACATGGGAGTTCTTCTGCACCAGCTCGCGCGCGGCCTCGGCCAGCGCCCGGGTCTCCTCGAACTTGGCGCCCGGCGGCAGGGTCAGCGTGACCTGGGTCTGACTCAGATCGTCCGGCGGGATGAAGCCGGTGGGCAGATAGGGCACCAGCGCAAACGAGCCGACGAAGAACACCAGCGCGGCGATCGAGGTCTTGATGCGGTGCTTCAGGCACCAGCGGGCCCAGCGCATATAGACCTGCATCCAGCGCGGCTCATGCTCCTTGGGCGGAATCGCGTGCAGGATGTAGGCCGCCATCATCGGCGTCAGCAGCCGCGCCACGACCAGCGAGAAGAACACGGCGATCGCCGCCGTCCAGCCGAACTGGACGAAGAACTTGCCCGGAATGCCGCCCATGAAGGCGGTCGGCAGGAACACGGCGATCAGGGTGAAGGTGGTGGCAATCACCGCCAGGCCGATCTCGTCGGCCGCCTCCATCGCCGCCTGGTAGGGCGTCTTGCCCATGCGCAGATGGCGCATGATATTCTCGATCTCGACGATGGCGTCGTCCACCAGGATGCCCACCACCAGCGACAGCGACAGCAGAGTCACAACGTTCAGCGAGAAGCCGAGCACATACATCAGCGCGAAGGTCGGGATCGCGCTCAGCGGCAGGGCCGTGGCGGCCACAAAGGTGGCGCGCCAGTCGCGCAGAAAGAACCAGACCACGATGATGGCCAGGATGGCGCCCTCGTAAAGCAGCAGCATCGAGCCGTCGTAGTTCTCTATCACCGGGTCGACGAAGTTGAAGGCCTCGGTGACGACCACGTCCGGATGCTGGGTCTTCAGCCGCTCCAGCACGGCGCGCGCGCCGTCCATCACATCGACCTCGCCGGCACCGCGCGAGCGGGTGATCTCGAAGCCCACCACCGGCTTGCCATTGAGCAGGGCGGCCGAGCGCTGCTCGCCCACCGTGTCGCTGACGGAGGCCAGCTGGTCCAGGCGCACATGGCGGCCGTTCGACAGCGTGATGTCCATGCGCGCCAGCTCCTCGGAGCTGGCCACCGTCGCGATGGTGCGCACCGATTGCTCGATGCCGCCCACATCGCTGCGGCCGCCCGAGGCCTCCTGCTGGATCTGGCGCAACTGGCGCGAGACATCGGCCGCCGTGGCGCCCAGGCTCAAGAGCTTGGCCGGGTCGAGCTCGACGCGCACCTCGCGCGTCACGCCGCCGACCCGGGACACCGCGCCCACTCCCTTGACCGACAGGATCGCCTTGGCGACCTGGTTGTCAACGAACCAGGACAGGGCCTCCTCGTCCATCTTCGGCGACTCGACCGTGTAGGTCAGGATGGGCGCGCCGGACAGATCCATCTTCGAGATCACCGGGTCGCGCAGGTCGCCGGGCAGATCGGAGCGAACGCGCGAGACCGCGTCGCGCACATTGTCCACCGCCTCCTGCGTGGGCTTCTCGAGCTGGAACTCGACCGTGATCGTGGCCGTGCCGTCCTGCACCTTGGTGTAGATGTGCTTGACGCCCTGCAGGGTGGCGACCGAGTTCTCGATCTTGCGCGCCACCTCGGTTTCCAGCTGCGCCGGTGAGGCGCCCGGCAGCGAGGCCGTGACCGACACGGTGGGCAGGTCGATGTCAGGGAAGTTCTGGATCTTCATCGCCTTGAAGCCCATCAGGCCGGCCAAGGTGAGGAGAATGAAAAGCAGCACCGACGGAATCGGGTTGCGTATGGCCCAGGAGGAGACGTTCATCATGGTCTGTGTGTCTGCGTTTTACTTGGCCACGGTGGCGGCGGCGGCGGCGGCCACCGGCGCCGGCACCACCGGCGCGGTGACCACGCGCACCGCGTCGCCTTCGCTCAGAAAGCCCGCGCCGCTGGCCACCACCTTGGCCCCGGCATCAACGCCGCCGAGCACCTCGATGCGGTCGCCCAGACGGCGGCCGGTCTGCACCTTCAGCCGGGTGACCCTGTTGTCGGCACCGACGCGATAGACATAGCTGAAACCGTCGCGCAGCAGCACGGCCGTCTGCGGCAGGCTCAGGGTCTGGCTGCGGGCGAGCTGGAACTCGCCGCGCGCAAAGGTGCCGGCACGCACATTGCTGGCGTTGTCCAGGTCGACATAGACCAGGCCCATGCGCGTCTGCGGATCGACGGTCGGGGCGACCATGCGCACCTTGCCGTTGACCGCTGCGGCGGCGCTGGCCTTGTCACTGATATTGACGCGAACGGCCATGCCGGCGCTCAGCCGCGACAGTTCGTCGGCCGGCACCTCGGCACGCCACTCGAGTCGGCCCTTGCGTATCAGGCGGAACAGTTCCTGGCCCGGCTGCACCATGGAGCCAGCCGTGGCCGCGCGGGCCGAGATCACGCCATCGTCGCTGGCGACGATGCGGGTCTGACTCAGGCGCAGCTCGTCGGCCTGGACACGGGCCTGAGCGGCCTCCAGCCGCGCCTTGGCCGTGGCCTCGGCGGTCAGGTACTGCTGCACCTGGCTGGCGCTGATGGCGCCGCTGGTCTGCAGGCTGCGCGCGCGCTCGGCATTGGCCTGAGCCTCGGCCAGCGTGGCCTGGGCCTCGGCGGCGCCGGCCCGGCTCTGCGCCAGCTCGGCCTTGACCGAGTCGGCCGACAGCTGGGCCAGCAGCTGGCCGCGTTTCACCCTGTCACCCACATTGGCCTGCACCTCGGCCAGGCGCAGGCCGCTGAGCTCGGCGCCGACCACGGTTTCCTGCCAAGCCGCCACGCTGCCATTGGCCTGCAGGGTCTGGGCCCAGTCGGCCTGGGCCGCACTGGTCACGCTGACCGTCAGCGCGGTCTTGGCCGGCGCGCTGGCGGCGGCCTTCTTGTCATCGGCTGCCTGGACCAGGAAGCTGCTCGTGCCGGCCACCAGGGCCAGGGCGGCGGCAACGCCGCCAAGTCGGTATGCGTTCTTCTTCATTGTCATGTCCTCACCTCGATACGGTTGTTTGCGGCACGGTGTCGCTGCGGTCCCATCCGCCACCCGCCGCCTTGTACAAACTGAGCCAGGCGCCGACGCGTTCGCGCTGCACCTGCAGCAGGCTCGAGCGCGCGTTCAGCGCATTGCGCCGCGATTCTTCCAACTCGATCAGATTGCCCAGGCCGGCCTGCCAGCGCGCCGCCGTGGCGCCCTGCACCTGCTCGTAGCCGCTGGCCGCGCGCTGGGCATCGGCCTCGCGCCGCTGTGCTGCGTCCAGCCGCACCAGCGCCTCCTCGACCTCGCGCACCGCCTGGACGGCGCTGGCGCGGTACTGGGCATAGGCCTCGTCGCTACGCGCCTGGGCCGCATCGACACCGGCCTTGCGTTGACCGCCGTCAAACAGCGGCAGGCTCAGGCTGGGCCCGAACGACCAGCCGTTGCCGCTGTCGCTGCCACCGCCCACGCGCAACTCGCCGCGCGACAGGCCGCCGCCCAGCCGCAGCTGCGGCCAGCGCGCCGCCTCGGCAGCGCCGACCTCGGCCAGCGCGGCCACCACCTGGCGCTCGGCCGCGGCGAGATCGGGGCGTTGGGCCAGCACCTGGGCCGGCACGCTGGCCACCTCGAAGGCTGCCGGCTGCGGCAGGCGTGCGCTGCCTGGCTTCAGCAATTCGCGCAGCCCGGCTTCCGGTTTGCCGCTCAGCGCCACCAGGCCCTTGATCAGCACCTCGCACTCGGCCTGCTGGCCCAGATGGCGCGAGCGCGCATCGGCGGCGCTGGCATCGAGCTGCTGGCCATTGGCCTGGGCCTCCATGCCGGCGGCCACCTTCTTCGCGGTCAAGCCCGACATGCGCGACAGGGCCTCGGCATCCTGGGCCAGGATGGCCGCGCTGGCCTCGCAGGCACGGTAGGCCAGATAGGTCTGGGCCACCTCGGCGGCGAGGCTCACCCGGGCGCCGTGCCAGTCCAGCTCGCTGGCCTGGGCACGTGCCTCGGCGGCCTGGGTCTGGTGGCGCTGCTGCGAGAACAGGTCCAGCTCCCAGGAGGCATCAAGGCCCAGCACCGCCGTGGTGGTGGCCGTGCTGTTCGACGGCAGGGCCAGGCGGCCCCGCGTGGCCGAGGCGCTGGCGTTGAGCTGCGGCAGTTGCGCAGCCCGGCTGCTGCCCAGCTGGGCACGGGCCTGGCCAATGCGGGCCAGGGCGATGTCAAGGCTGGGATTGGTCTGCTGGGCGCTGGCGATCAGCGCCACCAGCGCCTCATCGTCCAGCCGCGTCCACCATTGCTTGAGCTGGCCGGCCTGGCCGCCGTGGGGCAGCGGCGCCGCCCAGGCAGCGGGTACGGCTTTCAGGCTTGGCGCCAACGGTGCGGTGGCGGCACAGGCGCTCAGCAGCGCTGCCAGGGCCAGCGTCGCCAGCTTCGGGCCCTGGAATCGGGTCTTGATCGACATGGTTCTCTTCCTCTCCCTCAATTCGTTTGGCGCTGGCGCCGCTCATGCTCGACCAGAGCCAGGCCGTAACCGACCAGGCGCTCGACCAGCTGCGCGTAGGCCTGCGGGCTGGCCAGCAGGCCGGGAGCCAGCAGGCGCATATAGTCCAGCGACATCCAGTAGTTCTCGACGATGGCCACCAGCGCGAAGGCCAGCTGGTGCAGCGCGTCGTCGGCCTCGGCCACACCGCAGTGCTGGGCCAGCATGTCCACCAGGCCCTGGTGCTCGGGCGCGATGTTCCGGTGCAGCACATCGGCAAAGGCCTGGGTGGGCTCCACCATCTCGCGCAGGGTGACGCGACGCAGATCGGCAAACTCATCCCCGCCATGGATCAGCGGCGTCAGGAAGGCGCCGTAGAACTGGCGCAGCGCCTCCTCCATCGAAGGCATGGGCTGGTCATCGCCCGAGCAGGGGATCAGCGACACCACGTCCTGCACTGGCTTGGCCAGCACCGCCTGATACAGGCCCTGCTTGCCGCCGAAGTAGTAGTGGATGGCCGCCACATTGGCGTCGGCCGCCTGGCAGATCTCGCGTGTGCTGGCCTTGGCGTAACCCTTGGCGGCAAAGATTCGGATGGCGGCGCGCAGCAGGCGGGCCGGCACGGCCTCGCTGGCTTGCGACGGCACAGAGCCCGGGTTTACACTGGTTTTTTCCTGGATTTCGGCATGCATCGCCGGCATGATACAAATCAATTCAAGCGCTTGATTCATTTTGTAATGCGCTTGACGAAAATAAAAAAAGGATCGCCAGGCGATCCTTTTTGTTTGGGCCGGCGAACTCTGTGCCTAGAACAATTCCATTGCTCCCACCTTCTCGTCCTCATCCTTGAAGTGGCCGGCGGCCACCAGGTCGGCATAGCAGAACACCTGATTCCTGCCATGGGCCTTGGCGTGATAGACGGCCTTGTCCGCGCGTTCGAAGGCCGCGGCAGGCGAATCGCTGGGCTTGACCTCGCTGTAGCCGACGCTGACGGTGATATGCCCCACCTGCGGAAAGCCGTAATGCTCGGTGTTGCGGCGCAGGCGCTCAAAGGCCAGGGCGGCGTCCACATCCTTGTCGCAGCGCATCAGCACGACGAACTCCTCGCCGCCGAAGCGGTAGAGCTGGTCGTGGAAGCGGAAGCTGCTGCGCATCAACCGCGCCAGCAGCAACAGCACCTCGTCGCCGATCAGATGTCCGAAGCGGTCATTGACCGACTTGAAGTGGTCGATGTCGATCAGGCCCAGCCAGTAGCGCGCCTCGCTGCCCCAGTGGCGGCGGCCATCGTTGCCGGCCGGCATCTCCATCGTCGCCTTCAAGAAGCTCTCGTCGAAGGTCTTGCGATTCAGCAGGCCGGTCAGCGTGTCGCGCTCGCTGTAGTCCAGGAGGCCCTGGAAGTTGTGATAGATGCGCAGCACGCTGCTGACCATGCGCCGCATCGCCATGTCCAGCGCCTGCACGCTCTGCACCTCCAGTACGCCGACGACCTCGCGGTCATTGGCCAAGGGGAACAGGGTGACGCAGGGCATGCCGGGCACGACGATCACCGTGCGGGAGCGGAAGCACTCAAGTCGTGCGGCATGATCGGCCAGCAGCGGCAGGGTTTCGAGGTCGGCCCACAGCGGGTCGGCGGTGGCGACCGGATCGGTGGCGCTCATGCGCGCCCGCGTAAGCCAGCGCTCGTTGGGGGTTTCGCCGACGCAGCGGTAGATGGCCACCGACAGCGGCTCGAGCAAGTCGCGCAGCGAGCCCACCAGGGTGACGTCCATGACGTCACGGTCGCGGTAGCCGGTGAGTTCGGCGAGATGGTCTACGACTTCGGACATGGGATACGGATGCCTGCCTGCGCCTGCACGATGTTGGTTTCCCCAAGGACTGATGGGCTCAGGACACTGCCTGAGACGGCAACAGCTCGACTACATCATGGCGCTGCGACCTACCCGCGGATTTGCCGTGAAGTGTATCTGGCAATCAATGCTAAAAGTTCTTCCTCATCATAGGGCTTGCCCAGGTAGTGCTGCACACCCAACTCTGCTGCGTAGTCCTTATGCTTTTGCGCAATGCGCGACGTAATCATGATGATCGGCAGTTCACGCAGCCGCGCATCGGCGTGCATATTGCGAACCAGGTCAAAACCATCCATGCGCGGCATCTCGATGTCAGAGAGCACCATGTCCGGCAGTTCGTCGGCCAGCTTCTCCAGCGCATCCAGCCCGTCCTTGGCCAGGGTGACGCGATAGCCCTCGCGCTCCAGCAGACGCTGGGTAACGCGGCGCACGGTCAGCGAGTCGTCCACCACCATCACCGTCGGCGCCAGCGTGGCAACAATCTCCTGCGCCTGCGGGGCATGTGCCTGCAGCGCCGCTTCGGCCCGCTGCCGCGCCTTGTCGCCATGCAGCGTGGCCAGGGCCACCGGGTTGTAGATCAGGGCGGCGGCGCCGGAGGCCAGCAAGGTGATGCCGGCAAGCCCCGGCACCCGTGCCAGCTGGGGGCCGAGGTTCTTGACCACCACTTCCTGGTTGCCGATGACCTCGTCCACATGCAGGGCGACGCGCTGCTGGGCGCTCTTGACGATGACCAGCGGCTGGTTGCGCCCTTGCGGCACGCCGGCAGCGCTTTGCTGGAGCAGGCCACCCAGCCAGAAGAAGGGCATGGGCTCGCCGGCGGTAAACGTGCCGCTGCGGTAGGCCGCCTCGATCTCAGGCACCGGCACGCGCTTGACAAGCTCGATCAGCGTCGCCGGCACCGCCACCACATCGTCGCCGCAGCGCAGCATCACCACCTGGGTGACGGCGGTGGTCAGCGGCAGCAGCAGCTTGAAGCTGGTGCCCTGCCCCGGTGAGCTGGCGCTGGCGATGCGCCCGCCCATCGCATTGACGTCATCGCGAACCACATCCATGCCGACACCACGGCCGGCCATCTCGGTCAGCGCGCTGGCGGTGGAGAAGCCATGCATGAAGATCAGCTGGGTCAGCTCGGCCGAGCCGGGCTTGGCATCGGCGGTGAGCAGGCCCATCTGCACGGCACGCTGGCGAATGCGCTCCAGGTCCAGGCCGGCGCCATCGTCGCGGAACTCGACCGCCACCTCGTTGCCCTCGTGGGTCAGCGCCACAACGATATTGCCGGTGGCCTCCTTGCCGGCGGCGACGCGCTTCTCGGGCGACTCGATGCCGTGGATGACGCTGTTGCGCAGCAGATGCTCGAAGGCGGCTGTCATGCGCTCGAGCACGCCCCGGTCGACTTCGAGGGATCCGCCTTGCACATCAAGGCGCACCTGCTTGCCGGTCTCCTTGGCGGCCTGGCGCAACACGCGGTAGAGCCGATCCGACAGGCTGTCGAATTCGACCATGCGGGTGCTGAGCAGGTCGTCCTGCAGATCGCGGGTCAGGCGGGCCTGGGCGGCCAGCTCGTCCTCGGCGGCCTGCAGCGCACGCTGCAGGGTGCGCTGCACCGTGGCCACGTCACCGACCGACTCGGCCATGATGCGGGTCAACTCCTGCACCCGGGTGTAGCGGTCGAACTCCAGCGGGTCGAAATCACGTTCGGCCTGCTTGGCCGACTCCAGCCGCGAGCTGATCTGCGCGTCGGCCTGGAACTCCATATCGCGCAGCTGCTGACGCAGGCGCTCCAGGTTGTCGGTCAGGTCGTTCAGCGAGCCCTTCATCTGGGCCACTTCGGATTCCATCCGCGAACGCCGGATGCTGACCTCGCCGGCCTGGTTGATCAGCCGCTCCAGCAACGGTGCGCGCACCCGCACCATGGCCTGGGACGCGGCGCTCTTTGCACGCTCCAGCGGTGCGGCAGCAGCGCCGCTAGCCGCGAAACGCGACCAGTCGATCTCGACCGGTGCCGGCAGCGGCGCGGCGGCCACGACGGGCTGGTCCGGCTCCGGCTCCGGGGCCGGAGCCGTCTCATCGAGAGCTTCCAGCGTCTCAAGGGCCTCAAGCTCCACCGCTTCAGCCACCACCGGCAGTGCCGGTTCGGGTTCGGGTTCGGGTTCGGGTTCGGGCTCTGGAACTGGCACCGCCGCGGCCGGCATCACCGGCTCCACCTCGGCAGGCACCGGCGGATGACGCAGCGCATCGAACACCGCCGCCATCGCATCGACATGGGACTGCAAACGCTCGATGTCGTGGGCCTCGGCCAAGCCGCTGCCCAGCAGCGACTCGACCACCGACTCCATGCGATGCGCCATCTCGCCCAGGCGCATTGCACCAGCCAGGCGGGCACCGCCCTTCAAGGTGTGCAGATTGCGCATGCAGGCCGAGGCGCTGCTCATATCGCCGGGCTTGGCTTGCCAGTCGCGCATCAGCGCGGCCAGCTGCTGCAGCAGCTCGATACCTTCTTCCTCGAAGATCGGGAACAGCTCCTCGTCGATCGAGTCCTCGGCGTCCAGGTCGGCGGCGTCCAGCTCGTCCCGGGCATGGGCCCGACCCGCCGCGGCATGCACCTCGGCCACCGGCTGCAGCGGACCGCTCAGGACCTCGCCCAACTGGCCGAGCAGGCTCAGGGCGGGTTCGGGTTCGGGTTCGGGTTCGAAAGCTTCCAAGACCTCGATGATCTCGGGCGCTTCCGCCCCACCAGCCAAGGCCTCGGCGGCGACCGCGGCCAGCACCTCGTCATCGGGCGCGCTGTGCGCGGGGTCCTCAATCACCTCGATCAGGGGCATGTCATCCGAGTCCGGCTCGACCAGGGGCGCATGCAGGGCCAGGTCTTGCAGGCGCTCGGCGGCGCGGTGCTCGTGATCGATCAGGCGCTGGTTCAGCGCCGCGTCGGGGGCTTTCAGGAACCCTGCGGCGAACTGGTGCAACAGCCGCCGGATCTCGTCCGCGGCCTCGACAAACAGCTCACCCTCCTCGACCGTGCCACGGCCCAGGGCATGGCTGCGCTCCAGTCCATGCTCCAGCAAACGGGCCAGGCGCGACAGGTCCTCGAAGCCCACGGTGGCGGCATTGCCGGCCAGCGAATGGGCCAGCGCGATGCTGGTCTCGGGCAGCGGCTGGTTCAGTTCCAGCGCCCAAACGGCGAGCTCGACACACAGGCGCCGCGACAGCTCGTCGGCCTCGTTGAGGAAGATATTGAACAGCGCAATGCTGATGCGCAGCGGGCCTATCACCTTGACGGCCTCGGCCTGCTCGGCCAGGGCCTGCTCGCGCTCCTCGTCAGCCACCAGGGCATCGACAGAATGGACCAGCTCCAGATGGGGCTTGGGCGGCGGTGCCTCCTCGGCCACCAGCTCGGGCTCGGGCTCCGCAACCTCGGCCACCTCGATGACCTCAATGACCTCGGGCTCAGGCTCAGGCTCGACCACCGGAGGCGGCTCGTCCTCGGGCAACAGCAGGTCCTCGTCGTCGAGCGACAGCGGCAACTCGGTCGATGCCGGCAACGCGGGCAACTCGGCGTCCGGCAAGACCGGTGGTGTCTCGACCTCGGCGACCACCAAGGGCGTGACCGCCCCGAAGTCCAGATCGAGCTCAAAACTGGGCAACTCCGGCTCGGGCAGCAATTCCGGCTCGGCCACCACTTCGGGCACTGCCTCAGGGGCAGCGGCCAGATCGGGCAGGTCGAGCTCGAAGAAGGCCTCTTCCTCGGCCTCGGGCGTCGCCACGACTTCCACCGGCAGATCGACCAACAGCTCCGGCTCCAGCGCGGCCAGCTCGGTCGGCTCGAGGGCGGCCTCCAGTTCCGGCGTGGGCATTTCCGGAACTTCCGGCATTTGCGGCAGCTCCGGCAGCTCCGGCAGCTCCGGCAGCTCCGGCAACTCCGCCACGACTTCGGCCACGGCTTGTGCAGCAGCCTCGCCACGCCCGGCCTGCGGCCACTCCAGCGCCTCGACCCGGCCTTCGATGCGCAGCGCATCGGCGGCGCGACGCAGGCTGGCCGCTTGGTGACCGCCCTGGCGCTTCTCGGCTATCGCGTTGCGCCAATCGAACAGGTACTCCAGCGCCTCGGCGCTGAAGGCCAGCAGGCCGGCATCGGCCGGCCGGTTGTCGCCAAGGCGGGCGTTGAAAAGCTGCTCGCAGGCCCAGGCGCCCTCGCCAAAGTCGAGCAGACCGACCATGCGCGAACTGCCCTTCAGTGTGTGAAAGGCGCGGCGCACGGTGGTCAGCTGGCTCTGATCGCTGCTGTCCAGCTGCAGCTGGGCCAGCGCCTCGCGCGCCGTGGCCACAACCTCATCACATTCTTCGAGAAAGACCTCGAGCATCTCGGCGTCGATCTCAAGATCGGTGGCGGTCAGCACCGGCAGCGCTGCAGGCGCTGGCAAGGGCGGACGCGTCGACTCGGCCTGCGCCGGCGGCGCGTCGATATCGGGCAGGGTCAGCAGCTCGGGCTCGCTGGCGACCGGCGGCTGCGCTTCGTCCAGACCAAAATCCAGGCCGAAATCCAGTGCCCCGGGCACTTCGACCGCGGTGGCGACCGCAGGCTCGTCCAAGGGTTCGGGCAAGGTCGGCGGCAGCTGCTGCTGTTCCGGTTCGGCCAGCGGCAACAACTCGTCCAGGCCAACGAAGCCGCTGGTATCGCCCTCGCGGCGGCCCATCACCGGGGCCAGCACGCCGGTCTCGTCGTCGTACTTGAACAGACGCTTGGCCAAGTGCGGCTGCACGCTGAGCATGTCGATCAAAAAGCCCAGGGCGCCCAGATTGCCGGCCAGCCGCTCGAAGATCTGCCGCGGGCCCTGGCGGGTGGCATCGACCTCGGTGTTGACCAGCTCATCAACCTCGTCGCGCATGCGCAGCACCGCCTGGGCGGCCTGCTCCATGCCCAGCACGGTCAGCACGCCGCGCATGGCCGACAGCTGGCCGGGCACCGGTATCAAGACCTGGCGCCGGCTGGTGTCGCGGAAGTATTCATCGACCAGCTTCTCGGTCTCGGACAACGAGCTGCGCAGCTCCTGAACGACGCTGCCCATGGTCTGACGGTCGGAGACGCGGCGGTACAGGTCCTCCATCCAGGCTTCCAGCGGCTGGGCCGGGTCGCCATGGGCGACAGAGTCGACCCGCTGGGCCAGGCGCTGCACGCGCTCGGCCTGTTCGGGGGCATCGAAGGCCGCGTCTTCCAGCGCTGCATCGACATAGAGCATGGCCGTGGCCACCTCCATGGCCAGAGCCGAACTCGGCGCGGCACCCGCGCGGGCCGTGCCGACAACGGCGCGCTGCAGGGTCTGCCCCAGCACCTCGCCGCGCGGGAACAGGCGCTGCAAGGACTCTGACACCAGGGCAAACAACTCGTCCAGACCCTGAAGGCGCTGCACATCGCCCTCGGCCACAGAAGACCAGGCATCCTTGGCCACCGACACACGCTTGCGTGCCTGCACCACCCAGGCCGGGTCGATCAGGCCCAGACGGGCCTCTTCATAGTCCACCACCTGGTGCTGGTCCAGGCCGTAGGCCTGGCGCACCGCATGCAGACGCGGCGCGGCGCCCGGGAACGACGGCACAGCGCTCTGGGCGCAGAAGAACAGCAGGTCACGGGCCAGGCGGTCGGCCACGGCCGGGTCACCCGCGGATCCGGCGCGCAGCTGGGCCAGCAGGCGCGAACCGATACGTTTGGCAAAGGCGTCGGGCTGCAGCATGCCGATGCCCTGAGCCTCGAAGAAGGCGGCGGCCACATGCCACAGGCTGCGCGCGGCGGCGCTCGGCGCGCCGGCAGCCATGCTGGCGCAAAGCTCGCTGAGCGCGCGGGCGCCATCGGCCGAGCCCTCGCGCATGAACTTCAACAGCGTGGTCTCGAAGGCACTGCGAGCGCTCTCGGGTTTGCGCGGGGTGACAGTGATTTCGCTGGGCGGCTCCTGCCAGGTCCACTCATGGGTCCAGAGATCGGCCGGATGGATGCGGTCGGCGCCGGCCAGGGCCTGCACAGCGCGGTAGGGCGGGAACAGGCTCAGCGAGGACACCGGCCGGCCGGCCAGCAGCCGGGCCACATAGTCAAGCAACGCGAAATCGGCGCGCTCAAGCGTTTCGATCGCATCGAGCTTGATACGGTCCGGGTGATCGATGAGGCTTTGCAGGCCGGCCTCGCAGGCCCGCAGCATCGTTGCGCCGGCCGGCAGGCCGACCAGGGAGACCACGCCGGCGGCCTGGTGCACCTGCTGACGGGCGCTGTTCAGCGCGCTGAGATCCAGGGTGTCCTGGCCTGGCAGGCGGGGCGCATCGACATCGCGCGCATAGCGGCGCAAGGCCTTGTGGGCGGCCTCCAGCGAACGACGCAACTCTTCCTGCACCCAGGCCAGGGGGCTGAGGTCGGCCGGAAACTCTGAATCACGCGGGAGGTCCATGCGCTGGCGTGCCTTCTGTTCAGGTCGGTGCGTTGTGCATCATCATGCTGCGGCGGCTTCGGCGTCAGTCGATCTTGAACCGCGACACCGAGGCCTTCAGTTCCTCGGCCGTGCGCGACAGCTGGTGCACCAGCGTCGCGGTGGAGCGGGTGCCCTCACCGGTCTGCTCGGTCACCGCAAAGATGTGCTGAATGTTCGAGGCCACGACATTGGCCTGGCTGGCCTCGCTGAGCGCCTGGTCGGAAATCTTCACGATCAGGTCTGACAGCTGGCGCGACACCTGGTCGATGTCGGTCAGCGCCGTGCCGGCCGCGTCGGACAGTCGCGTACCCTCGACCACGTTCTGCGTCGAGCGCTCCATGGCGGCCACGGCGTCTTGCGTGTCGGTCTGAATCGTCTTCACCAGTGCGGCAATGCGGCGCGTGGCGCTGCCGGAGCGCTCGGCCAGCCGCTGCACTTCTTCGGCCACCACCGAGAAGCCGCGACCCGCCTCGCCGGCCGAGGCGGCCTGGATGGCGGCATTCAAGGCCAGCACGTTCGTCTGCTCGGTAATGTCGGAGATCAGCTCGGTGATCTCGCCGATTTCCTGTGAACTCTCGCCCAGGCGCTTGATGCGCTTGGAGGTTTCCTGGATCTGCTCGCGGATCGCGTTCATGCCACCGATGGTGTTCTGCATCGCCTGCAGGCCGGATTCGGCCACTGCCCGCGAGCGCTGCGCCACCTGGGCGGTCTGCTGGGCCTGCTCCGACACCTGGTTGATGCGGCCGGCCATCTGCAGGACGGCCTCGCCGGTGTCGCGAATCTCGTGCAGCTGCTCGGTCGAGGCGGCCAGCAGCTCGGTCGAGTTCTGGTCCACCTGCTGGGTGGTTTCCGTCACCCGCGCCGCCGTGCCCTGCACCTGAGCGACCAGCGTGCGCAGCTCTTCCACCGTGTAGTTGACCGAGTCGGCAATGGCGCCGGTGATGTCTTCGGTCACCGTCGCCTGCTGCGTCAGGTCACCCTCGGCGACCAGTTGCAGTTCGTTCATCAAACGCAGAATGGCGGCCTGGTTGGCATCATTGACGCGCTTGGCCTCTTGCTCCTGGCGTTCGGCGGCGTTCTTCTGCGTCTCGGCCAGGGCGGCACGTTGCCCCTGGTCGGACACATACAGGCGCAGAAAGCCAAAGGCCCCCAAGGCCAGCATCAGCACCGACAGCAGCAGCACGATCAGCACCCAGGGCTGCATGCCGCTCTCGGACTGGATGCGGTTCTGCATGTCCTGCAGGCCCAGGCGCAGCGGCTCGCTGTCGGCCAGGATGGCGGTCTGCGCCTCCCGCGCCGACACCAGGCCCTGCAGATTGCCCAGAATCGCATAGGCCTGGGCGCGGGTCTGTTCGTACTGCTTGAGCAGGGCCTGGAGGCGCTCCTTGGTCTGCGCGTCCTTGGCACCGGTCAGGCGCAGATCCTGGCTGCCGCTGATCAGGCCCTCGGTGATTTCCTTGAAGGTGTTCAGATCCTTGCCGAGCAGGAACACCGCCTCGGGGCTGACGCCCTCCTGGGTCAGGAACTCATTGGCGCTCTTGCCTATGCGCTGAGTCAGCATCACCAGCTGACTGACGGCAGCACTTTCGGCCACCGGTGCGTTCTGTTGCATCGCCAGCGAGGCCACGGCCTCGGCGCTTTCCAGCAGGTCGGACGACTGACGGTTGATGGTGCGCAACGCGGTGCCGACCTGGGTCAGCACCTTCTCCTGGCCCAGCACCACCTTCGCGCTCTTCTCGGCCCGGTCCACCATCGGCAGCAGCGGATCAATGACTTCCTGCACCGCGCCCGAGGCCTGGGGCACAGCACCCTCGCCGGTCTTCAGGCTGCGCACCAGGCTGGCCATGGTGTCGGCGCTTTCGCGCAGCTCCGGGAAGCCCTTGGGATTGCCGGCCACCGCCTGCCAGACCGATTTGGCCAGCCGCTGCGACTGCATCAGGGCCTGGCCGCTGGCGCCCACCTGGGCCGACACGCGGCCGGCGCTGATCAGGGTTGTGACCACGGCCCCGGCGACACCGATCACCCCGGCGACGACCAGCAGGGCCAGCACCTTCTGCTGGCTGGCCAGGCCCAGATGGCCGATGAGGGGCATCTGGGCCGGCGGCACGCGGCGGCGGGCCTCGGCGGCCTGGCTGTCGGCGAAATCGGCCTGCATGCCGGTGGGCATGGCCTCGGAAATGATGGAGGTGCTGGCGCCGCCCATGCGGGTGCTGGGCATGCCGCTGGACTCGGTCAGCGTGATGGTGTCGGGCGACCCGCTGTCGGCCTGGGCCGCGCCACCGCCGGCACCAGCAGGAGCCGATTGACGCTTGCCGAAGCCCTTGATCTTGTCCAGGAAGCTCATGTCTCTGTCACCCTTGTGCCCATTAGCCAGTCGTTGTGCCTCAGCGGGCCGAAGTGCTCATCGCACCTCATGCCACGATGCTCAGGAAATGCTCGTCCACCACCAGGGCCTGCAGCAGCAACTCCTGCCAAACCCGGCCCTGCCCGTCCTGCAGCCTGCGCCCGACAAAGGGCGGCAGCGCGCCCGCGTCGGCTGGGGCCTCGACGGGGGTCAGTTCTGCACTGTTGCGCAGGCCGGCGAGCCGGTCCACCAGCAGCGCGCAATTGATGTCCAGCTTGGCATTCACCGCCACCAGCCGGCTCTGATCGTTGCGGGCGGGAGCCTGCTGGCGCAGCCCAAGAAAGCCGCCCAGGTCCACCACCGCATAGAGGCCGCCGCGCAGATTGGCCACGCCGGCCAGCCAGGCCTGGGTATGCGGCACCGGCGTGATCGCGGGCACGGGGAAGATCTCGCCGGCCTGCTGCAGGGCCAGCAGGAAGTCGTGCCCACCGCACTCCACCGCCAGCCAGGAATTGCCCGGCGCCTGAGAACGGGCGGCCTGCATGCGCTCGGCCAGTCGGTGCTGCAACTCTCGCAGGGCTTCCTTGTTGGACATGGCGGCGCCGGGTGCTTACTCGAGGGCCTTGATCTTGGCCAGCAACTCTTCGGCCTTGACCGGCTTGACGACATAGTCGCGCGCGCCCTGGCGCATGCCCCAGACCTTGTCGGTTTCCTGATTCTTGCTGGTGCACATGATCACCGGGATATGCGCATAGCGCTCGTCGCGGGTGATCGCGCGGGTCAGCTGGAAGCCGTTCTGGCCGGGCATCACCACGTCCATCAGTATCAACTCGGGCACTTCCTCTTCCAGACGCTTCATCGCCTCTTCGCCATTGACGGCGGTGCGCACATTGAAGCCCTTCTTGCTCAGCAGGTCGGTCAGGTAGTGCAACTCGGTCTTGGAGTCGTCCACCAGCAGGATCTTGTGAATGGCCATGGGGTGTTACCTCGATCTACTCTTCAGCAGCGCAGGACCGGGGGGTCATGGCTGCGGTCGGTGTTGGCGCACCGCGCTCAACAACTGGTCTTTGGTAAAAGGTTTGGTCAGGTAGTCCTGGGAGCCGACCATGCGACCACGCGCCTTGTCGAAAAGCCCATCCTTGGACGACAGCATGATGACCGGCAAATGGGAAAAACGGGGGTTGCGCTTGATGATGGCGCAGGTCTGGTACCCGTCCAGGCGCGGCATCAGGATGTCGCAGAACACCAGGTCGGGCTGATAGTCGTTGACCTTGGCCAGCGCATCAAAGCCATCCTCGGCCAGCACCACCTCGTATCCACCCTGCTTCAGGAAGATCTCGGCGCTGCGCCGTATGGTGTTGCTGTCGTCAATCACCAGCACCCGGGTCAGTTGGGCACCGTTTTCGGCTGCGGAACTCAAGCGTTGTTCTCCTGGTGACGCGCAGCGCTGGGCCAGGCGTCAAATGCGAACCATCTCGAAATCTTCCTTGCGTGCGCCGCACTCAGGACAGGTCCAGTTCATCGGTACATCGGCCCAAGACGTGCCGGGCTTGATGCCATGTTCGATATCACCGGTGGCTTCGTCGTAAATCCAGCCACAGATCAGGCACATCCAGGTACAGGGTTCGGTCACGATGTTTTCAAGGGCGGTCGGAGCCCGGTTTGCTTAACTACAATGGAGAAAGATTGTAGCCACGCCAGTTGGCAAAAATACCCGGGCTTATAGGTACTTACGCAACATTCCTCACCGATTTGTCGAACATTGCCCATTTGCGATTTTCTGTTACCTAGCCCCTACCTGCCTACCTGGCCCAAGCGCCGCATAACGCCATGAGCACCACCGATACCTCCGTCACCAGCTCCCAGGTCGAGAACCAGGAGTCGCCGGCCCCGGCCTGCGTGATGACCTTCAATGCCAATGACCCCAGCGGCGCGGGCGGTCTGGCCGGCGACATTGCGACCATCGCGGCCATGGGCGCGCACGGTCTGCCGGTGGTCACCGCCATCGTGCTGCGCGACACCGCCGAGGTCTTCGACCAGCATGTGCTGGACGCGGAGACGATCGCCGAGCAGGCCCGCGGCATCCTCGAAGACGTGACCATCTCGGCCTGGAAGGTGGGCTTTCTGGGCAGCGCCGAGGGCATCAGTGCCGTCGCCGAGGTGCTGTCCGACTATCCCGAGGTGCCCCTGGTGTCCTATATCCCCAGCCTGTCCTGGCTCGATGAGGAGCAGCAGCAGAGCTATAGCGATGCTTTTCGCGAGCTGATACTGCCGCAGACCCAGGTGTTGGTGGGCAACCACAAGACCCTGACCGACCTGCTGCTGCCCGACTGGGAGCTGGACCGCCCGGCCTCGCCGCGCGAGCTGGCCGTGGCCGCTGCAGAGCATGGCGCGGCCCATGTGCTGGTCACCGGCATGGCCCTGCCCGACCACTTTGTCGACAACGTGCTGGCCACGCCCCAGGGCCCCATCACCGGCGAGAAGTTCGAACGCTTCGACGTCAGCTTCATCGGTGCCGGCGACACCCTGTCGGCCTCACTGGCGGCGCTGATGGCCGTCGGCAGCGAGCCCCATATCGCCGTAGGCGAGGCCCTGTCCTTTCTTGACCAGGCGCTGGACGCGGGCTTCCGCCCCGGCATGGGCAATGTCGTGCCCGACCGCTTTTTCTGGGCCCTGCCGCCCAACGAGGAAGAAGAGAGCGACCTCGAAGAACCCACTCTTGACGATGCTGACGGAGCCCCGCGACGTGTCCACTGAACTCGATCTGAACCAGGCGCTGTTCGAGCGCGCTCAAAAAGTCATTCCCGGTGGCGTCAATTCGCCGGTGCGCGCCTTTCGTGCCGTCGGCGGCACGCCGCGCTTCATCACCCGCGGCGATGGTGCCTATATCTTTGACGCCAATGGCAAGCGCTACATCGACTACATCGGCTCCTGGGGCCCGATGATCCTCGGCCACGGCCATCCGGCCGTGCTGGAGGCGGTGCAGAAGGCCGCCGTCGAGGGCTTCTCGTTTGGCGCGCCGACCGAGCGCGAGGTCGAACTGGCCGAGGCCATACTGGCCCTGGTGCCCAGCATGGAGCAGGTGCGCCTGGTCAGCTCCGGCACTGAGGCCACGATGAGCGCCATCCGCCTGGCGCGCGGCGCCACCGGCCGCTCCAAGTTCATCAAGTTCGAGGGCTGCTACCACGGCCACACCGACGCGCTGCTGGTCAAGGCCGGGTCGGGTCTCGCCACATTCGGCAACCCGACCAGCGCCGGCGTGCCGCCCGAGGTGGCCCAGCACACCATCGTGCTCGAGTACAACAATCTGGCCCAGCTGGAAGAGGCCTTTGCGCTGCACGGCAAGGAGCTGGCCTGCGTGATGATCGAGCCCATCGCCGGCAATATGAACTTCGTGCGCGCGTCGGTGCCCTTCATCAAGCGCCTGCGTGAACTCTGCACCGAGTACGGCGCGCTGTTCGTGTTCGACGAGGTGATGACGGGTTTTCGCGTTGCACTCGGCGGTGCCCAGGCCCACTACGCGAAACTGATCCCCGGCTTCAAGCCGGATATGAGCGTGTTCGGCAAGGTCATTGGCGGCGGGATGCCGCTGGCAGCCTTTGGCGCCAGCCGGGAGATCATGAGCCACCTGGCGCCGCTGGGCTCGGTCTACCAGGCCGGCACCCTGAGCGGCAACCCGGTCGCCACCGCCTGCGGCCTGGCCACCTTGCGCGAGATCGCCAAGCCCGGCTTCTTCGAGCGCCTAAGCACCATGACCCGCACGCTAGCCGATGGCCTGCGAACCGTCGCCAAAGAGAACGGCGTGCCTTTCAGCACCGACAGCGAGGGCGGCATGTTCGGCTTCTTCCTGATGGACGAGCTGCCGCAGAACTACACCACGGTGATGACGACCGACAAGGAGCGCTTCAACCGCTTCTTCCACGGCATGCTGGATCGCGGCGTCTATCTGGCGCCGGCACTGTACGAGGCCGGCTTCGTCAGCGCTGCGCACAGCAGCGACGATCTCGACGCCACCCTCGACGCCGCCCGCCAGGCTTTGCGCTAGGAATGCGCCCGGGTCAGACCGGCGACGAGCGCAGGCCGTAGGCCTTGCCAGCGACGAACAGGTGCTCGACGCGCAGTATCGCCTCGCCCTTCTCGCCTGTGAAGGTGAAGCCCAGCACCGCCAGCGGCGTGCCGGGCTTGATCTCCTCGATCTTCCAGGCCTGCATGCGGGTCAGCGGCGCCAGCTCCAGCTCCCAGAGACGGTCGCGCCGGGTCGGCAGGGCGGCGGCGGCCATCAGCCGGGGCCCATCGACACCCGCGCTCTGCGCCGGCAGCGGGCGGCTGGCCAGATCGGCCGGCAGCTTCAGATCCGGGTCCACGGCCAGTTCGAGTTCGACATGGGGGTTGCGCCAGGCCACCTTGGCGGCCTTGCCCTCCAACCAGATCGGGCGGTTCTGGTCGAAGCTGCTCCAGCCATGGTGGGCCAGGGCGGCTCGTGGCAGCAGCAAGGTCAGGCCGGCAGACACCAAGCATTGGCGACGGTTCATGAGAGCTCCTCAGGCATAGGCAATCCAGCGGCCACAGATGATGACGGCAAGCCAAAGACCCAGCGACAGCAGGATCTGCGCCCGCGCGACGCGATCCATCCTTGCCACGCCGCCTCGCGAGTGAAAGGCGGCGGCATTCAGGCCGGCCAGCATCAGCAAGCCCATTTTCAGCACAAAGGCGCGGTTGGCGATCAGCTCGCCCGGCTGGGTGCTGAACATCGTCAGTCCGGTGGCCGCCGCCAGGCCGAAACCGGCCAGCGACAGGGTCAGTGAAAGACGCGCCAGCGGCGCCGCCGGCAACTCGGCCGCGGCGCCCCACACGCGCAACTCGAACAGCACCAGGCTGCCCAGCAGCAGCGCAATGCCGACGATGTGCAAGGCCTCCAGCAGCGGGTAGGCGTAGGGGTGGGAGATCAGCGAGGCCATGCGCAAACCTACCACGGCGGCGACGTCAGCCACGGCGGACCGCGCTCCTACAATGCCGCCATGCATATTCATATCCTAGGTATCTGCGGCACCTTCATGGGCGGCCTGGCCGCCCTGGCCCGCGAGGCCGGCCACCGGGTCACCGGCTGCGACGCCAATGTCTATCCGCCAATGAGCGACCAGCTGCGCGCGCTGGGCATCGAGCTGATCGAGGGCTTCGGCCCGGAGCAGCTGGAGCTCAAGCCCGATCTGTTCGTTGTCGGCAACCTGGTCACCCGCGGCGAGAAGTTCCCGCTGATGGAGGCCATTCTCGACGCCGGCCTGCCCTACACCAGCGGCCCGCAATGGCTGGCCGAGCATGTGCTGCAGGGCCGCCATGTGCTGGCCGTGGCCGGCACGCACGGCAAGACCAGCGTGACCTCAATGCTGGCCTGGATACTGGACCAGGCCGGCCTCAAGCCCGGCTTTCTGGTCGGCGGCGTGCCGCAGAACTTCGGCGTCTCAGCCCGTTTGGGCCAGGGCGCCCCCTTCGTCATCGAAGCCGACGAGTACGACACCGCCTTCTTCGACAAGCGCAGCAAATTCGTCCACTACCGGCCGCGCACGGCGATCCTCAACAACCTGGAGTTCGACCACGCCGACATCTTTGCCGACCTGGGCGCGATCGAGACCCAGTTCCACCACCTGATACGCACCGTGCCGGCCAGCGGCCGCCTGGTCGTCAACGCCCGCGAAGAGGCCCTGCAGCGCGTCCTGACGCGTGGCTGCTGGAGCGACATGGTGCGCTTCGGCCCGCGCAAGGAGGAACCCGGCGCCCTGCGTGCCCGCGGCGAGCCGCAAAGCTTCGACGTGCTGCGCGGCAGCCTCAAGGTCGCCCATGTGGACTGGCCGCTGCTCGGCGAGCACAACCAGCTGAACGCGCTGGCGGCCATCGCCGCGGCCGAGCATGTGGGCGTGGCACCCGAGGTGGCCGCACGGGCCCTGGGCACGTTCGAGAATGTGCGCCGGCGCATGGAGCTCAGCGGCGAGGCCGGCGGCGTCAAGGTCTATGACGACTTCGCCCATCACCCGACGGCGATGCGCACCACCATCGACGGCCTGCGCCGCAAGGTCGGCCTCGAGACGCGCATCCTGGCCGTGTTCGAGCCTCGCACCAACACCATGAAGCTGGGGGCGATGAAGGCCCAGCTGCCCTGGGCGCTGGAAGAATGCGATCTCGCCTTCTGCCACCAGGGCCAGCTGGCCTGGGATGCCAAGGAGGCACTCGCGCCCATGGGCAAGCAGGCCGTGGTCTGCCCCGATATCGACAGCCTGGTGCAGGCCGTGGTCAAGGCCGCCAGGCCCGGCGATCAGGTGCTGTGCATGAGCAATGGCGGCTTTGGCGGCATCCATGCCAGGCTTTTGAAGGCGCTGGCGGAACGGGATTGAGTTTGGCCCCGGATTTCATCCGGGCTACAAAGTCTCTGTAGCCCGGATGCAATCCGAGGTCGCCATCGTCAGCTGCGCTGCATCGTCGCCCGCAGCGCCTCGGTCAGCTGACCCAGGCTGTCGGCCAGATGGGCGCGGCTTTCGACCGACAGGCCGCCCTTGGCCACGGCAGAGCGCAGCTGGCTCTGCAGCTCGGTGGCATGCAGGCGGGCCAAGCTCAGCGCGTCGGGCGGCAGACTGGCCGGTGCGCGGGTCAGCACCGCCTGCAGGCGCTTCAGGTGCTCGCGCTGCAGATTGCGGCGCAGCCGCTCGATCTCGGCGCCGGATTTCAGTTCGGCCCAGATCGAACCCTGCAGGGTGCCGTAGACCTCGCTCAATGAGATCAGGCCCTTGCGTTGGGCCGGGGCCACATAGCCGGGCAGGTCCAGCAGCCGGCGCGCGGTGTTGGGATTGAGCAGGCGGTCCAGCGCAACGATCTGCACGCGCGCCACGGCGGCAGGCACGTCCAGGGGGCCGCCCCGGTCCCATTCGTTGTAGTCCACCGTCAGGCCCGACAGGAACTCCGGGCGGAAGCGGAAGCTGGTCTCGCTGAACAATCCGCCGGCCAGGAACTGCAAGGCCTCGCGCTGCTTCGCCGGCTCGACCGGCTTGAAGCTGGCGCGGCCGGTGGAACCGGGCAGGTCGCGCAAGGCATGCATGCCGCCCACATACTTGCCCACCAGTTCGGCGGCACGGAACAGCTGGTTGAAGCCGCCCAGGAGCGCGCGGCGCTGGCGCAGCGGGTCGTCGGTGGCCAAAGGCTTGCGGTCCTGCACCCGCTCCCACAACTCCTGCGACAGCTTCAGACGCTTCTTGAAGTAGGCCAGCGGGTCATCGCCCAGATCGAAGCGGTTCGCCAGTGGATCCATGCCATCGTAGGGGCCGAAGCCGCCGGCATCGGCATCATCGCCAAAGGCCAGTGCCGGCTCGGTGCTGCGCGAGGCGATCCGGCCCAGCTCGGCCACCTCGACGGACGGCTCCAGCGGCTTGTACGCGTACTCGATCGCCCAGTAGTCGTAGGGGCCCAGCGTGGTCGAGTTGTAGTTGCCCTGCACCTCGCCCTTCAGCGCCAGGTTGTAGGCGTTGTAGTCCATCACCGAGCCGGAGATGCCACTCGCATCGGTGAAGGCCTTGTCCTGCAGCTGCTTTTGCGTGATGGTGGTGCTGGCCTTGAAGTTGTGCTTCAGGCCCAGCGTGTGGCCCACCTCATGCATGATGGTGTCCTTGATCACCGCCTGCACAAAGGCCTCGGCCTCGGGACCATCGGGTGCGATGTCGCCACGGGCTTCGAGCACATCGAGCGCGAAGTCCATCTCGGCGGCGGCTTCCTTGGCGTAGCTGCAGGCCGCCGCGCCCTGGCCATCGCGCCAGCCGGCCGTCATCTGCGCCAGGCGCTGCTCGCTGCTCATGCCGACGTCCTCGACCAGGAAGCGGCGCGAGCCGCGCGCGAACACATCGCTCATGCCGATGTCGGCATCGAGGATTTCGCCGCTGCGCGGATCGGTGTGGCTGGGGCCGATGGCAAAGCCGACGTCGGCGCCGACGAACCAGCGAATCGACGCATGGCCCGCATCCATATTGTCCCAGTCGGCATCGTCGGCCTGCTGCCTGGCGACCACGGCGTTCTTGAAGCCGATCTTCTCGAAGGCCTTGTTCCATTCCACGATGCCGGCCTCGACCGACGCGCGATAGCGCACCGGGATGTTCTTGTCCATCCAGTAGGTGATGGGCGTCACCGGCTCGGACAGGGCCGCCGCCGGATCCTTCTTCTCAAGGCGCCAGCGCTGCACATAGTGCACGCGGGGATTGGCCTTCAAGTCGCCACCCAGGTCGGTGAAGGACTCGGCGAAATGTCCCAGGCGCGGGTCGACCTTGCGCACCGCCATCGGTGTTTCGGGCAACTGCGCGAAGTTGTAGACGTAGCTGACGAACAGGCTGCGCGGGTCCGGCGTGGCCTGCGGCGGTGTGGGCTGGGGCACCGGGCTGGGCGAAGGCACCAGTGGCGGCGCCGGAATGCGCGGCGTGGCGAAGTGCACCCGCGCGGCCAGGGTGCTCAGACGCTCGTCGGCACGGGCCGTCTCGATGAAGGAATTGCTGCGGTCAAGGCCGTAGGGCAGACGGTAGGCCATCTCCAAGCGGGTCGAGTAGCCGGGGATGTCACTGAGCAGAAAGGCAGCGTCGATCAGCACCGACTTGCGCTCGGGATGCTCGGCACTGGCCACCGGGCCGGCGCCCAGCAGACTGGGCGAGAAGGCCTGGTCGATGGCACGCTTGGAGCCCTGGTCGGCGACGGCACGGAACTTGGTGTTCAGCGCCATCAGCTGCAGCTGGTTGCCGATCTTGCGGAACTCGGCCATATGGTCGGTGCCCATCTGGCTGGCATAGAGGCCGCGCTCGCCGATCGAGTTGGCGATGTTGACTGTGAACAGGAAGGGCTTGTTCAGCTGTGCCTTCGGAATCTCGATCCAGATCTTTTCGTCCTTGCGCCAGATCGGGAACAGGCCCTGCTGCACCTTGGCGTCCTTGATCACATCGGCAAAGGGTTTCGGAGCAGTCGGATCGGCCGGGGGGCGCGGGGCGCCGGGGGCCGCACCGGAGGCAGCACCCGCCGGTGGCGCAGCACCCTTGGCCATCGGCGTGAAGCTGTTCGCCGCCGTGGGGGCCGACGCGCCTGGGGCCGCCGCCTTGGCCGCGTCGCCTTCCTTGACCGCCGGTGCGGCACAGCCGTACAGCAGCGTCACGGCAGCAGTCAACAGCGACAGGTTCAGGGGATTCGAAGAAACAGCAGATTTCACGCTCATGAGGTCCAGCGGTTGGGTGCCCGAAAAAAAGAAAGCCTGGCTCGTGGCCCGGCTTTCAGACGGAGTGCGTACGCCGCGCTCTAGGCCATGACTGTGCCGTGCCCATAGGCCCGGCGTCAACGCATTCGGACGGGGATTTGTACCCAGAAATCCCCAGTTCGTCGGCCAACCAGGGAAAACCCCAGGGCATTTGGGCGACCTGCGAGCGCGGTGGTCGCGCCTTAGACTTGGCGCTCATGCCCACCATCACCCATCTGCTGTACCTGCACGGCTTTCGCTCCTCACCCCGTTCGGCCAAGGCGCAGCGCATGGCCCGCTGGGTGCGTGAGCAACGCCCCGAGCTGCAGTGGGCCTGCCCGCAGCTGCCGCCCTCACCGGCCGAGGCGCTGCAGCTGATCCGCGAGCTCGTGGCCGACTGGCCGCGCGAGCACATGGCCGTGATGGGCAGCTCGCTGGGCGGCTTCTATGCCACCGTGCTGGCCGAGGAACTGGGCTGTCCGGCCGTGTTGCTGAACCCGGCCGTCGATCCGGCGCGCGATCTATCACGCCATATCGGCGAGCAGACGGCCTGGCATGACCCAAGCGAGCACTTCTTCTTCCGCCCCGAGTTCGTCGATGAGCTTCGGGCGCTGACGCCACCGGCCCTGACCCGCCCCGAGCGCTATTTCGCCGTCATCGCCAAGGGCGACGAGGTGCTGGATTGGCGCGAGATGTGGTCGCGTTACCAGCAATGCCAGGTGCTGCTGCTGGAAGGCAGCGACCATGGGCTCACCAACTTTGAAGATCAGCTTCCTTCCGTCCTCAACTTCTTAGAAATCGCATGAGACTCCAGAACAAGGTTTGCATCATCACCGGCGCCGCCCAGGGCATAGGCCTGGCTACGGCACTCAAGTTCGCCGCCGAGGGCGCGATCGTGATCGCCTGCGACGTCAAGGTCGCGGCCGTGGCCGAGGCGGTGGCCCAGCTGCGCGCCACCGGCGCCCAGGCCCAGGGCTATCCGCTGAACGTCACCGACCGTGAGCAGGTCGAGGCCATGGTGGCCTCCGTCAAGGCCCAGTTCGGCCGCATCGATGTGCTGGTCAACAACGCCGGCATCACCAAGGACGCGCGGCTGCAGAAGATGACGCTGGAGCAGTTCGACGCCGTCATCGACGTCAATCTGCGCGGCGTGTTCCACTGCGCCCAGGCAGTGGCCGACACCATGGTCGCGCGGGGCTCGGGCGTGATACTCAATGCCAGCTCGGTGGTGGGCATCTACGGCAACTTCGGCCAGACCAATTACGCCGCCAGCAAGTTCGGCGTGATCGGTTTCACCAAGACCTGGGCCCGCGAGCTGGGCCCCAAGGGCGTGCGGGTCAATGCCGTGGCGCCGGGCTTCGTCGAGACGCCGATTCTCTCGACCATCCCCGACAAGGTGCTGGACCATATGCGCGAACAGGTGCCGCTGCGTCGCCTGGGCAAGCCCGAGGAAATCGCCAACGTCTACGCCTTCCTGGCCAGCGACGAGGCCTCCTATGTGAACGGGGCGGTGCTTGAGGTGTCGGGCGGGATGACGGTTTAGATGGACGACGCCGCTCAGCAGGAACTGACCCGTTACCTGGCCCATTTCCCGGACGAGTTCCAGCGCCTGACCGCCCTGCAGGCACAACTGCTCGACCCTGCCGGCGAAGACATCTTCGCCCGGACGACCATGCGCGGCCACATCACCGCCAGCGCTCTGGTGCTCAGCGCCGACCACAGCAAGCTGCTGCTGATACACCACCGCATCATCGGCCGCTGGCTGCAACCCGGCGGCCATGTCGAGCCGGGGCAGGATCTGTGGGCCTCGGCCTGTCGGGAGGTCGCAGAGGAAACCGGCGTGTCGGCCGTCGAGCGCCTGGCGCTGGGGCCGTTCGGGGCGATGCCGATCGATGTCGACACCCATGCCATCGCCGCCAACCCGCGCAAGGGCGAGGCGGCCCATTGGCACCATGACTTCCTATACCTGGCCAGGGCCGACGACTCCATTGCGCTGCAGGCCCAGCTGGATGAGGTCCATGCCGTGCGCTGGGCGCCGCTGGCTTGGTTGGCCGAGGCCGGCGAAGCGCGGTGGCGCCTCATCGCCGCCAAGCTGCAAGCGTTCATTTAAGCACTCGCATTTCGCGCCGCATCGATGTCGTTTCGCGCCTGCGGCCGGTCGCGGGTCGCAAAGCGGCTGCGGCGCCGGGGCCGCTTCTCTAGCCTGACGGGGTTGATTGATCCAAACCTGTCGCCAGAGGAGCCCCCATGAATCAGAACCGCCGCCACGTCACCCACACCCTGCTCGCCCTGAGTCTGGCGCTTGCCTGCAGCCTCAGCCTGGCCGCGCCCGAGGCCCAGCTGCAGGCCGCTCAAGCCCAGTTCCAGGCCGCCGCCAAGGGCGATTCGGATGCGATCGAAAAGTCCGTCGAGACCTACACCGCCCTGCTCAAGGCCGAACCCGGCAACCCGGTGCTGATGGCCTATCTCGGCGCAGCGACGACGCTGCGCGCCACCACCACCATGCTGCCCTGGAAGAAGATGAGCCACGTCGAGGACGGCCTGGCCTGGCTGGACAAGGCCCTGGTGCTGCTGCAGCCCCAACATGATGTGCCCCTGCCCGGCCAGGTGGCCGTGAGCCTGGAGACGCGCTTCACCGCCATCAACACCTTCCTGGCCCTGCCGTCCATGTTCAACCGCGGCGCGCGCGGCGCCAAGCTGTTCGGTGAGC
The DNA here is from genome assembly GCA_018780645.1 of Burkholderiaceae bacterium. Classification (GTDB taxonomy): domain Bacteria; phylum Pseudomonadota; class Gammaproteobacteria; order Burkholderiales; family Burkholderiaceae_C; genus Paucibacter. Next base: position 126,985 of record JADMJJ010000018.1, read on the forward strand.
TGCTGGCCAGCCCGCAGTTTGCTCAGGCGCCACTGCCCTTCCAGGGCGCCGTGTGGATGCGTGCCGCCAAATGGGCGGAGCAGGACAAGCGGCCAGAGGACGCCCGCAAGTTCTATCAGATGGTGACCGAGCGCAAGGCGCCGCAGGCCGCCCAGGCCGGTGCTCAGCTCAAGGCGCTGCAGTCATGAAACCCGTAGTCATTGAAATGCGTGCGGTGCACAAGACCTACCGCCTGGGCGAGCACATCGTACCGGCGCTGCAAGGCATCGACCTGCAGGTGCGCGCCGGCGAGCTGCTGGCACTGACCGGCCCCTCGGGCAGCGGCAAGTCGACGATCCTGAACCTCTGCGGACTGATCGATGCGCCCGACCGCGGCGAGATTCTGCTGCAGGGCAAGGCTGTCGATGCCCATGACGAAACCGGTTCGACCCTGCTGCGCCGCGACGCCATCGGCTTCATCTTCCAGAACTTCAATCTGGTGCCGGTGATGACGGTGGCCGAGAACGTGGACTACCCGCTGTTCCTGGCCGGCGTGGCGACGAAAGAGCGCAGCGAGCGTGTCAGCGAGGCCTTGCGCGCCGTGGGCCTGCTGGAGCATGCGAAACACCGGCCCGACGCCCTCTCCGGCGGCCAGCGCCAGCGTGTAGCGATTGCCCGCGCGCTGGTGAAACGCCCGAAGCTGGTGATTGCCGATGAACCGACGGCCAGCCTGGACTCGGTCACCGCCGACCAGGTACTGGACCTGATGCGCGAGCTGGCACACAGCCAGGGCGCGGCCTTCGTCATCGCCACGCATGACGGGCGGCTGACGCGGCGCTGCGACCGCATCGTGGCCTTGCTGGATGGCCGCATCACCCACCCCGAACTCGCCGCTCTCGGAGAAGCCGCATGAACAATTTACGCTGGCTCAAGTTTGCCTGGCAGAACGCCCTGCGCAACCGCCGCCGCTCGCTGGTTACGGTGTCCATCGCCGCTTTAGGCACCGCCGCCATCCTGCTGGCCAGCGGCTTTGCCCTGTCCACCTACCAGGGCCTGGCCCAGATGGCGGCGCGCAGCACCGGCCATCTGATCGTGGCCAAGCCCGAGCAGTTCAGCCGTGACGAGGACACGCCGCTGCAACACGGCCTGGACAATGCCGCCGCACTGACGGCTCAGCTGCTGGCCGACCCCGATGTGCGCCAGGTCTTGCCCCGGGTGGACTTCAGCGGGCTGATCAGCAATGGCGACAAGTCGACCGTGATGATGGCCGTCGGCGTCGATCCGGACAGCGAGTTCGCCGTCAAGGGCCCGTTCCTGAAGATCAAGGCCGGCGAGGCCCTGGTCAGCGGCAAGGAAGCCACCGCCGAGGTGATGCTGGGCGAGGGCCTGGCGCGCAGCCTGAAGGCGGAGCCCGGCGCCAGCCTGACGCTGCTGTCCAGCACGGCCGATGGCGCGCTGAACGCGCTCGATGTGCGCGTGCGCGGTGTGTTCTCGACCGGCATCCCGGACATGGACAAGCGCCTGGTCTATACCGATGTGCTGACGGCGCAGAAGCTGCTCAACAAGCAGGGCGTCAGCAGCCTGGGCGTGTTCCTGCGCAGCATGGATGCCACGCCCGGCGCCCAGGCACGGGTGGCGACGGCCCTGCCGGAGCTGAAGGTGCAGACCTGGCAGGACCAGGCCTTCTTCTACAAGAGCGTGCGCGAACTCTACGACCGCATCTTCGGCGCCCTGGGCCTGATCATCTTCCTGATCGTCGTCTTCGTCGTCACCAATGCGATGGCCATGGCCATCATCGAGCGCACCCGCGAGATCGGCACGCTGCGCGCCTTAGGCACCCTGCCCGGCCAGCTGCTGCGCAGCCTGGCGCTGGAAGGCATGGTGCTGGGCGGTGGCGGTGCGCTGGTCGGCGCGGCCATGGCCCTGGGCGTCAGCGTGCTGCTGTACCTATTCCCGGTGCAGATGCCGCCGCCACCCGGCCGCTCGGACGGCTATCCGCTGAGCATCGCGATCGACCCGACCGTCTATGCGGCCACCCTGCTGGCCATGCTGCTGCTGGTGATGCTGGCCTCGGCCCTGGTGGCGCGCAAGACGGTGCACAAGCCGGTGGTCGATGCATTGGCGCACACCTGATTCCTGTATCCGTAGCCTGGATGAAGCGAAGCGCAATCCAGGTTCACTGCCAAGTCACCGCCAGCCCCGGATTGCGCTGCGCTGCATCCGGGCTACCAGTAGAAAGAACACCATGAAACCCACCATCGCCTTGCTCACACTCACCCTGCTCGGCGCTGCCGCCCAGGCCCAGGACGTCAACGCCCTGCTGAAGACCGCCGACCGCTTCCGCAATGGCAGCGGCGACAACACGCAAGTCGAAAGCCTGGTCACCTTGCACGGCGCCGACGGCACGCAGGAGAAGGAGCGCCGCTACACGGTCTTCGTGCAGGCCAGGCACCAGTCGCTGGTGCTGATGCAAAGCCCGGCCGAGAAGGGCCAGAAGGTGCTGATGCTGGGCGACGACTTCTGGCTCTTGATGCCCGGCAGCCAGCGGCCGATGCGCATCACGCCGATGCAGAAGCTTTTGGGCGACGCTTCGACCGGCGACATCGCCACGCTGTCCTGGTCGGAGGACTACACCGGCACGCTGGTCGGTGAGGAGAAGTGCGGCGACACGCCCTGCCTGCACTTGAGCCTGCAAGCCAGCCGCAAAAGCGTCAGCTACCAGCGCATCGAGCTGTGGCTGGGCAAGACCCGGCATGAGCCTATCAAGGCCGATCTGTATGTGCAGTCCGACAAGCTGGCCAAGCAGGCCCGCTTCGTGATGGACAAGGGCCAGGCCCTGGTCACCGAGATGGTGCTGCAGGACCAGCTCAGCAACAAGAAGGAGACGCGCATCCGCTACGTCTCGCGCCAGCCGCGCACCGTGCCCGAGAACTGGCTGAACCCGATGTTCCTGGCCCGCAACCCGAGTCTGGATTGACAATGTTCAAGCCTTTGCTGATTGCCGCCGCCGGTCTGCTGTCCATGGCCGCCGAGGCCCAGGACTTCAGCGGCCAGCTGCGCGCCCGTGTGGAGGACAGGACCGTCAACACACAGGGCCCGGTGGCCGCCGCCAACGGCCTGCTGCCCGGCATCGCCGCCGCGCCGGCCGATGTGGCGGCGTTCGATGCCGAACTGCGCGGCCAGTGGCGCTGGCTGAATGCCGCGGCAGCGCTGCATCAGGAGCAGGCCGGGCGCAGCAGCGCGGTGGTGAATGAACTCTATGCCTCGGGGGCCTGGAACAACTGGCAGTTCAGCGCCGGCCGCAAGCTCATCAGCTGGGACGTGGGCTATGCCTTCCGCCCCAATGACGTGGTCGCCCAGGAGGAGCGCCGCACGCTGCTGTCCAGCCAGGTGCGGGGCCGGCCGCTGGTCTCGGTCGAGTATTTCGATGCGGACACCGCCTGGTCCCTGGTCTGGGTCAACCCGAACCACCGCGACCACGAACGCAACGGCGACGAGCAGGCCCTGGCCGGCCGCGTCTACAAGCGCATAGGCGGGCTGGATGCTCACGGCTTCGCCCGCTGGGGCGAGCACACGGGCGCCAGCGTCGGCGCGGCGCTGGCCTGGGTGGCGACCGAATCGCTGGAACTGCATGGCTCGGTGCGCCATGCGCGACGCGCCGACGCCCTGCTGGCAGACAGCTCGGTCAGCGGCCTGGCGCGCAGCGCGCCCTGGGTCTCCGGTATGCGCAGCAACATCACGCAGGCCCTGGTAGGCCTGAGCTGGACGGGCGAGAGCCGCATCAGCGTGATGGCCGAGGCCTGGTTCGACGGCAATGCTGCCAGATCGCAAGACTGGCGCATCTGGAACGCGCGGGGAGATCAACTGCTCGGCATGGCCGCCATCGCGCCGCGCCAGGCCGTGGCCGGAAATCTCGCCTGGCAGGCCCAGGCCTTCGGCGGCGGCAGTAGCCTGCAGCGGCGCAATCTGTTCCTGCGCCTGTCCTGGGATCATGAAGGCTGGACCCCGGCGCTGGATTGCCTCTACCACCCGGCCGACGGTGGCCAGGTCTGGACCGCCTCGCTGGGCTGGCAGGGCGACCGCATGCGCCTGGACGCCGGTCTGCGCCGCTACGGCGGGCCGTCAGCCTCGGTGCTGGCCCAGCTGCCGCTGCGCGGTCAGGCCTATGTGGCGGCAGGCTGGTCCTTCTGAGGCTGCTCGGCAAGCCGGGCCTTCAGAAAGCCGCTGGCCGCGTACCGCGTCACCCGGGCGTAGTACCGCTCGGTGAGGCGGCGCACCATCGCGTCATAGGCCTCGATCAGCT
>JADMJJ010000018.1:131366-189086 GCA_018780645.1 Burkholderiaceae bacterium
GCGTAGTACCGCTCGGTGAGGCGGCGCACCATCGCGTCATAGGCCTCGATCAGCTCGGGACGGATGCTGAAGTGGTCGTAATTGACGACCACATTCGCCCGCTTGCCCAGCGGCCCCAGCTGACGCTGGACCTCGGCCTCGATGGCAGTGATATCGGCCTCGCCGTCCACCGCCAGGCCCTCGAAATTGATGAACAGGATCTGGCTGCGCGGGTTGAACTCGATGCGCTGCGCCAGGGGCAGCTGCAGCATGCGTTCGAGCAGATTCATGGGTCCGTCGGCGAACAGCGCGGCATCCATCAGCCGCAGCTGGGGGCTGATCAAGGGCACGAAGTCCATCTGCGCCAGGATGTGGCGCTCCAGGTCTATGCCCGGCGCGATCTCGATCAGCTCCAGGCCGCCGGCGTCGGCCAGGCGGAGCACGCAGCGCTCGGTCACGTACAGCACGCGCTGGCCGCGCGCCCGTGCGCGCTCGCCGCTGAAGGTGCGGTGTTCGACTTCGGCGACGAATTTCTTCAGGCTGCCCTCGGCGTCGATATGCACCTTGCCGTCGGCCACGCGCACCTGCAGATCGCCGGCCGTGAACGTGCCCACGAACACCACCGCCCGCGCCGCCTGGCTGATATTGATGAAGCCGCCGGCACCGGCCAGCCGGGGGCCGAACTTGCTGACGTTCAAATTGCCCTGGGCGTCGGCCTGGGCCAGGCCCAGCACGGCGATGTCCAGGCCGCCACCGTCATAGAAATCGAACTGGCTGGGCTGGTCGATGATGGCCTGGGTGTTGACCGCGGCGCCGAAGTTCAGCCCGCTGGCCGGTATGCCGCCGATCACGCCGGGCTCGGCGGTCAGCGTCAGCAGCGGTATCACACCCTCCTCGGCCGCCACATCGGCCACCCCCTCGGGCATGCCAATGCCCAGATTGACGACCGCATTGCGCTTGAGCTCAAGTGCCGCGCGGCGGGCAATCAGCTTGCGCTCGCTCATGGCCATCGGCGCCAGCGTGCTCATCGGCACGCGGATCTCCCCGGCGAAGGCGGCGCTGTACTGGCAGGCAAAGGTCTGCATATGGTGTTCCGGCTGCTCGGCCACGACCACACAGTCGACCAGCACGCCGGGAATCTTCACCTGACGCGGGTTCAGCGAGCCGCGCTCGGCCAGCCGTTCGACCTGGGCGATGACGACGCCGCCGCTGTTGTGCGCGGCCATGGCGATGGCCAGCGCCTCCAGCGTCAGCGCCTCGCGCTCCATGGTCAGATTGCCGTCGGGGTCGGCCGTGGTGGCGCGGATGATGCCCACCTGCACCGGGAAGGCCTTGTAGAACAGGAACTCCTCGCCGTCGATTTCCATCAGCCGCACCAGGTCCTCGGTGGTGCGCGCGTTGATCTTGCCGCCGCTGAAGCGCGGATCGACGAAGGTGCCCAGGCCGACCGCGCTGAGCGTGCCCGGCTTGCCGGCGGCGATGTCGCGGAACAGGTGCGAGATCACGCCTTGCGGCAGGTTGTAGGCCTCGATCTCGCCGGCCACCGCCAGCGCCTGCAGCTTCGGCACCAGGCCCCAGTGGCCGCCAACGACCCGCTTGAGCAGGCCGGCATGGCCGAAATGATTGAGCCCGCGCTCCCGTCCGTCGCCCTGGCCGGCGGCATAGACCAGGGTCAGGTTGCGCGGCGCGCCCAGGCCGGTTTCGAGCTCGGTGGCCAGGAAGCGCTCCTCCAGCGCGATGGCGATACCCTCGGCAAAGCCGATGCCTACGAAGCCTGCGGTGGCCACGGTGTCGCCGTCATGTATCAGCCGCACCGCCTCGGCGGCGCTGACGATCTTGTCGGTGCGGGCCGGATGGGCGGCGACAGCTTTGCGGACATTCGGCTGCATGGGGGCTCCGTGCGATTTGCTGTTGGCATTGAGAGCCAAAGCACCCCGCCCTGCAACCGGGCTTTCCCGCTAAAAGGTCTTCGCCCCGTTGACCGCCAGCAGCACCGAGTACAGGGAGGTGGTGGCGCAGATGAACAGGCGGTTGCGCTTGGGGCCACCGAAAACCAGGTTCGATACCCGCTCCGGCACGGCTATGCGGCCGATCAGGCTGCCGTCGGGTTCATGGCAATGCACGGCCGCGCCGGCGCTGGTCCACAGACGACCGGTCTCGTCGAGCCGAAAACCGTCATAGCGGCCTGTCTCGCAGCTGATGAACAGCTCGCCGCCGCTGAGACTTCCATGGCTGCCGACCTCGAAGCGGCGCATGGCCCCACGCTCCAGGCCCGTGTCGGCTATATAGAGAAGGCGCTCGTCCGGCGAAAAGGCCAGGCCGTTCGGGCAAGTGAAGTCGTCGGCGACAACGCGCAACTCGCCGCTGACCGGATCGAGGCGGAAGACATAGCAGCCGGGCTGCTCCTGCTCGGCCTGTATCCCTTCGTAGTTGGACGTGATGCCATAGGGCGGGTCGGTGAACCAGATCGAGCCGTCGGACTTGACGACCAGATCGTTGGGGCTGTTCAGCCGCCGGCCCTGGTAGCGGTCGGCCAGCACGGTCAGGCGGCCGTCATGCTCGGTGCGCACGACGCGCCGCCCACCCTGCTCGCAGCTCAGCAGCCGGCCCTCGCGATCGACGGTGCTGCCGTTGGCATAGCCCGATGGCTGGCGGAACACACTGACCGCACCCGAGGCCTCGTCCCAGCGGAGCATGCGTTCGTTCGGAATGTCGCTCCAGATCAGCGAGCGCAGTGCCGGGAAATAGGCCGGGCCTTCGGTCCAGCGGCTGCCGGTGTGCAACTGCTCCAGCCGGGCACTGGTGCGTATGCAGTCTTCAAAGCGGGGATCGAGAATGTCGAATGGGTGGGGCGTCATGGGGACCAGGGAAGTGAAGCTGTGAAAGCCTGCAGTCTGGGCCGCACCGACCGTCGGCGGGCGGCGTCTGCGGGCGCTCAAACGCAGCTTGGCGGCGTATTCTTGGGTCAGCCCTGGCGCTTGTATCGCGCCAGGGCCTTCGCCAACCACAAGCCCCTTCCGGGCCTTGTGTGCGGGCTCAGCCCAGCGGGAGTGCCAGGCTGCGTTTGCTCGCCTCAAGCACAAAGGTGCTGCGGAATTTCCTGATGTTCGCATCGTCAAAGAACAGCTCGCGCGACAGGCGCTCGTAGTCGGCCATGTCGGCGGCCACCAGCATCAGCACGAAGTCGCTGTCGCCGGCCACGTAATAGCATTGCTGGACCTGGGGGTGGGCGGCCATGCGGCGCTTGAAGCCATCAATCAAGGCCTCCTTGCTGGCCACGGCCAGTTCCACCTCGACCAGCGCCGTCACGCCGAGCCCCAGGGCCTGGGGGTCCAGCAGGGCCACCTCGGCGCTGATCACGCCCTGCTCGCGCAGGCGCTTGATGCGGCGCTGCACGGCGGTGGCCGACAGGCCGATGGCCTGGGCCAGTTGCTCCGAACTGACGCGGCAATCGGCTTGCAGGCGGGCCAGGATCTGACGGTCGAATTTGTCCGGCGTGGGCATAGTCCCAGTATAGAGATCGGCCGCCGCGGCCCATCTGCGACAATCCGCCGCCTATGTATGCTCTCTTTGATGACGCCGGTAAATTCCTGGCCGGCCGTGTGATGTCCGAAGCCGACAGCTCCATGCAAGTGGAGCTCGACTCGGGCAAACGCGTGAAGGTGAAAGCCGCCAATGTGCTGCTGAAATTCGACAAGCCGGCCCCCGCCGAGCTGATCGCCGAAGGCCAGCGCCTGGCCCAGGAGATCGACCTCGACCTGGCCTGGGAATTCGCTCCCGACAACGAATTCACCTTCGCCGAGCTCGCGCGCGACTATTTCGACGCCAAGGCCAGCATGGCCCACCAGGCCGCGGCGCTGTTCCGGCTCTACGAGGCGCCGCACTACTTCCGCCGCATCGGCAAGGGCCAGTTCAAGAAGGCGCCCGAGGAAATCGTCAAGGCAGCCCTCTTGGGCATCGAGCGCAAGCGCCTGCAGGCCCTGCAGATCGAGGCCTGGGCCAAGGAGCTGGCCGCCGGCCAATGCCCGGAGCCGGTGCGCACCGAGATTTACAAGATCCTGTTCAAGCCCGACAAGAACGGCCCCGAGTACAGGGCCGTGGTCGAGGCGACCAAGCTGGCACACAAGGCACCGCTGGACCTGCTGCAGGCGGCCGGCGCGATCGCCAGCCCCTACCAGTTCCACTGGCGGCGTTTCCTGTTCGAGCAGTTCCCCAAGGGCACGGGCTTCCCGGCGCTCAGCGCTCCGGCGATCAAGGACGATCTGCCGCTGGCACAGGTGCAGGCCTTCTCGATCGACGATTCGGCCACCACCGAGATCGACGATGCGCTGTCGGTGCAGGGACTGGGCACCGGCACCATCGTGTTCGGCGTGCACATTGCCGCGCCGGGCCTGGCCATTCAGCCCGACTCGCCGCTGGACAAGGTCGCACGCGAGCGCCTGTCCACCGTCTATATGCCGGGCTGGAAGCTGACCATGCTGCCCGACGAGGTGGTGCAGACCTACACCCTGATGGCCGGGCGCGACTGCCCCGCCATCTCGCTGTACGTGACGATGGACGAGGCCACCTTGGAAGTGCGTGGCAGCGAGACCAGGATAGAGCGCGTGCCCATCGTCGCCAATTTGCGCCACGACCAGCTCGATGCCATCGTCACCGAGGCCTCATTGACCGGCGAAGCTGCGGCAGACTACGAATTCGCCAAGGAACTGGCTTTCACCTTCCGCCTCGCCAAGCACCTGAAGGCCAAGCGCGAGGTGGTGCGCGGCAAGCCCGAGACCTTCAACCGGCCGGACTACAACTTCAAGCTCGATGGCGACGGCAACGAGCCCAAGGGCCAGGAGACGGTGCGCATCAGCACCCGCCAGCGAGGCGCGCCGCTGGACCTGATCGTTGCCGAGGCAATGATTCTGGCCAACAGCACCTGGGGCGGCTGGCTCAACGAGCTGGGCCTGCCAGGCATCTACCGCAGCCAGGCGAGTCTCGCGCCCGGCATCAAGGTGCGCATGGGCACCAAGGCCGCACCGCACGCCGGCATGGGCGTGGCGCAATACACCTGGGCGACCTCGCCGCTGCGCCGCTATGTGGACCTGGTCAACCAGTGGCAGATCATTGCCTGCGCCAAGCATGGCCGCACGGCCGCCCTGGTGGCGCCGTTCAAGCCCAAGGACGCGGCGCTGTTCTCCATCATCTCCGGCTTCGATGCCGCCTACAGCGCCTACAACGGCTTCCAGTCGGGCATCGAACGCTACTGGACCCTGCGCTATCTGGCGCAGAACGAGATCCAGGAGCTGGACGCCAGCGTGATGAAGGACGGCCTGGTGCGGGCCGACACCCTGCCCCTGGTCTTCAAGGCCATGGGCGCCGAGAACATGGCGCGCGGCGCGCACGTGCGGGTGCGCATCACCGGCATGGACGAGATGACACTGGACCTGCACGCGAACGTCATCGCCAAGCTCGATGAGGCGGTGGCTGCGGCCGAGGAAGTCGAAGAGGCCGACGAGGAGGAGACGGCCGGCCCGCTGACACTGGCCATCGACATGACCGGCGAAGGCGAGGAAGCCGCGCCGGTGGCGGAAGGCAAGGCCTAACACCCCCAATGCCGGCCTGGCCCAAGCTCAGCACCGTTCAGATCGCCCTGCTCGCCTCGGTGGCGGTGCATGCAGCGCTGCTGACGGTGCGCTTCGTCGATCCGGAGGGCTTCAACCGCGTGTTCAAGGACACGCCGCTGGAGGTGGTGCTGGTCAACTCGCGCTCGGAGACGGCGCCGGTCAAGGCGCAGGCGCTGGCCCAGGCCAATCTGAATGGCGGCGGCATGGCCGAGAGCGGCCGTGCCACCTCGCCGCTGCCGCCATCCACTGTGATGGAGGTCGGCGAGACCACCGAGTTGCAGCGCGCCCAGATCGACAAGCTGCAAGAACAGCAGCAGCAGTTGCTGGCGCAGATCCGCCGCGAGCTGGCCCTGCTGCCCGCACCCGACCCGGCCCGCGACAAGGGCTCGCCCAAGGCCCGTGACCAGGACGAGCGCCGCCGCCAGCTGGTGCAGCTGCTGGCCGAGATCGAGAAGCGGGTCAACGCCGAGAACGCCCGGCCGCGCAAACGCTATGTGAGTCCGGCCACGCAAGAGGTCGTCTATGCCCAGTACTACGACGCGCTGCGCCGCCGCATCGAGGAGCGCGGCACGCGCGACTTCCCGGAGCACCGGGGCAAGAAGCTCTACGGCGAGCTGACGATGAATATCCACGTCGATCTGCGTGGGCGGGTGATAGAGACCGACATCGTTGCCTCGTCCGGCAACAAGCAGTTGGACCGCCGCGCCGTCGCCATCGTCCGCGCGGCCGGGCCCTTCGGCCTGTTCACCCAGGCCATGCGCCAGGGCGCCGAAGTGCTGGTGATCACGTCAAAATTCCGTTTCACGCGGGAAGACGGCTTGGAAACAAGCCTGTCCAATTGAGAAGACAAGCCATGGACCTCTACGCCATTCTGGGCAACCCGGTCGAGCACAGCCAGTCGCCCTTCATCCATGCCCAGTTCGCGGCACAGACCGGCCAGGCACTGCGCTACGAGCGCCTGCTCTGCCCGCTGGACGGCTTTGCCACTGCGGTCAAGGCCTTCGCCGACGGCGGAGCCAAGGGCTGCAACATCACCGTGCCGTTCAAGTTCGAGGCCTATGCCTTGGCCCCCAAGCGCAGCGAGCGAGCCCGGCTGGCCGGTGCCGCCAATGTGCTGCGCTTCGATGCCGACGGCTGGTTCGGCGACAACACCGATGGCATAGGCCTGGTGCGCGACATCGAGCAGAACGCCGGCGTCGCGCTGGCGGGCAAGCGAGTGCTGATGCTGGGCGCCGGTGGCGCAGCGGCCGGAGCGCTGGGCCCCTTGATCGCCGCCCGCCCGGCCGAACTGGTGCTGGCCAACCGCACGGTGGCCAAGGCGCAGGCGCTGGTGGACGCCCACGCCGACTGGGCGGCGCAACATGACGTGCGCCTGATCGCATCCGGCCTGGACGACTGTGGCGCAGGCTTTAATGTGCTGATCAATGGCACGGCCAGCAGCATCGCCGGCGCCGAAGTGCCGGTCTCGCCCGCAGTGCTGGCCCCCGGCGCGCTGGCTTTGGACATGATGTACGGCACCAATGCCCAGGGCTTTCTGGACTGGGCCGCGGCCCATGGGGCGACGCCACGCGATGGCCTGGGCATGCTGCTGGAACAGGCGGTCGAGGCCTTCTACGTCTGGCGCGGCCTGCGGCCCGAGGGTGCGCCGGTGCTCAGCGCGCTGCGCGAGCGCCTGGGGCTCGCCGCATGAAAGCTGCACTGCGCCATGGCGGCCGGCTGCTGGCGCTGCTGGTGCTGTCCCTGCTCGCCCTGCAGCTTTATTTCCTGATCCGCATCGCGCTGATGGCTGTGGTGGACCCGCAATCCACCACCTTCCAGCGTTCGGAGGCCTGGCGTCTGCTGACCGAGAAGCACTACATCGCCTGGAGCCAGCAATGGGTGGATGATGCAGCGCTGTCCAAGAACCTCAAGCGCGCCGTCATCGCCAGCGAGGACGCCAGCTTCAGCGACCATGGCGGCGTGGACTGGGATGCGATCGAGAAGGCCTGGGAGCGCAATCAGCGCGAGGAGGCCAGGCTCGACAAGCTCAAACCCAAGCCCAAGGCGGGCACGGCGGTCGAAAAGCCCAAACCCACGCCCAAGGTCGTCGGCGGCTCGACCATCACCCAGCAACTGGCCAAGAACCTGTTCCTCGGCAGCGAGCGCAGCCTGGCACGCAAGGGCCAGGAGTTCGTCATCACGCTGATGCTGGAGGCGGTCCTGAGCAAGCAGCGCATTCTTGAGATCTACCTGAACAGCGTCGAATGGGGCGAAGGCGTGTTCGGCGCCCAGGCTGCGGCGCGGCACTATTTCCGCATCGATGCCGCCAGGCTCAGCGCCAACCAGGCCGCGCGGCTGGCGGTGATGCTGCCGGCGCCGAAGCGCTTCGAAAAACGCCCCAATACCGGCTACGTGCTGGGGCGGGCGGGCACCATCGAGGCCCGCATGGGCGGCATCGAGCTGCCCTGATAGCCCTTCGGCGGGCCACTTCTGCCCTGCTGCCTAGAATGCACCATGCCTCCCGCCTCTGATCTGACGATTGAAATCGCCGCCATTGCCGCCCGTCTGGTCGTCGATGAGGGCATGGAATACGGCCCGGCCAAGCGGCGCGCCGTGAAAAGCCTGGGTCGTGGCCTGGAGCGGCGCGTCGAGCTGCCCGACAACGACCTGCTCGAGGAACAGGTGCGCGAGCACATCGCCCTGTTCTGCGGCGACACCCAGCCGCAGGAGCTGGCCGCCATGCGCGAGGTGGCGGCGCTGTGGATGCAGCGCCTGGCCGAGTTCCGCCCGCACCTGACCGGCTCGGTCTGGCGCGGCACGGCGACGCGGCTGTCGGCCGTGCATCTGCAGCTGTACTGCGACGACTCCAAAGCGGCCGAGATCGCGCTGATCAACCAGCGGGTCGACTACGACGTGGGTAGCACCACCGGCCCGCGGGGTCGCGAGGTCGACGTGCTGACCGTCGCCACGCCCAGCCCGGGCTTGGGCGAGCTGGTGACCGTGCATTGCAGCGTGCTGGACTATGACGACCTGCGCGGCGGCCTGAAGGCCGACGCCAAGGGCGAACGTGAACGTGGTGACCTGCCGGCGCTGCGCCGGCTGATGGAGAGCGGCAATGCAGCGGCGTGACTGGTTGGTGGGCGGCGTCGGCGCTGCCGCGGCGCTGGTAGGCGCGGGCTGGGCCTGGCGCCGGCAGGCAACGCCGGTGGAATCGGCCACGCCGCCGCAAACGTCCGATGGCGACGATTTGAGCGCTCTCTGGACCGCCAGCTTCACCCGGCCCGATGGCGGCGAACTGAAGATGGCCGACCTCCGCGGCAAGCCGCTGTTGATCAATTTCTGGGCCACCTGGTGCGCGCCCTGCGTCAAGGAGATGCCGGACCTGGACCGTTTCCAGCAAGACTTTGCCAAACAGGGCTGGCAGGTTGTCGGCCTGGCGATCGACGGCCCGACGCCGGTGCGCGAGTTTCTGCAAAAAGTGAAAATCAGCTTTCCAATCGGCCTGGCCGGCCTGGAGGGTACCGACCTGGGCCGGGCGCTGGGCAACAAGCAGGGCGGCCTGCCCTACACCGTGGTCATCGGCCGCACGGGCAAACCCCTGTGGCGCAAGCTGGGCGGCAGCCACTACGATGAACTGGCGGCAAAAGCGGCCGAGTGGTCATCCTGATCTGTCAATTCTTTTCTTTGCAGGCCGAATTGGCGATCTGAGCCTAAAACGCTTAAACTTCCGCCTTTCCGCTTCAGGATCACCGGAATTCCCGGGTCCCAGCCCAGTTTGAAACAGCTTCTTGTCATCCATGGTCCCAATCTGAACCTCTTGGGCGTTCGTGAGCCAGGGGTCTATGGTGCGGTGACATTGGAGCAAATCAATGCTGATTTGACGAAGATCGCCGAAGATGCGGGCGCCAAACTGGATTGCTTTCAAAGCAACCATGAAGGCGCCTTGATCGACCGCGTGCAGGCAGCGCGAAGCGACGGCACGGCCTTCATCATCATCAATCCGGCCGGCTACACCCACACCAGCGTGGCCCTGCGCGACGCCCTGGCCGCGGTGGCCCTGCCCTTTGTCGAAGTCCATCTTTCCAATATCCACAAACGAGAGGCGTTCCGCCACCACTCGTTCTTTTCCGAACTGGCCGTAGGCGTGATCTGCGGTCTGGGCCCGGCCGGCTACCGGCTTGCCCTGGACTACGCGCTCGCGCATTCCCTAGCCACGGCCGCCTCCAGCGCAAGCTAGAGTCCAGGGCTACGGCACGGCCGGCACCCATCCCCATAACAATATGTCCGTTGGAGAAAACCTATGGATCTGCGCAAGCTCAAGACCCTGATCGACCTGGTGTCCGAATCGAACATCTCCGAACTGGAGATCACCGAAGCCGAAGGCAAGGTGCGCATCGTCAAGTCCGAGGGCGGCCAGGCCATGCCCTATGTGCAGCAGCAGGCGCCCCAGACCATGGCTTACGCGCCCGCAGCGGCATCGGTGGCGGCAGCGGCACCGGTCGCGACCCCTGCCGCTCCGGTGGAAACCGGCCATATCGTGAAGTCGCCCATGGTGGGCACCTTCTATCGCTCGTCCAATCCCGGCTCCAAGCCCTTTGTCGAGATCGGCAGCCAGGTCAAGGAAGGCGATGCGGTGTGCATCATCGAGGCGATGAAGATCATGAACGAGATTGATGCCGACCGCGCCGGCACGATCACGCAGATCCTGTGCGAGAACGGCCAGGCGATCGAGTTTGGCCAGCCGCTATTCATCATCGAGTGATTGAAGACCGATGTTTAAAAAGATCCTGATCGCCAATCGAGGCGAGATAGCGCTGAGAATCCAGCGCGCCTGTCGCGAGATGGGCATCAAGTCGGTGGTCGTCTACTCCGAGGCCGACCGCGACGCCAAATACGTGAAGCTGGCCGATGAGGCCGTCTGCATCGGCCCGGCCGCTTCGGCCCAGAGCTATCTGAGCATGCCGGCCATCATCGCCACCGCCGAGGTGACCGATGCCGAGGCCATACACCCGGGCTACGGTTTTCTGTCGGAGAACGCCGACTTCGCCGAGCGGGTCGAGAACTCCGGCTTCACCTTCATCGGCCCGACCTCCGAGTCGATCCGGCTGATGGGCGACAAGGTCTCGGCCAAGCAGGCGATGATCAAGGCCGGCGTGCCCTGCGTGCCCGGCTCCGAAGGCGCCCTGCCCGACGACCCCAAGGAAATCATCCGCCAGGGGCGTGCGGTGGGCTATCCCGTCATCATCAAGGCAGCCGGCGGTGGCGGCGGACGCGGCATGCGCGTGGTCCACACCGAGGCGGCCCTGATCAACGCAGTGCAGACGACCAAGGCGGAGGCCGGTGCGGCCTTCGGCAATCCCGAGGTCTATATGGAGAAGTTCCTGGAGAACCCACGCCATGTGGAGATCCAGATCCTCGCCGACACCCACAAGAACGCCGTCTGGCTGGGCGAGCGCGACTGCTCGATGCAGCGCCGCCACCAGAAGATCATCGAGGAAGCACCGGCGCCGGGCATCCCCCGCCGCGTGATCGAGAAGATCGGCGACCGCTGCGCCGCCGCCTGCAAGCGCATGGGCTATCGCGGTGCCGGCACCTTCGAGTTCCTGTACGAGAACGGCGAGTTCTACTTCATCGAGATGAACACCCGCGTGCAGGTCGAGCATCCGGTGACCGAGCTGGTGACCGGCATCGACATCGTGCAGATGCAGATCCGCATTGCCGCTGGCGAGAAGCTGCCGTTTGCGCAGCGCAATATCGTCATGCGCGGCCATGCGATCGAATGCCGCGTCAATGCCGAGGATCCGTACAAGTTCACCCCCTCGCCCGGTCGTATCACGATGTGGCACCCGCCCGGTGGCCCCGGCATTCGAGTCGACTCGCACGCTTACACCAACTACTACGTGCCGCCGAACTACGACTCGATGATCGGCAAGATCATCGCCCACGGCGACACCCGCGACCAGGCACTGGCACGCATGCGCATTGCCCTGTCCGAAACCGTGGTCGAAGGCATCCTGACCAATATTCCGCTGCACCGCGAGCTGATGGTGGACGCCAAGTTCATCGAGGGCGGTACCAGCATCCACTACCTGGAAGGCTGGATGAGCCAGCACAAGCGCTGATGTCAGAGTCGAAAACCCCCGCGATGTTTGAACTCGTCTTGATCTCGCGTGAAGACGACGTTGAGAACGTCAGCGACGCGCTGGTGGAGTTGGACGCCCTGTCGGTTTCGGTCGAAGACGCCGATGCCGACACGCCCGCCGAGCAGGCCCTGTTCGGCGAGCCCGGCATGCCGGTGCCCACGGGCGGCTGGCAGCGCTCCGTGCTGCGCGCGCTCTACCCGGACGAGGCCTCGGCCACCGATGCCGCCACCCTGCTGCTGGCCCAGGAGTGGGCCGGCAATGTGCATGTGCAGGCGATCCAGGAAGTACCGGAGCAGGACTGGGTGCGGCTGACGCAGTCGCAGTTCGCGCCGGTCGAGATCACCGAGACCTTCTGGATCGTGCCGTCCTGGCACGAGGCCCCTGCCCAGGCCGAGCAGATCATGCGGCTGGATCCGGGCCTGGCCTTCGGCACGGGCACGCACCCGACCACGCGCATGTGCCTGCGCTGGATTGCCCGCCATGCCGACCTGGCCCCGGGCTGGGACCGCGTGCTGGACTACGGCTGCGGCTCCGGAATTCTGGCCATTGGCGCGGCGCTGTTCGGCGCCCGCAATATCGATGCAGTGGACATCGATCCGGCGGCCGTGACCTCCTCGCACGCCAATGCCGCGGCGAATGGCGTAACGCTGACGGTCGGGCTGCCCGACAAGGCCAGTGGAACGTATCCGCTGGTGCTGGCCAACATCCTGGCCACGCCGCTGAAGCTGCTCGCGCCGCTGCTGTGCAATCACCTCGCGGCCGGTGGCCATCTGGTGCTGGCCGGCATTCTGGAGCGCCAGGCCGATGAGCTGAAGGCCGCTTATGAGCCCTGGCTCAAGCTTGAGGTCAGCGACTCGGAAGAGGGCTGGATTTTGATGACCGCTCAGCGGAATTAAGCCTTCTCCATGGCATGATTCCCGCATGAGTCTTGCCACCCGTTGCACTGCCTGCGGCACCGTTTTCCGGGTCGTGCAGGACCAGCTGAAAGTCTCCGAAGGTTGGGTGCGCTGCGGCCGCTGCGCCGAGGTGTTTGACGCCCGCGAGCAGCTGTTCGATCTGGAGCGCGAGGCGCCGCCGCCCTGGCCCCGTCCACCCGAGCCGCAGGCCGAACCGGAGCCGCTGGACATCGCGCTGGACGAGACCGGCTACGGGCAGCAATACCCGACCCCCGAGCCGGAAGAGGATGAGGCATCCGCGGCCTCATCGCTGCCGCCCGAGGAGGCAACCTGGGAGATGCGCGAGGGCGATGACGGCAGCATGGCGCCGAGCGTGCCTGGCGACGAGACCCCGCCGCGCCGTTTCGCGAGTTCGCAGCCCTGGCCGCCATCCGAGCTGCCGCCCGAGCCCGCCACCGCCGACTTCGCCCCGGTCTCGGACGAGCGCATGGGCGCGCCGGATATCACCGGGCTCGCAGCCGATCCCGAAGACTCCCCACATGTGCCGACCTTTGTCCGCGATGCCGCCAAGGTGCGCACGCCGATGACTGCCAGGCAAGGCCTGATCTGGGGCGGCGCGGGCCTGCTGCTGGCACTGCTGCTGGCCCTGCAGGCACTGTTCCACTTCCGCAATGCACTGGCCACCCTGCAACCGGCACTGGCCGGGCCGCTGAAGCAGATGTGTCAGGTCTTGAGTTGCGAGATCCGGCCGCTGCAGCGCATCGAGGCGCTCAGCGTCGAGGGCAGTTCGCTGACCCGCGCGCCCAACGAGGCCGGTGCCTACCGCCTGGCCGTGACCCTGCGCAACCGCGCCGATGCCGCGCTGGCCCTGCCCTCGTTCGAACTGAGCCTCAGCGACTCGGCTGGCGCCCTGCTGGTGCGCAAGGTGCTGAGTCCGGCAGACTTCGCCGCCAGCGCCCCTGCAGTTGGCAATCCCATCGGCACCATCGCGGCTCGCAGCGAGCTGAGCCTGCAGACCCAGGTGCGCGCCGGTGACACGCGACTGGTCGGCTACACCGTCGAAGTGTTCTACCCTTAGGAAGAAGGGTTCAGCGGGCGAGAATGCGCTCGCCCCACTGCCGGGCCTTGGCACTGACTTCCTGCACATCCACCGTCGTCAGCTGACGAGAGTTCAGCACGCGCCGGCCACCGACCCAGACATCGCTGACATGCTCGCGGCCGGCCGCATAGACCAGTTGCGAGATCGGGTCGAACACCGGCTGGCACTCGGGTGAGCTCAGGTCCACAGCGGTCAGATCCGCCAGCTTGCCGGCCGCGATCGAACCCAGTTCATGGGCCCGGCCCAGCGCACGGGCTCCGGCCAGGGTCGCCATCTCCAGCGCCTTGTAGGCCGGCACGGCGCGCGGCGCGTGGTTGTCGACCTTGGCCAGCAACGCCGCGGCGCGCATCTCGGTGAACATGTCGAGCCGGTTGTTGGACGCTGCGCCATCGGTGCCCAGCGCCACATTGACGCCCAGGTCTTGCACCGCCTGGACCGGGCTGATGCCCGAGCCCAGCTTCATGTTTGAGGACGGGTTGTGCAGCAGGTGCAGGCCGCGCGCGGCACACAGCTCGCGGTCGGATTGATCGAGCGCCACCATGTGGACGGCCTGGAAGCGCTCGTTCAAGAGGCCTAGCTTGTCCAGCCGCGCCAGCGGACGCATGCCGTGCTCCTTGAGGCCGCCGTCCACCTCGACCTGCGTCTCGTGCACATGGCAGTGCATGCGCAGGCCCAGGTCCTGACACATCTGGCCCAGTTGCAGGAACGTCGCATCGCTCACCGTGTACGGGGCATGCGGGGCGATCGTGACATCAATCAGCGGATGGCTCTTGAACTGGGCATGGGCTTCCAGCCCGCGGGCAATGTACTCCTGCGCATTGGCCGCGTAGGGCGTCGGAAACTCCAGCACATTGATCGAGGTGCCCAGGCGCATGCCCACATCGATGGCCGCACGGGCGCCATCGACCGGGTAGAAGTACATGTCATTGGTATAGGTGATGCCGCCGCGCAGCGACTCCACCGCCGCCAGCCGCGTGCCGTCATAGACGAACTCCGGGCCCATGAAGGCGCGCTCGATCGGCCAGATCGCGTTCTCCAGCCAGTCCATCAGGTCGCGGTCATCGGCCACGCCACGCAGCAAGGTCATCGCCGAATGCGCATGCATATTGATGAAGCCGGGGATCAGCACCTGCTCGGGCAGCAGCACCTCCTCGGCCTGGGCGCCGTACTGGGCGCGGGCCTGGTCAGTCGGCAGCACCGCGACGATGCGCTCGGCCAGCAACACGACGCTGTGCCCGGTCAGCACAGGCTGCGCGCCCTCCATGGGCACGACCCAGCGCGGCGAGAGGATCAGGTACTGCTCGGTGCTCATCTCTTTCAGGCCTTGGCTTTCTCTGCGCGCTTTTCGGCGCGTATTTCATCCAGCCGCTCGGCCAGATAGGCACCGGCGGTGATGCTGTCGAACTGCTTCGGATGGGCCGCGTCAACGCAGCTGTCCAGGCAGCTCAGGTCCATCTCCGGCCGCGGATGCAGGAAGAAGGGCACCGAGTAGCGCGAGGTATGCCACAGCTCGCGCGGCGGATTGACAACGCGGTGGGTGGTGGACACCAGGCGCTTGTTGGTCAGGCGCTGCAGCATGTCGCCGACATTGATGGTGATGTAGCCCGGGGGCGCCTGTATGGCCAGCCACTCGCCGGCCTTGGTCAGCACCTCCAGGCCCGAGGCCGAGGCGCCCATCAGCAGGGTGATCAGGTTGATGTCCTCGTGGGCGGCGGCGCGCACGGCGCTGTCCGGTTCCTGCGTGATCGGCGGGTAGTGGATGGCGCGCAGGATGCTGCTGCCGCCCGTGATCTTGGCGTCGAAATAGTCTTCGGGCAGGTTCAGATAGACGGCGATGCCGCGCAGCAGATCGCGGCCGCTGGCCTCCAGCGCCTCATAGACCTGCTTGAGCGTGGGCGTGAAGTCGGGCAACTCGGCCACCGCCACATTGCCGGGTTCGCTGCCATGCAGCGCATCGGTGGCCGCATGCGTCTGGCCGTGCTGCCAGAACTCCTTCATGTCGGCCACCTGCTCCGACTTGGCCACCTCGGTGCCGAAGGCGCTGTAGCCGCGCTGGCCCTTCAGACCCGGCACCTCGTGCGCCTTCTTGGTCTCGACCGGCAGTTTGAAGTAGTCCTCGACCTGCTGGAACAGGCGGTTCTGCAGTGAGTCGTCAAGGTCGTGGCCGGTGACGACGGCAAAGCCTATGCCCGAGAACGAATCGCCCAGGGTCTGGATGAAGCGCTGCTTGCGCGCCGGGTCATTGCTGCGGTAGTCGCGCAGGTCAACGGTGGCGACGGGGAAGGGATTCGACATGATGGCTCCGAACTGGAATTGGCGGTACGCGAGCTGACGGCTCAGGGCGCGGTCCTGATCACGTCTTCGATGAACTTCAGCACACCCTCGCTGTCCACGGTCGTGCAGACCTCGACATTGGTGCGCTTGCCCCAGCCGGGTTCGGCATACATGAAGCCGGCCGGGCCGAACAGCGTCTTGCCCAGGGCCAGGCCCTCGGTGACGACCTCGATCTGGCCGCGTTCGGTGCCGAACAGGTCGGGGCGCAGCACCTGCACAACGGTCGCCGGGTCATGAACGCAGAAGCCGTCGAAGCCGGCCGTGTTGCGATAGAAGTTGGCGTAGAACTCGCAGATCTTGGCGAGGAAGCCGCCGACCTTGGGCGAGTTGGCGCACAGCGCGTTCATGCGCGTCTCGGGCATCACCGTCTGGTGGGTGACATCCAGGCCGACCATGACGATGGGCCAGTCGGCGGCAAACACCACCTGTGCGGCGTGTACGTCGTTCCAGATATTGGCTTCGGCCGCCGGCGAGACATTGCCGCCGCGATAGACCGCGCCGCCCATGATCACGACCTGCTTGACCTTGGTCTTGATGCTGGGGTCCAGGTGCAGGGCCAGCGCGATATTGGTCAGCGGGCCCACCGGCACCAGGGTCACCTCGCCGGGGCGGGCATTGATCTGGTCGACGATGAACTGGGCGGCCGAGCGCGGGTCCGGCGTGAAGTCGGCGGGGTAGGCGACATCGATGTCGCCAAAGCCGTTCTTGCCATGGACGAAGTCGGGATAGGGGTGCAGGTCATTGACCAGCGGCGTGGCCGCGCCCTGGGCCACCGGCACGGCCTTGGGCATCAGCGAGACCAGGAAACCGGCGTTCTTGGTCGCCTGCTCGACGCTGACGTTGCCAAAGATCGTCGTCAGGCCCAGCAGCTCGATCTCGGGGCTGTAGGCGGCCAGCATCAGGGCCAGCGCATCATCGACGCCAGGGTCGGTGTCGATGATCATCGTGTGCTTGGTGCTCATGGGGGTTCCTTGTGTAGGGATCAAGACAATTCTGAACGCTGCGGAATGGAGGCCGCCGCACCGCGCCGCGACACGGTGATGGCCGCGGCCTTGGCCGCCAGATGCAAAGCGGGCTCGACGGCCATGCCCTCATCGAGGCCGGCCAGCAGATAGCCGGTGATGGTGTCGCCGGCGCCGGTGGTGTCCACCACCTGGGTCGGGTAGCTGGGCACCTGCCACTGCTCCCGGCCCTGCGCGGCCCACAGGCCCTCGGCGCCCAGGGTCACGACGACCAGGGTGTCGGGGCAGCGCTGGCGCAGCGCGGCATAGGCGGCGCTCAGATCGCTCTGGCCACTGAGCTGGCAGACCTCGACCTCATTGACCAGCAGCAGGGCCAGTTGCTCCAGCGGCAGCTGCGCCAGCGCGGGATCGCATGGAGCCGGATTGAAGGCCACCTTGCGGCCGGCCGCAGCGGCCAGGTGAATCGTCTGGGCCACGACATTGGTCTCGTTCTGCGTCAGCACCCAGCGGTGATCGGGGTAGCGCTGCAGCACGCCGGCCACATCGGCCTCGGCCAGCGCATGGTTGGCGCCCTGGTAGAGCAGGATGCAGTTCTCGCCTTGAGCGTCGATCTGGATGATGGCGTGGCCGGTGTCGGCGCCGGTCTCGAACACGTCCTGCAGCGAGATGCCGGCCGCGCTGATGGCGTTGCGCACCCAGGCGTCGTCACGGCCGATCGCGCCCAGGTGCACCACCTCGGCGCCGGCCCGCTGCAGCGCGATCGACTGGTTCATGCCCTTGCCGCCCAGGCCGCGCAGATAGTGCTCGCAGCTGGCCGTCTCGCCGGGCTGCAAAAAGCGCTTCAGCTGGTAGCTGTGATCGACGTTGATCGAACCTATGTTGATGATTGCCATGGTTGTTGTTCTGTCTGAAATCAACGTTCTTTGACGTAGGGCCGACCCACGGCCTTGGGTGGCACGGCCTTGCCAATGAAGCCGGCCAGCAATATCACCGTCAGCACATAGGGCAGGACCTGGAACACCTGGGTCGGTACCTCCCCCACCCAGGGCAGGCTCTGCCCCTGCAGCCGCGCCTCCAACGCGGTCAGCAGGCCAAACAGCAGGCAAGCCAGCATGGCCGACACCGGGCGCCATTTGCCGAAGATCATGGCCGCCAGCGCGATATAGCCGCCACCGGCCGTCATCTCGCGCGCAAAGGCGGCATTCTGCGACATCGAGTAATAGGCGCCGGCCATGCCGCACAGCAGGCCCGTGCCGATCAGCGCCTGGTAGCGCAAGAGTGGCACCGAGATGCCGGCGGTATCTACTGCATTCGGCTCCTCGCCGACGGCGCGCAGGCGCAGGCCGAAGCGTGTTTGCCCGAGCAGGAAGACCATCGCCGCGACGATCACAAAGGCCAGATAGACGAGGATGGTGTGACCCGACAGCACGGTCTTGTAGAACGAGCCCAGCACCGGCACGTGGGCGGCCAGATAGTCGGCGCCGGGCAGAACGATGGGCGTGAAGCGCTGCTCGTTGCCGAGCATGGGTGTCTGCCCGCCCTGCTCGAACCAGGCCTGGCCCAGCACCAGGGTCAGACCCGAGGCAAGGAAGTTCAGCGCCATGCCGGAGACCACATGGTCGCCCTTGTAGCGAATCGTTGCCACGCCATGCAGCAGGCTCATCGCGACGGCCACCACCATGCCGGCGGCCAGACCCAGCCAGGGCGACTGCACCAGGCTGGCCACGGTGGCCGCCGCAAAGGCGCCGACCAGCATCTTGCCTTCGAGGCCAATATCCACGGTGCCGGAGCGCTCCGCAAGGATGCCGCCCATGGCCGCGAGAATCAGCGGTGTGGCCAGTCGAATGGTCGAGGCCAGAATGCTGAAGAGATTGAGGATGAGGTCTTCCATGATCGCCTCAGTGCCGCCCGGCCGTTCCGTAGGGATTGAGCGCCCCCTTCGGGGGCAGCGAATGAAGTGAGCGTGGGGGTTTCATTTCAGCGGGCCGCGTTCTTGAGTTGGCGCTGCAGATACCAGCGCTCCATCGGGTCACGCACCAGGCGGTCCAGCGCGGCGGCGAAGAACACCACCAGGCCCTGGATGACCAGGATCAGCTCGGGGCTGATGCGCGGAAACTCCAGCTGCAGATCGGTGCTGCCCTGGTACAGCGCGCCGAACAGCAGGGCCGAGGCCAGCACGCCCAGTGGATGGTTGCGGCCCATCAGCGCCACGGCAATGCCCAGAAAACCCATGCCCCCGGTGTAGTTCAGCACCAGCCGGCCCTGGGCACCGTAGACGTCGTTGACGGCCATCAGCCCGGCCAGGGCACCCGAGATCAGCATCGCGATGACGATCATCGAAGTGGCCGACAGTCCCGCGTACTTGGCAGCGCGCGGGTTCTGGCCATAGGTGCGCAGCGCATAGCCCAGCCGCGTATACCAGAGCAGCCACCAGACCAGGCCGACGCAGATCAGCGCGACCAGCAGCGACAGATTCAGATAGGACGGGCCGACCTCGATGCCCAGCGACTGCAGCCAGGGCTGTGCCTTGGGCAGCAGGGCCGCCTCGGCAAACGGTCGGGTCTCGATCGCCATGCCGTCTTGCGAACGGATCGGCCCGGCCAGCATGTAGTTCAGCAGGCCGGCGGCAATGTAGTTGAACATGATGGTGGTGACGACCACGTGGGCGCCCCGCCGTGCCTGCAGATAGGCCGGCACAAAGGCCCAGGCGGCACCGAACAGCACTGCCGACAGGATGGCCACCAGGAACATCAGCGGTGCGCTGAGCGTGCCGTCGAGCCACAAGCAGGCCAGCGCCACGCCAAGGCCGGCGAAGTAGGCCTGGCCCTCACCGCCAATATTGAAGAGACCGGCGTGAAAGGCCACGGTCACGGCCAGGCCGGTGAAGATCAGGCTGGTGGCGTAGTACAGCGTCGATGACAGCCCGGCCTGCGGATCGAGCGCACCGATCAGCATCACCTTCAGGGTGGCGAAGGGGCTCTCGCCCACGCCCAGCACGACCAGCGAGGCCACGGCCAGGGCCAGTAGCAGTTGCACGCCGGGAATGGCCAGGCCATTCATCCACCAGGGCATTTTGTTGGTGACGGGCTTTGGCTTGGCTGCCGGCGCCGGCAAGCTGCTTGCGGCTTCGCTCATGCTGCAGCCCTTTCTGCCGTCATCAGCATGCCGATGTCCTTGGCACTGGATTGAGCGGTCTCGACGATGCCGGTGATGCCGCCGCCATTCATGACCATGATGCGGTCGGTCAGCGCGAAGATCTCTTCCAGCTCGACCGACACCAGCAGGATGGCCGCACCGGCGTCGCGCGCCTTGATCAGCTCGCGGTAGATGCGCTCGATCGCGCCCAGATCGACACCGCGCGTCGGCTGGCCGACCAGCAAGACCTCGGGCTGGCGCGCCATCTCGCGCGCGATCACCAGCTTCTGCTGGTTGCCGCCCGACATGTCCGCCGTGCGCAGGCTGGGCAGCACGGGCCGCACATCAAAGGCCTCGATCAGGCGCAAGGTGCGTTCGCGGATGCGCTTCGGGCTCAGCCAGGCCCAGCCGCCCAGTTCGGCGTCCTGGTGGAAGCCGAGGATGGCTGACTCCTGCATGCTGAAGTTCTTGATCACGCCCTCGCCCAGCCGGTCTTCCGGCACATGGCCGCAGCCGAAGGCGCGCAGCTCGGAGGCCGGCAGCCATTGCCTGGCATCGAAGCGGCGTTGCGCACCGCGCGTGTTCAGCTGCAGTTCGCCGGCGCTCGGTTTGAGCAGGCCGGCCAGCACGGCCAGCAACTCGGTCTGGCCATTGCCCGACACCCCGGCAATGCCCAGGATCTCGCCCGCGCGCAACTCAAACTCCAGGCCCTTCAGCCGCTCGACGCCGCGGGCATCGTGATAGCGCAGGTTCTTGACGGCCAGGCGCACCGCGCTGTCGGCTGCAGGCTTGGCGCCTTTATCGACTTGCAGCAGCACCGGCCGGCCAATCATCAGCTCGGCTAGCTCTTCGCGGCTGGTGTCCTGCGTGCGGCGCTGCGCGACCACGCGGCCGGCGCGCATCACGGTGACGTTGTCCGTCACGTCCATGATCTCCTGCAGCTTGTGCGTGATCAGCACCACGGTCACGCCCTGGGCGCGAAGCTCGCGCAGGATGGTGAACAGCTGGGCTGCCTCCTGCGGCGTCAGCACGCCGGTGGGCTCGTCCAGGATCAGGATGCGGGCGCGGCGGAACAGGGCCTTCAGAATCTCCAGCCGCTGCTGCTCGCCGACCGGCATCGCCTCGACCAGCTTGTGCAGGTCCACCGGCAGATGGTGGGTCTCCATCAGGGTCTTGAGTCGCGCCTCGGCCTTCTGACGCGCCTTGGCCAGCAGCCAGCCGTCCTCGGCGCCAAGCAGGATGTTCTCCAGCGCGCTCAGCGGCTCGACCAGCATGAAGTGCTGGTGCACCATGCCCACGCCCTGCGCAATCGCCTCGGTGCTGCTGCGTATCTGCACCGGCTTGCCTTGCAAGCGGATCTCGCCCTCGTCGGCCTGGTAGAAGCCGTAGAGGATGGACATCAAGGTCGACTTGCCCGCGCCGTTCTCGCCGACGACGCCATGGATGGTGCCGGCGGCGATCTTCAGCTCGATCTGGTCATTGGCCAGCACGGTGCCGAAACGCTTGGTGATGCCAAGCATTTCGACCGCGTAGCCGCCGGAGGGTTCGCCGCTCATCAAAGACCCTGGTGAATGGGCGAAAAACTCACTTGCACTCGTTCTTGGCCATGTAGTCGATGACCTTGATCTTGCCGCTGACGATGTCGGCCTTGATCTGGTTCACACGCTCCTCCATCGCCTTGGTGATCAGCGCGCGGTTGTGCTGGTCCAGGGCCCAGTCGATGCCGCCCTCCTTCAGACCCAGCGAGGTGATGCCGGCGCCGGGTGCGCCCTTGGCGCCATCATTGAAGGCGTTCTGCACCGCCACATCGACGCGCTTGACCATCGAGGTCAGGATGGTGCCCGGGTGCACATAGTTCTGGTTGCTGTCCACGCCGATGGCGAACTTCTTCGCGTCCTTGACGGCCTGAAACACGCCCATGCCGGTGCCGCCTGCCGCCGCAAAGATCACGTCGGCGCCGCGGTCCATCTGCGAGCGGGCCAGTTCGCCGCCCTTGGTCGGATCGTTCCAGGCCGCGGGCGTGGTGCCGGTCATGTTCGAGAACACCTCGGCCTTGGGATTCACGAACTTGGCGCCCTGCTCATAACCGCAGGCGAAGCGGCGAATCAGCGGGATATCCATGCCGCCGACAAAGCCGACATTGCCGGTGGTCGACTTCAAGGCCGCCAGCGCGCCGACGAGGAAGGAGCCCTCCTGCTCGCGGAACACAATGGACTTCACATTGGGTTTCTCGACCACCATGTCGATGATGTAGAACTGCGTCTTGGCGAACAGCGGTGCCACCTTTTCCATCGAGGCCGCGCCGCCGAAGCCCACCGTCACGATCGGGTTCTTGCCGCTCTGCGCCAGCTTCTGCAGTGCCTGCTCACGCTGGCCCTCATTGGTCATCGTGAACTCGGCGTACTTCTTGCCGGTGGCCTTCTTGTAGGCCTCGGCACCCTCGTAGGCCGACTGGTTGAAGGACTTGTCGAACTTGCCACCCATGTCGAACACCACGGCCGGGTCGGCCTGGGCCATCGCCTGGGTGCACGCGGCTATCAGGGCGAATCCCGCCAGCAGGGGCTTGGAGGAAGGCAGAAAGTGGTTCATCAAGGACTCCCGAGGTATGGGTTTGATCAATCAATAGTGCCGCACTGCGGCGGTGGATTCTCTGAGCATCAGCTCCGGCGCCAGCACCAGTTCCTGCGTGGCATGGGTCGGCGACTCGATGCGCTGCATCAGCATGCTGGCCGCACGCTCGCCGAGCTTGCGTATCGAGTAACCCACCGTCGTCAGTGCCGGGAAGGAATAAGCGCCGAGATCAATGCCGTCAAAGCCTATCACCGATACCGCGCTGGGCACGGCCAGACCACACTCGGCGGCGGCACGCAGCACGCCCAGGGCCATCAGGTCATTGCTGGCAAACACGGCACTGACCTCGTTGCGCTCGAACAGGCGCCGGCCGGCGGCATAGCCCGAGGAGCTGCTGAAGTCGCCGCGTTCCAGCCAGGAGTCCTGGGGCGCGATGCCGGCAGCGAGAAGCGCCTGGCGCCATCCGACCTCGCGCGAATTGCTGACCTCGAATGATTCGGGGCCGCTGATGCAGGCAATCTTGCGATGACCCAAGCTCAGCAGATGCTCGACCGCCAGCCGCGCGCCGGCCTGGTTGTCGATGCGCACCAGATCGGCCTCGACACCGGGCATGCGCCGGTCGACGATCACCGAGGGCATGCCATAGGCCGCCCAGCCGTGCGGCAGCGACTCCGCGCCACCGGCCGAGGCCAGCAGCATGCCGTCCACGCGGCGCTCGACCAGGGTCTGCAGATAGCGCGATTGGCGGCCCGGGTTGTCATCGCAATTGCACAGGAAGACCGAGTAGCCGGCCTGGTGGGCGCAGTCCTCGACGCCGCGGGTCAGCTCGGCGAAAAAAGGGTTGGTGACGTTGGGTACCAGCACGCCGATGATGTGGGTCTCACTGGTCTTCAGCGAGCGCGCCACTGCGCTCGGGAAGTAGCCCAGATCGGCCACCGCCTGCTGCACCCGCGCCCGCGCCGATTCACTGACCGGTCGCGTGCCGTTCAAGACGTGCGAGACCGTGGTGAACGACACCCCTGCTCGTGCTGCAACGTCCTTGATGGTGCTCATGCAATAGATGACAAAGTGAAGAGGCCTGTGGCTTGAATGGCGCCCGCGCCACTATAAACGCAAACGTTTGCGATTGTATATTTGCGCCGCTCAAAATGGCAGGGCCGCGCATCAGGGGTTTCCCCTCTCCGAACACGATTGTTGCGGGAAGAGACCGGCGCTGGCGGCCATAAAAAAACCCGGCCGAGGCCGGGTTTTGACTGTCGCGAGACCTGTCCTTACGGCTTGTTGCCGGTCGGGAAAGGCCAGGCAGCTTGCGGGCTCAGTGCGGTCTTGGCAGACGACGCGGGAGCCGCGGCAGGCTTGGCAGCAGCAGGAGCAGGGGCCGCAGGGGCAGGGCCACTTTTCTTTGCAGCAGGCTTCTTCGCAGCCTTCTTGGCGGCCGGCTTTGCAGCAGGCTTCGGAGCAGCAGCGCTGGACTTCTTGGCAGCAACCTTCTTGACGGGTGCAGCGGCCTTCTTGGCCGGGGCTGCAGCCTTCTTCGCAGGTGCAGCGGCCTTCTTGGCCGGAGCTGCTGCCTTCTTCGCAGGTGCAGCGGCCTTCTTGGCCGGAGCTGCTGCCTTCTTCGCAGGTGCGGCGGCCTTCTTGGCCGGAGCGGCTGCCTTCTTCGCGGGTGCAGCGGCCTTCTTCGCCGGTGCTGCCTTCTTCGCCGGAGCGGCTGCCTTCTTGGCAGGTGCCGCCTTCTTCACCGGGGGCTTCTTGGCGGGTGCCGCGGCCTTTGCCGGTGCAGCTTTCTTCGCTGCGGCCTTCTTTGCGGGTGCGGCCTTCTTGGCCGGCGCTTTCTTTGCAGTTGCCATTTCAATCTCCTTGATCAAGTTAAAAGAGCACTGCCCGAGTCGATCTAGCTCGGCTCGATGCAGTTATCCACCACCCGAAAGTCTGCCCAGGAGGGGCGCCCCGGTGCGGTGAATGGGGTCGCAAGACACAAGCGCAATGCTTCTACGGCATTGCTGATCTGTCTTGCCAATCTATCTTTCGTACTGCTTGATCTCGTGTTCTTGAATTGCTGAAAGCGCCGCGCTGTTCAGTGCCTCAGTCCCACGAGAGTGCGCCACCGGATTGATACTCGATGACGCGGGTTTCAAAGAAATTGCGCTCCTTCTTCAGGTCGATCATTTCACTCATCCAGGGGAAGGGGTTCTCTTCATTCGGGAACAGCTCTTCCAGACCGATCTGGGTCGCGCGGCGGTTGGCGATGTAGCGCAGATAGCCCTTGAACATCGACGCATTGAGGCCCAGCACGCCACGCGGCATGGTGTCCTCGGCATATCGGTACTCAAGCTCCACGGCCTGAAGGAACAGCGCCTTGATTTCGGCCTTGAACGCCGCCGTCCACAGATGCGGGTTCTCGGCCTTCAGCTGGTTGATCAGGTCGATGCCGAAGTTGCAGTGCATCGATTCGTCGCGCAGGATGTACTGGTACTGCTCGGCTGCACCGGTCATCTTGTTCTGTCGACCCATGGCCAGGATCTGCGTGAAGCCGACGTAGAAGAACAGGCCCTCCATCAGGCAGGCGAAGACGATCAGGCTCTTCAGCAGCGTCTGGTCGTTCTCGGGCGTGCCGGTGTTGAAGTGCGGGTCCATGATCGCGCCGATGAAGGGGATCAGGAACTCGTCCTTGTCGCGTATCGACTTGACTTCGTTGTAGGCGTTGAAGATCTCGGACTCGTCCAGACCCAACGACTCGACGATGTATTGGTAAGCGTGCGTGTGGATCGCTTCTTCAAAGGCCTGGCGCAGCAGGAACTGGCGGCACTCGGGCGCGGTGATGTGGCGGTAGGTGCCCAGCACGATGTTGTTGGCGGCCAGCGAATCGGCGGTGACGAAGAAGCCGAGATTGCGCTTGATGATGCGGCGCTCGTCTTCGCTCAGACCGTTCGGGTCCTTCCAGAGCGCGATGTCGCGCGACATGTTCACCTCTTGCGGCATCCAGTGATTGGCGCAAGTGGCGAGGTACTTCTCCCAGGCCCATTTGTACTTGAACGGGACCAGCTGATTAACGTCCGTCTGGCCGTTGATGATGCGCTTGTCGGCCGCATTGACGCGGCGCTGAACGGGTGCCACGGTGGCTGCGTTCGATGCGGGGGCGAGGACGGTGGAGATGGTGGGGACCGGTGTGTTTGCGTCGGCAGTGAAGGCTGCATTTGCAGACGCCGATGCGGCCACGCGCGGTGCGCTGGGCTCGCTCGCTGCGTTCAACGCATTGAGACTTTGAGAGGGCTTAAATTCTTCTTCCCAAACCAACATGGTGGACTTCCTATGGTTGCGGATTATCTGAGTGTTGCGTTCAAACACCAAGGACTTCTTGACATCAAAGCGACTTCGCTGTTGCTGGTGTGCATCGAAATTGCGTGATCAATTTGCGGGATCACGTTGAAGCGAAAGAGGCCCGCGATGCGAGGCCTTCAGACCTGGTCTCGCGGACCCGATTTTCACGTTCACTTCGAAGGCCTCATCAACACGCGATGCGTGCAACAAGATGTCAATCAAGAGCGCCGCACAAGCCACGATGTGCCATCAAGAAAGTGAGGCATCGCGGCTCGCTCGGCACGCTTCAAATCACTGGCAGGCTTCGCAATCCGGGTTGTGGTTGCGACATCACGTCGCTGCGCGACATGAGTCTTCACCGCAACCCAGACGCATGCGTCGTGCTTACTGGCAGGCCTCGCAGTCTGGGTTGTCGATCGAGCAGAACTTCACGTCGGTCGCGGGCTCGCCGAGCATCGCTTCAACGCCTGCATCGGCAGCCGCCACCGGCGCCGAGTACGAGCCCACTTCCGCCGTGCTGTTCGACACCGAGTTCATCTGGCCGGCCTTGACCGTGCTCTTCTCCGCGTGCGTCGCGCCCATCGTGCGCAGGTAGTAGGTGGTCTTCAGGCCGCGGGTCCAGGCGAGCTTGTAGGTCTCGTCCAGCTTCTTGCCCGAGGCACCTGCCATATAGATATTGAGCGACTGCGCCTGGTCTATCCATTTCTGGCGGCGCGCGGCGGCTTCGACCAGCCACTGCGTCTCGACTTCGAAGGCCGTGGCGTACAGCGACTTCAGCTCTTCCGGTGCGCGGTCGATGCGGCGCAGCGAACCGTCGAAGTGCTTCAGGTCCATGACCATCACGTCGTCCCACAGACCCAGGCGCTTCAGGTCGCGAACCAGGTACTCGTTGATGACGGTGAACTCGCCGGACAGATTCGACTTGACCGAGAGGTTACCGAAGCAGGGCTCGATGGACGCGTCCACGCCGATGATGTTGGAGATGGTGGCCGTCGGCGCGATCGCCACGCAGTTGCTGTTGCGCATGCCGAACTGCGTGATACGGGCCCGCAGCGCGTCCCAGTCCATGCTGGTCGAGCGGTCGACATCGACATAGCCGCCGCGGGCCTCGGCCAGCAGATCGATCGAGTCGATCGGCAGGATGCCGCGGTCCCACAGCGAACCCTTGTAGGTCTCGTACTGGCCGCGCTCTTCGGCCAGCTGGGTCGAGGCCCAGTAGGCGTAGTAGCAGACGGCTTCCATCGATCGGTCGGCGAACTCGACGGCCGCTTGCGAGGCGTAGGGCGTGCGCAGCGTGTACAGCGCGTCCTGGAAGCCCATGATGCCCAGACCCACCGGGCGGTGGCGCAGATTCGAGTCACGCGCCTTCTTGACCGCGTAGTAGTTGATGTCGATGACGTTGTCGAGCATGCGCATCGCCGTGGCGATGGTCTTCTTCAGCTTGGCATGGTCGATCTGGCCGTCGGCCAGCAGATGGCGCACCAGATTGACCGAGCCGAGGTTGCAGACGGCGATCTCGCTGTCGTTGGTGTTCAGCGTGATCTCGGTGCACAGGTTCGACGAGTGCACGACGCCGACATGCTGCTGCGGCGAGCGCACATTGCAAGCGTCCTTGAACGTGATCCAGGGGTGGCCGGTCTCGAACAGCATCGACAGCATCTTGCGCCACAGGTCCTTGGCGGGCATGCGCTTGAATAGCTTGATCTCGCCACGGTCGGCCTTGGCCTCGTAGGCGGTGTAGGCCACTTCGAAGGGCTTGCCGAACAGGTCGTGCAGGTCCGGGCAGGTGGACGGCGAGAACAGCGTCCAGTCGCCACCCTCCATGACACGGCGCATGAACAGATCAGGGATCCAGTTCGCGGTGTTCATGTCGTGCGTGCGGCGGCGGTCGTCGCCGGTGTTCTTGCGCAGCTCCAGGAATTCTTCGATGTCCAGGTGCCACGATTCCAGATAGGCGCAGACCGCGCCCTTGCGCTTGCCGCCCTGGTTCACGGCCACGGCCGTGTCGTTGACCACCTTCAGGAAAGGCACCACGCCTTGCGACTTGCCATTCGTGCCCTTGATGTGCGATCCCAGCGCGCGCACCGGCGTCCAGTCATTGCCCAGACCGCCAGCGAACTTGCTCAGCAGCGCGTTCTCTTTCAGCGCTTCGTAAATGCCTTCCAGGTCGTCGCCGACCGTGGTCAGGTAGCAGCTCGACAGCTGCGAGCGGCGTGTACCGGAGTTGAACAGGGTCGGGGTGCTCGACATGAAGTCGAAGCTAGACAGCACTTCATAGAACTCGATCGCGCGAGCTTCGCGGTTCTCTTCGCGCAGCGCCAGGCCCATGGCCACGCGCATGAAGAAGGCCTGGGGCATTTCGATGCGAGCGTCTTCGATATGCAGGAAGTAGCGGTCGTACAGGGTCTGCAGACCCAGGTAGTCGAACTGCAGGTCGCGTTCGGCCTTCAGCGCGGAGCCCAGCTTGGCCAGGTCGTATTCCTTCAGCAGGCGCTCGTCCAGCAGCTCGGCCTGCACGCCCTTGGCGATGTAGCCGGGGAAGTAGGTGGCATAGCGCTGCTGCATATCACCCTGCAGCACTTCCTCGCCGAGGATTTCCTTGCGGATCGTGTGCAGCAACAGGCGGGCGGTGGCCTGCGAGTAGCCGGGGTCCTTCTCGATCAAGGTGCGGGCGGCCAGGATGGCGGCCTTGTAGACCTCGTCCAGCGGCACGCCGTCATACAGATTGCGCAGCGTCTCGGCCATGATGGGCTCGGCCGTCACGTCGGCGCCCAGGTTCTGGCAGGCGGCGGTGACCACCGTGCGCAGGCGCGCCAGGTCCAACGGCAGGCGCTGACCACCATCGATCACATACAGGCCGGACGAATGGTCGGGCGCCGGCACGGCATGGCTGGCACGCTCTTGTGAGCGGCGCTCGCGGTACAGCACATAGGCGCGAGCCACTTCGTGATGGCTGCCACGCATCAGGCCCAGCTCGACCTGGTCTTGCACATCTTCTATATGGAAGGTGCCGCCGCTGGGGCGCGAACGCATCAGCCCACGCACCACAGCTTCGGTCAGCGCATCCACGGTCTCGCGCACGCTGGCCGAGGCTGCGCCCTGCGTGCCATGCACGGCCAGAAACGCCTTCATCAAAGCCACTGCAATCTTGCTCGGCTCGAACGCCACCACGGCGCCGTTGCGGCGCAGGATCTGGTAACCCTGGTACGCCGACTGCGGGCTGCTGCTGGAATGGGCGGGCACGGCTTGCAGCAGGGCGCTGGCTTCGGGCGAGCTGGTGTGTGGGGATTGCATGGGTTACCTCTTGTCTCGACGACGGTCAATCAGAAAAGATCTGAAACAAAAAACAGCGGCGCCACACCTGCCAGTCCTGCCGATCGGGCGCAGCGCGATTTCATTTAGCGACTTGGCTCCAACCGGCGGAGATCATTCCCGCCAGGGCTTGGCCTGGGGGCGGCACTCGAGTCGAGCGGTTTGTTGATCTCTGCTCCTGCCCACAAAACGGTGGCGACAGCAACGACCGGTGTATGAAACAGACCAGGCCGGGAACCATCAGACACTACGGTGGAGGCAGGCATGTTGTTGATTTGCCAGGTGGTCAGTATAGCGTGAAAGGACACTATATCTGGGGGCACCGCCCCTTTCAAGCACTACCGCTAGCGTGCGACCCTCATTGACCGATGGCCAGACTCGCGCTAGGCGCAGGGCCCTGAGCGCACTGCCGGTGGCCAGCGTCGCATGCCAGGTCTCACCAATTCGGGGTTTGCCCAACGCGGGCCGCGCCGGCATTGGCTTGGCGGCCATTTTCGTGCGCCAGGGCGCATGAATGCTGGCACGACGGAAGGCCCAGCATGGCCTTGAGAAGGGGCCTCGTCAGGCCTCGGCGTCGCCCGACAAGACCAGGCCCTCGGGGAAACACCGAGCGGGCCAGCCCAGCCCTTGCGCGAGCAGCGCCCACTCAAAGCCTGCACCCGGGTCGCACTTGCGGCCCGGTGCCACATGCTCGTGACCAACGACATGGGCAATCGGGTAGGCGAAGGCCAGATCGCGCAGCAGTTGCGTCAGCGCCGCGTACTGCTGCGCCTCGAAGCACTGGCCTTCCAGCCCTTCGAGTTCGATGCCGATAGCGAAGTCATTGCAATTGCTGCGGCCCTCGAACAGCGATTGCCCGGCATGCCAGGCACGCTGCTCACAGGACACAAATTGAAGCAACTCGCCGTCGCGCCGGATCAGAAAATGCGACGACACCTGCAGCCCGCGTATGCCCTGGTAGTAGGGATGGGCGTCCCAGTCGAGCTGGTTGGTGAACAGCTGCGCGATCGCTTCGCCGCCGTACTCGCCCGGCGGCAGGCTGATCGAGTGGATCAGAGCCAGGCTGACCGGCAGCCCGGCAGGCCGTTCATTGAAATTCGGCGAGGCCAGATGAGCGGCGTGCGCATACCAGCCGCTGGCGAACAGCGGCTCAGTCCCCGTCACCGTCGGCCCCCGCGCCCTCGGCCCCGACACCCAGTCGCGCCATGCGATAGCGCATCTGCCGCAGCGAAAGGCCCAGGCTCGCGCCGGCTGCCGTGCGGTTGCCGCGGTGGCGCTCCAGCGCACGCATGAGGATGTCGCGCTCGACCTCGTCGAGGTACCGGGCCAGGTCGCTGGGCAGCGCCGCCTGCGCATCGCTGCCGGCCTCGCGGCGCAACTCGGCTGGCAGATCGAGCAGGGCATCGAAGCTGGCCTGGCTGCTGTCGGCAAACGCCGCATCGGGCAGGTCCAGATCGACCAGATCGATCTCGGCGCCGCCGGACAGGGCCAGCGCGCGGTGCAGCAGATTCTCCAGCTCGCGCACATTTCCGGGGAAGGGATAGCGCGCGAGATGAGAGAAGGCCGCCTGCGTGAGCCGTGGCGTCGGCGACACGCCCGCGTCGCGCGCAATGCGCTCCAGCACATGCTCTGCAATCTCGCGCAGGTCTTCGATGCGCTCGCGCAGCGGCGGCACGCGGATCTGAATCACATTCAGACGGTAGAACAGATCCTGCCGGAAGCGCCCGGCCAGCACCTCGGCGCCGAGATCCTTGTGCGTGGCGCTGAGGATGCGCACATTGACCGGCAACTCGTGCACCGCACCCACCGGCCGCACCAGGCGCTCCTGGATCACGCGCAGCAGCTTGCTCTGCATGCTCAGGGGCAGCTCGCCGATTTCGTCGAGGAACAGGGTGCCGCCATTGGCTGCCTGGAAGAAGCCTTCGCGGTCTTCATTGGCGCCGGTGAAGGCGCCCTTGCGGTAGCCGAAGAACTCGGCCTCCAGCAATTGCTCGGGAATGGCGCCGCAGTTGACGGCGATGAAGGCCTGGGCCGTGCGCGGGCTGACCTCATGGATGGCCCGCGCCACCAGCTCCTTGCCGGTGCCCGACTCGCCCTGCACCAGCACCGGCGCCATGCTGCGCGCCACCTTCTCGATCAGACCGCGCACCTGCTGCAGTGCCGTCGAACCGCCGGCCATGCGCTGCAGGCCGGTGGGCTTGATCGGCGCCTCGACGGTGGCGG
Source organism: Burkholderiaceae bacterium (assembly GCA_018780645.1). Lineage (GTDB taxonomy): Bacteria > Pseudomonadota > Gammaproteobacteria > Burkholderiales > Burkholderiaceae_C > Paucibacter. The sequence continues at coordinate 162,930 of JADMJJ010000018.1, forward strand.
CGCGCTTGGGCTCGGTGGCCACGGTCGCCGGCTTGAGCGCTTTGTCGCTGGCCGGCTGCCCTTGCTCGGACGGCAGCTTTGCCGGCACAACCGAGGGCCCCTGCTGCGGCATGCGGCCCAGCGCCGAGGCCACGACCATGCGGAACTGACGCAGGTCCACCGGCTTGGTCAGATAGTCATAGGCGCCGGCCTTCAGCGCCTCGACCGCGTTCTCGGCCGAGCCGAAGGCGGTGATGACGATGGCCTTCTCGGGTCGGCCCGTGGTCTCCAGCCATTGCAGCAGATCCAGGCCCGAGCCGTCGGGCAGGCGCATATCGGTGATGACGGCGCTGTAGCGCTGCCGCTTGAGGTGCGCCATCGCCTCTTCGAGCGAGGCGGCGGTCTCGATGCGGTAACCCTCGCGCACCAGCGTCAGCTCATACAGAGTGCGCAGATCGGGCTCGTCGTCCACCACCAGCAGGCTGAATTCGACTTCTGCGCTCATGAGGGGCTTGCTGTGCTGGTGGATGTGGTCGTGGCGCCGACCGGCGGCGACTGGCGCCTCAGGGTGACGACGAACTGATTGCCTTGCACCTGGCTTTGCCGGCGGCTGATGTACTCGATATTGCCGCCATAGCGCTCGCACAGTTCGCGGCAAATATACAGCCCCAGGCCGGTGCCGCGGCTGCGTGTCGAGAAGAACGGTTCGAACAGATGGCGCTCGACCTCGGGAGGAATCAGCTCGCCCTCGCTGAACACCCCCAGCTCGGCCAGCCGGTCCGAGCGCAGGCCCAGGCTCACCAGCAAGGCCCCGGCGCGCTTGGGCGCATGGCGGTAGGCGTTGTCCAGCAGGTTGACGACCACGCGGCGCAGGTGATCCGGCTCGAAGCTGATCATCAAGGCATGGGGTGGCAGATGCAGCTGCAGCAGGCCCTCGTCGCCGAGGCTGACCTCGTTGGTGCGCGCCCATTCCTGGCAGATCTCCAACAGCAGCGCCTGGGCGTCGATGATGCTGGCCTCGCTCGCATCGCTGGCCACCCCGGGTGCCAGGGCCATCACGTCATCGACGATGCGTTTGAGGCGCAGCGCGTTGCTGGCCACGATGCTGGTCAGGTGCTGCTGCGTCGGCTCCAGGCAGTCCTCGGACAGCAGCGCATTGGCCTGATCGATGGCGGCCAGCGGGTTGCGGATCTCGTGCGCGATGCCGGCCGAGACACGGCCCATCGCCGCCAGCTTCTCCTGACGGCTGCGCGCCTGCACGGTGCGCAGGTCTTCGAGAAAGAGCACGCACAGCTCCTCGCTGGCACGCGAGGCCTGGCGACGCGTGAAGCGCACGCGCACACGCAGCGAGCGGCTGTTGCCGGGCTCGAACTGCAGGCTCAGATCGGCCCCCTCCTCGGGCCACTCACCCAACGCAAAAGCGCTCTCGACCCCCGAGACCAGCGGAGCCCAGACCGGCATGCCACGCAACTGGAAGGGCGCGGCACGCACCATGCCATGGGCGCTGAGCAGGCTGCGCGCGGCCGGGTTGGCGGCACGCACGCGGCCGCGCCGGTCCACCACCAGCACGCCCTCCTGCATCTCGTCTATCACCAGCCGGTTCAGTTGGGCCTGCTGGCGCGCCAGCTCCAGGCTGCCGCGGGCGCTGCGCTCTTCGCGCGCCAGGCGGCTGGCCAGTTCGGCGGCGAGCAGGGTGACGATGAACAGGCCGCTGCCCGCCAGGCCGGATTGCGTCATGCGCAGCGCGGGGTCCAGGCCGCGCAGTACGCTGAGCCAGGCCGTGCCCAGCAGCATCAGGGTCACGCCGGCCGCGGTGGCCAGGGCCATCAGCCGCGGCGTCAGCAGGCCCGACATCAGCACCGGCAGCACCAGCAGCGCCACAAAGTTCAGGCTGCTGCTGTCATCCAAGGCATGCAACATCGAGAACACCAGCAGATCGACGCCGATGCTGCCCAGCCACTGCGGGCTGGCCAGACGCGCCAGGGCCTTGGGGCTGGTGGGCTGCTGAAAGCGCGGCAGCAGCCACAGCACCAGGGTCTGCACCGCATAGCCGCCGCACAGCACCATGACCCAGACATCGGGCTTGGAGCCCAGCAGGGCCAGACCGACCTGGGTGGCCAGCAGTGCCAGCCCCAGCGCTGCCCGGGCAGCAAGAAAGACACGATAGATGCGCTGGAAGCTCGAGCCTCCCTGGGTGCCCGCACGCAGCCCCGAGGCGGGCTGATCGGCCTCTGCGGCATCGGCCTCGAGCTCATGCGCCAGCCGCGCCTCGGCTTCCAGATCGGGCTCGGCGTGCCCGTCCTCGTCGGGCGCCGGCCCGAACCAGGAGTGCCGCGCCTCGTCACGCGCCGCCGGCCCGCGCCTATCGACGCGGCGGCGGTCACCCTGGCGGCGATCGCTGGCGCGCCGGTTGCCGGTGGAGGCGGGTTCGGTGTCTGCCTCGAGGTCAGACAGCCTCATTGCACCCCGCCCTGCCGGGTCTCATAGGCATTGCGGTGCTCGGCGCTGCAAAAATGCCCACCCACACCGGGCAGCGCCTCGCCCACCGGCAGATGCAGGCCGCACTCGGCGCAGCTGACCATGCTCAGCGCCTTCTTCTTGGGCTCATCTTCGCGCCGCATCGGCGGTGGTGTGCGCCGCTTGAAACCCAGCAGCAAAGCCACGATGCCAATCACCAACAACAGAATCAGATATTTCATGTCTAGCTCAGAGGCCGCTGCAGCAGCACTTCCAGCACAAAACGGGAGCCCACATAGGCCAGCAGCAGCAGGCCCGCTCCCAGATACAACCAGCGCGTGGCGCGGCGGCCACGCCAGCCAAACACCTGGCGCCCGGCCAGCAGGCTGGACAGCACCAGCCAGCCCAGCATGGACAGCAGATTCTTGTGGTCCCATCGCCAGTGCGGCGTGAACCACCAACCCAGCGCAATCGCCAGCGACAGCATGCACACGCCGGCCGCCACGAACTGGAAGGTCAGCCGCTCCAGGCGCAGCAGCGGCAAGCCCATCGCGCCCGCTGCCGGGGCCTTCTTCAGGCGCATCTGCCGCTCGGCCATATTGAGCAGCGCCGCATGCAAGACCGCCACACCGAACAGGCCATAGGAGGCCAGGCCCAGCACCCAGTGCAGCGGTGCCCACGGCGATCCGGCCAGCGGCCGACTCTCGCCGGGGAAGATGCAGGCCAGCACCACCACCGCCAGGCCCAGCGCCGACAGCACCCGCTTCACCCCGGGCAGCGGCAGCAGCCGGCTCTCCACCATATAGACGCCGAGCACCAGCCACAGCGTCATCGACAGCGCCGGCGCGAAGCCGAAACGTGCCCCGGGGGCGACCAGCCCGAAGCCGGCAATATCGATCAGCAGCGCCGCCGCGTGGGCGAGCCATGCCAGCAGCAGCGCATGCTGCAGGACCAGCGGCTGCGGTGTCGAGGCATGCGCCTTCAGCACCGTCACGGCATAGCCCAAAGCCGCCGCGCCACTGAAGCCCAGCAGGCTCCACAGCGCCAGGCCCGACTGACTGGAGGTCGCGAACGATAGAATCATCCGCACAGTGTACTTTTGCGCATCAGCTTTTCAGCTGGCTGCGCCTGCCCCATGGCTTCCACCTTGACAGACCGCCTGAGTCGCCTCGTTAAAACGATGCGCGGCCAGGCCCGCATTACCGAAGACAACGTCCAGGACATGCTGCGCGAGGTCCGCATGGCCCTGCTCGAAGCCGACGTCGCCCTGCCCGTGGTGCGCGACTTCATTGCCCGCGTCAAGGAAAAGGCGCTGGGCACCGAGGTGGTGGGCTCGCTCTCGCCGGGGCAGGCCCTGGTCGGCGTGGTGCACAAGGAGCTGGTCGCGACGATGGGCGCCGGCATCAGCGACATCAACCTCGCCGCGCAACCGCCGGCGGTCATCCTGATGGCCGGCCTGCAGGGCGCGGGCAAGACCACAACCACGGCCAAGATCGCCAAGCACCTGATCGAGAAGCGCAAGAAGAAGGTGCTGACCGTCTCTGCCGACGTCTATCGACCGGCAGCCATCGAACAGCTGAAGACCGTGACCAAGCAGGCCGGGGCCGAGTGGTTTCCGTCCGACCCGGGCCAAAAGCCGCGCGACATCGCGCTGGCCGCACTCGATTACGCGAAGCGGCATTACTTCGACGTGCTGATGGTCGACACCGCCGGCCGCCTGGCGATCGACGAGGCCCTGATGGCCGAAATCCGTGAGCTGCATGCGGTGCTCAACCCGGTCGAGACGCTGTTCGTCGTCGACGCGATGCAGGGCCAGGACGCGATCAACACCGCCAAGGCCTTCAAGGAAGCGCTGCCCTTGACCGGCGTGGTGCTGACCAAGCTGGACGGCGACTCGCGTGGTGGTGCCGCGCTGTCGGTGCGCCAGGTCACCGGTGCGCCGATCAAGTTTGCCGGCGTGTCCGAAAAGATCGACGGCCTCGAGGTATTCGACGCCGAGCGCCATGCCGGCCGCGTGCTGGGCATGGGCGACATACTGGCCCTGGTCGAGCAGGTGCAGGCCGGCGTGGACGTCGAGTCGGCGCAAAAGCTGGCCGACAAGCTGCGCAGCGGCAGCGGCTTTGATCTGAATGACTTCCTGTCGCAGATCAGCCAGATGAAGAAGATGGGCGGCCTGGCCGGCCTGATGGACAAGCTGCCCTCGCAGATGACCGCCAAGGCCGGAGCGGCCGATATGGACCGCGCCGAGCGCGACGTGCGCCGCATGGAAGGCATCATCAACAGCATGACGCCGCTGGAACGCCGCAAGCCCGAGCTGCTGAAGGCCAGCCGCAAGCGCCGCATCGCCGCCGGTGCGGGCGTGCATGTGCAGGAAGTCAACCGCGTGCTCAATCAGTTCGAGCAGATGCAGGGCATGATGAAGAAGATGAAGGGCGGCGGCCTGATGAAGATGATGAAGCGCATGGGTGGCATGAAGGGCATGGGGGGCATGTAATGACCCTGGGCCTGGCCATCGCCTGGGGCACCGCGCTGTTGCTGGCGGTGGCCCTGCTCTGGCTGCGGCACAAATCCGGCCAGGCTCGCAAACAGGTCAGCGCGCGGCCCGACCCGCTGGACACCGTCGAGGCCTGGCACCCCAAGCCGATGCGCGTGCTGATGAGCAGCGAGCGCAAGGCGATGGCGCTGCTGCGCGAGGCCTGCCCCGACCATCTGATACTGGCCCAGGTGCCGCTGTCTCGCTTTCTGCGCGTGCCCACCGACAACGCCTACGGCGACTGGCTGCAGCGCGTCGGCCACCACTGCGTGGATCTGCTGCTGTGCACCCAGACCACCGAGGTGCTGGCCGTGATCGAACTGCAGCAGGAAGACACCCCTGCCAGCCGCCAGCAGCGCCTGGAGCGCGTGCGCCGCGTGCTGGCCGGCGCCGGCGTGGCGATGTACACGCTGCCCGCCAAGCGCCTGCCCTCGGCCTCGGTGCTGCGCAATATGCTGCTCGGCGAGATCCCACCCGGCCCCACGGGTCGGCCCGAACCCAATGGCGCCCGGCTCAGCAACAACGCCATGGCCGGCCTGGCCATGAGCCTGCGCGAGGCGCAGCGCGAATCGGTGCCCGCCGCGGACGACAACTCAGATCAGCATGAACCCACGCCATCGACCTGGTTCGACGAGATGGAAACCACGCCGCTGCCGACGCTGGACCAGGCGACCCAGCCGCACCGGTTGAGCTGAAGAGTTACTCCAGCAAGGCCTGCGCGAATTCGGCGGCGTTGAAGGTCTGCAGGTCTTCCAGCTTCTCGCCGACGCCGATGAAATAGACCGGGATCGGTCGCTCGCGCGCAATCGCCGCCAGCACCCCGCCCTTGGCCGTGCCATCGAGCTTGGTCACGATCAGCCCGGTCAGGCCCAGCGCCTCGTCGAAGGACTTGACCTGGCTCAGCGCGTTCTGGCCGGTGTTGCCATCGACCACCAGCAGCACCTCGTGCGGCGCATCGGCCTGGGCCTTGCCGATCACGCGGCGAATCTTCTTCAGCTCCTCCATCAGGTGCAGCTGCGTGGGCAGGCGACCGGCGGTGTCGGCAATCACCACGTCGCGGCCGCGCGCACGGCCGGCGGTGACGGCATCGAAGGTCACGGCCGAAGGATCACCCCCCTCCTGGCTGACGATCTCGACCTGGTTGCGGTCGGCCCAGACGGTCAGCTGCTCGCGCGCCGCGGCGCGGAAGGTGTCGGCCGCGGCCAGCAGCACCTTGAGGCCCGAGTCGGCAAAGTGCCGGGTGAGCTTGCCGATGCTGGTGGTCTTGCCGGCGCCGTTGACGCCCACCACCATCATCACCGTCGGGCTGTGCTCGCCCACGGTCAGCGCCTTCTCCAAGGGCTTGAGCAGATCGGTCAGTGCCTGCACCAGCAAGCCGCGCACGGCCGACGGCTCGGTGGCCTTGGCCTCCTTGACGCGACGCTTCAGGTCGGCCAGCAGGAACTCGGTCGCCTTGACGCCCGCATCGGCCATCAACAGCGCCGCCTCCAGCTCCTCATAAAGTGCATCGTCGATCTGGGTGCCGGTGAACACCTGGGCGATGCTGGAACCGGTCTTGCGCAGTCCCTGGCGCAGCTTGTCCATCCAGCTGCGGCGCGGCACGTCAACGACAAGCACCGTCTCCTGCGGCTCGGCAGGACTTGCAACGGTCGGGACAGCAACGGCCACGGGCGGAGCCGCGACAGCCGGGCTTTCGGCAACTGGAACGGGAGCGGGTTTTTTACGAAAGAAGCTGAACATCGAGTCGGGCCGGCGGCTGTGGCAGAGTGAGGCGCCAAGAAATTTTGGGCTAAACGCGCATCATGCCTTGCGGAACTTGCTTGCGCAGCAAAAATATCGCATATAATGGCGGGCTTAGGCGCTTTAGCTCAGTCGGTTAGAGCGACGGAATCATAATCCGCAGGTCCGGGGTTCGAATCCCTGAAGCGCCACCAAAAATGAAAGCCCTGTGAGTCAACGACTTACGGGGCTTTTTCATTTCCCGGACTCCTTGCCTCGAATTGCTATGCTGCCAGCCAACCACGCCCAAGGCCCAGGCACATCGCGCGATGTCGAAGCCGATACACGGTTGCCAGGCTGGATTGCAGTGTTCTCGCCGGAGGCTGAGTAGATGAACGTCACGTTGCGCCAGATGCGCGCCTTTGTCGAGGTTGTGCGCAGCGGCGGTTTCACTGCCGCTGCGCCGAAGCTGCATCTGACGCAGTCGGCGACCAGCCTGCTGGTGCGCGAGCTGGAGACGCAGCTGGGCCTGCAACTGGTCGACCGCACGACGCGGCAGATCGCCGTGACCGATGCCGGCAACGAGTTTCTGCGCAGCGCCGAGCGCATCCTGGCCGATGTGGATCAGGCTATTGCCAGCACGCAGGACCTGATGCAGCGCCGCCGCGGGCGCGTCATCATCGCCACCACACCACTGCTGGCGGCCACCTTCGTGCCGGGCGTGATTGCGGAGTTCCAGCAGCTCTATCCCGGCATCGTCGTGCACATGGCCGACCTGTCCACCGAGCAGATCATCCGTCACGTCCAGGCCGGCGATGCGGACTTCGGCCTGGGCGTGTTTGCCAGCATCGACAGCGAGCTCGAGCACCTGCCCATGCTCCAGCACCGTCTCGGCGCCATGGTGCCCAGCGACTGGCCACTGGCCAAGCGCCGCAGCGAGCTGAGCTGGTCCGATCTCGCCGACCAGCCCATGATCGCGATGTCCCATGGCAGCGGCTTTCGGGCGCTGATCGACCCGGTGCTGCACCAGGCCGGCATCAGCGTCTCGCCACGCTTCGAAGTCGGCCACATCGGCTCGGCGGTGGGCCTGGCCGAAGCCGGACTCGGTATCGCCGTGGTGCCTGCCTATGTCGGCCAGTTGCTGAAGTCCAGCCGGGTCCGCTTTCGGGTCCTGCACAAGCCGGTTGTTCAGCGGCAGATCGAGCTGATCGTGCGCGCCGGCCGATCGCTGTCGCCCGGGGCTGCGGCCTTCAAGGATTGCCTGGCCGCGCACTGCGGGCGCCTCCAGGAATGAAGCCTCAAATCACAAGTATTTCTCATTGATTAATAAGATTAAATCGTTTGATCAATAGTCGATCCGAGAGTGAAATGGCGTCAGCAGCCAACGGGCCAGGCCCTCCGGCCCGCCACCAGGCGCTGTCATTCGAGGAGACTTCACGATGCAATCCCTTCCCCGTCGCTCGCTGCTGAAGACCAGCTTTGCCGGCGCGGCATTGCTGCTCGCCGGCCAGGCCGCGCTGGCCCAGCCCAAATCCGCCGAGCTGGACCAGTTGCTCAGCAAGCAGGCCATCACCGAGCTGATCTACCAGTACCCGCGGGCGCTGGACCGGCTCGACCGCGAGCTGCTGCTGTCAATCGCTCATGCCGATGCCAAGGTCGAGTTCGGCAAGATGGGGTCTTTCCCCAGCTGGGCCGCCTTTGCCGACTGGCTGATCAAGGCGCACCAACCCATGCTGGGCAACAACCACCGCATCACCAATGTGCTGGTCCAGGTCAAGGGAGATCGCGCGGTCAGCGAGTCCAGCGGCACGGCGACGCTGCTGGTCAAGAAGGACGGCGCGGACGATGTCTACGAGGAGCGCTGGATGCATTCACGCTACCTCGACAAATGGTCGCGGCGCGATGGCCGATGGGCGCTGGACCATAGGCAGACGGTGACGGACTATCGTCGCGTCCTCGATGTGGCGGGGGCCGATGTGCGCAACCGCTACCAGATCGGCGCGCGCACCGGACGGGACGACCCCTCCTACCGCCTGTTCAAGGATCTCTGAGCTCAGCGGCGGCCGTCATGGCCGTAGCGCCGGTTCTCATCGCCCTCCCTCAAAACCTTTCATCGGCGCCCCTTCGTGCGGTGCCTGGAGAAAGCCATGCGCAATTCAAGATGGTTCGGGGCCTGTGCCCACGCCAGCTGCGGTTCTCGCCGCAACTTCCTCGGTTCCGTCGCGGCCCTTTGCACCGCGCCCATGCTGCCCGCGGCGCTCGCGCAGACGCCGCCGGAGGTGCCACGGATCGATTTCCATCATCACTTCTTCTCGCCGGCATGGGTCAAGCTGGTGGCGAGCAAGAACGATGTCAAGCCGGTGCTCGGCTTCGAGCAGTTCAAGAGCTACTCGGTGGCGCAGGACATCGAGTCCATGGACCGCGGTCACGTCGAGAAGGCCTTTCTGTCGGTGACGCAGCCTGGCGTCTGGTTCGGTGATGTCGCGGAGACGCGCCGCGCGGCGCGCGAGCTCAACGAGTACGCCGCACGGCTGAAGTCCGACCACAAGGGGCGCTACGGCCACTTCGCCGTGCTGCCGCTGCCCGATGTGGAGGGCAGCCTGCGTGAGATCGAATACGCCTTCGACGTGCTGAAGGCCGATGGCGTCGGGCTGCTCTCCAGTTACGACGACAAATGGCTGGGCGACAAGTCCTTCGCACCGGTCTGGCAGGAACTGAACCGACGCAAGGCCATCGTCTATACCCATGCCACAGCGCCCGGTTGCTGCTCCTGGGACTTCCAGCCCGGCATCCTGCCTACCTTTGTTGAGCTCGGTTCAGACCTGGCACGCGCCATGGTCAGCCTGATACACAGCGGCACCGCCAAGGCCACGCCCGACATCCGCTACATCTGGTCGCATGGCGGCGGCAGCATCTGGGCGCAGCGCTATCTGGTCGGCGAGACCAAGGAGTCGCTGGCCCGAAACGCGCCGCCCGACTCGCGCCTGCACCAGTTCCGCCGCTTCTACTACGACACGGCTGCGGCCGCCGATGCCATCCATATGGGCATCCTGAAGATGATCGTGCCGCACTCGCAGATCCTGTTCGGCTCGGACTATCCCTGGGTCGAGCCCGCGCGCATCTCGGCGGGCCTGCAGGCCGCCGGGCTGAGCGCCGAGGAACTGCGCGCCATCTACCGAGACAACGCCCTGCAACTGATGCCGCATCTGCGCGGCTGATCGCCAACGCCCTGGAGTATTGAGAATGAAGTTTTTGAAGCATCTCGCCGCAGCCCTGTGCCTCGTCCCCGCCCTGGCGGTGGCCCAAGGCGCCAGCGGGCAGGCGGTGAAGATCGTCGTGCCCTACGCGCCGGGTGGTGGCGTCGATGTGCTGGCCCGCGTGCTGGCCGAGCGCCTGCAGCAGAAGTGGGGCCGGCCGGTCATCGTCGAGAACAAGGCCGGTGCCTCCACCATCATCGGCACCACCGCCGTGACCAAGGCCCAGCCCGACGGCCAGACCCTGCTGCTGACCAGCGAAGCGACCATCACCAGCAACCCCTTTTTGTTCGCCAAGCTGCCCTACGACCCGGTGCGTGAGCTGACGCCGATATCGCAGCTGGTGAGCCTGCCGCAGATGGTGGTGGCCCACCCGTCCGTGTCGGCCAACACGATGGCCGAACTGGTGCAACTGGCCAAGACCCGCAGCGAAGGCCTGAGCTATGCCTCCTATGGCTCGGGCAGCCTGCCGCACCTGCTGTTCGAGGGGCTGAAGAACCGCAGCGGCGCCTCACTGACCCATGTGCCCTACAAGGGCATCGCACCGGCGGTGACGGCCGTGCTGAGCGGCGAGGTCGAGCTTTCGCTGGCCGGCGTGCCGGCAGCCCTGGCCCACATCAAGGCCGGCACGCTGAAGCCACTGGCCCTGGGGCGCAAGACCCGCTTGGCCAGTCTGCCCCAGGTGCCCACGTTGCAGGAAGCAGGCTTCCAGGACATCGACACCCAGGAATCCTGGTTCGGCCTCTTCGTCACCGCCGGCACGCCCGACAAGCTGGTGCAGAAGATCGCGCGCGACGTCGCAGAGATTGCCGCCGACCCGCAGTTCCGCGAGCGCTATGTGCTGTCGCGCGGCTTCGATCCGGTGTTCTCCACGCCCGAGGCCTTCGCCCAGTTCATCCAGGCCGATATGCGGCTGAAGGCCAATCTGATCCGGATCTCCGGCGCAAAGGCGGAATGACGGTGAACGCACACAGCCACAACCCGCTGCCCGGGCGCGGCGAGTACCTGATACGCGGCGGCCATGTGCTGACGATGGACGCAGCACTGGGCGAACTGCCGGTCGGCGATGTTCATGTGCGCGACGGCGTCATCGTCGCCGTCGGCACGGATCTGCAGGCCCCGGCGGCCGAGCTGATCGAGGGCCGCGACATGATCGTGCTGCCCGGCTTCGTCGACACCCATTGGCACCTGTGGAACAGCGGGCTGCGCGCCATGGTCCGCGGCGACGATGCGCTGCAGGGCTATTTCCCGGTGACGCTGCGCGTGGGCCCGCTGTTCACGCCGCAGGACAGCTACTGCGCCGTGCGCCTGGGCCTGCTGGAGGGCCTGGCCTCGGGCATCACGACGGTGCACAACTGGTCGCACAACACCCGCTCGGCGGCGCATGCCGACGCCGAACTGCGCGCCATGCGCGATATGGGTGTGCGCGGCCGCTTCTCCTACGGCTGGGGCCAGGAGCAGGCGCTGGACCAGCCCATGGATCTGACCGACCTGGCCAGGCTGCAGGCCCAGGGGCTGGACGGCGACGGCCTGCTGAGCCTCGGCGCTGCCGTGCGCACCCCGGTCGCCAATCCGCGCGGTGCGGTGCCGATCGAAGTGGTCCGGGCCGAGCTGGCCGGCATACGTCGCCTGGGCCTGCCCATCTCCATGCATGCACGGCCGGGGCTGGTCTCGGTGCTGGAGCAGCACGATTTGCTGGGACCCGATCTGCAGCTGGTGCACCCGCAGGGCCTGTCGGGCGCCGAGTGCTGCCTGCTGGCCGACAAGGGCACGACGATGAGCTGCTCGCCGGTGATCGAGATGCACTACGCCCAGGCCAGCCGCGGTGTGATCCAGTTCCAGGAGTTGCAGGAGGCCCGCGTGCAGCAAAGCCTGTCGGTGGACAGCTCGGCGGCCTCGGCAAATGCCGACTTCTTCAGCTGCATGCGCGCCCTGCTGTGGTCACACAAGCAACGCTTCGGCAGCAGCGTACCGCTGCCGCCCAAGCGCCTGCTGGAGCTGGCAACGATAGACGGTGCACGCGGCCTCGGCCTGGCCGGCATCACCGGCTCGCTGACCCCGGGCAAGCGCGCCGACCTGATCCTGGTGCGCAGCACCGACCCGAATATGGCGCCGGTGCTGGACCCGGCCCATGCCCTGGTCTATTCGGCCCAGCCCGCCAATGTCGATACCGTGATGGTCGATGGCCGCCTGCTCATACGCCGTGGCCACCCGCTGGTCCACGACAGCGTGGAGATCGTCGCCGCCGCCACCGTATCGGTACAGCAGTTGCGCGCACGCGATGGCGGGCCAAACGTCACGCAACAGACTGAGCAACAGGCCGCGCAGCAAGCCGCCCACTGAGTTTTGCCAACCCCGGCGCGGGCAACACAAGCCGCCCCGCCCTTCAAGGAGACTGTCGATGAAGACGCTTTACACAAGCCTGGCCGCCGCATGGATCATGAGCTTTACCACCGGCGCGCAGGCCGCTGACTACATGGAGCAGGGCGAGCGCATCAAGGGGCGCTCCTACTCCCCGGCCGTCGTCACCGAGGGCGGGCGCATCGTCTGGCTGGCCGGTGAAACCACGCTGACCGATCTGAACGGCAAGGACATCAAGGGCGATGTCGAGGCCCAGACGCGCACCATCTTCGCCCTGCTGGACCAGACCTTGCAGCGCGCCGGCGGCAGCCTCAAGGACATCGTCACGATGACGGTCTACCTGACCGATCCGCGCAACGGCGCCGCCTTTGCCAAGGTCCGCACCGAGATGTTCCCGGACCGCAAGTTCCCGGCTAGCGCCCAGATCACCGTCTCGAATCTGGCCGTGCCCGGCATGCTGGTCGAGGTGCAGGCGACCGCAGTGATCGGCGACAAGTGCGGCAAGCCCACCCCCTGCCTGCCGGTCAAATGAGCGCCCGGGAACCCATCATGGCGACCACGGGCTTGTCCGCCACCGACCCGCAGGCGCTGCTCGATGCGGTGCTGCGCAGCAATGCCGGCACGACCGAACCGCGGTTGCGCCAGATCCTTGCTGCAGCCATCCGCCATCTGCACGCCTTCGCGCTGGAGACCGAGCTGACACCGGCCGAACTCGACATCGGGCTCGACTTCCTGGTCGCCATCGGCCAGGCCAGCGGCCCCAAGAAGCACGAAGGCATTCTGCTGGCCGACATCCTCGGACTGGCCACCCTGGTGCAGCTGCGTGGGGCCCGCCACGCGCTGGCCGCCGGCGGCACCGAGCCCGCCCTGGTCGGCCCGTTCTGGCGCAGCGGCCAGCCGCTGCGCAGCCACGGTGAATGCATTGCCAGCGCTGAAACACCGGGCCCACGCCTTACTGTGCGCGGGCGCGTGTGCTCGCTGGACGGCAGGCCGCTGGCGGGGGCCCGGGTCGAGACCTGGCAGGCCTCACCGCGCGGGCTCTACGACAACCAGGATGCGAGCCAGCCGAACATGAATCTGCGTGGCCGCTTCGAGACCGATGCCGAGGGCCGCTTCTCCTTCCTCAGCGTGCGCCCGGCCGGTTATCCGGTGCCCACCGACGGTCCTTGTGGTGAGCTGCTGGCTGCGCAAGGCCGCCACACGATGCGCCCGGCCCATCTGCATGTGCTGGTGGTGGCCGAGGGCCACAGAGTGCTGGCCACGCAGTTCTTCGACGCCGAGGACCCCCATGCCCACGACGACGTCGTGTTTGGCGCCGTCGGCTCGCTGCTGCGGCGCTTCGAGCCCGATGGCCAGGGCGGCTACACGCTGGACCTGGAGCTGCGCCTGGAGCCCGGCGCCACGCTGATCCCCAAATGCCCACTGCCCTGAGCCCGTACATGTCCACACCAAAGTTCGAACCCCGCGAGCGCCTCGATGGCGAGGTCGCCGTCATCATCGGTGGCACCGGTGCCATCGGCCTGGCCACGGCCCGGCGCATGGCCGAGCGCGGCGCCCGCATCGCACTGATACAGCGCCGGCCTGTCGAGCAGGCCGAGGCCGCACTGCGCGCATTGCCGGGCAGCGGCCACCTGGCCCTCAGCGCCTCGGTCACCGACAGCGCCTCGCTGAACGAGGCCGCCCGCACGGTGCGCGAACGCCTGGGCCCGGCCAGCCTGCTCGTCAACAGCGCCGGCTTCACGGTGGCGGTGCCTGCCGCCGATCTTGACGGCCTGAGCGATGCGCTGATCGACGAGATCTTCGCCGCCAACTGGCGCGGCACTTTTGCCGCCATCCGCGCCTTCGCGCCGCAGCTGCGCGAGCGGGGCGATGCGGCCATCGTCAATGTGTCGTCGATCGCCGCCTTCACCGGTCTGGGCAGCAACCTCGCCTACGCGGCCGCCAAGGCCGGCATCGATGCGCTGACCAAGGCACTGGCCAAGACGCTGGCGCCCGATATTCGCGTGCTGGCGGTCTCGCCGGGTGTGGTCGACACCGGCTTCGTGCCGGGCCGCGATGCCGACTTCAACGACAAGGTCGCCCCGACGCTGCCGCTGCGCCGCGTCGGCACGGCCGATGACGTGGCCGCCGCCGTGGTCGCCGCCTGCACGCTGCTGCGCTACGCCACCGGCAGCATCTTCGTCGTCGATGGCGGACGCCATCTCTGAAACCGGCATGCCCATGGACCGCCCAACCATACTCACCTGCGCCGTCACCGGCAACCTGACCACCCGCGAGCAGAACCCGCATCTGCCGGTAACGCCGACCGAGATCGCCAGCGCCTGCCTGGAGGCCGCCGAGGCCGGCGCCGCCGCCGTGCACATCCATGTCCGCGACCCGGCCAGCGGCCAACCCTCGATGGCTCTCGATCTCTATGCCGAGGTGGTCGAGACGCTGCGGCGCGAGCGCCCCGAGCTGATCATCAACCTGACCACCGGCCCCGGCGGCCGCTTCGTGCCCAGCGAGCACGACCCCAAGCGCTACGCGCCCGAGACCACATTGCTGCCACCCGAACAGCGCGTCGCCCATATCGCGGCGCTGCGGCCCGACATCTGCTCGCTGGACCTGAACACGATGAACTCCGGCGAGCAGGTGGTGATGAACACCCCCGCCAATGTGCGCCGCATGGCGCGCGTGATACGCGCCGCCGGCACCGTGCCCGAGCTGGAGTGCTTCGACACCGGCGATCTGGTGCTGGCCCGGCAGCTGATCAATGAGAGCGCGCTGCAAGGCCCGGCGCTCTACAGCTTCGTCTGCGGCGTGCGCTACGCCCTGCCCTTCACGACCGAGGCGCTGCAGCTGGCCCGCTCGCTGATCGACCCGCGCGCCCTGTGGTCGGCCTTTGCCATCGGCCGCCACGCCTTCCCGGCCGTGGCGCAGACCTGGCTGCTGGGCGGCCATGTGCGCATAGGCCTGGAAGACACCATCTACCTCGAGCGCGGCCGGCTGGCCCGCAGCAATGACGAGCTTGTGGCCAAGGCGCGCCGCATCGTCGAAGACCTCGGCGGCAGCCTGGCCACTTGCGCCCAGGCGCGCGAGCTCTGGGGCCTGCGGCCGACGAATCGGCTGGTCGCCGCCCCTTCCGCAACCCGCACTCTCTCCGAGCCCCTGAGCCAAGGAATCGCATGAACGTCACCCTGAATCCAAGCGGCCGCGCGCTGCAGCTCCGCAACCGTGTCCATACCGCCGAGGAACTGGCCCCCGAACTGATCACGCTCACCCGCCCCGTCGCCACACCCGGCCACGCCGTGGTCGAGGTGCATGCCGCCGCCGTCAATCCCAGCGACGTCAAGGCCGCGCTCGGCCTGATGCCCCACGCCATCTGGCCTCGCACCCCCGGCCGCGACTTCGCCGGCCGTGTCGTCGACGGCCCCGCCGAATGGCTGGGCGTCGAGGTCTGGGGCACCGGTGGCGATCTGGGCATCACCCGCGACGGCAGCCATGCCCGCTACCTGGTGCTGCCGCTGCAGGCACTGTGCCGCAAGCCCGCCGCCGCATCGATGGCCGCGGCCGCCACCGTGGGCGTGCCCTTCATCACCGCCCACGAGGGCCTGCGTCGCGCCGGGCTGAAGGGCCCGGGCCAGACCCTCATCGTCTTCGGCGCCAATGGCAAGGTCGGCCAGGCGGCCATCCAGCTGGCGACGCGGGCCGGCGCCAGCGTCATCGGCGTAGACCGCGACAGCGCGGGCTATGCAGGCCACGCGAGCGGGTCGGTCCAGTTCATCGATGGCACGCTGCCCGATCTCGGCGCCCGGCTACTGGCCGCAACCGGCGGGCGCGGCGCCGACATCGCCTACAACACCGTCGGCTCGCCCTATTTCGCCGCCGCACTGGAAAGCCTGGCCGTGGGTGGCACGCAGATCCTGATCTCGACCATCGATCGCCAGGTGCCGTTCGACATCCTCGCCTTCTACCGCCGCAATCTGCAGATGCTGGGGGTCGACACGCTGAAGCTGTCGGCCATCGAATGCGCGGCCATCCTGCGCACGCTGGCGGCCGGCTTCGACGACGGCTCGCTGCGCCCCTTTGCCGTCGACGACACCAGCCTGATCCCGCTGGACGAGGCGGCCGACGCCTACCGCCGCGTGCTCGGCGGATCGCGCGAGCGCGTCGTCTTCGCGCCTCGCTGAAGGAGCTCCCCATGCATCTGGTTCGTCAATCCCAGGCCCCTGTCTACACGGCCCCCGGCCATGCCGGCATGACCATGCACTACCTGCAGGGCCGCGATGCGGGGCCGTCCGGCAGCGTCTGGATCGGCCGCTCGGTCATCGCGCCGGGCGGAGGCACCACTCTGGTGGCTTCCGGCGTCGAGAAGTTCTATGTGCTCATCGAGGGTCGGCTGGAGGTCACTTCCGCCCTCGAAGGCCGGCAGCAGACCGAGACCCTGCTGCCCATGGACAGCTGCCGCATCGCCCCCGGCGAGGCGCGCCAGCTGAGCAACCGCGGCACCGAGCCCGCCACCGTGCTGTTGATCATGCCGATCACCTAAGCCGACCCCTTCTTCTTCACCGCTGCCCTGTCTGTTCGAGCGCATCAAGGCGCCCGAGGGGCCGCCCTTTGCCTAGTCCCAACCCCACCGAGGAGATAGCAAGCATGAAACGACTGGTCCTGCCCCTGTGTGCCGCCCTGCTGAGCGCTGGCGCGGCCGCGCAATCCGTGACGATGTTCGGCCTTGTCGATCTGTCACTGAGCCGCTATGAAGTCAGCGGCGGCCGCAAGCTGAACACGCTGAGCCATTCCAGCAACAACCTCAGCCGCCTCGGCTTTCGCGGCAGCGAGGACCTGGGCGGCGGACTGAGCGCCTCCTTCTGGCTCGAAGGCGCGTTGACGCCCGACGACGGCAATGCCAGCGGCTTCTCCTTCATGCGCCGGTCCACCATCAGCCTGGCCGGCCGCTGGGGCGAGCTGCGCCTGGGGCGCGATTTCACGCCGACCTATCTCAATGACGGCTGGTTCGACCCCTTCAACGCCACCGGCGTGGGCACGTCGGCCGTGGTGCTGCAGCGCTCCAGCAGCAACAGCCGCATGCCGTTCGCGCTGGGTGTCTCCGCCAACAACGCCGCCTACATCCGCACCAGCAATGGCCTGGGCTACCACCTGCCCGCCGGGCTTGGCGGCTTCTATGGCCAGGTTCAGTACGCGCTGCACGAGCAGACCACGCCCGGCAGCCGCCAGGGCCAGTACCAGGGGGCACGCCTGGGCTACCGTGAACAGCGCCTGAACATCGCGCTGGCCGCGGGCAAGGTCAAGGGTGCGAACCCGGCCAGCGCCGTCGCACCGGACGTCACCAGCGTCAATCTGGGTGCCTCGTACGACTTCGGCGTGCTCACCCTGATGGGCGAGTACGCCCGTGACCGCTACGTCACGGCCACCGCCACCTTCACGGGCAGCGGCTGGCTGCTGGGCCTGTCGGCGCCGGTCGGCCCCGGCGCGATCAAGGTCAGCTACTCGCGCGCCAAGATCGAGGGCGCGGGCACGCCGACGGCCCAGGTGATGGCCCTGGGCTATGTCTACGACCTGTCCAAGCGCAGCGCCCTGTACACCAGCATCGCCCGCATCCGCAACAGCCAGGGCGCGCTGGTGGCGGTGGCGCCCAGCGTCGCGGGGCGCATCGGTGACGCCTCGTCCCAGGGCTTCGACCTGGGCATCCGGCACCAGTTCTAGGACTTCGCGGATCGGGAACCTCGCCGCGCGCGCCGGGTCGGTGGGCGAGTGGGTACAGCCAGGGCATCAGCACAGCCCTAGCAACATCGCAAGGGGTTCCTGGCACTTGCGTCAGGTCTTTCTCTTCGGGGCTGCCAGCCAGCGGCGAAAGTGCGAACATCCACTCGACCCACCCACGACACTGCAACCCGACACCGTGCCCAGCCCCGACAACTCGCCCGCTCCGGGCCTAGACGGTGGTGACACCGAGCGCCGCCTCCGGCCCCGCCGGCGCGGCGCGGCGCGCGATGATCTGCGGCAGGAAATTCTGCGCGCCGTGCGGCAAATGCATGCCGAAAGTGGCTATTACGGCGTGACCATGCGCAGCGTCGCGCAGGCGGTGGGCATGCCGCCGATGTCGCTGTATCGCTACTTCCCGAACAAGTCGGCGCTGCTGGAGGGGGTCTGGGCCGATGTGCTGGACGCCTCGCTGCAGATGGTTCGGACAGAAAGCAGCGAGTCGGACTCGCCGATGAACCGCCTGCGCAAGCTGTACGAAGCCTATGTGATGTTCTGGCTCCAGCATCCGGAGGACTTCAAGCTGGTGTTCGACCCCGGCAGCCGTGCAGCGCCGTCCACCCTGGCGGCCGGCCCCGCCTCCGGCTTCCGGCAGGAGTGCGAGACCTTGATCGACGCCTGCCTGCCACCCGAACTCGACGCGGCCCGGCGCCAGGCCGCCTACGACCTGTGCCGCGTCAAGGTCATAGGGTTCCTGTTCGCGTCGATCAGCCTCATCTCCAAGCCGCTGACACCGACGCCGCGGCTGCTGAAGGCCATGCTGGACGACATCGAGCAGCAGTTGCGCCACACGGGCTGAGGGGCGCGCCGGCCATCGCCTGCGCAAGGGCTCATGCCGCCGCAGCAGCAGGCAGTCGCGCACTGAACTCGCTGGCCTCCAGCGCCTTCGCGAACAGCCAGCCCTGATAGGTCTCGCAGCCATGCTCACGCAGAAAGGCCAGCTGCACCTCGGTCTCGACGCCCTCGGCCACCAGGGTCAACCCCAGGCTGTGGGCCAGCGCGATGATGGACCTCGATATCTTGACGTCGCTCAGGTCATGCGGAATGTCCTTGATGAAGCCCCGGTCGATCTTCAGCTTGGACACCGGCAGGGCCTTCAGATAGGCCAGCGACGAGTAGCCGGTGCCGAAGTCGTCGAGCGCAACGGTGCAGCCCAGGGCCACCAGGGCGTCTAGCTGCTCGCGCGCCAGCAGGGGCTGGACCATGGCAATCGACTCGGTGATCTCGATCTCCAGCAGCTTGGCCTGTGCGCCGCTGCGCTGCAGCACCGCGGCCACCTTGTCGGGCAGATTGCGCTGCCGGAACTGCTGGGCTGAGAAGTTGACCGCCACGCGCAGCGGCGTGCCGGCGCTGCTCCAGGCGGCGATCTGGCGGCAGGCGGTGTCCAGCACCCAGTCCGACAGCGGCAGTATCAGGCCGGTGGTCTCCGCCACCGGAATGAAGCGTCCGGGCGGCACCTCGCCCAGCAGCTCATCGGTCCAGCGCACCAGGGCCTCGGCGCCGACGATGGCCCCGCTTTGGACATCGACCTGCGGCTGATAGAGCAGGCGCAGACCGCCGCGGTGGATGGCCTCCTTCAGGCGGGCATGCAGCTGCATATTCTCGTGGGCATGCTGATCCAGCTGGGCCGAGTAGCAGGCATAGGTGCCCCGACCGGCCCGCTTGGCCTGGTACATGGCCAGGTCGGCATAGCGCAGCAGGTCCTCGCTGTCACTCGCATCCTCGGGGCAGAAGGCCAGGCCTATGCTGCCGCCGATATCGACCACCTGGCTCTGCAGGCGGCAGGGTGCGTCCAGCGACTGCAGCAGTTTCTCCGCAACGCTGACCGCCTCGTCGACGCTGCCGAGGTCCGACAGCAGGATGCCGAACTCGTCGCCGCCCAGCCGGGCCAGCGTGTCGCTCTCGCGCAGCACCGAGCGCAGGCGCTGGCTGACATGCCTCAGCAACTCGTCGCCGGCCAGGTGGCCAAAGCTGTCATTGACGGTCTTGAAGTCATCGAGGTCCAGGAACAGCGCCGCGACCCGCCGCTCGCTGCGCCTGGCCTGCGACAGCGCCTGATCGAGTTGCAGGCGGAACAGCCAGCGGTTGGGCAGGCCGGTCAGCTCGTCGTGCGTGGCCCGATGGCGCAGCGACTCCTCGAAACCCTTGCGCTCGGTCAGGTCGCGCACATAGGCGATCGCATGCTGCTCGTTCTCGTCCTGCCAATGCCCCAGCGAGATGTCGACCGGCAGCATCTGGCCATCGCGGCGCATCAGCCGCAGGTCCAGCGATCCCATCGCCCGGGCGTTCGCCGCGGTGAAGTAGTCGCGCATGGACTGGGCATGCTTGGCGCGCAGCGCGGGCGGCAGGAAGATGTCGACATTGCGGCCCACCAACTCATCGCGCGGGTAGCCGGACATCGCCTCCATCGCGGGATTGACCATCAGGATGGTGCCGCTGTGATGGACCCACAACACACCGTCCGGCGCCGCGCTGAGCACCAGTTTCTCGCGCAGATGCTGGGCCTCCATGCGCTCCAGCGGCCGGCGCAGGGCCTCGTTGAAGGTGGCATGGAACAGGTACAGATAGGCCGCGATCTTGTAGACATGGCCCAGCACATTGGCGCCGTCCTTGTCGATCACGCCTAGCATGGTGAAGAACAGCTCGGACACGGCGGACAGCGCCACGGTGAAGATCAGCGCCATCACGCACTCGCGCACCAGCTCCGCGCGGCGGCGCCACAGCACGGCCAGCGCCGCCAGGTTGAGGCCGATGATCAGCCACTCGATGGCAATCTTCAGCGGGGTCAGGCCTTGACCTTCGACGAACAGAGCCGGTACGCGCTCCGGCCAAGCCAGGCCGATCGCGGCGGCCAGGCCCACCAACAGCAGCATCGCCAGCAGTGCCAAGCGCCTGTGCGCGCGGCCCAGCGCCGGCAGGGCGGGCAGCAGGGCATAGGCCAGCAGCGCGGTGGCGGCCAGCAATCGGGCCAGCAGCCAGAAGAAGATCGACTTGTGTGCGGAGTTGGGCGTCAGGGCCGCGGGCATGCCCACGTAGCTCAGCGCATGCAGGAAGTCGAGCAGGCCAACCCCCAGAAAGGCCACACCCAAGAGCACGACGGTGCCCTGGCGCGCTGGCAGGATGGCACGGTAGCCGGTGACGAAGACCAGCAGCGACACCACCACCGCTGCCAACTCCACCAGGCTGTGCAAGAAGACGAACTGCGCCGGGTCCACGACCAGCTGCCGCGATGGGTGCGACACCCACCACAGCAGGGGCGCGGCGAACAGCAACAGGGCCCAGCCGATGGCGCGCTGGTACGGATGCTGGTGGCTGAGGCGCATGACGGGCGCCTTCATCGATGGCGCTGGTGGCGCCCGTCAGCGGCGCGGGCGACGCAGCGAACTGAGCCATATTTTGATGCGTACATGTACGCAAATATAGCGGAACTGAGCCAGGCCGGCATGCCTTGCTCACGCCGTTTTGAATATGGCAAGAGCTCTTACAATACGCACCTTCCCGGCCCGAGGCATGCCTCGGGCTGATTTCATTTCGCAGCCACTGGATGTACCCCATGTACCGCTGTGCTACTCCAGCCGCGGCATTTGCCGCGGCGGTGCTGAGCCTGACCTTTTGCGTCAGCGCCAGCGCCCAGAACCACCGCCCCTTTCCGGCCACCGCCCTGCGTGGCGAGCTGGTCGTGGTGCAAGCCCCCGACGTCACGCTCAACGGCCAGGCCGCCAGGCTGGCGCCCGGTGCACGCATACGCGGCGACAACAATCTGATGCTGCTCTCGGCCAGCATCACCGGGCAGAAACTGGTCGTGCACTACACGATCGACTCCTACGGCCTGCTGAAGGATTTGTGGATCCTGAACGCGACCGAACTGGCCAACACCCCCTGGCCGCAGACCGCCGAACAAGCCGCCAGCTGGGTCTTCGACTCGGGCGCACAGACCTGGACCAAGCGCTGAAGGGCGGACACCATCATGACTAAAAAAGTGTTTATCAAGACCTTCGGCTGCCAGATGAACGAGTACGACTCGGACAAGATGGCCGATGTGCTGGGCGCCGCCCAAGGCTATGTGCCGACCACCGATGTCGAGCAGGCCGATCTGATCCTGTTCAACACCTGCTCCGTGCGCGAGAAGGCCCAGGAGAAGGTGTTCAGCGACCTGGGCCGCGTCAAGCACCTGAAGGCCAAGGGCGTGATGATTGGCGTTGGCGGCTGCGTGGCCAGCCAGGAGGGCGCTGCCATCATCGCGCGCGCACCCTATGTGGACGTGGTGTTCGGCCCGCAGACACTGCACCGCCTGCCGCAGATGCTGGACGCCCGGGCGCGCCAGAACCGGCCCCAGGTGGACATCAGCTTCCCCGAGATCGAGAAGTTCGACCATCTGCCGCCGGCACGCGTCGAGGGCGGCAGCGCCTATGTGTCGATCATGGAAGGCTGCTCGAAATACTGCTCGTATTGCGTCGTGCCCTATACCCGCGGCGAGGAGTTCTCGCGCCCGTTCGAGGACGTGCTGACCGAGGTGGCCGCCTCCGTTGACCAGGGCGTCAAGGAAGTCACGCTGTTGGGCCAGAACGTCAACGGCTACCGCGGCAAGATGGGTGGCACGGACGAAATCGCCGACTTCGCGATGCTGCTCGAATACGTGGCCGAGATCCCGGGCCTGGAGCGGCTGCGCTTCACCACCAGCCACCCGAACGAGTTCTCGCAGCGCCTGATCGAGGCCTATGCCAAGGTGCCGCAGCTGGTCAATCATCTGCACCTGCCGGTCCAGCATGGCTCGGACCGCATCCTCGCGGCGATGAAGCGGGGCTACACGGCGCTGGAATACAAGTCCACGATACGCAAGCTACGCGCGGTGCGGCCGGACATCCGCCTCTCAAGCGACTTCATCGTCGGCTTCCCCGGAGAGACCGAGGAAGACTTCCAGAAGATGATGAAGCTGATCACCGACATCGGCTTCGACCAGAGCTTCAGCTTCGTCTTCAGCCCCCGCCCCGGCACGCCGGCCGCGGCACTTGAAGACACGACGCCGCACGAGCTGAAGATCGAGCGCCTGCAGCATCTGCAGGCCGTCATCGACGCGAATGTGCAGCGCATCAGCCAGAGCCTGGTCGGCAAGACCGAGCGCATCCTGGTCGAGGGCCCGTCGCGCAAGGACGCAATGGAGCTGATGGGCCGCACCGAGTGCAACCGCAAGGTCAATTTCGCCGGCCCGGCGCGGTTGATCGGTCAGATGGTGGATGTGAACATCACCGCCGCCTTCACCAATTCGCTGCGCGGCGAGGTGCTGATCACCGAGAGCGAGGCGGCTGTCGCGTGAAATTCAGCGTTTGAAGCCGGCCCACCACAGGCTCAAGGAGCAGGCCAGCAGCATCGCCCCATAGCCCAGCATCTTGCCGTCACGGCCCAGGAACACCAGGCTCAGCACCAATGCCACGGCGCTGGCCGCGGTGGCCCAGATGGCCAGGCGCTGCCAGGGCACGGATTTGAGCTCCCGCCGCCACAGCAGCTTGGCCAGCAAGGCGCTGATCAGGCCCACACCCAGGGCCGGGGCAAAGAAGTTCAGCGCATGCCACAGGGCGTCCAGGGGGCTCATAGATGTCTCGGCAAAAGCGGCAGATGCGCCGATTAGAGCGGCTCAAGACGAATTTCTCTTGATCCGCGTCAACCGGATGGTCGCAGGACGCAGCCCCACAACGGCGCAAGCTGCCCAGCAATTTTATAATCGACTCATGAGTGTGTTTGCCCTCGGCCTGAACCATAGCTCCGCCCCGCTGGATTTGCGCGGGCGGTTTGCGTTCACGCTGGAGCAATTGGCACCTACCCTGCAAGGCTTTCGCGAGCGGGTGCAGCAGCCAAAGCAGACCCGAAAGAACAACGGCCTGCCCGAGGCGGCCATGCTCTCCACCTGCAACCGCACCGAGCTGTATGTGGCCGGTGGTCCGGCCCTGGTGCGCCCGGCCGTCGAATGGCTGGCGGGCCTCGGTGATGTGGCGAGCAGCCATCTGATGGACCATGCCTATGTGATGGAGGGCAGCGCCGCGGCGCGCCATGCCTTCCGCGTCGCCAGCGGGCTCGATTCCATGGTGTTGGGCGAGCCGCAGATCCTCGGCCAGATGAAGCAGGCGGTGCGCGAGGCCGACCAGGCCGGCACCCTCGGGAGCACTCTGCACCAGCTGTTCCAGCGCACGTTTTCGGTGGCCAAGGAAGTGCGCACCGCGACCGAGATCGGCGCCCATTCGATCAGCATGGCCGCCGCCTCGGTGCGCCTGGCCGGCCAGCTGTTCGAGGATCTGAAGGACGTGCGCGTGCTGTTTGTGGGCGCCGGCGAGATGATAGAACTGGTGGCCACGCACTTCGCCGCGAAGAACCCGAAGTCGATGGCCGTGGCCAACCGCACGCTGGAGCGCGGCGAAAAGCTGGCCGGCCGACTGGGCGCCGAGGCCATCCGCCTGTCCGACCTGTCGCAGCGCCTGCATGAGTTCGACGCGGTGATCTCCTGCACTGCCAGTTCGCTGCCGCTGATCGGCCTGGGCGCCGTCGAGCGTGCGCTGAAGGCCCGCAAGCACCGGCCGATGTTCATGGTCGATCTGGCCGTGCCGCGCGATATCGAGCCCGAGGTCGCGAAGCTGGACGATGTCTATCTCTACACCGTCGATGACCTTTCGACCGTCGTGCAGACCGCTGGCGAGAAGCGCCAGGCCGCCGTCGAGCAGGCCGAGGCCATCATCGAGACCGGCGTGCAGAGCTTCCAGCACTGGATGGAGCAGCGCAGCACCGTGCCGCTGATACAGGCGCTGAATGCCCAAGCCGATGACTGGCGTGCCGCCGAGATGGCCCGCGCCCGCAAGCTGCTGGCCAAGGGGGCCGATGTGGATGAGGTGCTGGAAGCGCTGTCCCGCGGCCTGACCAACAAGATGATGCATGGCGCGCTGGCCGAGTTGCATGCCAGCGACGGCGCCCAGCGCCAGCAGCTGGCGCACACCGTGTCGCGCCTGTTCCTGCGCAACAGCGCCTTTGCGCCGGGCTCGGTCAAACCCGACGACGGCGAGCTCTAGCGAAGCCCTCAGGCTCCACCGCTCGCGGTGGCGTGCTGCCGGGCCCGTGCAAATCACCGGGCTGCCTACGCCCCCGCGCTCAAACCTCCTAGTTTCTGAGCGCCATGAAAGACTCCCTACGCCAACAATTCGAACGCCTGAGCCACCGCCTGGCCGAGCTCGATGCCAATCTGAGTGACGGCTCGGTGGCCGCCGACATAAAGCGCTACCGCGCGCTGACCCGCGAGCAATCCGAAGTCTCCGGCCTGGTCGGGCGCTTTCGCCAGTACGAGCAGCGCGAGCGCGATCTGCGCGCCGCCCGCGACATGCAGGACGACCCGGAAATGGCCGAGATGGCCAGAGAAGAAATCGCCGAGGCCGAAGCCGACATCGCCCGCCTGCACGCCGAGCTGCAGACCGCCCTCCTGCCCAAGGACCCGGACGACGAGCGCAATGCCTTCCTGGAAATCCGCGCCGGTACCGGCGGCGATGAGTCGGCGCTGTTTGCCGGCGACGTGGCACGCATGTATCTGCGCTATGCCGAGCGCTGCGGCTGGAAGACCGAGATCATGTCCGAGAGCCCATCCGACCTGGGCGGCTACAAGGAGCTGGTCGTCCGCGTCGAGGGCGACCACGCCTACGGCCGACTGAAGTTCGAGTCCGGCGGCCACCGCGTGCAGCGCGTGCCGGTGACCGAGAGCCAGGGGCGCATCCACACCAGCGCCTGCACGGTGGCGGTGATGGCCGAACCCGACGAGGCCGAGGAGGTGACGCTGAACCCGGCCGAGCTGCGCATAGACACCTTTCGCGCCAGCGGTGCCGGCGGCCAGCACGTCAACAAGACCGACAGCGCGATCCGCATCACCCACCTGCCCACCGGCCTGGTGGCCGAGTGCCAGGACGACCGCAGCCAGCACCGCAACAAGGCCAAGGCCATGGCCGTGCTGGCTGCCCGTCTGCGCGACAAGGACCGCAATGAGCGCGCCGCCAAGGAGGCCGCCGAGCGCAAGAGCCTGATCGGCACCGGCGACCGCAGCGACCGCATCCGCACCTACAACTTCCC
>JADMJJ010000075.1 GCA_018780645.1 Burkholderiaceae bacterium
GGCATGCAGTTCGACCGCGGCTACCTGTCGCCCTACTTCATCAACAACCCCGAGAAGCAAGCCGCGCTGCTGGACAACCCGTTTGTTCTGCTGTTCGACAAGAAGATCAGCAACATCCGTGACCTGCTGCCGACGCTGGAAGCCGTTGCCAAGGCCGGCCGTCCGCTGCTGATCATTGCCGAAGAAGTTGAAGGCGAGGCACTGGCCACGCTGGTGGTCAACACCATCCGCGGCATCCTGAAGGTTGTGGCCGTCAAGGCGCCTGGCTTCGGCGACCGCCGCAAGGCCATGCTGGAAGACATCGCCATCCTGACGGGCGGCAAGGTCATCGCCGAAGAAGTCGGCCTGACGCTGGAGAAGGTCACCCTGGCCGATCTGGGCCAGGCCAAGCGCGTCGAAGTGGGCAAGGAAAACACCACCATCATCGATGGCAACGGTGCCGCTGCCGACATCGAAGCCCGCGTCAAGCAAATCCGCATCCAGATCGAAGAAGCGACCAGCGACTACGACCGTGAAAAGCTGCAAGAGCGCGTGGCCAAGCTGGCCGGCGGTGTTGCACTGATCAAGGTCGGCGCTGCGACCGAAGTCGAAATGAAGGAAAAGAAGGCCCGCGTCGAAGACGCGCTGCACGCAACCCGCGCAGCCGTTGAAGAAGGCATCGTGGCCGGTGGTGGCGTGGCTCTGCTGCGTGCCAAGCAGGCTGCAGGCAAGATCGTCGGCGACAACGCCGACCAAGACGCCGGCATCAAGCTGGTGCTCAAGGCCATCGAAGCCCCGCTGCGCGAGATCGTTTACAACGCTGGCGGCGAAGCCTCCGTCGTGGTGAACGCCGTTCTGGCCGGCACCGGCAACTTCGGCTTCAATGCCGCCAACGACACCTATGGCGACATGATCGAAATGGGCATCCTGGACCCGACCAAGGTGACGCGCACTGCTCTGCAGAACGCTGCCTCCGTCGCTTCGCTGATGCTGACGACCGAAGCCATGGTCGCCGAATCGCCCAAGGACGAATCGTCCGGCGGCGGCATGCCTGGTGGCATGGGCGGCATGGGTGGTATGGGCGGTATGGATATGTAAAGCTTGTGGGTTGGACCTTGGGATCTGGCCGCAGGCCAGCCGCAAGCTCCGACCCCAACTGACTACATCCCTAAGATCTGGGCCGCAGCATGCGGCCCTTTTCTTTTTTGCGAAGACAGTGCCGCCATAATCACAAAAGCACAAGCCCGCAACCCCATGCCCCCCATCACCCCCCAGTCCCTCGTCGAGTCGGTGCTGAGCCAAGCCCCGCAGCTGGCCCGTGATGTGTTGGATGGCACGCTGGCGCGGCTGGAGGGGCGGCATCAGGTCAAGCCCCGCGATACCGAGCTGGCCCTGTACTTCAATCTGGCCGAGGCCCTGAGGCGCTTGCGCGAGCCCTTTGTGCTGGCCTTGCAGGAACGCATGGTGCTCGAGCTGCCTGCCGCGCTGCAGGCGCCGCCCACCGGCCTGGCTCACCGTCCCAAGCCGATGGCCATGCTGGACGAGTTGAGCCTGGTGGATGAACAACAGGCGCTGGAAGACGTGGCTGTGGCCGCCGCGATACGCACCATCCAGGAGGCCGCCCGCCTGCCGCTGCAGCAGCTGGACACCATGTTCGAGGCGATGCGCGCCGGCACGGCCTTCAGCAAGCGCGATGCCAACCCGCTGCGCCCGGCCGTGTTCGCCAGGTTGCTGTGCCATTCGCTGCATGCGCTGACGCTGGCACCGGCCGCCCGTGTGGCGCTGTTGCGGGTGGCCGCCGAAGCGATGGCCGAGGTGCTTGAACCGGTCTATGCCGGGCTGTGCGCGCAGGTCAACGAGACCGACTTCACGTCGCTGCCTGCCGCACCAGCCGCAGAGCCCTCCATGCCGATGCGTGACGAGGTGCCCACGGTGCCGCACACGCTGGACAATCTGCTGCGCCGCATGCAGCAGCGCGCGGCCGAGGAAAGCACCCACCCCACGCCCCTGTCGGCCGATGCCCTGCCCAGCCTGGACACCCTGCTGGCCTCGATGGGCATTGGGGCCGACGACAAGGCGGCCGAACCCAGGCCACCGCCCGAGCTCAATCGCGACTTCCCGCCCATCACCCCGGACGCGCCCCCTGGCGATCCGGTGCCCAGCACCGGCGCGGTGGAGCTGCTGTCACGGGTCTACGACAAGATTCTCGACGACCCCATCCTGCTGCCCGAGGTGCGCAATCTGCTGAGCCGGCTGCAGGTCTCGGTGCTGCGCGTGGCGGTGGAAGACCCGCAGCTGCTCAGCCAGCAGGAGCATCCGACCTGGCAGTTCATCAACTGCGTGGCCTCGCACAGCACCGGCTTCAACCAGGGCGATCGCGATCGCCTGCAGGCCTTCCTCGCCTTTGTCGAGGCTTTGGTGCAGCGCGTCGCCGCCGAGCACCACCCCCATGCCAGCCTGTACTGGGAGGCCTTGCAGGAAACGCAGCAGTTCATCGAGACCAGCGCCCGCCAGACGGTGGCCCGCACCCAGAACACCATCGAGATGCTGGAGCGTGCCCAGCAGCGCGAAAAATGGCACGGCATCCTGCGCCAGCAGGTGCGCGAGCAGCTCGCCCAGGCGGTGGTCAGCACCACGGTGCGCGGCTTTCTGGAGGGGCCCTGGGTGAATGCGATGGCCGAGGCCATGGTGCGCTTCGGCCCGCAGGCAGCGCAGGTGCAGCCGATGATCGATCTGGTGGACGATCTGCTGTGGAGCGTGCAGCCGCTGCGCCATGCCGAAGAGCGCGAACAGCTGCGCGAAATGCTGCCCACGCTGACCGCGCGGCTGCAGTTCGGCTTCGACCTGATCAATTGGCCCGATTCGCGCCGCGCCGAGTTGCTCGACGAGCTGATGGACCGCCACTCCAAGCTGCTGCGGCTGCCGCCCGACCCGCGCCCCGCGCCCAGCAAGATGGGCAGCCTGGCCGATGAAGACACCACGCCCAGCGTGCATGACACGATGGACTCGCTGGGCGGTGGCAGCAGCTTCTGGAGCGACAGCATGGTGGACCGCGGCACCCTGCCCACCGTGCCCGTGCCCCTGGCCACGCAGGACGAGGCCCAGCTGCAGGCAACGCTGGAGGCCTGGCAGCGCTCGCTCAAGCCCGGCAGCTGGTGCCATATGTTTGTGCAAAGCCAGTGGACCACCGCCCAGCTGACCTGGATCAGCGACAGCCGCAACTACTTCGTCTTCTCCGGCGAGCATGGCGCACCGCCGCAGTCACTCACTCGGGGTGCCCTGCTGCAGCTGCGCGCCGCCGGCCTGCTGACCGAGCTCGAAGACCGCAACCTGGTGCAGCGCGCCGTGGACACGATGATGCAAGACCTGAATCAGTGATTGACGCGCCTAGAACCCAGGCGGCCTGGGCCGCGCATCTGCAATTGACCTACCGAGCCGAGGCCGAACGCACGCTGGCCCATGATCTGCACAGCGGCCCATTGCGCGTGCTGCAGGCGCTCTACCCCGAGGGCCCGGGCATCTGCCACCATGTGCTGGTGCATCCGCCGGGCGGCGTGGTCGGGGGCGACGAGTTGCGCGTCACGGTCGAGGCCGGCGCGGGCAGCCGCGCGCTGATCACCACCCCCGGCGCCACGCGCTTCTACCGCAGCGCCGGCCCCTGGGCCGAACAGCGCACCGAGCTGCACCTGCAAGAAGGCGCAATGCTCGAATGGCTGCCGCTGGAGACGCTGGCCTACGACCAATGCCTCGCTCGCAACACCCTGAGCATGCAGCTGGAGCCTGGCTCGCTGCTGCTGGGCTGGGACCTGCTGGCCCTGGGCCTCCCGGCCGCCGAGCGGCCTTTTGCCCAGGGGGAGTTCGCCACCCGCATCCATTGGCCGGGGGTTTGGCTGGAGCAGTCGCATCTGCGCGCCGACGATGTGCAGCTGCGTCAAAGCCCGCTGGGGCTGGCCGATCACGGCTGCGTGGGCACGATGTGGCTGGCCAGTGGCACGGCGCTCGACCGCGCGCTGCTGGAGCAGTTGCTGGACGAAGCGCGCGAAGAAATCGGCCAGGCCGGCGCCGACATCACCGCCGGTGTCAGCTCCACCGACCCGCGCCTGCTGGTGCTGCGCCTGCTCGCCTCCCACACCGAAACCGCCTTTGCGCTGCTGCGTGCCGTGCGCGCCCGCTGGCGGCCGCTGGCCCTGGGCCTGCCGGCCCATGAGCCGCGGATCTGGCGGCAGTGACGGCGGTTCAACCGCGGCGACGGCGGGCCAGGGCCAGCAGGCCCAAGCCCATCAAGGCATAGCTACCAGGCTCAGGCACTGCCATCGCCACCGTCGCATCGATGGACCCCGGGTTGTCGTGGTACCAGGAGGAGGTGCCGCTGAAGCTGCCGGCATCGACAAAGCCGATGTACAGCCGCGTGGCGTCGCTTGGCGCGGTGAAGGTCAGCAAGGCGCCGGCCGCATTGTCAAAGCCCGCGCGGCCGTCACCGACGAAAAACACCTGGTACAGGCTGGGCGCCTGGCTCACCGGGTTGCTGGCATCCCAGGCCGCCAAGGCGGCGGGCGCGGCCGAGCCGAAGGGATCGGTCTCTGAGCCGAACATCGCGACAAGCGGTAGTTGGGTATTGCCGGAGGCGTCCGAGATGCCGTTGATGCCAACGATGCTCGACCCCGGGCCCAGCCAGTTGCCGCCTTCCGGTGTAGCCAGTTGGTTGGCGTCGCCGCAGCAGTTCACGCCGCCGGTGACCGTGGTGAAGGTGAACACATTGCCTGCGCCAGCGCTGAAGGTGACGTACGGTGCGTCGGACGAGGCCCCGTTGACCGAACCGGCATGGCCAAACACCTGGTAAAGGCTGACCAGACCCGGCACATTGAAGGCGGCGCTACCGCCCGGCGCGATGGCCGTCTGGGCGGTTGCGGGAGCCAGGACAAACGCCGCAGCCGCGGCAACGAGGGCGGATTTCATGGCGAGTCTCCTCAAGGTCTTTGGCGACTCCCCAACCTTAGCGATGCCACCCAGGCCTTGTCACTCCCTAGCTTGCCAGCTGTTACACCGACACCAGCGCCCGTACACCGTTGGCCTCCATCAGCCGCCCCGGCCCGCGGGCGATGATCTCGCCCCGCTCCATCACCAGGTACTGGTCGGCCAGTTCCTCGGCGAAGTCGTAGAACTGCTCGACCAGGATGATGGCCATGTCGCCCCGCCTGGCCAGCATGCGGATGACGCGGCCGATGTCCTTGATCACGCTGGGCTGTATGCCCTCGGTCGGCTCGTCGAGTATCAGCACCTTGGGGCCGGCGGCCAGCGCGCGGGCAATCGCCAGCTGCTGCTGCTGGCCGCCCGACAGGTCGCCGCCGCGCCGATGCAGCATCTGCTTCAAGACCGGGAACAGCTCGTACAGCTCGGCCGGCAGCTCGGTGCTGGCGGGCTTGGAGGCCAGACCCATCAGCAGGTTGTCGAGCACGGTCAGCCGGCCGAAGATCTCTCGCCCCTGCGGAACATAGGCCATGCCGACGCGCACGCGCTCGTAGGGCGCCTTGCCGGTCAGGTCATGCTCGCCGAGCTTGATTGTTCCGGCGCGCAGCGGCACCAGGCCCATCAGGCTCTTCAGCAGCGTGGTCTTGCCCACACCGTTGCGGCCCAGCACCACGGTGACCTCGCCGGCCCTGGCCTCGAAGCCGACGTTGCGCAGGATGTGCGAGCCGCCGTAGTACTGCTGGATTCCATCGACCTTCAGCATGTTTGCGCGCCCCGTCATCGTCCGAGATAGACCTCAAGCACCTGCGGATTCGCCTGCACCTGGTTCAGTGTTCCTTCGGCCAGCACGCTGCCCTCGTGCAGCACGGTGACCTTTTTGCGCACATCGTCGGCGGTCAGCGCGGCGATGAACTTCATGTCGTGCTCCACCACCATCAGCGAGTGCTGGCCCTGCAGCGACAGCAGCAGCTCGGCGGTGCGCTCGGTCTCGTGGTCGGTCATGCCGGCCACCGGCTCGTCGAGCAGCAGCAGCTTGGGCTCCAGCATCAAGAGCATGCCAATCTCCAGCCATTGCTTCTGGCCGTGAGACAGCAGGCCGGCCTGACGTCCGGCCTCGCCCTTCAGATGGATCTGCGTCAGCACAGCGTCCATGCGGTCCAGCTGAGTGGCCGTGGGCTTGAAGCGCAGGCACGCCAGCACGGACGGATCGGCCTGCAGCGACAGCTCCAGGTTCTGCAGCACGCTCAGCTGCTCGAACACCGTCGGCTTCTGGAACTTGCGGCCAATCCCTAAGCGCACGATCTCGCTCTCGCGGTGGCGCAGCAGATTGATGGTGCTGCCGAAGAAGGCCTGGCCGGCGTCGGGCCGGGTCTTGCCGGTGATCACGTCCATCATCGTCGTCTTGCCGGCGCCGTTGGGGCCGATGATGCAACGCAGCTCGCCGGCGGCAATGTCCAGGCTCAGCTTGTTCAAGGCCTTGAAGCCATCGAAGCTGACGCTGATGTCCTCCAGGTACAGCACCGTGCCGTGGCTCAGATCCAGCTCGCCCTCGCGCAGCACCCGGCCGTAGGCGGCGCTGCGGCCACCGCTTTGCGTCGCATGCTGCAGGCGCTCCACCCCTTGTTCCAGCAGATCTGGGCTCATGGCTTCACCTTGCGCTTCAGCGACTTCAGCAGGCCCAGCAAACCATTCGGAAGGAACAGCGTCACGACGATGAACAGGCCGCCCAGCACGAACAGCCAGGCCTCGGGCCACAGCACCGTGAACACGCTCTTGGTGCCATTGACGAAGAAGGCACCGAGGATGGGCCCGACCAGCGTCGCGCGCCCGCCGACCGCCACCCAGACCGCCATCTCGATGCTGGCCGCGGTCGACATCTCGCTCGGGTTGATGATGCCCACCTGCAGCACATACAGCGCGCCGGCCACGCCGCACATCAGCGCCGACAGCACCCAGATCGCGAGCTTGTAGCGCAGCGGGTCGTAGCCGGTGAACATGACCCGGCTCTCAGCATCGCGTATGGCCTGCAGCAGGCGACCGAACTTGCTGCCCCCGATCCAGCGCGCCAGCAGGTAGAAAGCAATCAGCACGCAGCCGGTGATGACGAACAGCCACAGCCTGGTGGTCGGCTCGGCCAGCGGCACGCCAGCCAGCGACTTGAAGTCGGTGAAGCCGTTGTTGCCGCCGAAGCCGGTCTCGTTGCGGAAGAACAGCAGCATCGCCGCGTAGGTCAGCGCCTGCGTGATGATGGAAAAGTACACGCCCTTGATGCGCGAGCGAAAGGCGAAGTAGCCGAACACCCAGGCCAGCAGACCCGGCGCCACCAGCACCAGCAGCAGCTGCACCACCAGCGAGTCGCTCAAGGCCCAGTGCCAGGGCAAGACCTTCCAGTCCAGGAACACCATGAAGGCCGGCAGCGCCCCAGGCCCCGCCGCCTCGCGCATCAAATACATGCCCATGGCATAGCCGCCCAGCGCGAAGAACAGGCCATGGCCCAGCGACAGAATGCCGGTGTAGCCCCAGATCAGGTCCAGGGCCAGCGCGCACATGGCGTAGCAAAGCATTTTGCCCAACAGGCTGACCAGGTAATCGGACACATGCAGCCAGTGGCCCTCGGGCACCCAGAGGTTCAGGAAGGGCACCAGCAGGGTCACCACCCACAGCGCCAGCAAGACCTGCCACCAGCGCAGCAGGCGCGAGGCCGAGATGGGTGAGGTCGACTTTTCGATCGCAACAGATGGCAACACCGCGCTCATGTTTGCACCCTGGCGCTACGCGCCTTCCCGCCAAGCGGGAGCAAGCCCAATTCCGGACGGCCGTTCATTGGACTCATGCCTCCGCACTCCGGCCCTTCAGGGCGAACAGGCCGGATGGCCGCTTCTGGATGAAGGCCACCACCGCCACCAGCACGATGATCTTGGCCAGCACCGCACCGGTATAACCCTCCAGCCCCTTGTTGATCAGGCCCAGGCCCATGGCAGCCCAGACGGTGCCGGCCAGCTGGCCGACGCCGCCAGTGACGACGACCAGAAAGCTGTCGACGATGTAGGACTGGCCCAGGTCCGGGCCGACGTTGCCGATCTGCGACAAGGCGCAACCGGCCAGACCGGCAATGCCCGAGCCCAGTGCAAAGGCCAGCGTATCGATGCGGGCGGTGTTGACGCCGGTGCAGGAGGCCATCGCGCGGTTCTGCGTCACGCCGCGCACGAACAGACCCAGGCGTGTGCGCGACAGCGCCCAGGCCACGGCGCCCAGCACCAAGGCTGCGAACACGATGATGGCCAGGCGGTTGAACGGCAGGGTCAGATTGCTCATCACCGCCCAGCCGCCCGACAACCAGGCCGGGTTCTCGACCGCCACGTTCTGCGCCCCGAACAGGCTGCGCACCGCCTGCATCAGCACCAGGCTGATGCCGAAGGTGGCGAGCAGCGTTTCCAGCGGCCGGCCGTACAACCAGCGCACGACGGTGCGCTCCAGCACGGCACCGACGGCGGCGGTGACCAGAAAAGCCATGGGCACCGCCAGCAGCAGGTAGTAGTCGAACAGACCGGGCAGCCAGGCCTTGAAGCCCTGCTGTACCAGATAGGTGGCATAGGCGCCCACCATCATCAGCTCGCCATGGGCCATATTGATCACGCCCATCAGCCCGTAGGTGATGGCCAGGCCCAGGGCGGCCAGCAGCAGGATGGAGCCAAGGCTCAGGCCGGCGAACAGCAGGCCCAGGCGCTCGCCCCAGTCCAGCTGCGATTTGACCTGGCCGACGGCCAGCGACAGCTGGGCGCGTACGGCGGGTTCGGTCTCGGACGCCAGACGCGCCTCCAGCAAGGCGCTGACCTTGGGGCTGCCCTGGGCGGCCAGCCATTTGGCGGCGAGCACACGGTCGGCCGCCGCGGGTGCATCGAGCAGCAGGCTGGCCCTCAAGGTCTGCAGTTGCTCCTTGAGGGGTTCGTTGATCTCGTGCAACCAGGCCTGTTCGATCATCGCCTGGTGCTTGATGTCGGCCTGCTCCTGCAGCACCTGGACCGCCTGCTGGCGCTGAGCCAGCTTGGGTGAGCGCAGTTGCAGCACGGCCAGGGCCACGCCGAGCTCGCGCCGCATGCGATTGTTGTTGCTCACCTCTTCGGCATCGGCCGGCAGCACCGCCACCTGGTCGGCGGCGAAATCGCGCACCGCTTCGCCCTCGACGATCCACACACCGGCCGGGCTGACGCGCACCTTGTCGTCCAGCAGGGCCTGCACAAAGGGCTGCAACCGCGGGTTGGACTCCAGCAAGGCATTGCGCAACGCGGTGACGCGGTCGTCGGTTTCGCCCGCGGCGATGTCTCGCCAGC
Source organism: Burkholderiaceae bacterium (assembly GCA_018780645.1). Classification (GTDB taxonomy): domain Bacteria; phylum Pseudomonadota; class Gammaproteobacteria; order Burkholderiales; family Burkholderiaceae_C; genus Paucibacter. Next base: position 9,279 of record JADMJJ010000075.1, read on the forward strand.
TCACCGCTGCCTGGGCCTGCAGCCCGAACAGACAAAGCGCGGCCAGAAGAAGATGCCTGAGGTGACGTTGGAACATGGGCCTGAACATTGCGATGCCTGAAAAAAGAGAGCGCCCTGCCGATCCCCCGAACGACAGGGCGCACCCCGGGGTGGGCACATGCCTACCCCCGCGCTTGCTAACTCCGAAAGACATCCAGTCAGTTGGGGTCAGAGCTTTCGGCCATGCCGCGCATGGGTCTCAAGGTCTGACCCTCAAGAGTTACATCTTTTCCGGGCTGTCCTTCTTCTTGTCGTTACCCGCGATGAACGGGCTCCAAGGATTGGCACGCACCGGGCCCGGGGTCTTCCAGACCACATTGAACTGGCCGTCGGCCTTGATTTCGCCGATGAACACGGGCTTGTGCAGGTGGTGGTTCTTCTCGTCCATCTTGGACATGAAGCCGCCCGGCGCCGGGAAGGTCTGGCCGGCCATCGCGGCGATGACCTTGTCGACATCGGTGCTCTTGGCCTTCTCGACCGCCTGCTTCCACATATTGATGCCGATGTAGGTGGCCTCCATCGGGTCGTTGGTCAGCGGCTTGTCCTTGTGGCCGGCGATGCCCTTGGCCTTGGCATAGGCGGCCCACTTCTTGGTGAACTCGGTATTGGCCGGGTTCTTCAGGCTCATGAAGTAGTTCCAGGCGGCCAGGTGGCCGACCAGCGGCTTGGTGTCCACGCCGCGCAGCTCTTCCTCGCCGACCGAGAAGGCCACCACCGGCACGTCGGTCGCCTTCAGGCCCTGGTTGCCCAGTTCCTTGTAGAAGGGCACGTTGGAGTCGCCGTTGATGGTGGAGATCACCGCCGTCTTCTTGCCCTCGGCGGCGAACTTCTTGATCTTGGCGATGATGGTCTGGTAGTCGCTGTGGCCGAAGGGGGTGTACTCCTCCATGATGTCGGCCTCGGCAATCCCCTTGGACTTGAGGAAGCTGCGCAGGATCTTGTTGGTGGTACGCGGATAGACATAGTCGGTACCCAGCAAGACAAAGCGCTTGGCACCGCCGCCGTCCTTGCTCATCAGGTACTCCACCGCGGGGATGGCCTGCTGATTGGGCGCCGCGCCGGTGTAGAACACATTCTTCGACAGCTCTTCACCCTCGTACTGCACCGGGTAGAACAGCAGGCCGTTGAGCTCCTCGAACACCGGCAGCACCGACTTGCGCGACACCGAGGTCCAGCAGCCGAAGGTCACGGCCACCTTGTCTTGGGTCAGCAACTGGCGGCCCTTCTCGGCGAACAACGGCCAGTTGGAGGCCGGGTCCACCACCACGGCTTCCAGCTTCTTGCCCAGCACGCCGCCCTTGGCATTGATCTCGTCGATGGCCATCAGGGTGACGTCCTTCAGCACCGTCTCGGAGATGGCCATCGTGCCCGACAGCGAGTGCAGCACACCGACCTTGATGGTGTCGGCAGCGAGAGCCTGTGCGCTCAGACCCAGGGCGGCGATGGCGCCGGCCATGGCGGTGATGGAGGCACTGAAACTGCGACGCGATAGTGACATGCTGTGAGTCCTCATTCGTTGTGAAACGGTTGGCGGCTGCTTTCTGGATGAAAGCCCGCTGCCTTGAGGGACAGTGTTGCGACTATGCGGTCTGGGGCAAATACGCCGGATGGCGTATGCGGATGGTGTTGCGGCTCAGCCGATGGCGGCGACCCGGCTCATGCGCCGGCCGCTCCAGGCCTTGAGCAGGCGCCAGCCCAGCAGCAGGGCCACGATGGCGGCATAGATGCCCACCTCGGCAAAGTTGTTCTTGCCGGCACGCATCCAGAAGAAGTGCAGGAGGCCCAAGAGCACCACCGCATACACCAGCCGGTGCAACAGCTGCCAGCGTTTGGCACCCAGGGCCTTGATTGCGCGGTTGAACGAGGTCAGCGCCAGCGGCAGCATCAGCATCAGCGCCGTGAAGCCGACCAGGATGAAGGGGCGCTTGGCGATGTCTCTGGCGATGTCGCCGAACTCGAGGCCCATGTCCAGCCAGGCATAACTGAGCAGATGCATGCAGCCGTAGAAGAAGGCGTACAGGCCCAGCATGCGGCGAAAGCGCGCCAGCGCCGGTTGCTTGAGCCACTGGCGCAGCGGCGTGATGGCCAGCGTCAAGCACAGGAAACGCAGCGTCCAGTCGCCGAGGCCCCGTATCAAGGCCTCGGCCGGGTTCGCGCCAAGCGTGTCGAACACCACGCCGTAGACCAACGAGGCCAGCGGCAGCAGGGCCAGCGCAAAAAGCAGCGGCTTGGCCGCGGGGTGCAGCAGCAGGTTCTTCATGTCGGCGCGGCGAAGCTCAGTAGAACTTCTTCAGGTCCATGCCGGCGTACAGCGAGGCCACTTGAGCCTCGTAGCCGTTGAACATCAGCGTGGGCCGCTTCTTGGCAAACACGCCGCCCTCGCCGATACGGCGCTCGCTGGCCTGGCTCCAGCGCGGGTGATCGACGCTGGGATTGACGTTCGAATAGAAGCCGTACTCCTGCTCGGCCGCGCGCGTCCAGCTCGACACCGGCTGCTTCTCGACGAAGCGGATCTTGACGATGGACTTGGCCGACTTGAAGCCATACTTCCAGGGCACGATCAGCCGCACCGGCGCGCCGTTCTGATTCGGCAGCACCTCGCCGTAGAGACCCAGGGTCAGCAGGGTCAGCGGGTGCATCGCCTCGTCGATGCGCAGGCCCTCGGTGTAGGGCCAGTCCAGCACGCCGGAGCGCAGGCCGGGCATCTGCGACTTGTCGGCCAGGGTGATGAATTCGACGAACTTGGCCTTGCTGGTGGGCTCCACCTTCTTGATCAGCTCGGCCAGCGAATAGCCCATCCACGGCACCACCATCGACCAGCCCTCGACGCAGCGCAGGCGGTAGATGCGCTCCTCGATCGGCGCCAGCTTCAGCAGCATGTCCAGGTCGAAGGTGCCGGGCTTGCCGACCTCGCCTTCGACACTGACCGTCCAGGGCCGAGGCTTCAAGGTGCCCGCCGTGCGGGCCGGGTCGGCCTTGTCGGTGCCGAACTCGTAGAAGTTGTTGTAGCTGGTGACGTCCTGGTAGGACGTGGGCTTGTCCATCACCATGCCGCCGGCCACGGCGCTCTTCACACCCGCCAGCTTGGCCAGCTTGCCCGGGCCCGCCGTGGTCTGTGCCAGCGCATCACGCGCGGCCCAGGAGGCCAGTCCGATACCGGCAACGCCGGTGGCGAGGTGGCGCAGCAACTCGCGGCGTTGCTCGAACTGCTCGCGCGGCGTGATCTCCGAGCTGTGCGGGTGAGTAAAGCCGTGGTCTTTGATCAAGTGCATCTGGGGTCTCCGGGGAACATCGTCATCACTTGGTCGAAAGAGCCACGAGAACCTTACAAGGTTCCGTAGGAATGCAGCCCCGACAGAAACATATTCACCCCCAGGAAGGCAAAGGTCGTGACGACCAGGCCCACCAGCGCCCACCAGGCGGCAACCACGCCGCGCAGGCCCTTGATCAGCCGCATGTGCAGCCAGGCCGCGTAGTTGAGCCAAACAATCAGCGCCCAGGTCTCCTTCGGATCCCAGCTCCAATAGCCGCCCCAGGCCTCGGCGGCCCAGAAGGCGCCCAGGATGGTGGCGATGGTGAAGAAGGCAAAACCCAGGGCAATGGCCTTGTACATCAGGTCATCGAGCACCTCCAGCGAGGGCAGACGCGCCGTCAGCGGCTTGCGCGCCAGCACGCACAGGCCGAAGAAGACCAGCAGGCCGGCCATCTTGCCGGCCCAGCTGTCCAGGCCGGCGATCGAGGCTTCGGGCAGGCCGGCGCCGAAGCGCACCGCCAGGATCACGGCAATCAGCGCGGCCGGCACGCCCAGCAGACCGATCACCAGCGCGCGCGGCGTGGCCGTCTTCAGCAGATAGGCCATGGCCACCATCGCCGACATCGCGAAGGTGCCGTAGCCGACGAAGTTGGCCGGCACATGGATCTTCATCCACCAGCTCTGCAGGGCCGGAACCAGCGGCTGGATCTCGTGCGCCTCGCGCGCCACCGTGTACCAGAGCAGGAAGCTGACCGCCGCGCTGATCACCAGCAGCACATAGGCGCCAAGCGCCCGGGTCTTGAAGCGGCTCTCGTAGTACAGATAGAACAGCGCCGTCATCCAGCAGAACAGCACGAACACCTCGTACAGATTGCTGACCGGGATATGGCCGATGTCGGGGGCGATCTGGTGGCTTTCGAACCAGCGCACCATGGTGCCGGTCAGCGCCATGAAGACGGCGCCCCAGGCCAGGCGCGAGCCGATAGCCTCGGCCGCGCTGGCCTCGCCGCGCTTGGTGAAGAAGCCGCCCCAGAAGAACAGCGTGCTCATGAAGAACAGCAGGCTCATCCACAGGATGGCGCTCTGGCTGGACAGCATGTACTTGAGCAGGAACACCCGGTCGGCCGCGCCGAGGTCGGCGCCGAAGCCGTCCGGCGTGCGGTTGTACAGGCTGATGGCCAAGAGGCTGGCAGCGCCGACGAGCAGCATCAGCACCCGCAGCGGCTTCCAGAACCAGCCCAGGGCGATCAGCGAGGGCGTGGCGAACAGCAGGATGCCCTGCTCATAGCCGTCCATCGAGTGGCCGTAGCGCATGAAGGCATAGGCGGCACCGCCCAGCACCAGGGCGGCAAAAGCCCAGTCGAACAGGTTCAGGCCGCTGAGGCGCGCACCCAAACCGGGGCGGCCCATGGTCATCGTCGTCGTGTTCATGTGGCTTTGTCTCTCAATACCGCCTGTTGCAGGCGATCAAACTCGGTGTCGGTGTCCAGGGTGCGGCGCGTGGTGGACAGGGCCATGGTCACGCGCGTGCCCTCGGGCACGGCTTGGAGCCAGATCCACATCCGGCGTTCCCTTATGTACAACATCGTGAACACACCCACAATCAATAGCACTGCGCCCAGGTAGACCAGCTTCTGGCCCGGCGCCCGCGCGACCTGGAACACGCTGGCCTGCACCTGCTTGAAGTCGCTGAGCTGCAGTATCACCGGCGCCGGGTAGAACATGCTGTCCGACAGCGCCAGCACCGATTGGGTCATGAAGCGTTGCGCCGCCTCGTCGGTCTTGGGTTCGCCCAGGCCGGCCCGCTCGCGCACCATCTTGTGCAACTCGAACAGGCTGCCGTTGAGGATGCGCAGCAGGACCTCGGAGATGCGCGAGCGGTCGTTCTCCGGCACCTCGCGCTCGATGAACTGCGACAGACCCGGCAGGCCACCGACCGGCGTCTCGCCCGGCTTCACCCCTTCGGCACCGGCAAACAGCGACAGCGCGCGCCGGGCCGTACCCTGCAGCTGCGGAGTCATCTCGGGCTTGTCCACGGGCGTGGCCAGGCGCGCATAGCGCAGCGCCGCCTGCTCGCGCAGGGCCGGATCGCTCAAGGCCTGGCGCAACTGCAGCCAGCCATCGATATTGCCCTGATCATCGACCGGTATGCGCAGATAGCGGAAGCTCTCGGCCGGCGTGTCGCGCACGCCGACCAGGAAGGAACGCTGGCCATCCAGCTCGACCGGCACCATGTAGTTGTTGTATTCCCGGGCCTGGCCGCTGGCGTCGCGCAGCTTGTAGCTGACCGAGGGGCCGACGTTCTGCAGCGTCTTCTCGGTCTTCACCTTGGCGCCCGAGCCCAGATGCTTGTCCAGCGACGCGGCCAAGTCGACCTTGCGCACATCGGCGCCAGAGCCGCTCGCTCCGCCATCGGCGATGGTGTTCTCGACATTGATGACGCGCAGGCCGGTGAACTCCAGCATCAGCTTGTCGTTGCCATTGCTCAACGAGGTGCTGCTGCCTATGGTGCCCTGGACCTTGAAAGACTTGCCACCCGCCACCAGCGGCTGAGCCTGCAGGGTGACCTCGGAGCCGCCGTCATCGAAGCTGCTCTGGTAGATGGCCACGCCGCGGTGATGGGCGGGCTCGTTGACCTTGACGGTGGCCGGCGTCGTCTTGCCGGTATCGCGGTCATGAATCAGCACCTCGCTGGCGAACAGCTTGGGCATGCCGGTGTCGTAGTACTCGACGATGAACTTCTTCAGCTCCACGTCGAAGGGCAGGTCCTGCAGCACCACACCGTCGGGCATGCTCAGGATCGCTGTGCCGGCGCGGCCGCCCTCGGGCACCATCAGGTTGCCGCGGAAGGTCGGCGTGGCCTCGCCCAGCCGATGCGCGGCCGGCACATCGCGTATCAGGCCGGCGCCGGAATAGACCGACTTGCCCTGCAGCAGCATCATGCCCTTGACGATCAGGTCACCGTCCAGCAGGCCGCCCAGACAGACCAGCACGATGGCGGAGTGCGCAGCGATATAGCCGATCTTGTTGCTGGTGCCGGCGCGGGCCGCCACCATCTGGCCGCCGTCACGCTGCTGCAGCTTGGCCTGCCAGCCGGCCCTGGCCAGCAGGGTGTTGATGCGCTCCAGGGTCTGCGCCGGGCTCAGGCTCAGCCGGCCCTCGGCTCGGTGGTGGAAGGACTTCAGCGACTGCTCGCGCAGGTCTTCCTTGTAGCTCTTCAGGTCGACCAGGATCTTGGGCGTGTTACGCGCGATGCACAGGCTGGTGGACAGCACCAGAAAGGCCAGAATCAGCAGGAACCACCAGGCGCTGTAGACCGTGTAGAGATCGATCTTCTGGTAGACCTCGGCCCAGAACGGGCCGAACTGGTTCACATAGTTGTTCAGCGGCTCGCGCTGCTTGACCACGGTGCCTATCACCGAGGCGATGCAGATCACCGTCAGCAGCGAGATCGAAAACCGCATCGAGGCCAGCAGGTCGAACAGCTCGCGGGCGGTGCTGGAGGACGGAACGGCCCGTGGGGCGGAGGTGGAGTCAGGCATGGCGGAATTGTCGGGCCTAAGGCTTAAGAGGGTGCGGCACCATAGAAAAAGGCCGGATCAAGCCGGCCTTTTTGCATTCCCGCAGGGGAACTGATCAACGCAGACCGGCGATGTAGTCGGCCACGGCCTTGATCTCGCGATCGTTCATCTTGGCGGTGATGCTCTTCATCATCGGGCTGTTGCCACGGGTGCCGGCGCGCATGGCCAGCAGCTGGGCTTCGGTGTAGTCGCCATGCTGACCGGCCAGGCGCGGGTACTGGGCGGGCAGGCCGGCGCCGTTGGGGCTGTGGCAGCCGGCGCAGGCCGGGATGCTGCGGTCGGCGATGCCACCGCGGTAGATCTTTTCACCCAGGGTGACCAGATCCTTGTCCTTGGAGAAGCCGGGCTTGGCCTGCTTGGAAGCGTAGAAAGCCGCCACGTTCTTCATGTCGTCCTCGGTCAGCGCGGCCGACATGCCGGCCATGATCGGGTTGGCACGCTTGCCGGACTTGAACTCGGTCAGCTGCTTGACCAGGTAGTCAGCGTGCTGGCCCTGGATGATCGGATTGGCGGGGCTGCCGCGCGAACCGTCGGCCGTGTGGCAGGCTGCGCAGACCTGAGTGGCCGTGGCTTGGCCCTTGGCCAGATCGGGCTTGGCCGGGGCCTTCGTTTCCGCCGCATGTGCCGCTACGGCAAGCACGAGGCCAGATATCAGGGTCAACAAATGGGCGGCTGTTTTCATGAGAGGATGGGTATCACCAAAAGCGCAACCGCCGGATTTTACAATGCTCGGCCACCCAGCCCGAGAATTTCATGACAACTACAACTCCAAAACCGCAAGAATCCGGCGCTGCAGCGGCCCAGACCGCCCCCAAAAGCGCCCCCGTCAGCGAGAAGGTCGCCCTGGGCTGGACGCATACCGCACGCTTTCTCACCACAGCCAGCAAGGTGGTCGAGGTGCCGATCTCCGAACTGCCCGAAATTGCCTTCGTCGGCCGCTCCAATGCCGGCAAATCGACCGCCATCAACACGCTGGCCCAGCAAAAGAGGCTGGCCTTTGCCTCCAAGACACCGGGCCGCACCCAGCATATCAACCTGTTCGAGCTGGGCCCCAAGGACGCGGCCGACGCCTGGTTCTCCGACCTGCCCGGCTACGGCTATGCGGCCGTGGCCCGCGCCGCCAAGCTGCGCTGGCAGCAGGTGATGGCCGAGTATCTGGAGATACGCCGCAGCCTGTCGGGCGTGGTGCTGATGGTCGACTCACGCCTGGGCCTGACCGATCTGGACAAGCAGCTGCTGTCGTTCGTCGCCCCCCGCGTGGGCACCGGCGAGGTCAAGCTGCTGGTATTGCTGACCAAGGCCGACAAGCTCAACCGCAAGGAACAGGCCGCCATCCTGGCCAGCACCCAGACCGAGCTGGCCGACCTGGCCACCGATGACTCCGACATCGCCATCACGCTGTTCTCGGCGCTGAAGAAGATGGGCGTCGGCGATGTGGCCTGCATCCTGCACGAATGGGTGCATCCGCAAGTGACGACCGCGGACGTCGTGTCACCGGATTGACACCCGGGCTCCCGGCGGCGCGGGATACTGCGCCGACCCCAAAGGGAGCCTCCAATGATTGAAACCTTCCAGGCCGAGCTGCCGCACGGCATCACCCTGTCCTGCCGCGCCTGCGGCCCGAAAGACGCCCCGGCCCTGCTGTTCCTGCACGGCTTCCCCGAGGCTGCTTTCGTCTGGGACGAGCTGATCACCGCACTCGGAAGCGACTTTCGCTGCATCGCCCCGAACCTGCGCGGCTACGAGCACTCCTCGCGGCCAGCCGAGGTGGAGGCCTACCGCGCCAAGCATCTGATGGCCGATCTGGAGGCCCTGCTCAAGCACCAAGGGGTGCCCCAGCTGGAGGCGCTGATCGCCCATGACTGGGGCGGCGCCGTGGCCTGGAACATGGCGGTGCAGCGGCCGCAGCTGATGAAGCGGCTGATCATCATCAACTCGCCGCACCCGGCCACCTTTCTGCGCGAGCTGCAGACCAATCCGGCCCAGCAGGCGTCCAGCGCCTACATGACGTTTCTATGCCGGCCGGATGCCGAAGACCTGCTGCGCGAGAACGACTATGCCCGGCTCTGGCCCTTCTTCAGCCACGACATGGGCGAGAGCGGCGACCCGGCCTGGCTGACCGGGGCCGTCAAGCAGCAGTACCGCGAGGTCTGGAACCTGGGCCTGAACGGCCCGCTGAACTTCTACCGCGCCTCGCCGCTGCGCCCGCCGACGGCCACCGACCAGACGGTGATGAGCCTGCAATTCCCGCCCGAGTTCGTCACCGTCAAGCTGCCCACCCATGTGATCTGGGCCGAGGCCGACATCGCCCTGCCCCTGGTCCTGATCGAGGGCCTGGAGGCCTTTGTGCCGCAGCTGACGCTGACCCGCGTGCCCGGCGCCTCGCACTGGATCGTCCACGAGCAGCCGGCACTGGTGGAGGCGGAGATTCGGCGTGCGCTGACTGCTACGGCCGACCAATGAACAGATAGATCGCCGTGCCGGCCTTGGGCGCGTAGCCCAGGCCCACATAGAGCGGTCCCACCGTGGTGTCGGTGCCCAGGAACAGGCTGCTGGCCCAGCGCAGACCCTTCAAGCTCATCTGACGGTGGTTCTCCCAGGTATTGCCGGCCTCCAGCGAGCCGCCGACGAAGAAGCCGCGGGTCAGCACCGGCGTGTCCTTCAGCCTCATGTAGTAGCTGGCGCGGCCAAACAGCAGGGCGGGGCCGATCAGCTGGCCCTGCTTGTAGCCCGACAGCTGCTGGAATCCGCCCAGCGAATAGGGGCCCTGGATCGAGTCCTCGGGCTCGCGCGCCACCAGGCTGCGCAGATGCAGGTTCAGCGTGTGCCGGCCCCAGCTCTGCACGCCGGTGGCCTGCAGTTCCATGCGGGCAAAGCTGCCGCTGGTGTGCTCCTTGTTGACCTGGCGGCCGTACAGGGCTTCGAGCGTGTAGCGGTAGCCGCGCTGAGGGAAGTTGGCGAAGTCGAGCTGGTCGACCACGGCCTTCAGGCGCAGCGCCGTCTCGCTGGCGTCACGCTTGAACTCGTCGAGCGGCAGATCGATGGTCAGCAGGCTGGGCCGCAGGCGCCAGGCCTCGTGCACAAGGCCCAACCGCACCTCGCCCCATTTGCCCCAGGGCTGGCCCAGATCCATGCCCAGCGTGGCGCCGGTGCGCAGAAAGCGCGCGCGGCCGTTGCCGGCGTCGTCATATAGATTCAGCTGCCGGCGCTCGACCTTGCCCCAGCCGGAGACGAACCAATCGCGCGAGGTGCCCAGCTTGACGCCAAGCGGGTGGTACAGCTCGGAGTAGATTCTCGGCGTCTGCCCCAGCGTGAGCTGGTTGCGCCACTCGGTGCCGCCGGGCGTCAGCCAATGGCGATTGTGCGAGATGCGCAGATTGAAGGAGCTGTCGCCGCTGAGGTCGGTGCTGAGGTCCAGGCCGACGCGGAAGTAGTTCGGGCCCCAGGACTTGTCTTCCATGCTGAAGACCAGGGTGTCGCCGGCCTCGCGCTGCGCGACGTGATAGTCCACCCGCTCGAAGTCGCCCGACGAGGCCAGGAAGCGCGTGTCACGCTCGGCCTTGGCAAGATCGAAGCGCTCGCCGGGTTTGGACTCCAGCTGTTCGGCGAAGCGCTGGGGCTGGGCGATGTCGCTGCCCTCCATGCGCACCTCCACCAGCACCGGCTTGTCGAGCTGCGAGCCCCTGCGCGCCTCGCGCCAGCGCTGGTAGCCGGCCTCGTCAACCGCGTAGGCGCGCAGCTGCGGCAGCGCTGCCTCGGCCGCCTGTTCGCCGAGCTTGACGAAATCCACGCCGCGCTCGAAATCTCCGGAGCTGAGCTTGCCCAGCTGCGGCTTGATCAGCACATCGCCCTCCGACAGGGTGGCCAGGCTGCGTTTGACGTTCTGCTCGGTGAGGATGTTGATCATCTGCGCCGTCACGCCGATCAGCGAGCCCAGCGACTCTCGCCCGCCTATCGGCGTGCCCACATTCACGGCGATCAGGCGCTGCGCGCCCATGCCCCGGGCGATGTCCAGCGGCAGGTTGTTGACCAGGCCGCCATCGCCGAGGATGCGGCCCTCCCACTCCAGCGGCGCGAACACACCGGGCACGCTCATGCTGGAGCGCATCGCCAAAGCCAGATCGCCCTCGCCGATCACCTGCTGCTCGCCCGTTTCCAGGTCGGTGGAGACGGCCCGAAAGGGCGTCGGCAGCGCATCGAAGCTGCGGATCTTGCGCACCGGCAGGGTGAACCGGCGCAGCAGGGTCTCCAGGCCGCGGCTGGACAGCGTGCCCTGGGGCGCCCGGAACTCGCCATCGCGCATGCCGAATTCGAGCACGGCGGAGAACTCGAAGTCCTCCTCCTTGCGGCGTTGCGACAGGTTCTGCCGGTCCACCCGGCTGGCGAACACATCGCCCCAGGACAGCTGGATCAGCTCGCGCTCCAGCTGCTCGGCATTCATGCCGCTGGCATACAGGCCGCCGATGATGGCGCCCATCGAGGTGCCTGTGATCAGATCCACCGGGATGCGCTCGCGCTCCAGCACCTTGAGCACGCCCACATGGGCCAGTCCGCGTGCGCCGCCACCGGACAGCACCAGGCCGATGCGGGGGCGGGTCTTGTCTGCCTGCACGGTATCGACCATCTGCGCCTTCACGCTCGGGCCCAGCAGCAAGATCAACAGGCAGGTGAGGCGGAGCAGTCGGTTCGGTTGCATGGCCGAATTGTCTCGCATGGCCCGCCCGCCAAGGCCGGGCCGATTTGCGGGCACACTGGCGGCAATGAACAAAACGCCATGTGTTTCGCTGCAGCAGGTGCACAAGCGCTTCGCGGGTGGCCTGCTGGCCTTGCAGGACGTCAACCTCGATGTGAGGGCCGGAGAATTCGTCTCGCTGCTGGGCCCCTCGGGCTGCGGCAAGAGCACGGTGCTGCGCCTGATTGCCGGGTTGGACTCGGCCAGTGGCGGCCAGGTCGATGCGCCAGCGCTGCGTGGCAGCGCGGCGGCCGACACCGCCTTCGTATTCCAGGAGCCGACCCTGATGCCCTGGGCGAGTGTGTTCGACAACGTCTGGCTGCCGCTGCGCCTGCAGGGCCTGGCACGCGAGGCGGCGGCCGGCCGAGTGCGCCAGGTGCTGGCCAGCGTCGGCCTGGCCGAGTTCGAACAGGCCTTTCCGGCCGAGCTGTCGGGCGGCATGAAGATGCGTGCCTCGATCGCCCGGGCCCTGGTCACCAGCCCCCAGCTGCTGCTGATGGACGAACCCTTTGCCGCGCTGGACGAAATCACCCGCCAGAAGCTCAACACCGATCTGCTGGACTGGTGGCAGCGCCAGCGGCTGAGCTCCCTGTTCGTCACGCACAGCGTGTTCGAGGCCGTGTTCCTGAGCCAGCGCGTGCTGGTGATGGCGGCCCGCCCGGGCCGGGTGGTGGCGGAGGTGCGGGTCGATGAACCCTATCCGCGCACGGCGGCCTTTCGTACCTCGCCAGCCTATTCCGCGATCTGCCGCGAGCTGACCCTGGCGCTGGAAGCGGCCCATGCCTTCGACGGCCAGGAGGCGTCGTCTTGAGCCGGTCCTGGGTCTGGCCCACGCTGGTGCTGGGCGGCTTGCTGCTGGGCTGGGAACTGCTGGTGCGGCTGGCGCAGATCCCGGCCTACACCCTGCCCGCGCCTTCGCTGGTGGCCACCACCTTGTATGCCAACTTCGGCTCGCTGGCCGGCAGCTGGTGGTACACGGTGAAGATTACCTTCGGCGCGCTGGCGCTGGCCTGCCTCGGTGGTGTGCTGATCGCCTCGGTGTTCGCGCTCTCAAGACCGCTGGAGCGGGCGCTGTTCCCGGTGGCGGTGGTGCTGCAGGTCACGCCCATCGTCGCGGTGGCGCCCTTGATACTGATCTATGTCGAGAGCACCACGGCCGCCCTGCTGCTGTGCGCCTGGATCGTTGCCTTCTTCCCGATACTGTCCAACACCGTGATCGGTCTGCGCGCAGCCGAGCCCAATCTGCGCGATCTGTTCCGCCTCTACCGTGCCACCCGCTGGCAGCGCCTGCGCCTGCTGCTGGCGCCGACCGCCCTGCCCTATTTCATCGCCGGGCTGAAGATCTCCGGCGGGCTGAGCCTGATCGGCGCGGTCACGGCCGAGATGGTGGCCGGCGCCGCCGGCCGCGAGACCGGCCTGGCCTCGCGCATCCTTGAGGCCAGCTTTCGCACCGAGACGCCGAAGATGTTTGCCGCATTGACCTTGCTGGTAGCCACCGGGGTGCTGATCTTTTGGCTGTTCAACAGCTTGTCGCGCCTTTTGCTTGTGCGTTGGCATGCGTCAGAATCTGCCCGCCCTGATTGATGTTTCTTTTCCGGATAGCACCATGCGCAACACCTTCAGCCTCATCGCCTTGACCCTGCTCGCCGCCAGCGGCGCCCAGGCCCAGGACAAGATCACCCTCGCCACCAACTGGAAGGCACAGGCTGCCCACGGCGGCTTCTACCAGGCCGTCGCCGACGGCACCTACAGGAAGTACGGCCTGGACGTGACCATCCAGCAGGGCGGGCCCTCGGTCAACAACCGGCCCCTGCTGCCGGCCGGCCGCATCGACTTCCTGATGACAGGCAATCTGCTGCACAGCTTCGACAATGTGAAGAACGGCGTGCCCACCGTCGTGGTGGCGGCCATGTTCCAGAAAGACCCGCAGGCGCTGATCGCCCACCCGGGCCAGGGCTACGAGAAGTTCGATACCCTGAAGAACGCCCCGCTGGCGCTGATCGCCAAGGATGGCCAGTTCAGCTGGTGGCAGTGGCTGAAGGTCACCCACGGCTTCAAGGACGAGGCGCTGAAGCCCTACAACTACAACCTGGGCCCCTTCCTGGCCAACAAGAAGGCCATTCAGCAGGGATATTCGGTGGCCGAGCCCATCTATGTCGAGAACCAGGGCAAGTTCAAGCCGGTCGTGCACCTGCTGGCCGACCACGGCTTCTCGACCTACTCGACGGTGATAGAGGCCCGCACCGACACGGTCAGGAACAAGTCCGACCTGGTGCAGCGCTTTGTCGATGCCTCGGCGCTGGGCTGGGTCAACTATCTGTACGGCGACCGCAAGGCAGCCAGCGCGCTGATGATCAAGGACAACCCCGAGATGAGCGAGGCCGAGATGGAGGCCTCGGTGGCGCTGATGAAGAGCCAGGGCATCGTCGACTCCGGCGAGGCGCTGAAGGGCGGCATCGGTGCGATGAGCGCGCCGCGCATCAAGGACTTCTACGAGCAGATGGTCAAGGCGGGGCTTTACAAGGCCGGCGAGGTCGATCTGAGCAGGGTCGCCACCTTCCAGTTCGTCAACAAGGGCCTGGGCCTGGACTTGAAGGCCAAGCTGGGTGGCAAATAAGGCCATCCTCGTCACCGGTGCCAGCTCCGGCATAGGCCTGGCCATCACCCGGCATCTGGCCGGCCTGGGCCACCGTGTCTATGCCGGCGCACGCAAGGCGGAGGACCTGGCCGCCTTGGGCGAGATCGCCAATGTGCGGCCGCTGCGGCTGGACGTGCGCTCGGCCAGCGAGGTGCAGGCGGCGGTGGAGCTCATCACCGCCCAGGGCCAGGGCCTGTACGGACTGGTCAACAACGCCGGGGTCGGCGAACTCGGGCCGCTGGTCAGCTGGAGCGACGCCCAGCTGCAACAGCTGTTCGACATCAATGTGTTCGGCCCGCACCGGGTGACGAATGCCCTGCTGCCGCTGCTGCTGCAGTCGCGCGGGCGTGTCGTCAACATCGGCTCGCAGGGCGGCAGCATCACCAGCAAGTACTTCGGCCCGTACACGATGACCAAGCACGCGCTGGAGGCCTATACCCAGGCCCTGCAGCTGGAGCTGGCGCCCCATGGCGTGGTGGTCAGCATCGTGCAGCCGGGCGGCGTGATCAGCAAGGTCGGCGAGAACGCCCAGACTGCCACACAAGCCCATTTCGAACAGACGCCGGAGCCCTTCCGCACAGAGGCCCTGCAGGTGCTGGCAGCGATGAACAACTTGCCTCCGCCACGATCCGACGAACCGGAATCGGCCACGAACCGCAAGCTGTCCGATCCGGCCATCGTTTGCGCCGCGGTGGAGCAGGCCTTGTTCAGCGCCGCGCCGAAGCTGCGCTATATGGTCGGCACCGAATGGGAAGGCAACCGCGTGCTGCATGCGCTGATCGACAAGCTGCTGGACGCCAACGACGGCTCCTCGCTGCACTACCCGCGCAAGCGGCTGATCGCCCTGCTCGACGAGCACCTGGCGGCGCGCAAGACCAGGACCTGTTAACACTACATCTGCCTGTGCGAGCGGGGCTGAAAGGGCCCCAATCTAGGCGGACGACGACGCCCAGGCTGGCCGCCTGGGCTAGGAGTTCAACGACGAGTGGGGCCCTTTCAGCCCCGCTCCCGAAGGGTTGCCGCACAAATCGCCGTGCACGTCGTTGCAAAGCCTCACCGGGGAGCCTACCCCGGTTTCGTTTTGCGCCTAGTTCACGGCGATTTGTGCGGCAACGCATCAGGCAGACGTAGTGTCAACAGGTCCTCGGCCAGCATCAAGCCCTTCTGCTCGATGAATGCAATCACCTCGTCCAGTCCGGCCTGGGTCTTGAGATTGGTCATCACGAAGGGCCGCGCGCCACGCATGCGATGGGTGTCGGCGCGCATCACGTCCAGATTGGCGCCGACGTAGGGGGCCAGGTCGATCTTGTTGATGACCAGCAGATCGCTCTTGGTGATGCCGGGCCCGCCCTTGCGCGGGATCTTCTCGCCGCCGGCCACGTCGATGACGTAGATCGTCAGGTCCGACAGCTCGGGGCTGAAGGTCGCGGCCAGGTTGTCACCGCCGCTCTCGATGAAGACGATGTCGGCCTGCGGGAAGGCCTTCAGCATCTGGTCCACCGCCTCCAGATTGATGGACGCGTCTTCGCGTATGGCCGTGTGCGGGCAGCCACCGGTCTCGACGCCCATGATGCGTTCGGGCTCCAACGCGCCGGAGACGGTCAGCAGGCGCTGGTCTTCCTTGGTGTAGATGTCGTTGGTGACGACCACCAGGTCGTAGCGTTCGCGCATCGCCTTGCAGAGCATTTCCAGCAGGGTGGTCTTGCCCGAACCGACCGGGCCGCCGATGCCGACGCGCAGAGGGGGCAGCTTCTTTGTGCGGCCCGGGATGTTGTGTAGCGAAGTAGTCATGAGCGGCTCTCTGGTCAGTGGGGGACCGAGCTTGCCGGGTACAGCAAGGTCCGTCCCGCCATTCTCAAGATCGGAAAATGCGGCTGTACTGCGCCTCGTGTTGAGCACTCAGTATCGCCAGCATCGGGGTGAAGGCCTGCATCTGTTCGGGTGACAGCGTCAGTGCGCGCTCGACGGTATCGGTGATGGCCAGGCTGAGGCTCATCAGGATGCGCTGGCCGGCACTCTGGCCCAGGGGCACGGCCTTGATCGCCGCCTGCACCTGATTCTCGGCCCAGCTGAAGGCCAGGGCCAGCAGGGCCTCGCGCGGCGGCGCACCGACGACGCTGGCGGCCAGGCCGAAGGCCAGCGGCCAGGTCGGCGCCGGCTGCAGCCCATGCAGCATCAGCAGGCGCGCATCACCGGCGTCGAGCCGCAGCTTCAGCCACTCGGCCAAGGAGCGGCCGGTCTGCTCGGTCTGGCGGCGGAACTCGGCGCTCTCGCGGGTGTGCAGCATCCAGTCATTGAGCTCCTGCAGGCGCGCGGCGTCCGGTGAGCCCCAGGCTTCGACGGCCATCGCCGTCAGCGGCAGGTCGAAGCGCGCCAGCGACAGATGCAGCTGATCGGTCAGCCAGACCCGCGCCTCGACCTCGTTGGTCACCAGCCGCGATTCGCAGGCCGCCTCCAGGCCCTCGGAATAGCTGAAGCCGCCAACGGGCAGCGCCGGCGAGGCCAGCCACATCAGCTGCAGCAGGCGGGCCGGGGGCAGAGTCAGCGGATGCATGGGTCAGCCCGGCCGCTTGTATCGCGGCCGGTCCTTCGCCAGGCGGGCCAAGGCTTCCGCCTTGTCCGTCCGGGCTCAGTGGCTGTGACCATGATCATGGTCGTGGTGCTCATGGCCATGCCCGCCCCCGCTGTACGCGCCGCCCTCCGGCTCGAAGCCCTGCATTGCCTCGGTGACGACCAGGCCCATCTGCCTCAGCATGTCGGCCAGCACGGAGTCGGGCTCCAGCAACAGGCGATCCGGCTGCAGCTCCAGCGGCACATGGCGGTTGCCCAGATGGTAGGCCGCGCGCAGCAGATCAAATCCGGCAGCGCCCTCCTTCAGCGTCACCACCATCACCGGCTGCGGCGCCGCAACAACGCGCAGCAGCGTGCCGTCCTCAGCCACCAGCACATCGCCGCCGCGCACGACCTGGCCCCGAGGCAGCACCACGCCCCAGTCGCGGCCCTGCTCGTCGCTGGCTTGAAAGCGGCTGCGCTGGCGCAGGTCCCAGTCCAGCGCCACCACCACGGCGCGCCGCAGCAGCGGCGCGGCCAGGCCGGCGCCCTGGGGCAGGCATTTGTGGATCATCTGCAGCGCCATCAGAACAGGAAATACCGTTGGGCCATCGGCAGCTCGGTGGCCGGCTCGCAGTGCAGATGCTGGCCGTCGGCGCGCACCTCGTAGGTCTGCGGGTCTATGCTCATCGTCGGCGTGTAGTGGTTGTGCGCCATGTCCTGCTTCTTGACGCTGCGGCAGCCTTTCACAGCCACCGTGCGGCGCTTCAGGCCAAGTTGCTCGGCGACGCCGCCGTCCTGCGCGGCTTTGCTCAAAAAGGTCAGCGAGGTCTGCGCGATCGCGCCGCCGAAGCTGGCGAACATCGGCCGGTAGTGCACCGGTTGCGGCGTCGGGATCGAGGCATTCGCATCGCCCATCAGCGCCGCGGCGATATAGCCGCCCTTGATCACCAGCGAGGGCTTGACGCCGAAGAAGGCCGGCCGCCACAGCACCAGATCGGCCCACTTGCCCGGCTCGACCGAGCCGACCTCATGCGCGATGCCGTGGGCCCGAGCCGGGTTGATGCTCAGCTTGGCGACATAGCGCTTGACGCGGGCGTTGTCGTTGCGAGTGCCGTCACCGGGCAGGCCTCCGCGCTGCGCCTTCATCTTGTGCGCCGTTTGCCAGCAGCGGATCAGGGTCTCGCCGACGCGGCCCATCGCCTGGCTGTCACTGGAGAACATGCTGATCGCGCCCAGGTCGTGCAGGATGTCCTCGGCCGCGATCGTTTCGCGGCGGATGCGGCTTTCGGCAAAGGCCAGGTCCTCGGCGATCGAGGCGTCGAGGTGGTGGCAGACCATCAGCATGTCCAGATGCTCGTCGATGGTGTTGATCGTGAACGGCCGGGTCGGGTTGGTGCTGGACGGCAGCACGTTGGACTCGCCGACCACGCGCAGGATGTCCGGTGCATGACCGCCGCCGGCCCCCTCGGTGTGGAAGCAATGGATGGTGCGGCCCTTGAAGGCGGCCATCGTGTCCTCGACGAAGCCCGATTCGTTCAAGGTGTCGCTGTGCAGGGCGACCTGCACGTCATGCTCCTCGGCCACGCTCAGACAGTTGTCGATCGCCGCCGGCGTGCTGCCCCAGTCTTCGTGCAGCTTCAGGCCTATGGCGCCGGCCTCGACCTGCTGGCGCAGCGCCTCGGGCCGGCTGGCATTGCCCTTGCCCAGAAAGCCCAGGTTCATAGGGAAGGCCTCGGCCGCGCGCAGCATCATCGCCATCGCGTCAGGCCCGGGCGTGCAGGTCGTGGCCAGGGTGCCGGTGGCCGGGCCGGTGCCGCCGCCAATCATCGTCGTCACGCCACTCATCAGCGCCTCTTCGATCTGCTGCGGGCAGATGAAGTGGATGTGCGAATCGACGCCGCCGGCGGTAACGATCAGCCCCTCGCCGGCAATGATCTCGGTGCCGGGACCGATGACGATGTCCACGCCGGGCATCACGTCCGGGTTGCCAGCCTTGCCGATATGGGCGATGCGGCCAGCGCGCAGGCCGATATCGGCCTTGACGATGCCCCAGTGGTCAACGATCAATGCATTGGTGATGACGCAGTCCATCGCGTCCATTGCACCGGGGCCGTTGACGCGCTGGCTCTGGCCCATGCCGTCGCGCACCGTCTTGCCTCCGCCAAATTTCACTTCCTCGCCATAGCCGCCGGCCAGCAGCGTCAGATCCTTCTCGACCTCGATGATGAGGTTGGTGTCCGCCAGGCGCAGGCGGTCGCCCACCGTCGGGCCGAACATCTCGGCATAGGCACGTCTTCCCACAGTGGCCATCAAAGCGCTCCTTGAACGAGGCCGCGAAAGCCATGGACGATGCGGTCACCGGCGAAGTCGACCAGCTCGATGCTGCGTTGCTGGCCCGGCTCGAAGCGCACGGCCGTGCCAGCAATGATGTTCAGCCGCATGCCGCGGGCGGCGGCGCGGTCGAAGTCCAGCGCTGCATTGGTTTCGGCGAAGTGGTAGTGCGAGCCGACCTGGATGGGCCGGTCGCCGCGGTTCGAGACCTGCAGGCTGATGCAGCGACGGCCGGGGTTCAGCTCATGCTCGCCTTCGTCGATCAGCAACTCGCCCGGGATCACGGCGCTCATGTCAGCAACAGGCCGGCGCCCGCACCCGCGACCGTAAGGCCCAGCAGGCGCCAGGCCATGGCGCCCTGCGTGCCCAGCCGGCGTCCGGCAAGCAGGCCAAGCGCATGGCCGGCGACGGTGGCCACCAGCATGCCCGCCAGCGCACCCGCACCCTGGAGCTCCTGGCCATGGGCCGCGCCGTGCAGCACACCGGCCATGGCGCACAGGGCATAGGCCAGCAAGGCAGGGCCACCACGCGGAGTGCTCAGCGCCAAGCCTATCACCAGCAGCGACGCGGCCAGCAGCGGCTCCAGGGCCGGCACCTGCAGGCCAGCCCGCGCGGCCAGCGCACCGACCAGCATCATGCCGACGAACAACAGCGGCATCCGCATCGCCTGGCTGAAGGAGCCGCCCCGCCGGGCGCCCCACAGGCCGACGCCGACGATGACCAGCAGATGATCCAGCCCGGTGAACGGGTGGACCAAGCCGGCCATGACGCCGGACTCTACGTGACCGGCATGGGCAAACGCCAGCGCCGGCAGCAGCAAGGCCGAGGCAGCCACAAGTTTCGGGACGGGATGTCGCATGGAGAAGTCCTCTTCTTCAGATGATGGGCTGATGCACGGTCACCAGCTTGGTGCCGTCGGGGAAGGTGGCCTCGACCTGGATCTCGGGCACCAGCTCGGGCACGCCGTCCATCACGTCGGCGCGGCCGAGCACCGTCTTGCCCTCGCTCATCAGCTGGGCGACCGATTTGCCGTCGCGGGCGCCCTCCATGATGGCGGCGCTGATCAGCGCGATCGCCTCGGGCACATTGAGCCTCAGCCCGCGAGCGCGGCGGCGTTCGGCCAGCAGCGCTGCGGTGAAGATCAGCAGCTTGTCTTTTTCTCTCGGGGTCAGATCCATGGGCCTTTGCTCCTGATGCCGGGGTGCGAGCAGATTCCGTGCCACTTGGGGCGGGTGGTGGCACGAAATCTGCACTGATGCAGCGATACAAGCCTTGTGGCTTGGATTCAAGGCGCCCCCCCCACCATGAAGACCTCAGAGTTCGTCACCCCCACCGCGGCCTGGCCCGACGGCAGATCCGCGGTGTCGCCCCAGCATGGTGCATTTCCGGAAGCCTTGCAAAGCTCGGGCAACAGCGCCTGCATCCTGATCGTCGACGAGCATGCGGCGAATCTGCAGGTGCTGCAAGACGTGCTGGAGGAATCCGGCTACAACGTGGCCGTCGCACGCAGCGTGCCGCACGCTTTGCTGATTGCACCAGGCTGGTGCCCCGACCTGGTGCTGCTGGACCAGGAGCTGTGCGCACACGAAGGTATGGGCCAGATCACCCGACTGCTGTCCATGCCCGGCCTTGCCCATGTACCGAGCATACTGATGGGTCCCAAACCCGACAGCGAACAGGTGTTGGCCGCACTGGAAGCCGGCTGCGTGGACACCATCCCCAAACCGGTGCGTGCCCGCGAGGTGCTGGCCCGGGTGGCCGTCCATGTACGCGGCCGCAGGGAAGCCAGGCAGGCGCGTCAGGCGCTCGATGCCTTCGGCCATGCGTCGCTGGTGTTGCGCTCGGTCGATGGCGCCCGCATCTGGCACACACCGCTGGCCAGCCAGCTGATGCACTTCCATTTCGAGGTGCCGGAGATGGTGACGCCGCCCAGCGTGCTGCGCTGGCTGCGCCAATCGATAGCATCGTCACAGCCCGGCGCGATGATCAGCGCCCGGGGCGGCCGCCGGCTGGAGCTGAGCCTGCACGGCCAGACCGGCGACGACGAGTGGCTGGTGATGATGCGCGAGTCGTCCGACGCGGTGCTGATCGACGGCATCGCCCAGGGCCTGCGCCTGACCCTGCGCGAGGCCGAGGTGCTGTACTGGGTCGTCAAGGGCAAGATCAACCGCGATATCGGCGCCATCCTGGGCATGAGCCCGCAGACGGTGAAGAAGCACCTGGAACATGTGTTCGCCAAGCTGGGCGTGGAGACGCGCACGGCGGCGGCGGCACAGGCTTTGGGAAGGGTCCGCGGGCTCTCCAACTAGGCTCCCGATACACTCTCGGCCTGCTCCGCCGTGTGTTCACGGTGCCCCCTCCCTCAGCAAGGCCAGAGATTTTGCGTCCCGTTGCCCTCGTCACCGGCAGTGCCAAACGCCTGGGTCGCGCCATTGCGCTCGATCTGGCCGCGCATGGCCATGACATCGCCGTCCACTACCGCGGCTCGCAGGCCGAGGCGCTGAGCGTCGTCGAGGAATTGCGCCAAATCGGCGCCCGCGCCCAGGCTTTTGCCGCCGAACTGGGCGACGAAGCCGCCACCCTGGCCCTGCTGCCGGCCGTGATCCAGCACTTCGGCCGGGTCGACGCGGTGGTCAACAACGCCAGCCTGTTCGAGTACGACGACCTGGCCACCTTCAGCTATGCGGCGATGGACAGGCACTGGCGCGCCAACACCGGCCCGGCCGTGCTGCTGGCCCGCGCGCTCCACGCCCATCTGCTGGCCGAACAACGCCGCGGCTGCGTCGTCAATCTGCTCGACCAGAAGCTCTGGAACCCGAATCCGGACTATTTCTCCTACACCCTGTCCAAGGCCGCGCTGGAGGCCGCGACCACCCTGCTGGCCCAGGCGCTGGCGCCCAGCGTGAGGGTCTGTGGCGTGGCGCCGGGCGTGACCCTGGCCTCCGGGCCCATGGACGACGCGGCCTTCCAGGCGGCGCACCGGCTGACACCCCTGCAGCGCTCCTCGACGCCGGACGACATCGCCCGCGCCGTGCGCTTTCTGATCGAATCACCGGCCATCACCGGCACCACCCTGCTGGTCGATGGCGGCCAGCACCTCAGCGCCCAACCGCGCGACGTGATGTTTCTGGCGCCTGGTTCCCAAAAGGACTGATGTGGACCTTTTCGACTGGCAACTGGGTGGTGGTGAATTGCGCCTCGCTGCTTCGGGGAGGCAGAGGGATCGGGGGGCCGGCCACCACGGGCTGAAGCTTGGGCCGTTCCTGAACGGTCCGACCTCCAGCTTCCTTATGCCCGCCGTGTCCGGCCCCCCGACCCCTCTGCGGATGCGCTGGTGGCCGCCATCTCTGCCTCATGCACGTGCCTTGCGGATTGGCGAGCCTGCACACACGTTGCAGCAGGGGCGAGGGCGTGCCGGTCGCAGCGGGCATAAAGAAGCCGGAGTCAGGCCTGTTCAGGGCCGGACAAGGCTTCAGCCCGCAGCGGCCGGCGCGCCCTCGTCCCTGCCGCTTAAAGTTCACATATGTCGCGCCAAGCGCGGTGGAGTAAAGATATGCACAGCCCCCTCTCCCACCCCTCGCTGATGGATTGCCGCCGCTTGTTCCTGCGCGACTACGAGGTCTGGATCAATATCGGCGTGCACGACTTCGAGAAGAAGGGCGAGCAGCGGGTGCTGATCAATGTCGATCTGTTCATCCCGCTGGCCCTGTCCACGCCCAGGGCCGACGAGCTGGACGAGGTGGTGGACTATGACTTCATGCGCCGTACCATCGCCGAACGCGTCAAGCTGGGCCATGTGCATCTGCAGGAAACGCTGTGCGACGACGTGCTGGCCCTGATGCTGGCCCACCCCCGCGTCAAGGCGGCGCGGGTCTCGACCGAAAAGCCGGATGTGTACCCCGACTGCGATGCGGTTGGCGTGGAAGTGTTTGGGATAAAGAGCTGAAGACCTTGCGGGACAGACCTACCGACGCGCCGCAGGCGCCCGGTCGCTCTGAGCCCGCACACAAGGCAGCACTTGACGATCAAGGAAGGACTTGAACAGCATAGTGTTCTCGAACTCGATGCCCGTCCAGCGCTGCATTCGGACCGCGCTCGGCATCCGGGATGCATGTGCTGAAGTTGCTTCCAATTGGCAAAGCCAAACGACGGTCGAATCCTGCGTCCCAGACCATTCCACGTCACATCCGGCAGTTCGAGGAGCAGCACTCGAGGTGCGATCAGATCCTCGCCATGGAGAACAACCCCGATATTCCGGTGGGCTCGCTGATGACCTTTGCGCCGGCGCCAACTTCCACCAGGCGCGCACAGCTCGTCCGCCAGCTTCGCATGACGACAGCCTTGCCGCGCTCAGGCTCGGGCGCGTGCCCGAAAACATGCGGAGTCAGTCAAGCCGGATCCGAACCGCCAGTTCCAACCGCCGAAGTGGCAGCAGCCGGGGTGGCCGCTAAGCGGCAGATTGGCATGACGAGCTGGGTCCGCGCAGATGTGTTGCTCTTGACACTCGCCCGGTTTTCGACCCGTTCGACAACGTCTTTTGCACTTCAGGGACAATCGGGTGCCCAGGATGAACCGCCTTATGAACACCCTCGAATCCTTGCCCAGCCAGCAGCCCCGACACCCTACGGAGGCAGAGGCATCCTTTTTGCGCCGTGAGACGCCCGACCTGTCCAATTCCGTGCAGGGCGTCCGGAAGAAGATTCGCCGCTTGACCGGTCGTGCCATACAAGACTTCTCAATGATTCAGGATGGCGACCTGATCATGGTGTGCATGTCGGGCGGCGCCGACTCGTACACCATGTTGGACACGCTGCTCTACCTCAAGCACGTAGCACCCATCAAGTTCGACGTCATTGCCGTCAACCTGGACCAGAAGCAGCCTGGTTTCCCCGAAGACGTGCTTCCGCGCTATTTCACGGAGCGCAATATCCCATTCCGGATTGTCGAGCAGGACACCTACAGCATTGTTAAGGCGAAGGTCGCGCCCGGGAAGACCACCTGTTCGCTGTGTTCCCGTCTACGCCGCGGCATCCTCTACCGCACGGCGAAGGAACTGGGCGCCACCAAGATTGCACTTGGCCACCACCGCGACGACATCCTTGAGACGCTGCTGCTGAACATGTTCTTTGGCGGCCGAATCAAGACCATGCCGCCCAAGCTTAAGTCTGACGACGGCAGCAACATCGTGATTCGCCCACTTGCGTACTGCAAGGAAGCGGACATCAAGAAGTACGCTGCGGCGATGCAGTTTCCAATCATTCCATGCAACCTCTGCGGGTCGCAGCCCAATCTACAGCGTCAGGCGATGAAGGAACTGCTGCAACAGTGGGACCAGGCGCACCCGCAACGCCTGAGAAGCATGTTCTCGGCGATATCCAACGTCGTGCCGTCGCACATGATGGATCACAAGCTCTTCGACTTTGAGAATTTCCAGGGTATTGCCTATGACAAGACTTATGGCGACATCCTCTTCGACCGGGACGAGACCCTGGATCAGTTCCAGAATACGATCGCGCTTGACTAGCTTGGCCCCGTGCCAATAGGTCAAATAGCGACGGGACGCCGGCTTCCGCGTCCGGTGATCGGCCCCAGCGAAGTTCGCACGGATTGATTATTTCGGCATAGATGCCGTGGCCATCGGCAAGTGTCGACGTCATTCTGCGCGCCGGGAAACTCCTTGCAATCAAGAAGGCCTTCCCCGCAAAGCGATCAGCGTCGTTTGATCCTGGGCCAACGAGTCCTCAAGCTGCCTCAAGCGCGACATGGTGTGGAGCAGGCGTGGCGCTGCAGATGATCGATGTGTGCCTTGAAGAATCGTCGGTGGCATGGTCAGATCCAGATCATGGTTGTAGTGGGTGAAGTCAAGGAACCGTCAGCCCAGTATCGAGGCGACGGCTCCTCCGCTGCGGCGCAAAGGACTGCGCCGCAGACTGACATCAAGCGCGCTCAGCCCTTGTCGGCTGCTGCTCCGATTTCGGCATTGGTCATGGCCTTGCCGTTGAAATTCCAGCCGCCATCGACTGCATGGACGACGTTCACGTAAATCCGATCGCGCGGCTGCCTGGCACCGGACAGTTCGTGAATGATCTCAGTGGCTTCGGCAAAGAAGCCTTGCTGCACCTGTCGGTCGGCTAGAGCGAATGACGGCGTCTTCCACTCGACCCAGGCACCAGAGACTTCCTTGCCGCCGGAGAAAGTGCTGCTTCGTGGAAGAACCTGAAAATGCGCGGTGACGTTGTCCGTCATCACCTTGTTGCCAGCCATCCCATGGTGCTTGAGAAACGCGTCCGTGATGCGTGCGATGGCGGTCTTTTCGGTGCCAATCGGCAGTACGCCTTCGGTCAATGTGAGGGTCAAGGGCATTTTGTATCTCCAGAAGTAAGTTCGGCACGACGACCACAATCGTCGGGAACGGCAGTTGGAATAACGACCGTTATGCGAGAATACATAACGATCGTTATTTGGTCAACTACAATCCGGCAGAGAACTTCAGGAGGTCACGTGTCGAGAACTGAACAGAAAGCCATGACCCGCCAGCGCATCGTGGAGGCGGCTGGGCGAGGTTTCCGGCGCAACGGCTTTGGCGGCATTGGTGTTGACGGCCTTGCCAAAGAGGCAGGCGTGACGTCCGGCGCCTTCTATGTGCACTTCCCATCGAAAAGTGCGGCGTTTTGCGACGTTGTTAGCCACGGGCTGGCAGACCTGAAAGCCGGCGTCTTACATTTTCAAAGCGAGCATGGCCGCGATTGGTGGCCCGAGTTTGTCCGTTTCTATCTAAGTACAAAGCGAACCTGTGACCTGTCAGAGAGTTGCAGCCTGCAAAGCCTGTCGCCCGAGGTGGCGCGCTCGGATGAGACAGCTCGCGCCGCGTTCGAATCCGGCCTGTGCGATGTGGCCGCGGCCATCCTGGCCGGCCCGAAATCCCCCGGAATGCCTCGGGACCAGGAAGGCGCATGCGCCGCACTGGCATCTCTTGTCGGGGCGGTGACGCTGGCCCGCGCCATTGGCAGCGAGACGATGGCCGAGCAGATGGCGTCAGCGACCGGGCGGATGCTGTTGGGCACTCGTTGGGATACCCGCCCTACCACTGGCTGAGGCAAGGTCGGGCGGGGTGGACGCACTTGCCTGCGCCGGCAAGCCTTGCGCCGTTTGCTTGGCTGTTGTCCCTGCATCGCAGCGCTGACGGCGGGGCGTTGACAAGATTCAGCCGAAATCCTTGGACTTGGCGGGACTGCCGTGACCAGCCAGTGCTACAGCCACTGGGAGGGCATCGACACCATGCCCATCCTTCAACTGTCGCCTCTCACCCATGCCTCCCAGACTCCTGCAAGAAAGCCATCCCGGTTTGACTCCATCTCGCCGACCACGGCAGGCGGTGCGTCCGTGTCTTCGAACCTGGCGGCCCAGATGACCAATTCGACAAGTACCGGAGCCAGGGCAATGCCCCGGTCTGTCAGGCGATAGACGAAACGCCGCGCGTCCTCAGCATCAACCTGTTTGACAACGATGCCAGCCGCGTCGAGCTTGCGCAGTCGGTCGGCAAGGATGTTTGAGGCGATGCCCTCGCCGGCACTGAGGAAGTCATTAAAAGTCTTGTGCCCCTTGAACATCAGGTCGCGCACGATCAACAGCGACCAGGCGTCGCCTATCGTTTCCAGAGCGATGCTGATGGGGCATCCCGAGCGCCGCTCTCGATTCGATGTGCTTTCCATCCAGATGCCAGCCTCGGCCATTTTGCTTGCAAATTGCAAGTGAATAAATATACTTCGAAGCTGCCTATCCTGGGACGTCACCACTACTTGAGGACGCCATGAACAAAAAAGCCTTCTGGCTCGCAGTTGCAGCTTACCTACTGCCAACGTTCCCGCTCGGTTATGCGTGGCATCTGGTGACCTTTGCCGAGCAATACCATCGATTGGCCCTCTATCGAGCCGAAGTCATCATCCCGCTCGGCCTGCTGTCCATGGCCGTTCAGGCCTTGTTCTTCGCGTGGGTCTATCCGCGCTTGTTCAGCACCCGCCGCTGCGACTGGAAGTCCGGCGCGCTGCGCTTTGGCGGCATCTTTGCCGTGCTCGCCTGGTCGTTCACGACCTTGCCGGTTGCCGCGAAGTACCAGATGAGTTCGGTGGGCGATTTCCTGATGCTGGAAACCGCGTTCACCGCGCTCCAGTTCATCGTGGTTTCACCGCTGATAGCGCTGGCGCACCGGGATCGGTAGCGAACTTCGATTCACGCAGCTTCTTTGAAGGACATGGCATGCCGTTCGATCCCCACCTGGCCGACTTGATGCGCTCGGCCCTGGCAGGCCGTCAAGGCGTTCAGGAGAAGAAGATGTTTGGCGGCTTCTGCTGGATGCTGCACGGCCACATGCTCTGCGGTGTCGAGGTCGGCCGATTCATGTTCCGGGTAGGCAAGGACCTGGAAGCAGACGCGCTCGCCCGTCCCGGCGCGACGCCGATGGACATCACGGGGCGGCCTATGCGCGGCATGGTCTGGGTTAATGCCGACGATGCGATCGAGGCAGGGCTGGGTACATGGATTGAGGTCGCGGCTCGCTTCGCCAACTCACTGCCGCCGAAGTAGCTTCAGCGGCGCTGTACCGCCACGCATAACGTTCCATTCAGTCGGGCGGGCACTCTGCCTTTGCGCGGGCGCAACCATAGGTCGGCCACACACTGCAGTGTTTGCAGCCGGGTCAACGCCACTGGACCGAACCAAGTACCGCGCCTATTCCGACATTGCCTTCACGCCCGCCGTGCGTGCCATGAAGACCCGCATAGCCAACCGGTCGTCCTACTCACGTCTGGACAGGCCAAAGATCGCCATGATGCATTGTCGACTGCCGCCCGGACCTGACGGTCCGGCCTAGCTGGGCAAGCTGAGCTAACCGCTCTACTCCGAAAGCAGGCGGTGGCAGGCACTCGTACAGGTCGAGCTCAAACACTGTTTGACCACTGGGCAACAAGCCCAGCGGCCCGCTCACGATTCGATTGGACTCGTCGGGATGGCGCCGCATTCGTGGGCTCAGTGCCGGTTGACCCATTCGGGCGGCAATATCCATAAGGGGCGCGGCGGTCGCAATGGCTGGCGAGCAATACTGCATAGCGATGTTGCCAAAGACGTCGTGTCGGCCGCGAGCGTCCCAGCCGTGCTAAGCCCTTAACCGGTGAGGCGCCCGGCGCTTCTGACCTTTGTCAGAGTTCGGCCAGGCGAAGGTGCGTCGCCGAGATGCGGGCACGCCTAGAAGCGCCAGCGGCTCGGTGGAGGAGCCGAAGCCAGCCGGGCCCACCTGTTGAGCGAGCAAAAACTTCGGCACTCTCCTGCTGCCACGGTACGGGGCAAATCGCGCCCGACCAGTGAAGTGCAGGCTCAGTGGTGCCGATCAACGCTTTCGACCAAGTTCCCGGAAGCCCCTTTGTCCGCAGGCGCAGCGATGCGACGCTCGGCAAGCCACTCGGTCGGCGTGAACCCCGTCTTCAGCACAAAGGCGCGGGTCAGTGCATTGGCGCTTCCATAGCCCACCTCGTCCGCCACATGCTTGACCTGGCGCCCCTTGGCCAGCAGACCCTGGGCCAGGCTGATGCGCCAGCTCGCCAAGTACTCTCCCGGCGGCTGACCCACGACGCTGGCAAATTGCGCCGCAAAGCGCGCGCGTGACATGCCAGCTGTAATGGCCAGTTGTTCGAGTGTCCACGGTCGAGCGGCGTCGGTATGGATCGCATGTAGTGCGCGCGCCAGCCGTGGGTCAGCCAAGGCGCCCAGCACGCCGGACTTGAGATGGCCCTGTGCAAGAACCGCACGCAGCAAGTGAATGAGGACCAGCTCGCTCAGGCGGTCCACGGCGGCGCCACGCCCCTGGTGCGCCGAGAAGGCTTCGTCAAACAGCAGTTGAAGGCTCATCTGCAGGGAGGTCTGCTCGCCCAGTGGCACTACCAGCATGGCCGGTAGCTCCTCAATCAAGGGGTTGCCCAAGGGCGCGCCGTATTCCACCGAGGCGCAGATCAGGTCAGCGCCGATGTGCTCGGGCGCGCGCAGTCGATGCGGGGTCGCGCGCGGAAAGAACAGTGCCGTCGGGCCCGAAATGCTGCACGCGGTCCCGTCCGGCAGCAACACATCCAGATGCCCCTGCCGCACCACATGCAAGTGACCGACACCCCGGTCGGGGTCGAATTGGGCCAGGCCGCAAAGTTGGCCGGAGAAGAATACGCGGGACTTCAGCTCGAAGCGCGTCAACAGGGTGTCGATCTCATCAGCCACGGCGACCCGCTGGTGTTGTTTGCATGAGGCTGCATCATCGAGCGGCAGCGCGGCACTGCCTAGCCGTGGCTCCCGCAAGAGCCAATTACGCGGAGCGGAACAATCGTGGACTCAGCCAGGCGTCGAGAGACAATGAGCCCGGCCCCTTGGCGAGATTCAATGCCAGCAGGGCCATCCAGCTGAGGTGGGTGGGCCAAGCGTCCGGATACACAAAGATCTGGATCACCAGTGTCATGCCCAGCAGTCCAGCGGCAGCGTAGCGTGTGCACAGGCCCAGTACCAGGAGGATGGGCAGGGCGTGTTCGGCCACGGCCGCCAGCGTTGCCGCAATCGCAGGGTCCAGCAGCGGCAACTGGTACTCGTCGGCAAACAGGGAGACGGCCGAGTCTGAAATGGTGAACAGGCCTTCCACTTTGGTGCGGCCGGAGCGCCAGAATATGCCTGCAAGGGACAGCCGTGCGGCCAGCAGCAGCAAGGCGTCGGGCAGCAAGCGGCTGGCTGCATGGGTAAGGGTCCGATGGATCTTGGCCAGATGGTCAGCGAGATTGATCATTTGTGTGCTCGTTCAGTCTTCGTTCAGCGTATGGGTTCTTGCAACGCGCTCAGTGCGCCACCGTCCAGCAGTGCACCAATCGCCTGTTGCAAGTCGAATGTCTCGTGGGACGGGGTCAGGCGCATGGCCTGTTCGGCGGCGGCGCCCAGCTCGAGCCCGGCCGCCAGCGCATCCAGCAGGCTCAGGCTCGCCAGCGGCACCTCGTTCACCAGCACCGCGTCATCGGGGCGGGTGACAAGCACGCCGCAACCGGGCTGCGCGGAGAACTCTGATCCCATCTGACCCATGCGTGCAGCGCGCCATAGCGCCACCAGCGCATAGTCTGGCGACTTGCGCCATTGAGCGGAGGGGGCCACCTGCAGGCGGGTGTCCAGCAGCACCTCGGCAGGTAGCTCCGCCAAGTGGGTGGCGCTGAGCGGTAGGTGATCCGCGGCTGCGTGCGCGCGCATGCACATCCAATCGACCCAGGCCAGCTCGCTGGCGCAGCGTCCCAGGTTGCCATGCTCCAACGTGGCAAGGAAATCGGGAAAGCCATCTCCGTACAGGAACAGACGCCCCTCGCTGGGCGGATGTGCGCGTGCGAAAGCCCTTGCCACCGGCCAGAACCATGGGCCGCCAAGCCAGTTGGCCACGCTCAGAAAATTCGCCTCAAGCGCCTCGATGGCCGCACGCAGGCCGGTGTTGGCGTATACCCCCATGGCAGGCGGGAGGCTCAGCTCGGCGGCGTCGACATCGAGCCCGGACACCAACTGCCAGCCATCAATGCTGGTCAGGAAGCGGCCGTGAAAGTCAGATGAGATGTCCATGCGGAGGCTTTGTTTTTGGGGGACTGCAAGAGCACGCGCTCGCGCTCCTGCAGCAGAGTGGCAAAGTCGGGGACGGCACCGTCCCACTCGATCAGCGTCGGTCGCGGGCCGATGCGCAAACTCAGCGCTGCATACATGGCCAATACCTCGTCGGCCACCGGGCAGTCATGCGAATCGATCAGGAGCGCAGCGCCCAGACGGGGGTCCTCGCTGTGCCCGGCAAGGTGGATCTCGGTGATCGCATTGACATCGATCTCGGCCAGCCAGTCACTGGCCCGCTGGCCGATGTTGACCGCGCTGATATGGAGGTTGTTGATGTCCACCAGCAGGCCGCAGCCGGTGCGGCGCACCAGCTCGCTCAGAAACGCAGGCTCGCTGTAGTCATGCCCGTCCAGGGGCAAATAGTGCGTCGGGTTCTCAATGGCCAGACGCATGCCCGTGGCCTGCTGCACCCGATCGACGTTCGCGGCCACGCGCTCCAGCAGGCCGGTGCTGCGGGGCGCCGGCAGCAGGTCGGGCACATAGCGTTGACCGAGGCGCGACCAGGCCAGGTGCTCCGACAGCGACACCGGTCGCACCTGCGCAACAAGCTTCCGCAACCGCTGCAAGTGCGACTCATCCAGAGGCTCGGGTCCGGCCAGCGAGAGCGAGACTCCGTGCAGCGACACCGGATGTCGTGCTGCCAGCGCCGCCAGCATGCGCGGGCGCGGTCCGCCGTCGGCCATGTAGTTCTCGGGGTGAACCTCGAACCACAGGCCGTCGGCGCGTGCGTCCATGGCTTGCTGAAAGTGCTGGGGCTTGAAGCTCAGCCCTACCGTTGTCTGCACGGAACCCTCTTTCTGACGCTGCGCCGCCATGCTCATCGTTGGAGTCAGGCCTTGATAGGCGTAAGCGAGCCATGCCCCTTGGGTGTCTTGGTCGACACGCAGCTGCCCACGGGAACCTTCTTCCAGGCATTGCCCTGGTAGTCCACCTTGGAGCTGCCGGCGCAGCTGGTACCAGGTCCGGCAGCGCAGTCGTTCTGCCCAGCCAGCGAGATGCCGTAGCACTTCTCCATCGCCACCTTGGTCGGCGTCGGCTTTGACTCTGCCGCCAGTGCAGCGCCTTGCGCGGCCGCGGCCAAGGCCAGGGCGGTGATCACGCTTCTTCGTGTGCTCATGATGTTTGAACCTCTGCTTCAAGACGTCTTGGGGTCGTTGCACGCCTGGGCCTCAGTTTCCACCGCGGCCCAGGCATTGCCCGGTCAGGCCAGCG
>JADMJJ010000109.1 GCA_018780645.1 Burkholderiaceae bacterium
CCCGACGCATGAGCTGGCTTGAAAAACTTCTCCCGCCCAAGATTCAACCGACCGATCCGAACGAGCGGCGCACCATCCCCGAGGGGCTGTGGATCAAGTGCCCCTCCTGCGAGACGGTGCTGTACAAGACCGACCTGGAGCAGAACGTCAACGTCTGCCCCAAGTGCAGCCACCACCACCGCATCGGCGCCCGCGCCCGGCTGAATGCCTTCCTGGACAACGAGGGGCGCTACGAGCTGGGCCAGGAAGTGCTTCCCGTCGACGCGCTGAAGTTCAAGGACAGCAAGAAGTACCCCGACCGGCTCAAGGAAGCGCTGGAGAACACCGGCGAGACCGACGCGCTGGTCGTGATGGGTGGCGCGGTGATGAGCGTGCCGGTGGTCGTGGCCTGTTTCGAGTTCGACTTCATGGGCGGCTCTATGGGTTCCGTCGTCGGCGAGCGCTTCGTGCGCGGCGTCGAGACGGCGATCGAGCAGAAGGTGCCTTTCATCTGCTTCACCGCGACCGGCGGTGCGCGTATGCAGGAGGGCCTGCTGAGCCTGATGCAGATGGCCAAGACCAATGCCGCGCTGACCCTGCTGGCCAAGGCGAAGCTGCCCTACGTCAGCGTGCTGACCGACCCGACCATGGGCGGCGTGTCGGCCAGCTTTGCCTTCGTCGGCGACATCGTCGTGGCCGAGCCCAAGGCCCTGATCGGTTTTGCCGGCCCCCGCGTGATCGAGAACACCGTGCGCGAGAAGCTGCCCGCGGGTTTCCAGCGCGCCGAGTTCCTGGTCGAGAAGGGCGCCGTCGACATGATCGTCGACCGCCGCGAACTTCGCGCCACGATAGCCCGTGCGCTGGCGATGCTGCAGCGCCAGAGCGCCGACGCCGTAGCCTGAAAATTACTCTCGATCAGTTGGGGTCAGAGCTTGCCCGGTATGGCAAGGTCTGACCCGCAAATATGAAAAATTCCCTGCCCGAGTGGCTTGACCACTGCCTGGCCCTGCACCCCAAAGAGATTGACATGACCCTGGCGCGCACGGTAGCGCTGCGCAACAAATTGGGCCTGAAGTTCAATGCGCCGGTGGTGATGGTGGCCGGCACCAATGGCAAGGGTTCGACCTGCTCGATGATAGAGATGATCGCGCTGCAGGCCGGCTACAAGGTGGGGTTGTACATCAAGCCGCACTTCGTCCATTTCGAGGAGCGCTGCCGCGTCAACGGAGCCTCGGTCACGGCCGAGAGCCTGCTGCCGCATTTCGAGGCCGTCGAGGCCGCACGCGGCGACGTGGCGCTGACCTTCTTCGAGTTCACCACCCTGGCCATCATGCTGCGCCTGGCCGAGGAACCGCTGGATCTGGTGATTCTGGAAGTGGGTCTGGGCGGGCGACTCGATGCGGTCAACGCCATCGACGCCGACTGCTCGGTCATCACCAGCATAGACCTGGACCATATGGACTATCTCGGGCCGGACCGCGAGTCCATCGGCCTGGAGAAGGCCCAGATCATGCGCACCGGCCGGCCGGCCATCGTCAGCGACCCGGTGGCGCCACAGAGCCTGATCGACCATGCCCGCGAAATCGGTGCCGACCTGCGTTTGATCGGGCGCGACTTCAACTACAGCGGCGACCGCCAGCAATGGAGCTGGGGCGGGCGCGAGCGGCGCTTCAATGCGCTGGCCTATCCGGCCCTGCGCGGTGCCAACCAGCTGCTCAACGCCTCGGGCGCGCTGGCGGTGTTCGAGGCGCTGTTCGACCGCCTGCCGATCAGCGCCCAGGCGGTACGCAGCGGCCTGGCGATGGTGGAGTTGCCCGGCCGCTTCCAGATCGTGCCGGGCCAGCCGGCCCTGGTGCTGGACGTGGCGCACAACCCGCACGCGGTGGCGGCCCTGGCCCAGAACCTGGACCAGATGGGCTACTTTCCCTGCACCCATGCGGTGTTCGGCGTGATGGCCGACAAGGACATCGAAGCCATCTTCAAACGCATGGCTCCGCTTGTCGATCGCTGGTACTTCACCGACCTCGAGATTGCACGCGCCGCCACGGCCGCTCAGCTCGATCAGCAGTTCAAAGCGCTGCAGGGCGTGGAGGGTTTCAAGCCGCCGCCCGGCGTGCAGCTCAGTCGCCATGGCGACCCGCAGTCGGCCCTTGACGCGGCGGCGGCCCAGGCCACCCCCGCTGATAGAATCTTGGTCTTTGGATCCTTCCACACCGTGGGTGGCGTGCTGAAAAACGGTGTGCCGCGCCTGTAGTTCGCAAGCTCGCACGCTGAGGCCCGCCGCGCGCGCCGAACGGACTTGGCCGCATGTCGGCCGCCAACCGGCCCCTCCAAGGCCCCAAACACTCTGCTATGGGTCTGCTGTCCATCTTCAAGCGCAATACCGAAGGGCGTGAGGCCCCCGCCGCCAAACCCGTCACCGACGCGGCCGATGCCGTGCAGCAGCTGCGCGTGCGTGCCCGCCGCCGGCTGATCGGTGCGGCCGTGCTGGTGGCCGTAGGCATCATCGGCTTCCCGCTGGTGTTCGAGACCCAGCCGCGGCCGATTCCGGTCGATCTGCCAATCGAAATCCCGCGCAAGGAGACCGCAGCGCCGCTGCCGATGCCGGCCGCACCGCAGCCGGTGGCCAGCGAGGTGGCGACCAAGAAGCCAGCCATCATCACCGAAACGCGTGATGGCGAGGAGGCGCCGGTCGCAGGCAGGGTCGAAACGGTCGCCGCAGCGCAGGTTGAGAAGCCGGCATCCAAGCCGGTCGAGAAGGCACCGGTCGCAGAGAAGGCCAAGGACAAACCCACCGAGGCAGCACGCGTGCAGGCCTTGCTGGAAGGTAAGGTTGCCAGCGCCGCCGACAAGAAGGCCTCGGACGCCGCCGGCCGCTTCATCGTCCAGGTCGGCGCCTTCGGTGAGGCCAATGCCGCAAGGGAGGCTCGGCTCAAGGTGGAGAAGCTGGGTCTGAAGACCTATACCCAAGTGATAGAGAGCGCCGAGGGCAAGCGCACCCGCGTTCGGGTGGGACCGTTTGCCACGCGAGAGGAGGCCGACAAAGCCTCGGGCCGTATCCGTGCCGCGGGTCTGCCGGCCGCTATTCTGACGCTGTGAGCTGCTGATGTTCCTGGGCTGGGTCGATATCGCGATGGCCTGCGTGCTGCTGTTTTCGCTGCTCGCCGGCTTGTGGCGGGGCCTGCTGTTCGAGGTGCTGTCCCTGATGGGCTGGGTGGTGGCCTACTTTGGATCCCAGCTTTTGGCCCCATATCTGTCGCACTGGGTGCCGGTGGGCACGGAGGGCTCGACCCTGCATCAGGTCAGCACCCTGGTGCTGGCCTTTGTATTTTTGCTCCTGCTCTGGGGTCTGGGTGCACGCCTGGTGCGCATGCTGGTGCAGGCCTCACCACTGAGTGGCCTGGATCGCCTGCTGGGCGCCGGTTTTGGTTTGATTCGTGGGCTTTTGATCTGCCTGCTGGTGGTCTTGGTGGTGGGCATGACGCCCGCGGCACGCTCGGCGCAGTGGCAGGATTCGGAGCTGGTTCCGTGGATGCAGGTGGCCTTGCAGGGGCTCAAGCCCCTGTTGCCGCCGAGCATGGTGCAGTACGTCAAATCCTGAGCGTCAAGCTCCAAGGGTCTGGCGAGCGAAGTTTGAACAAGGAAGTAGCTTATGTGTGGCATCGTCGGGGTGATTTCCAAGGCGCCGGTCAATCAACTGATCTATGACGCCCTGCTGCTCCTGCAGCATCGCGGCCAGGACGCCGCCGGCATCGTCACCATGCTGGACAATAAGTGCTTCATGCACAAGGCCCGCGGCATGGTGCGCGACGTCTTCCGCACGCGTAATATGCGCGCGCTGCCGGGCAATGTGGGCCTGGGCCAGGTGCGCTACCCGACCGCCGGCAATGCCTACAGCGAAGAGGAGGCCCAACCCTTCTACGTCAATGCACCGTTCGGCCTGGTGCTGGTGCACAACGGTAACCTGACCAATGCCACCGCGCTGAAGAAGGAGCTGTTCGATGTGGACCGCCGCCACATCAACACCGAGAGTGACTCCGAAGTCCTGCTGAACGTGTTGGCCCATGAGCTGGAAATGGCCGCCCGCGACCTGCCGCTCACGCCGGCCGAGGTGTTCAAGGCGGTGCGCATGGTGCACAAGCGCATCAAGGGCTCGTACGCGGTGATCGCGCTGATTGCCGGCCATGGCCTGCTGGCCTTCCGCGACCCCTTCGGTATCCGCCCGCTGGTTTTTGGTGAGTCCGGCACCGGCGACGTGATGGTGGCCAGCGAGAGCGTGGCGCTGGAGGGCACAGGCAACAAGCTGACCCGCGACGTGGCGCCCGGCGAGGCCATTTTCATCGACACCCACGGCCAGATCCACGCCGAGCAGTGCGCCGAGAACCCGAGCCTGAACCCCTGCATGTTCGAGTTCGTCTATCTGGCAAGACCTGACTCCGTGATGGACGGCGTGTCGGTCTACCAGGCACGCCTCAACATGGGCGAGACGCTGGCCCAGCGCCTGATCTCGACGATGCCGCCCAGCGACATCGACGTGGTGATCCCCATCCCCGAGTCCAGCCGCCCCTCGGCGATGCAACTGGCGCACAAGATCGGCAAGCCCTACCGCGAGGGCTTTGTGAAGAACCGCTATGTGGGCCGCACCTTCATCATGCCGGGGCAGGGGGTGCGCAAGAAGTCGGTGCGCCAGAAGCTCAATGCCATCGGCCTGGAGTTCAAGAACCGCAATGTGCTGCTGGTCGACGACTCCATCGTGCGCGGCACCACCTCCAAGGAGATCGTGCAGATGGCCCGCGAGGCTGGCGCCCGCAAGGTCTATCTGGCCTCGGCCGCACCGCCGGTGCGCTACCCCAACGTCTACGGCATCGACATGCCGACGCCGACCGAGCTGATCGCCCACAACCGCAGCATCGAGGAGATCCGCGAGTTCATCGGCGCCGATGCCCTGATCTATCAGGACGTGGCGGCAATGAAGCGTGTGGTGGCGGCACTGAACCCCAAGCTCAATGGCTTCGAGGCCTCCTGCTTCGATGGCGTCTACATCACCGGCGACGTCAGCAAGGAAGACTTCGAGACCATGCGCAGCCAGCGCTCGGCGCAGGGCGGTGACGAGGAAGAGGGCCCCGGGCGGGGACGCCTGGCCATACCGAATGCATCGGAGCAGGGTTGATGCCCGAGCCCGAGATCGGCCCGGTCGAGATACTGAACACCCAGCACACCATGACCCGAAAAATCCGCACCCGCATCGCCCCGTCGCCCACCGGCTTTCTGCACCTGGGCACGGCCCGCACGGCCCTGTACTCCTGGGCCTATGCCCGCCACTACGGCGGTGAGTTCATCCTGCGCATCGAAGACACCGACGTGGCCCGCTCGACCCAGGACTCGGTCGATCAGATCCTGGCCGCGATGAAGTGGCTGGGCCTGGACTACGACGAGGGCCCGATCTACCAGATGCAGCGCCTGGACCGCTATAACGCGGTGATCGAGCAGATGATCGCCGCTGGCACGGCCTACCGCTGCTACTGCACGCCCGAGGAGCTTGAGGTGATGAAGGCCGGCCAGGAGTCGCGCGGCGAGAAGCGCCGCTACGACGGCACCTGGCGCCCCGAGGCTGGCAAGACCTTGCCGCCGGTGCCCGAGGGCGTCAAGCCGGTGGTGCGCTTCAAGAATCCGCTCGACGGCGATGTGCGCTGGGACGACCTCGTCAAGGGCACCATCACGATCAATAACCGCGAGATCGACGACCTGATCATCGTGCGGCCCGATGGCATCCCGACGTACAACTTCTGCGTCGTCGTCGATGACTGGGACATGAACATCACCCATGTCTTTCGCGGCGATGAGCACGTCAACAACACGCCCTGGCAGATCAATATCTTCAACGCGCTGGGCGCGCCGCTGCCGCTGTTCGGCCATGTGCCGGTGATTCTTGGCGACGACGGCCAGAAGCTGTCCAAGCGGCGCGGCGCGGTCAGCGTCACCGCCTATGAAGAGGGGGGCTATCTGCCCGAGGCGATGCTGAACTATCTGTCGCGCCTCGGTTGGAGCCACGGCGACGACGAGCTGTTCTCGCGCGAGCAGCTGGTGCAGTGGTTCGATGGCGAGCATCTGTCAAAGAGCCCGGCGCAATGGGATCCGGCCAAACTGTCCTGGGTCAACGCCAGCTATATGAAGCTGGCCAGCGACGAACGCCTTGCGCGCCTGGTGCTGCCGCATCTGGCCAAGCTGGGCATTGAAACTCAGGCCGATGGCCTGCTGGAGCAACGAGTGGCTCTGTTCAAGGACCGCTGCGCGACCCTGGTCGAGCTGGCCGATTGGCTGAAGAGCTATTTCCAGCCGGTGCAGGCCATCGATGCCGATCTGGCCCAGCATGTCACTGAGGCGATCCGCCCGGCCGTGGCGGCGTTGGCCGACAGGCTGGAATCCCTCGCCGTCTGGGATAAGGCGGCGGTGCAGGGCGCGATCAAGGAAGTCATCACTGCCCAGGGCATCAAGATGCCGCAACTGGCGATTCCGGTACGCGTGCTGGCCTTTGGTCGAGCGCAAACCCCGTCGCTCGATGCAGTGCTGGCCCTGTTCGAGCAAAAAGTTGTCGTCGGGCGCTTGCGCGCTCTTTGAAAACCGTCATATAATCATTGTCTCGCTTGAACAGCGCGACACTCAT
>JADMJJ010000089.1 GCA_018780645.1 Burkholderiaceae bacterium
GCGCGCGGCATCACGCTGAGCCTGAACTCGCAGCCGCTGCGCTTGATCAGTTCATCGACCATATCCTTGTCGATGCCGCTTTGCGTGGCCTTGGAATAGACCATGCCATGGTCATGGAAGGCCAGGCTGAACGGCCGCGAGCAGGCGGGCAACTCGGCGGCCACGGCGTGGCTGATGGCCGATAGGCAGGGCAGGGCGGCGTGGCGAATCCAGCGCAACAGCCGCGTGGCAGGGAAGCGTGACTTCATCGTCGGGCTTGAAGTTGGGTGGATACGCCTGGCGGCAATCACGGCAGAGGGCCGCGGTTCAGCAGGCCTTTGTCATTCTGGAGCAGATACTGCTCGGCATGCTCAAGCATGAAGTAGCGAAAGGCCTCGGCAGCCGGTGACAGCAGCTTGCTCTGCATGCGCACCAGGTTCCAGGTGCGCATCACCGGCGTCTGCTCCACGTCGAGCAGCTTGAGCACACCGGCGCGCAGCTCCAGCCCGAGCGTGTGCAGCGACAGAAAGCTCATGCCCATGCCGGCGATCACCGCCTGCTTGATGGTCTCGTTGCTGGGCATCTCCATGGCGATGCGGGGGGCAAGCTGGTGCTCGCGCAGGAAGTCGTCCATGAGCTTGCGCGTGCCTGAACCGGCCTCGCGGGCGATGAAGCGTTGGTTGGCCAGGGCCTCCAGCGGCACATGGTCCAGCGCCGACAGTGGATGGCTTGGCGCCGCAATGAAGACCTGTGGATGGGCGGCAAAGGGCTCGGCACGGGTGGCCAGCTCCCTGGGCGGGCGGCCCATCACGGCCAGGTCCACGTCGCCGGACTGCAACAGGGAGACCAACTGCTCGCGGTTCTGGCAGACCGATAGCCTGACCTCGACGCCGGGGTGCTCGTCGTGGAAGCGCGCCAGCAGATGGGGCACGAAGTACTTGGCCGTACTGACCAGCCCGACCGACAGCAGGCCGCTCTCCGCGCCCTTGAAACGGGCCATCGCGTCATCGGCCTCCTTCAGCGTGGCCAGCAGGCGCCGGGCATAGACCAGGAAGTACTCGCCGGCCGTGGTCAGCGAGACCTGGCGGCCCTGGCGCTCGAACAGCGGCAGGCCCAGCTGCGACTCCAGCTCCTTGACCTGCATCGTCACCGCCGGGGGCGACAGATGAAGGGCCTCGGCGGCACGGGCGAAGCTGAGGATCTTGGCGACCTCGCAGAACACGCGCAGCTGACGGAAGGTGGCGTTGAGCACGTTTTGATTAAGTAAAAACTTAAGTGAACTCAAATAATATCTGAATTCTCTTTATTTAAGTGAAGACTTAAATTTGCGTCACCGAAATGCAATTGACGGAGTCGCAAATGAACAAGCCGGTCGAAGAGGGTGTCATCACCGACGCCAAGAAGCGCTACAGCGCCGGGGTGCTGAAGTACCGCCAGATGGGCTACTGGGACGCCGACTACATCCCGAAGGACACCGATGTGCTGTGCTTGTTCCGCATCACGCCGCAGGACGGCGTGGACGCCATCGAGGCAGCGGCGGCGGTGGCCGGCGAATCCAGCACGGCCACCTGGACCGTGGTCTGGACCGACCGCCTGACGGCATGCGACAGCTACCGTGCCAAGGCCTACAAGGTCGACCCGGTGCCCGGCATCCCCGGCCAGTATTTTGCCTGGGTGGCCTACGACATCATCCTGTTCGAAGAGGGCTCGATCGCCAACATCACGGCCAGCCTGATCGGCAATGTCTTTAGCTTCAAGCCGCTGAAGGCTGCCCGGCTGGAAGACATCCGCATGCCGGTGGCCCTGGTCAAGACCTTCAAGGGCCCGCCCTGCGGCCTGGTGGTCGAGCGCGAGCGGCTCGACAAGTTCGGCCGCCCGCTGTTGGGCGCCACCACCAAGCCCAAGCTGGGCCTGTCGGGGCGCAACTACGGCCGCGTGATCTACGAAGGGCTGAAAGGCGGCCTGGACTTCATGAAGGACGACGAGAACATCAACTCGCAGCCTTTCATGCACTGGCGCGACCGCTTTCTCTATGTGATGGACGGCGTCAACAAGGCCGCGGCCGCCACCGGCGAGGTCAAGGGCAGCTACCTCAATGTGACCGGCGCGACCATGGAAGATATCTACGAGCGCGCCGAGTTTGCCAAGGAGCTGGGCTCGGTGGTGATCATGGTGGACCTGATCATCGGCTGGAGCGCGATCCAGAGCATTGCCAACTGGGCGCGCAAGCACGACATGATCGTGCACATGCACCGCGCCGGCCACGGCACCTACACGCGGCAGAAGAACCACGGCGTGAGCTTCCGCGTGATGGCCAAGTGGCTGCGCCTGGCCGGTGTGGATCACCTGCACACCGGCACGGCCGTCGGCAAGCTCGAGGGCGACCCGATGACGGTGCAGGGCTACTACAACGTCTGCCGCGACAGCTACACCAGGCAAGACCTGGCCCGCGGCCTGTTCTACGAGCAGGACTGGTGCGATATGCGCAAGGTCATGCCGGTGGCCTCGGGCGGCATCCACGCCGGCCAGATGCACCAGCTGCTGGACCTGTTCGGCGACGACGTGATCCTGCAGTTCGGCGGCGGCACGATCGGTCACCCCGACGGCATCCAGGCCGGCGCCGTGGCCAACCGTGTGGCGCTGGAGGCCATGGTCAAGGCGCGCAACGAGGGCCGTGACATCAAGCAGGAAGGCCCGCGGATCCTGCAGCAGGCGGCCCAGTTCTGCGGCCCGCTGCGCCAGGCGCTGGAGACCTGGAAGGACGTGTCCTTCAACTACGCCTCCACCGACACCAGCGATTTCGCCACCACCCCGTCGGTCGCCTGAGCCAGGAGCACAGCACCATGATGAGCAATCCCACCGGCCGCATCACCCAGGGCCAGTTCAGCTTCCTGCCCGATCTGACCGATGACGAGATCCGCGCGCAGATCGACTACGGCCTGGCCAAGGGCTATGCCTGGAGCGTCGAGTACACCGATGACCCGCACCCGCGCAATACGTATTGGGAGATGTATGGCATGCCCATGTTTGATCTCCGCGATGCCGCCGGCGTGATGCTGGAGCTGAAGGGCTGCCGCGACGCCTTCCCTCGCCACTACATCCGCCTGATGGCCTTTGACTCCACACGAGGCATCGAGTCGATCGTGATGAGCTTCATCGTCAACCGCCCGCCCAGCGAGCCCGGCTTCATGTTGCAGCGCCAGGAGATCAATGGCCGCACGATGCGCTACACGATTGCCGGCTATGCGGCGGCCAAGCCTGAAGGCGAGCGGTATTGAGATGAGCACGCCGCTGTACGCCATCCCGGGCAGCGTAGCAGCCCCAGCCGCACCGGTGGCTGCAGAGGCTCCGCGCACCGTCGCCGAGGTGCTGGCGCAGAGCCAGGTCGAGGCGGTGCTGGCCGAGCTCGATGCCGAGCTGGTGGGGCTGGCCCCGGTCAAGCAGCGCATCCGCGACATCGCCGCCTTGCTCGTCATCGATCGCCTGCGGGCCGCCCATGGTCTGGCGGCCAGCAGCCCGTCGCTGCATATGTGCTTCACCGGCAACCCGGGCACCGGCAAGACCACGGTGGCGCTGCGCATGGCCGAGATCCTGCATCGGCTGGGCTATGTGCGCAAAGGCCATCTGGTGGCCGTCACGCGCGACGACCTGGTCGGCCAGTACATCGGCCACACCGCACCCAAGACCAAGGAGGTGCTCAAGAAGGCGATGGGCGGCGTGCTCTTCATCGACGAGGCCTACTACCTCTACCGGCCCGAGAACGAGCGCGACTATGGCCAGGAGGCGATCGAGATCCTGCTGCAGGTGATGGAGAACCAGCGCGACGATCTGGTCGTGATACTGGCTGGCTACGCGGATCGGATGAACACCTTCTTCCAGTCCAACCCGGGATTGAGCTCGCGCATCGCGCACCACATCGAATTCCCGGACTACGGCGGGGATGAGCTGCTGCAGATCGCCGACAAGATGCTGGCCGCCAGCCACTACCGCTTCGGCCCAGGCGCCCGCGAGGCCTTCGAGAACTATCTGGGCAGGCGCCTGCAGCAACCGCATTTCGCCAACGCGCGCAGCGTGCGCAATGCGCTGGAACGTGCCCGCCTGCGCCAGGCCAGCCGGCTCTACCTTGACCGCGAGCGCGTGCTCGACGCGGTGGCCCTGTCCACGCTGGAGCCGGCCGACATCCTGGCCAGCCGAGTGTTCACCAAGGAGCTGCTGCCATGAGACTTTCCGCCTTGATCTTCGATGTCGATGGCACGCTGGCCGATACCGAGGAGCTGCATCGCCAGGCCTTCAACGAGGCCTTTGCCGAAGAGGGACTGGGCTGGGACTGGGACCGGGCGCTGTACACCGAGCTGCTGCAGATCTCGGGCGGCAGGGAGCGCATCCGCGCTTTCCGGCAGCGCATGCAGCCGGACCTGCGCGCCCTTGATGCACTGGCGCTGGACGCGACGATAGACCGCCTGCACGAGCTCAAGACCGCCGCCTACGAGCGGCGGGTGGCGGCCGGCGCGCTGCAGCTGCGCCCTGGCGTGCAGGCCCTGATCGAGGCCGCACCGGCCGCCGGCCTGCGGCTGGCCATCGCCACCACCACCTCGCCGGTCAATATCGGCGCCTTGCTGCGCCGCACGCTGGGGCCGGACTGGTCGTACCGATTCGCGGTCGTCGAGGACGCCTCGACCGCCCCGCTGAAGAAGCCGCACCCGCAGGTCTATCGCCAGACACTGGCCCGGCTGGGCATGGACGCCCGCGCCTGTCTGGCGTTCGAGGACTCGGGCAACGGCCTGGCCGCCGCCAGAGGGGCAGGCCTTGCCACGGTCATCACACCCACCGCCTTTACGGCCCACCACGACTTCGCCTCCGCCCTGCGGGTATGCGAGTCGCTGCAGGGCCTGACGCCAGAGCGCCTGCGCGAATGGCATGCCGAATCCCTGACTTGCCTGGAATCACCATGATCGAACACAAGCCCGACATCCCGCGCTGGACCCTGACCCGCTACCTGATCGAGCAGCGCCGCCGCTTCCCCGGCGCCAGCGGCGACCTGAACGCCTTGATACTCGACATCGCCCTGGCCTGCAAGGCCATCGCCCGCATCGTCGCGCGCGGCGCGCTGGCCGAGGGCGGCCCGGCGGCAGGCGACACCAACG
This sequence comes from Burkholderiaceae bacterium, assembly GCA_018780645.1. GTDB lineage: Bacteria > Pseudomonadota > Gammaproteobacteria > Burkholderiales > Burkholderiaceae_C > Paucibacter. The sequence goes on from JADMJJ010000089.1 coordinate 5,124, forward strand.
TTCAGGGCGAGGAGCAGAAGCCGCTGGATGTACTGTCCAACCAGCTGTTCCTGCGAATGAACGAGTGGAGCGGCCATCTGGCCGGCCTGGCCTCCGAGGAAATGGAGCTGCCGCAGCCTATTCCCGAGGCCTATCCCCGCGGCAAGTACCTGCTGGTGTTCGACCCGCTCGATGGCTCCTCAAATATCGACGTCAATGTGGCGGTGGGCAGCATCTTCTCGATCCTGCGCGCGCCGGCCGAGCTGATCGCGGGCGAGCACGAGCTCTGTGAGGCCGACTTCCTGCAGCCCGGCGCGGCCCAGGTGGCGGCCGGCTATGCCATCTACGGCCCGGCCACCATGCTGGTGCTGACGGTGGGCGAGGGCACGGTGGGCTTCACGCTGGACCCCGAGCTGGGCGAGTTCCTGCTCACCCATCCGGCACTGCGGGTGCCCGAGCAGACGCGCGAGTTCGCCATCAACAGCTCCAACAGCCGCTTCTGGGAGCCGCCCGTCAAGCGCTATGTGGACGAATGCCTGGCCGGCAAGGTAGGCGCCCGCGGCAAGGACTTCAATATGCGCTGGATCGCGTCGATGGTGGCCGAGGCGCACCGCATCCTGATGCGCGGCGGCGTGTTCCTCTACCCGCGCGACAGCAAGGACATCAGCAAGCCCGGCCGCCTGCGCCTGCTCTACGAGGCCAACCCCATCGCCCTGCTGATGGAGCAGGCCGGCGGCCGCGCCAGCACCGGCCGCCAGCCGATGCTGGGCGTCGTGCCGAGCAGCCTGCACCAGCGCATTCCGCTGGTCTTCGGCTCGCGCGATGAGGTCGAGCGCATCGAGCGCTACCACCACGAGCCCGCCCCCGATATTGCACCGGCGCCGCTGTTCGCGCCCCGCAGCCTGTTCAGAGACTAGAGAGCCCGCCATGTCAGAACGCCACCCCATCATCGCCATCACCGGCAGCTCCGGTGCCGGCACCTCGTCGGTGACCCGCACCTTCGAGAACATCTTCCGCCGCGAGAACGTCAAGGCCGCCGTCATCGAGGGTGACAGCTTCCATCGCTACGACCGCAAGGAAATGCGCGCCCGCCAGGCCGAGGCCGAGGCCTCCGGCAACGAGCACTTCAGCCACTTCGGGCCGGAAAACAATCTCTTCCCCGAACTGGAGAACCTGTTCCGCAGCTACAGCGAATGCGGCTCGGGCCGGCGCCGGCGCTATCTGCACGATCCGGTCGAGGCCGCGCCCTATGCCCAGGAGCCCGGCACCTTCACCGCCTGGGAAGACCTCAAGCCCGACACCGACATGCTGTTCTACGAGGGCCTGCACGGCGCCGTGGTGACCGAGCAGGTGGACATCGCCCGCTACCCGGACCTGCTGATCGGCGTGGTGCCGGTGATCAATCTGGAATGGATACAGAAGCTCTGGCGCGACAAGAACGTGCGCGGCTACTCGGCCGAGGCGGTGACCGACACCATCCTGCGCCGCATGCCCGACTATGTGCATTACATCTGCCCGCAGTTCGCCCATACCCATGTGAACTTCCAGCGCGTGCCGATGGTGGACACCTCCAACCCCTTCATCTCGCGCGACATTCCGTCGCCCGACGAGAGCATGGTGGTGATCCGCTTCGCCCAGCCCAAGGGCATCGACTTCCAGTACCTGCTGAGCATGATCCACGACTCCTTCATGTCGCGCGCCAACACCATCGTGGTGCCCGGCGGCAAGATGGAACTGGCCATGCAGCTGATCTTCACGCCCTTCATCTGGCGCATGATGGAGCGGCGTCAGCGCGCGCTCTCACTCTGATACGGGAGCACGCACATGACGACCACGACGATTCAGAAGACGCAAGCCAACGCCCTGCGCGCGCTGGCCATGGACGCGGTGCAGGCCGCCAACTCCGGCCACCCCGGCGCACCGATGGGCATGGCCGAGATGGCCGTCGCGCTGTGGGGCGGGGCGCTGCGCCACAACCCGGCCGACCCGCAATGGCCGGACCGCGACCGCTTCGTGCTGTCCAACGGCCACGCCTCGATGCTGCTTTACGCCCTGCTGCACCTGAGCGGCTACGACCTGCCCATCGAGGAGTTGAAGGCCTTCCGCCAGCTGCACAGCAAGACGCCCGGTCACCCCGAGCATGGCCTGACCCCCGGCGTCGAAACGACCACCGGCCCGCTGGGCCAGGGGCTGGCCAATGCGGTGGGGTTCGCCCTGGCCGAGCGGCTGCTGGCCGAGCAGTTCAATCGGCCGGGACATGCCGTCGTCGACCACCACAGCTATGTCTTCCTCGGCGATGGTTGCCTGATGGAGGGCATCAGCCACGAGGCCTGTTCGCTGGCCGGCACCCTCAAGCTGGGCAAGCTGATCGCGCTCTACGACGCCAATGGCATCTCCATCGACGGCAAGATCGAAGGCTGGTTCGCCGACGACACGGCCGCCCGCTTCGAGGCCTACGGCTGGCAGGTGCTGGGGCCGCTGGACGGGCACGATGTCGAGGCGGTGGCGCAGGCACTGGCCCGTGCGAGGGCCAGTGCGGAGCGGCCCACGTTGATCATCTGCCGCACCACCATTGGCGCGGGCTCGCCGGGCCGCGCCGGCACGGCCAAGGCCCATGGCGAGCCGCTGGGCGCGGCCGAGATCGCCGCCACCCGCGCCGCTATCGGCTGGCCCCATGGACCGTTCGAGATTCCCGAAGGTGTGCGCCAGGCCTGGGATGCGCGCGAGCGCGGCGCGGCCCTGCAGCGCGACTGGCAGCAGCGCTTCGCCGCCTACCGCGACGCCCACCCGCAGCTGGCGGCCGAGTTCGAGCGGCGGGTGATCAGGCGCGAGCTGCCGCCCGGCTTCGAGATGCTGGCCTTCAAGACCCTGGCCGCCACCGCGCAGCGGCAGGAGGCCGTTGCCACGCGCAAGGCCTCGCAGCAGCTGCTGGCCGCGCTGGCACCGCAGATGCCCGAGCTGCTGGGCGGCAGTGCCGACCTGACCGGCTCCAACCTGACCGATTTCCCGGGCTGTGGCAGCGTCATGCCGGATGACTTCGCAGGCCGCCATCTCAGCTATGGCGTGCGCGAGTTCGGCATGGCCGCCTTGATGAACGGCATGGCCCTGCACGGCGGGCTGATTCCCTACGGTGGCACCTTCCTGACCTTCAGCGACTACAGCCGCAATGCGATCCGCATGGCGGCGCTGATGAAGCAGCAGGTGATCCATGTGTTCACCCATGATTCGATAGGCCTGGGCGAGGACGGCCCCACGCACCAGCCGGTCGAGCATGCCGAAAGCCTGCGCCTGATCCCGGGCCTGGACGTCTGGCGCCCCGGCGACGCCACCGAGACCGCCGCCGCCTGGATCGCCGCGCTGCAGCAGCGCAAGTGCCCCAGCGCCCTGCTGCTGACCCGCCAAGCCCTGCCGGCGCAGTCGCGCACGCCGGAGCAGGTGGTGGCCATCGCCCGCGGTGGCTATGTGCTGTCGGACCGGCCGCAGCCCCGCGCCGTGCTGATCGCCAGCGGCTCGGAGCTGCAGCTGGCCATGGCCGCGCAGCGCCTGCTGGACGAGCAGGGCCTGCCGGTGCGCGTGGTCTCGCTGCCATCGAGCTCGCTGTTCGACCGCCAGGAGCGGGCTTACCGAGAGGCGGTGCTAGGGCCGACGGCCGTGCCGCGCATCGGTGTCGAGGCCGGCAGCACCCGGGGCTGGGGGCACTACGGCTGCGTGGCGGCGCTGGGGCTGGACCGCTTCGGCGAGTCCGCACCGGCCGGCGCGCTGTTCGAGCTGTTCGGCTTCAGTGCCGCGAAGCTGGTGGCGCTGGTGCGCCGGACCCTGGCCCAGGAGGAGGCGGTATGCACGACTACCAGCTGATCAGCTTCGACCTGGACGGCACCCTGGTCGACACGGCCGGCGAGATCGCCGAGGCGGTGAACCGGGCCCTGGAGGAGCATGGCCTGGCGCGGCGCCCGACGGCCGAGATCACCTTGCTGATAGGCGCCGGCACGCGCGAGCTGATGCTCAAGCTGCTGGCCCGCATCTTCCACGAGAACCCCTCGCTCAGCGAGCGCCTGGACATCGATGCGTTGCTGACCAGCCTGGACCGCCACTACGCCCTCACCAGCGGCAGCGCGGCCGTGGTCTACGAGGGCGCTCGGGAGGCGCTGGCCCGCCTGCGTGCGGCCGGCATCAAGACGGCCTGCGTGACCAACAAGGAGCTGCGGCATGCCCGGCGCGTGCTGCAGGCGACCCGGCTGGAGCCTCTGTTCGACCTGCTGATCGGCGGCGACAGCCTGGCGCAGAAGAAGCCTCACGCCAGCGTGCTGCGTCATGTGGCCCAGGAGCTGGGTGTATGCACGACCCGCAGCGCCCATGTCGGGGACTCGCGCACCGATATCGACGCCGCCCGCAATGCCGGGCTGGCCGCCTGGGCCGTGCCCTATGGCTACAACGCCGGCGAGCCGATTGCCAGCGCGCGGCCACAACGCATTTTCGCCAGCCTCAGCGAGCTTGCCGCTCATGTGCTGGCGCCGCCATCCACCCATTGAAAGGAGGCCGACATGGCCCTGGTATCGCTGAGACAAGTGCTGGACCACGCCGCCGAGCAGGGCTATGGCGTGCCGGCCTTCAACGTCAACAATATGGAGCAGGTGCAGGCCATCATGGAGGCCGCCGAGGCGACCCGGTCGCCGGTGATACTTCAGGCGTCGGCGGGGGCGCGCAAGTACGCCGGCGAGGCCTATCTGCGGCATCTGGTGCTGGCCGCCGTCGAGGCCCACCCGGACATTCCGGTGGTGCTGCACCAGGACCATGGCGCCTCGGTGGCGGTGTGCGTGCAGGCCATACGCTCGGGCTTCACCAGCGTGATGATGGACGGTTCGCTGCGCGAGGATGCCAAGACGCCGGCCAGCTACGAGTACAACGTCGAGGTGACGCGGCGTGCGTGCGCGCTGGCCCACGCGGTGGGTGTGTCGGTGGAGGGCGAGCTGGGCTGTCTCGGTTCGCTGGAGAGCGGCGAGGCAGGGGAGGAGGATGGCGTCGGCGCGGCAGGCAAGCTCAGCCACGAGCAGCTGCTGACCGATCCGGCCCAGGCCCGCGAATTTGTGGCCGCCACCGGCGTCGATGCGCTGGCCATCGCAATCGGCACCAGCCATGGTGCCTACAAGTTCAGTCGTGCGCCCACCGGCGACATCCTGGCCATGGCCCGCATCGCAGAGATTCACGCGGCCGTGCCTGACACCCATCTGGTCATGCACGGATCGTCCAGCGTGCCGCAGGAGTGGCTGGCCATCATCCGGCAGTTCGGCGGCGAGATCCGCGAGACCTTCGGCGTGCCGGTGGAGGAGATCCAGCGCGGCATCAGGAGCGGCGTGCGCAAAGTCAATATCGACACCGACATCCGGCTGGTGATGTTCGGTGCGATGCGCCGGCTGATGAGTGAGCAGCCGGCCGAGTTCGACCCGCGCAAGGCCTTTGCCGCCGCCCGCCTGGCGGCCAGGGAGCTGTGCGTGCAGCGCTTCGAGGCTTTTGGCTGCGCCGGCCAGGCGCCCAGGATCAGGCCCTTGCCGCTGGAGGCGATGCTGCCTCGCTATCGCTGACGGGGGTTGATGGCCGCTGGCGGACGTCGGTAATTCTCCTGAGTCGGCTCGGTCGGAACTGAAATATCATTCAGTGCGAATAAACGGATGCAACCCCCACTGTTCTGGAGCAAGACATGATGTTGAAGTCCTTTGTGACGCTGTCGGCCCTGGCCGCCCTCGGCGCCAGCGTGCCCGCGCAGGCGAATCTGGCCCTGGCACAGAAGAACGCCTGCATGGCCTGCCATGCGGTGGACAAGAAGCTGGTCGGCCCGGCCTATGCCGACGTGGCCAAGAAGTATGCGGGGCAGGCCGATGCCGTGGCCAAGCTCAGCGACAGCATCAAGAAGGGCGGTTCCGGCAAGTGGGGGCCGGTGCCGATGCCGGCGCAGGCGGCGCTGAGCGACGCCGATGCCGCAACACTGGCCGGCTGGGTTTTGGCGGGTGCCAAATAAGCTGTGTCCGACGTAATATCGTCGGACCGCAGCCCATTTAGGAGAGCCGCCATGCGTCAGGTCTTCGGATTGTTGTTGGCCAGTCTGCTGTGCGCGCCGGTGGTGGCCCAGGAGGGGGCGGCCATCTTCAAGGGCGCCGACCTGGCCCTGGGCCAGCGCCTGATCAAGGAGCATCGCTGTGCGGAGTGCCATGCGCGCAAGTTCGGCGGCGACGGTTCCGGTGTCTACCGGCCGATGGAGCGCGTCAAGACGGCCGGTGCCTTGCGCGGCATGGTCGAGCAATGCAATACCGAGCTGAATCTGGGCATGTTCCCGGAGGAATCCACGGCGGTGGCCGCGGTGCTGAACAAGGAGCACTACAAGTTCAAGTGACCTGGCGTGGGCGGGCCCGCGACGCTATATCGTTGAATGCGAATACAATGAGTCCACGTCATCACGCCACGGAATCATGGAAGCTCGCAACACCGAAGACAAGGTTTTTGAATCGGTCGCCGAACTGTTCTCGCTGCTGTCCACGCCGATACGGCTGAAGATCATCAGCGCCGTCTGCCATGGCGAGAAGAATGTGTCCGAGTTGCTGGGCGAGATCGACACCACCCAGCCCAATATGTCGCAGCACCTGTCCACGCTGTACCGCAGCGGCGTGCTGTCCAAGCGCCGCGAGGGCACGCAGATCTACTACAAGCTGCAGAGCGACCGCGTCGCCGCGCTGTGCCGGGCCGTCTGCACCCAGGTGGCCATCGAGATGGACCCCGACACCGAGATCGACGCCAAGGAGCGTTTGATGCCGGCCGGGGCGCGCTGACAGGGCTTACTTGAGCTGGGTGCCCGTGGCATCCCACACCTGCACCGTGATGGCAATGCCCTGGCCCACGCTCTGGGTGACTGTGCAATAGCTTTCAAACTGGCTCAGCACCCGCTCCAGGTGCTGCAGCTCGGCGGCCGCGACGCCCAGTTGCAGCCGCGCCGTCATCGCCAGCACGCGAACCCGGCCCTCGGCATTGCGGCCCACCTCGGCCGTGACCTTGCAGCTCAAGGGCTCCGGCGCCTGCTTGAATTTGCGTAGCGCGAACAGCAGCGAGTCGCTGAGGCAGTTGGCCACGGCCGTACACAGCAGTTCCACCGGCGAGGGGCCGGCCGAGCCACCCAGCGGTGGCGGCTCGTCGCAGACTAGGGGCGCCACCGGCGCGCCGAAGCGCGCCTCGAAACGGTAGTCCTGCTGCTGATGCAGCTCGACGCTGACGAACTCGTTACTCATGCCTTGTCTTCCAATCGTTTGATGCCGAGCATCTTCAGTACGTACTTCTCATAGATGGGCTCGGAGCTGCCGGTCTTCATCTTGTAGAGGAAGTACTTCTCATAGGCGATCTTGGCAAGATGCACCCACTTTCCCTTCTTGAACCAGTTGACATTGCGTGGCGGGATCTGGGGCAGGGCCACGAAGGCGGCCCCGGTATCGCCCATGTCGGCCAGGCAGATGGCGTTCCAGCTCCCTTTGGTATCGGCGGGCTGTCCGGCCAGCTCGGCGGCAATATTGTGGACGATGGCGGTGACCATCGTCTCTATCATGTAGCCGGTCTTGGGCGCCCCGGTGGGCACCGGTGTGGTCTCCACCGGGGGAATGGCCACGCATACGCCCGCCGAGAAGATATTGCGGAACTTCTTGCTGCGCTGGAATTCGTCGATCTGCACGAAGCCACGCGGATTGCACAGGCCCTCGACGCCAGCCACCGCGTCCACGCCCTTGAAGGCCGGCAACATCATGCTGAATCTGAAGGGCAGCTGATGTTCCTTTTTCAGCTGACCGGCCTCGTCCATCTCGCTGACATGCATGACGCCGGCCTCGATCTTCGTGACCTTGGCATTGCAGATCCACTTGATGTCGTTGTTGCGGAACTCGCTTTCCAGCATGGATTTGGAATCGCCCACGCCGCCCAGGCCCATATGGCCGATATAGGGCTCGCTGGTCACGAAGGTCATCGGCACCTTGTGGCGGCGCTTGCGCCGGCGCAGGTCGGTGTTGACGATGAAGCTGAACTCGTACGCCGGCCCGAAACATGAGGCCCCGGGCAGGGCGCCGATGATCACCGGGCCGGGCTCCTCCAAGAAGCGCAGATAGTCGGCGCGGGCCTGTTCGGCATGGTCGATGGTGCAGATCGAATGGGTGTGGCCGGCCGGGCCGGCGCCCTCGACCTCGTCGAAGGACAGCTTGGGGCCGGTGGTGATGACCAGATAGTCATAGGCGAGGCGACTGCCATCGGCCAGCTCCAGGCCGTTGCCCTCGGCATCGATGCGCATGACGCGCTGCGCCACGAAATCGATGCCCTTCTTCTCCAGATAGGGGCGGATCGGAAAGCTGATGCCTTCGCGCTCGCGCCAGCCCACCGCCAGCCAGGGGTTGGAGGGCACAAACTGGAAGTAGTCCAGCGCATTGACCACCGTGATGCGGTGGCTCTTGTCGACCTTCTCCCGCAGTTCGTAGGCGGCGGGCATGCCGCCGATGCCGGCGCCGAGGATGACGATATGGGCCATGTCTGTCTCCTGTGTGCGGCCGGCGGTGCCGGCGCTGGTATGCGATGACTCAGTTGCCGCGCTTCAGACCCAGTTTGGCGAAGATGCTCTCCATCAGGCACCAGCGCGTGACGCCGCTTTGCAGCAGGTTGACGCCCACGAATGCGGTGAAGGCCAGCCACCATTGGGAGACGAACAGCGGACTGCCGGGAATGCCCAGCGCCAGCGACAGCAGGATGAATGCGCCTGCGACGATGCGAACGACTTGCCAAGTACTCATGTTGAACTCCTAGTCAGGGTGTTGTAGTCAAGGGAATCAGGCGGCCGTCAGCAAGTGCAGACGCTTGCGGTAGGCCATGTAGTAGAGCGTCGGTATCACCACCAGGGTCAGGATGGTGGAGACGAAGATGCCGAAGATCAGCGAGATCGCCAGACCGTTGAAGATCGGGTCGTCGAGGATGAAGAAGGCGCCCATCATCGCGGCCATGCCGGTCAGCATGATGGGCTGGGCCCGGGTGATGGCCGAGCGCACGATGGCCCGCTCGAACGGCATGCCGGCGCGCACCTGCAGATTGATGAAGTCCACCAGCAGGATGGAGTTGCGTACGATGATGCCGGCCAGCGCGATCATGCCTATCATCGACGTCGCGGTGTACTGGGCACCCAGCAGCGCATGGCCCGGCATCACGCCGATGATGGTCAGAGGGATGGGTGCCATGATGATCAGCGGCGTCAGATACGAGCCGAACTGCGCCACCACCAGCAGGTAGATCAGCACCAGGCCCACCGCATAGGCCGCGCCCATGTCGCGGAAGGTCTCGAACGTGATCTGCCACTCGCCGTCCCACTTGATTGCGTAGTCGCGGTAGCCATCGTCGGGCTGGCTGATGAAGAACTCCTGCAGCGTGCCGCCGCCCGGCGTCTTGATGTCCTGCAGCGAGCCGTGCATCGCGAACATGCCGTACAGCGGGCTGTCCAGCTTGCCCGCCATATCGGCCAGCACATAGTTCACCGGCAGCAGGTCCTTGTGATGGATGGGCTGCTCGCGCACTGTGTCGCTGACCGTGACCAGCTCACGTATCGGCACCAGCTTGCCGGCGGCGCTGCGCACGCTCAGCGACAGCAACAGGTCCAGATTGCCCTGCGCCTCGGGCGGCAGCTGCAGCACGGCGGCGGCCGGGTACTTGCTCTGGTCGTGCAGATAGGTGGTGGCCTCGCCCGACTGGGCCGCACGCAGCGTGGTGACGATGGCCTGCTGCGGCACGCCCAGCAGGGCGGCCTTGCGCCGGTCCACCAGCAGCAGCTTGCGCGGCGCGCTGGCGATGCTGCTGTCGTCCACATCGACCAGACCGTCGGAGTGCTCCATCAGCGCGCGCACCGCCTTGGCCACCTGCTGGCGGCCCTCGGCCTCGGGGCCGTAGATCTCGGCCACGATGGGCGAGAGCACCGGCGGGCCGGGGGGCACCTCAACGATCTTCACGTTCGCGCCATGGCGGCGGGCGATCTTCTGCAGCTCCGGCCGCACGCGGGTGGCGATCTGGTGGCTCTTGTCGGCGCGATCATGCTTGTCGACCAGATTGACCTGGATGTCACCCTGCTCGGAGCCCGAGCGCAGGTAGTACTGGCGCACCAGGCCATTGAAGTTGATCGGCGAGGCGGTGCCGGCGTAGGCCTGGTAGTGGGTGACCTCGGGCACCGTCGCCAGATAGGCGCCCAGCTCGTGCATCACGGCGGCGGTCTGCTCCAGCGGCGTGCCGGCGGGCATGTCGACGACGACCTGGAACTCCGACTTGTTGTCGAAGGGCAGCATCTTCAGCAGCACCAGGCCGGTGGCCGGCAGCAGTAGCGACAGGGCGATCAGCACGGCCACGCCCAGACCCAGCAGCTTGCGGTTGCGCGAGCCGCGCTGAAGATCCAGCAGCGGCTTGAAGACGCGCTCGAAGGTCGGCGCCAGCTTGGCCGACAGGCCATGCAAGGCCTCCGGATCGCCGGCATGATCGGCCGGCAGCGCCTTCATCCACAGCCGCGCCAGCCAGGGCGTGACCACGAAGGCGATGGCCAGCGACAGCAGCATGCCCATCGAGGCATTGATGGGGATCGGGCTCATGTACGGGCCCATCAGGCCGCTGACGAAGGCCATCGGCAGCAGCGCGGCAATCACCGTCAGGGTGGCCAATGTGGTCGGGCCGCCGACCTCATCCACCGCGCCGGGGATGATCTGGGCCAGCGTGCGGCCCGGGAACAGCTGCTGGTGGCGGTGGATGTTCTCTACCACCACGATGGCGTCGTCCACCAGGATGCCGATCGAGAAGATCAACGCGAACAGCGACACCCGGTTCAGGGTGAAGCCCCAGGCCCAGGAGGCGAACAGGGTCACCGTCAAGGTCAGTATCACCGCCGTGCCGACGATGGCGGCCTCGCGCCGGCCCAGCGCGATGAAGACCAGGGCCACCACCGAGGCGGTGGCGAAGAGCAGCTTCTGGATCAGCTTCTGTGCCTTGTCATTGGCGCTGGCGCCGTAGTTGCGCGTCTCGCTGACCTGCACCTCGGCCGGTATCACCGTGTTGCGCAGCGTGTCGACGCGCTTCATCACCGCATTGGCCACATCGATGGCGTTCTCGCCGGCCTTCTTGGTGATCGCAATCGTCACCGCCGGATACTCCTTGCCCTGCTCGCCATGCCAGACATAGCGCGAGGGCGTGAGCGGGCCGTCCTGCACCCGTGCCACATCGCGCAGGAACACCGGCTTGCCCTCACGCACGCCGACGACCAGCTCCTCGACATCGCGGGCCGAGGCCAGGAAGGGGCCGGCCTCCAGCGCGATGGCCTGATTGGCGCCGAGCAGATCGCCCAGCGGCAGGCCGGCATTGGCCGACTGCAGCGCCTGGCGCAGCTCGGGCAGGGTCAGGCCGGCGCTGCTCATGCGGCCGGGGTCGATCTCGACGCGCACGGCGCGGCCGGGGCCGCCAATGGTCGTGACCTCGCGCGTGCCAGGTACCCGCTTGAGCTCGATCTCCATGCTGTGGGCGACACGCTCCAGATCAAACGCGCCGGTGTCGGTACTCTTGCCGAACAGGGTCAGGCTGACGATCGGCACGTCATCGATGCCCTTGGGCTTGATGATGGGCGCCGAGACGCCCAGGCCCTGGGGCAGCCAGTCGGCATTGGAGTTGACCGTGTCGTACAGGCGCACCAGCGCCTCGGTGCGCGGCACGCCGACCTTGTACTGCACCGTGATCACGGCCAGGCCCGGGCGCGACATCGACATCACGTGCTCGACGCCGGCAATCTGTGACAGCACCTGCTCGGCCGGCGTGGCCACCATCTGCTCCACATCCCGGGCGCTTGCGCCAGGGAAGGGGATCAGCACATTGGCCATCGTCACATTGATCTGCGGCTCTTCCTCGCGCGGCGTGACCATCACCGCGAAGATGCCCAGCAGCAGGGCTACCAGGGCCAGCAGCGGGGTGATCTGCGCGCTCTGGAAGAAGGCGGCGATGCGGCCAGAAGCGCCCATCGGGTTTGGAGTGTTGTCGCTCATGGCTGGCCTCAACGGATGCGGGCAGCGGCGGCGCTGTCCACCACCACCTGCTCGCCGGCGGTCAGGCCGCTCAAGACCTCGACCGATTCACCCTGCGCGGCGCCCAGGCGCACCTGGCGCAGCAGGGGGACGCCCTTGGCGTCCAGCACATACAGGCCCGTCAACTCGGCGCGGCGCACGATGGCGCTGCGTGGCACGCGCAGCGCCGGGGCCGCCCCGGGAACACCCGGTACCAGCACCCGGGCAAACATGCCGGGCACGACGCCGGTGAGCTTGGCCGGCAGGTTCAGGCGCAGCTGCAGGGTGTGCGAGGAGGCGTCCACCAGGGGCAGCAGCTGCGCGCCGGTCGGGACGATGGGCGTGTCGGCAGTGTTGATGCCGGGAATCTCGATCAGCCACCGGGATGGGCCGGCCAGGCTGGCGCCGAGGCTTTGCGGCACATTGGCCGTCACGCGCAGGGCGCTGGGGTCGTAGACGGTGGCCAGCGCGCGGCCGGGCATGGCCATATCGCCCAGGCTCACCGGCAGCTCGGCGATCACACCGTCGTAGGGGCTGCGCACGATGTTGAAGCCGCTCTGCGTGCGCGCCAGGCCCAGCTGGGCCACCTGTGCATTGACCTGTGCCTGCGTGGCCTTGAACTGGGCCTCGGCCTGGTCCAGTGCCGCCTGGCTGATGTAGTGCTGCTTGAACAACTGCTGCTGGCGCTCGAACTCGCGGCTGGCCAGTTGCAGGGCGGCGCGGGCCGACTGCGCCTGGGCCTCGCTGGCCGTGGCGGCCTGCTCGGCGGCTCGGGCATCGATGCGCATCAGCACCTGACCGGCCTTGACGCGGTCCCCGGCCTTGACGTCCAGTTGCACGATGGCGCCAGCCACCTGGGCCGCGATGACCGTCTGGCGAAGCGCTTCGACCACGCCGTCGTGGCTGGCCATGGTGCCGCTGGCCTGGCTGCGGATCATCAGCGTTTGCAGACCACCCGGGCGCGGCGCATCGGCCGCATGAGCGGCTGCACCGAACCCACTCAACAGCGTGAGCAGGGTGAAGGCGAGGGCGCGATGACGGGCTTGCATGGGTTTCATGATGTTTCGTGGCATTGCTGCTGGACAGGGTTGCATCGTTATCGTATTATTTAGCTATTGACGCAAATAGTCAAACGATGAATTAAGCAATCCACCCAAAACAGGTGAATCCCATGCCGGAACCCAAGAAGCCAGCCGCAAGCTCGATGATGGGCGACCTGCCCGAGCCCGCACTGCTGCAGGTGGCGGGCTATTTTCAGGCGCTGTCCGAGCCCACCCGCTTGCGAATTCTCAATTTGCTGCGCGAGCGGGAACGCAATGTCGGCGATCTCGCCACGCTGTGCGGCTACAGCGCGGCCAATGTCTCGCGCCACCTGAGCCAGTTGCAGCAGCATGGGCTGGTGGAGCGTGAGAGCCGCGGCACCAGTGTCTACTACCGCATTGCCGACCCGGCCGTATACGCACTGTGCGATCTGGTCTGCGGCCAGCTGGCGCGCCAGGCCGAGCGCGAAGCCAGCACGCGAGCCGCGTTTCTGCCCAAGACCTCCAGCTGACCCCGAACCTCAACCGAAAGCTCACCACCATGACCCATGCCTTGCTCCAACTCGACCCCGTCCAGGCCAGCCAGATCCTGGCCCAGGGCAATTGCTGGCTGATCGACGTGCGGGAGGCGCATGAGGTCGCCCGCGCCGCCTATGACCTGCCCCATGTGATCGCCATGCCACTCAGCGAGCTTGAACGCCGCCACCCGGAACTGCCCCGCGATGCCGACCTGATCATGGCCTGCGCCGCCGGCGGCCGCAGCATGCAGGCGATGCAGTTCCTGCTCCATCACGGCCACACCCGGGTACGCAATCTGAGTGGCGGCATGGGCGCCTGGCGTGCCCACGGCCTGCCGGTGCGGCTGGGCTGACCGGCCGGCTTCAGTGCGGCAGCTGCAGCCGCGCGTGGATGCGCCGGGTGGCCTGCCAGACGACCCACAGCACCAGCGGGATGGAGGCGCCGGCGCACAGCTCCGGGTTGATGTTCAGGCCCGTGGACTTCAGCGCCTTGCCCAGGTACAGCACCAGGCTGACGACGTAGTAGGAGATCGCCGCGATCGACAGGCCCTCCACCGTGGCCTGCATGTTCAGCTGCAGGGCCTGGCCGCGTGTCAGCTTGGCCAGCAGTTGCTGGTTCTGCGCCTCGGTGGCAATGTCCACGCGGGTGCGCAGCAGAGCGCTGGCGCGCTCGATCCGCTGCGATAGCGAGGCCAGGCGTTGGGCTGTGGCCGCCACTGTCGCAATCGCCGGCGAGAGCCGGCGCTGCATGAACTCGCCCAGCGTCTGCGTGCCGGGAATGGGCTTCTCACGCAGCTCGGCGATGCGCTGGCGCACCAGCGCGTCATAGGCCTGGGTGGCCGAGAAGCGGTAGAGGTGCTCGGCGGTGGCCCGCTCGACGCGGGCCGCGACATGGATCAGCCGGTCCAGCAGCTCGGTCTCCGAGACCTGGCGGCTCTCCAGGCTGGCCGTCACTTCGGCCAGCGCGGCCTCCGACTCGGCCAGCGTGCTGCCCAGCACCTTGGCCACGGGCAGGCCGCGCAGCGCCATCAGGCGGTAGATTTCCAGCTCCAGCAGGCGCTGCGAGATGCGGCCGGCGCGGGTTTCGCTGGTGCCCGGCGCGGCGATCACCAGCATGCGTTCGAAGCCGCTGTCGCGCAGTCGGAAATTGGTCACCGCCATCGAGTGGCCATTGCCCATCAGCGAGGCCACCACGGTCGGGCCGCCCAGCCATTGCTGACCCAGCGCCAGTGCGGCATGCGGATCGCTCAGATCATGCTCGACCATGGCCAGCTTGACCGCCGCGACGGTGCGGCCCGGAATGCCACGCAGCCAGTCGGGGTCCACCCGCAGCGAGGCCAGCAGCTCGGGCTCGCTGGCGCCCAGCAGGGCGCCGGGCGGCAGCGGCTGCACGATGGCATAGCGGGTGAATTCGCTGTGGCGCTCCCATTTGACCGTATGGTCGGCAAAACGCAGCCGCAGAAAATTGTGTTGCAGGTCGTCCACGGTGAGGTGCTGCTGCCGCGGCAGGCTGCGCAGGTGCTCGCATTCCTGCTGCCGTGTGACGTCTTTGTTGAGCACCGCCACGAACACCACCAGGGCCGGCAGCCTTATGCGGGCCGAGGGCCGCGCGTGGACCTCGTTGTGGAGCTCATGGCGCAGGGCGTCATCGCTCGGCAGTGCGGAGGCAGTAGTCGTTGCGGGGGATGGGCTTGTCATGCCGTGCCTGTTGCTGTGTTGACCGTGGGCCGATTGTCGACCATGCGGTCTGCGCTGGCGCAAGGCCGGCGCCGCCCGGGCGAACCACAATCGTCGGGCAACGACAGGGGCCGATGAAAAAGGTAGACATGAATGCCGATCCGGCGCTGGCCGCGCTGCAGGCCTTGATCGCCTATCTCGCCCATGAAGGCGAGCCGATGATCGTGCTTGACGCCGCCTACAACATCCTGGGCGCCAACCCGGCCTACCGTCGCCAGTTCGGTCGCGCCGGCGAGCCGGTGCTGGGCCAGAAGTGCTATCGCGTCTCGCATCACTTCGATGTGCCCTGCGACCAGGCCGGCGAGCATTGCCCGATGCGCCGCTCGCTCGAACTGGGCGGGCCGGATCGCGTGCTGCACATCCACCACACGCCGCGCGGGCCCGAGCATGTGAATGTCGAGTTGCGACCAATCCTGGACCCGCAGGGCAGGGTGCTGGCCTATGTGGAGCGCTTGTGCACGGTGCGGCATGCCTCGGCCGAGCCCAGCGCCGAGGGGCTGGTGGGCCGCTCCGCGGTCTTCATGGCGGCGCTGGAGTCGCTGCAGCGCGTCGCGCCGTCGATGCTGCCGGTCTTGCTGCTGGGTGAGTCGGGCACCGGCAAGGAGCTGTTCGCTCGCGCGCTGCACGAGGCGAGCCCGCGCGCCGGCGGCCCGTTCGTGGTCGTCGACTGCTCGGGCCTGAGCGAGGCGCTGTTCGAGAGCGAGCTGTTCGGCTACGAGAAGGGGGCCTTCACCGGAGCCCATGCGCGCAAGCCGGGCCTGGTCGAGACCGCCCAGGGCGGCACCCTGTTCCTAGATGAGATGGGCGATGTGCCGCTGGCCATGCAGGTCAAGCTGCTGCGACTGATCGAGACCGGCGGCTACCGCCGTGTCGGCGGCCTGGAAACCCGCCAGGCCGCCTTCCGGCTCGTCGCCGCCACCCATCAACCCTTGGCGCGCATGGTGGCCGAGGGCCGCTTCCGCGAGGACCTGTACTACCGCATCAACGCCTTCCCGATCGAGCTGCCGGCGCTGCGCGAGCGCCCGGCGGACATTGCCCTGCTGGTGGATTCCATCCTGAAACGCGAGGTGCCCGCCGGCGTGCCGCTGAGCGTTACCCCTGCCGCGCTGGCCCGCTTGCAGGCCCATGCCTGGCCGGGCAATGTGCGCGAGCTGCGCAATGTGCTGGAGCGAGCCCGCCTGTTTGCCGACGACGGCCTGATACGGGTCGAACATCTACCGTCCGGGCTGGCGCGAACGCCGGTGCTGCCCGCCGCCAAGCAACCGTGTGACGAGGCACTGCTGCACGCCGTGCAGGGCTTCACCGGCACGCGCCGGACTCTGGCCGCCCGCCTGGGGCTCAGCGAACGCACGCTCTACCGCCGGCTCAAGGCGCTGGGGCCGGGCTGACGAGCGGTCTGCCGTCTGCCATCGCAGTACTGCCAGTGGCAGTGCGGCGGTGGCAGCGTGCTGCCGGCCGCCGCGGTCAAGTGCTTGATGTGATTGAGGTTCTTGGCTGCCTGTTGGCTGGCATGGATCTTGTGTTCACCTGGCTGGCGACCCAAGGTCCGGGCCTCCTGCCTGGATCGGGTCTCGATGGAGATTCGTCATGAACACGCACACCCTGCCGCTTGCCGCAAGTCCTGACCCCGAGCGCCGAGTTTGGCTGCTGGCCACCGGCGCGGCCGGCGGCATGGCCGTGGCGGCCACGGCCATCCCCTTCGTGTCCTCGCTGGCGCCCAGCCAGCGCGCGCGGGCGCAGGGCGCCGCGGTCGAGGTGGACATCTCCGACCTGCCCCCCGGCGGCTCGAAGACGGTCGAGTGGCGGGGCAAGCCGGTCTGGATCATGCGGCGCACCCCCGAGATGCTGGCCGCCCTGCCGGCCCTGGACGGGCAGCTCGCCGATCCTAAGTCGCTGCGCGAGCAGCAGCCGGCCTATGCGCAGAATGCCTGGCGCTCGGTCAAGCCCGAGATCTTCGTGGCCGTGGGCATCTGCACCCACCTGGGCTGCTCGCCCAGCGCGGTGCCTGCGGGCAGCGCCAATCCCAGCGTCGGCGCCGACTGGCCCGGTGGCTTTTTCTGCCCCTGCCACGGCTCCACCTTCGATGTGGCCGGCCGCGTGTTCAGGAACAAGCCCGCACCCAGCAATCTGGAGATTCCGCCGCACCGCTTCGCCAGCGAGACACGCCTGCTGATCGGCGACGAGGAGGCCTAGCTGCTCTTGGCGGGCAGGTAGAGCCGGTCCGAGTAGGTCGCCAGCCACTGCGGCCGGTAGGCCACGGCAATGGCCACGCACATGCCGGTCAGGAAGGCCTCGGCGAAGGCGTTCAGCACGCGGGCGATCATCAGATCGGCCGGCAGCGTGCCTTGCAGCGCCGCATGCAGGCCGACGTCGGCGGCGCTGGTCAAGGCATAGGCCGCGAACGTGCCGAAGAAGCCCCGGCCGAGGATGTAGATGAACAGGTGGTGGGGCAGGTAGCGGCGCAGCAGGGCGCCGATGGCCAGCGTCAGGCTGGCCGGCACGATACCGAGCCAGATAAGCCGATGCAGCGCCTCCGCCACGCTCAGGTCCCCGACCAGGCAGGTGATCAGCGCGGCCGGCAGCATGGCCAGCACCGCCAGCGGCCAGCCGGCAAACAGCACCAACAGCGCCGCACCCGACAGCGGTTGGGCCACCGGCACCGCATAGCGATCCATGCCCCAGAACAGCGGCAGCAGCGCCGCCAGGAACAGCCAGGGCCAGGGCGGGCCGTCACCGCCGAGCGCCGCCCAGGGCCGCAGGCCCAGGGCGACCGCAAGGGCGGCCATGGCGAGTATCAGATGAGCGACGAAAGGGCCGTCGAATACAGCAGCGGGCATGGCCCGCTAGGTTCTCACAGTTTCCCGGACTTGGCGCGCGCAGTGTCTTCGGCAATGTGCCTGCGGAAGTAGCGCATGAAGAACACCCCCATGCCGAGCATGAAGATGATGCCTGCCGCGCTCATCAGGCCGGCGTCGGTGGTCAGGAGTTCCTTGAGTATGGGCATGTCGTTTCCTTCGTTTGATGAGTTGACTGCTTGCTTTCCTTGTAGACCTCGCCGGGCCCCGGACCTTTGACTGCAGTCAACCAATCGTCGCTTGGGTCGCACGGCGGCGGCGTGCCAGCGCCAGCCATCCGATGCCCGACATCAGCAGGGCCCAGGTCTGGGGCTCGGGCACGGCGGCGATGCTGAGCTCGCCGTCGCTGTAAAGCCTGTCGGTCTGCCAGGCCAGTCCGCTGGCCAGGGCCGGCAGCAGCACACGGCCGAAGCTGCCGGTCAGGCCGCCGTTCCAGTCGAACAGGTCGTAGGTCTGACCGCTCTGGCCGGTGTTGCCGCCCCACCAGACCACGTCCAGCGTGCCGCCCTGCAGCGTCACCCCCTTGGTGAAGAGGATCTTGTCGGCGCAGGTGTCGCAGTTGCCGGGCGTGGTGCCGCCCAGTTCCATCGTGATCGTCGAGCCGCTGCCATAGGTGGACTTGAAGTTCACCGTCACCAGCGCCGGACTGGCGCCAGGGGCGAAGCCGCCCTCGAAGCGGGCTTCGCCATCGCCGGTGAACAGGCCGTCACCGGAGACGAGCCCGAAGAAGTTGGCCGCGCCGCCGGCCGAGATGCGCAACTCGCCGTGGTTGTAGAGGTCGCTGGCGAAGGTCGCCTGGGCGCCGTTGGAGACGATCACCTCGCCGGGTGCGCGGTTGTTGATCGCGCCGCTGATGCTGGAGCCGCCGAAGCTCAGCGCCAGCTGGCCGTCGTTGATCAGCGAGCCGGTGCGCAGCGTGCCGGCGCCGACGATGCGCTGGGCATTGGTAAGCGTCTTGCCGCCGTTGTCGAAGCTGCCGCCGTCCAGCTGTATCAGGCCGGCATTGGTGACCAGTCCGCCGCTCATCAAAACCTTGGCACCGACGCCGGCAGCGATCAGGCCGTTGCCGCTGTTGCTGCTGCCGGCATGGGACAGCAGCAGGGTGCCGCCGAGCGCTTCGATCGTGCCGGTATTGCTGATCGCATTGGCCACGGCTCCGGCGCCTTGCACGGTGCCGCTGTTGAGCAGCGTGCCGCCGGCCAGATTGGTACCAAAACCGGCGAGCTGGATCTGGCCGCTGTTGCTGAACGAGGTGTTGTCCACGGTCAGGGTGCCCCCGCTGACGCCCAGCACGCCCTCGTTGGTCAGGCGCGCGCTGATGCGGCCGTGGCCGCTGATCTGGCCGCCGCTGCTGTTGACGACCGCACCCTGCCCGCCGGCATCGGCGCTCAGCGTGCCTCCGCTCATGTCGATGCTGGCGCGGTTGCTCAGCGTGTTGCCGACGATGCGCAGCTGATTGCCGGCGCCGAGCTCGATGATGCCCAGATTGGTCTTCGCCCCGGTGTCCAGGCTCAGCTCGCCGCCGGTCGGCTTGAGCAGGGCGTAGTTGATGAAGCCGCCCTGGCCGATGATGATCTGACCCTGGCCGCTGATCACGCCGTTGTTGGTGAAGAAGCCCGGCGTCGACAGCACCCCGCCAACGAAGCTCAGCGTGCCGCCATTGTCCAGCGTGCCGGGCACCGTGAGGCCGCCGACGCGCAGCGTCAGCTGCCCCTTGTTGTTGAGGTTCGTGGCGGTCGCCGCCGCGCCTGCGTAGACGGCGAAGGCGCCATCGGCGGACACGTTCAGCGTCGAGGCCACCAGCGTGCGGCCGCTACTGACGCCGAGACTGGAGCCGAAGAAGGCCCCGTCGGTCACGGTGTAGGGGTTGCGCAGGTCCAGCGTGCCGCCGGTCCAGTTGAAATAGCTGTAGCCGCTGCCACGCGCCAGACTGTTCACGCGCAGGGTGCCGCCAGCGAGGTTGTAGGTGCCGGAGCTGCCGGTGTAGGCACCCAGCATCAGCGTGCCGTTCACCTGGTGCGTGCCTCCGGTCTGGGTGAAGCTGCCGGTGCCATTGCCGCCCACTTCGAGATAGTTGGACGAGAGCGTGCCGAAGCTCAGCTGGGCGGTGCCGGTGGCCACGCTGTTGAAGCCCAGGTACATGCCGCCCACCTGATGGCTGCCGCCGGCCTGCACATAGCTGCCGCTGCCGGCGTTGCCCACATAGGTGGCGCCGGTGATCAGGCTGCCCTGGTTCAGCGTGTAGCTGCCGGTGCTGCCGCCGTTGGTGGCGATCCACAGCGAGCCCTGGACCGTGTTGGTGCCGGCATTCTGGGTGAAGGTGCCCGTGCCTTGGGCGCCGACGGCCAACGTGCCGGCGTTCAGCGTGGCGCTGCCGGACATGCTGTAGCTGCCGGTCTTGCCCGGGTTGTAGCCCAGCACCAGGGAGCCGGTACTGTGCGTGCCGCCGGACTGGCTGAAAGTGCCCTTGCTGTTGAAGCCGATCTGCTCGTCGCCGGTCGTGAGGGACCCGGCCTGCATGGTGTAGCTGCCTTCGCCGCTGCCCTGAGCCACGTACAAGGTGCTGCTGACCGTGTTGCTGCCGCCGGTTTGGGTGAAGCTGCCGGTGCCGTTCTCGCCTATCCAATGGTAGGTCGAGCTCAGCGTGCCGGTGCCGCTGAGGGTGTAGCTGCCGTGGCTGCCCGGGTTGACGCCGAGCTCGATGTACTTCAGCGCGGCGTTGCCCGCGGCCTGGCTGAAGCTGCCGGTGCCGAAGTAGCCGATGACGGCGTTGTTGGAGGTCAGGGCGGCGCTTCCGCTCATCGCGTAGCTGCCGACCGCGGCGGTGCTGTAGCCGATCTCCAGAACGCCCGCGGTGGCGGTCCCGCCGCTGTGGCTGACCGTGCCGCTGCCCGTCGAACCGACATACCAATAGCCACCCGCGCTGCCCACCGTCAGATTGCCACCGGTTTGCGCGAAGTTTATGCCGTAGCCCGTCGTGGAATTGAGTGTCAGCCCATTGACGCTGCGTGTGCCGGCGCCGCTGCCGAAGGACAGGGTGCTGTTGACGCTACCGACAGGCCCGGCAACGACATCGTCGGCGGCCACCGGCACGCCGACCGGCGACCAGCAGCCGCCGTTCTCCCAGCTCGAGCCGCTGCAGTTCCAGGTCTTGGTCGCGGCAGCGGCGGGCGATGCCCCCAGCGCGAGGCCGGTCAGGGCGCCGGCCAGCGCCAGCACGAACGCCGTAGGACGCGGTCGTGCCGTGGCTCGCGCCCGGCGCATGTGGATGACCGGCCTGGGTATTGCGGCTTGCAGCATCGTGGACTCCATCGGTTTGAGGGCTATGGTCAAACCCATGATGGCCACGGCGGCGTTACGAATCGGTTACGGCGGCGGCCGCGGTTAAGCCGTCGATGCGTCTGATTGATCTGCGGCAAGATCGAGTCCGCCGCAGCGCGCGCGGGCGGTGGCGGCCAGGCGCAGCAGCGCCTCGCCGGGGGCCACACCCAGCTGCTGGCGAACGCCGCGCTCGAATTGCGCGAATGCCCGCAGCGCCGGCACCGGCTGACCGCAACGCAGCTGCCACTGCATCAGCAGGCTCAGCGTGTGCGGGTCCAGTGCGTCGACCTCCAGCGCCCGCTCCAGGTGCTGCGGCAATGCGGCGCACCTGGCCAGTGCCGTGCCCTGCCTGGCCAGCGCCAGCTCGGCCCGTGCCTGCACCAGGCGCACATAGTGCCGGGCCAGGCGGCGCCGGTGGTCGATGATCCATGGCGCGGAGTCATCGCCGGCCAGAAAGGGCCCGCGGTACAGCGCAAGCGCCTGATCGAGCCGGGCGCTGTCCGCCTCGGGTGGCGTCTTGGCAAAGTCCAGCGCGTCGATCTCGCACAGCGTCGTCGACAGCGAGACCTGGCCCTGCTGCAGCGTCAGCCAGGGCGGGGGCCGACTGCCGGCCGTGGCGCCGGTGCGGCGCAGCCGCCACAGCGCCACGCGCAGGTTCTGCTGGGCGCGGGCACCATCGGCGTCCGGCCACAGCAGATCGCACAGACGCTGGGTCGAGATCTGCTGGCCACCCAGCACGACCAGGGCCTTCAGCAGCAGCTGGCCGCGGCTGCCATGCCAGTCCCGGTCGGCCAGCACACGACCCTGCAGACGCAGCTGCAGCCCACCCAGCAGGGTGACGCGCACCGGCGCTGCGGTCGGCTCGGCGCTTGGCGGTGGGTGGTTACCCAGGCGCGCCTGAGCTTGGGCGATGACCAGGCGCGCGGCGTCGCCGCGCCCGTTCGCCAGCAACTGCTGGGCCTGCTCGAGCAGCGCCGCCAGGCCGGCTTCGCCGGCGGCCGCGGTCACACAGGCCGGGCGCTCGCCGCCGCGCTGCGGCTTGCGCACGCGCAAGCCGTCCGGCCCGGCGCTCGCTAGAGTGCAGCTTTCAACGAACGGGGCGGCGGATGGATCAGCGAGCGGCATGGCCAAACTTTCTTGCGAGCTGCCTGGCGGCATCGATCGCGAACCCTGGGCTCGACCGGACCGGCCACGCGTGAGGCACCGGCTGCTCCAGGCGGCCGCCTGCCTGGCCCTGTTGGGCAGCCCGGGCGTGAAGGCCGGCCCGGCGCCGGCAGCTGACGCGACCTGGACCCTGGCGGCCCTGTCGCAGGCCTTCGAACAGGAGGTCAGGCCGCGGCTGCAGGTGCCGGGCGCCGCGGTGGCCGGCTACCGCGAACGGCTGCAGCAGCTGCTGTTCGACCTGGACCTGCGGCTTGACGCGCCCCAGCTGCTCCTGCTGGTCGATCGCAGCCCCAAGGTGCAGGCGCTGCTGTTGTTCTGGGGCAGCGCCACGCAGCCCTGGCAGCTGATCGGTGCGTCGCCGGTGTCCACCGGGCTGCCGGGGCGCTACGAGCATTTCGAGACGCCGCTGGGCGTGTTCGAGCATTCGCTGTTCAACCCGGACTTCCGTGCCGAAGGCACGAAGAACGAACTGGGCATCCGCGGCTATGGCCGCAAGGGCGCGCGGGTGTTCGACTTCGGATGGGTGCCGGCCGCCAAGGGTTGGGGCGATCATGGTCTGAGCGTGATGCGTCTGCAGATGCATGCCACCGATCCCGATTTGCTTGAGCGCCGGCTAGGCAGTGCGCAATCAAAGGGCTGCGTGCGCATCTCCGCCGCGATGAACGAGTTCATGGATCGCCTCGGTGTGCTGGACCAGGACTACGAGGCAGAGCTGGAGGCCGGCCGCCGGCTCTGGGTGCTGCGCCCCGACCGCACGCCGACCCCATGGTCGGGGCGCTACCTGGTGGTGATGGATTCCGGCGCGATGGCGCGGCCGGCCTGGTCTCCAGCTCCGCGCTGAAGCTGCGCGGCCGACGGTCTATTGCACCGTGATCGCGCGCGCCCTGGCCCCTTCACGCTTGGGCAGCGTCAGCTTGAGCACGCCGTCCTCAAGCTTGGCGACGACTTCCTTGTCGTCGATCTCATGGGCCAGCGAGAAGCCGCGCGAGACGCTGCCGAAGTAGGTCTCCTTCAGCAGCACTCGGCCCGCCGACTTTTCTTCCTTTTCCTTCTTCACCTCGGCACTGATCGAGACATAGTTGCCATCGACGCTGACGCGGATGTCTTCCTTCTTGGCGCCCGGAATCTCGGCGCGCACCTGGTAGTCCTTGTCGTTCTCGGTCACGTCGATGCGGATGTCGCCGGGGCCATCGGCGCTTAGCTGCAGGGGCCGGCCGAGGCGGCGGAACAGTTCGGGAAACATGTCGTCCAGGCGTTCCAGACGGGTCAATGCATTCATGATGTCGCTCCTTGGTATTTGTGTCCGGATGGCGGTGCCTACCGACCATCCGCAAATGAGTTTAGGAATGGCGCGCGCGGCTGCGTTGCGAAACGTCAAGGCTTGCTGCGGCGGCTCGCCGATGCAGGGCGGAGAACTCGAGGTTGAATCGCCGCGTGATGGTCTCGGGGTCGGGTACCAGGCGGGCATCGGCGACCACGGTCAGCGTGGCCTGGCCGCCATAGCTGAGGATGCTGATGCCCATGCCCAGCTGCTCGCCCGGATGCGGCACGCAGAACATCATCCGTGCGACCGTTGCGCCGGCCAGCCGCACCGGCTCACGCGGGCCCATGACATTGGTCAGCACCAGGCTGGTCTTGCTGCCGAAGACCTGGCAGGCCAGGTCTTCCAGCGTCTTCGGGCCACGGCCGAAGATGTCCAGCAGCAGCCGCATCGCCAGGGCCTGCGGCGAGCGCTTGATCGCATCCATGGCCGCCTGGGTTGAGGCCAGCCGCCGCCGGGCGCTGGACTCGGCCACCGGCAGGTCGAGAATCACCAGTCCGAACTCGTTGCCCAGCGCACCGTAGCGCGCGGGAGGCCGCAGATCCAGTGGCACCATGGCCCGCAGGCTGGTGTGGTCCACGTCGACGCCGCGGCGGCGCAGATAGTCGCGCAGGGCGCCGCTGACGGCCGCCACCAGCACGTCGTTGACCTTGGCGCCACTGGGCGCGGCCACCGCCTTGACATCGGCTATGGCCACCGGCGCGGACCAGGCGACCCGCTTGCTCAGGCCGAAGTCACCCTTGAACGGCGAACGTGGGTCGGGCCGCTTCAGCAGCTCGGTGACCAGCGAGGCGGTGCCCTTGAGCACGAGACCCAGCGAGTCCGTCAGCCCCGGGCTCGGCGGCGCAGCGGTGACTCGTCGTCGGGCGGTCGGTGGCGGTGGCGCGGAGGGCAGCTGGAACAGGCCGGCGGCCACCGTCATCATCGCCGTGCCATCGCCTATGCAGTGGTGGTAGCGCAGTATCATCGCGCTGCCGTGGCCTACCCGCTCGACCAGATGGACCGTCCACAGCGGCCGGGTCGGATCCAGCGGCTGGGTGGCCAGCTCGCTCGCCAGCTCGCGCAGTGCGGCCTCGTCGTGCGGCGCCGGCAGGGCGACGCGATGCAGATGGGAGTCGATGTCCAGGTCCGGCACGTCCACCCAGTGCGGGGTGGCCAGCGGAAAGCCGCGCTCGACGACGCGTTGGCGGAAGCGATCGAAGGCCAGCAGCCGGCGCTTGAGCAGCGCGCGCAGCTTGCCAGGGTCCAGCGGCTGGCGGGTCAGCAGCAGGCCGGTGACGATGGCCGTGTTGGCCGGCCCGTCCATGTGGTACCAGGCAGCATCGAGTGGACTCAGGGCAGTGTGGGCCATGGCAGAGGGGCCGGATTGCGCCGGTGTTCGCGGATCGGCCAGCTTAGGCAGCGGTCGATCATGGCGGATTGACGCAGGTCAGCACCGATGCCATGCGCGACCCGACTGATGCAGCGCAACGCCAGGACCCCGGCCCTGCGTTGAAATGCCCCACGGGCTGCGCCGCGTGCGGCCGCTGCGGAGCTGATCCAGCATGTACAACCCCTTCGATGGTCTGCAGTCCGGTCTTGCCGCGATCGATGTCGCCGCAGCATCGCAGGCAGGCACGGCGGCCCTGCAGACCCGCCAGCGACGGCGCCTGGCCGAGCTGCTGGCAGCGGCGGCGCAGGGCTCGCGCCGCTACCGCGACTTGCTGAAGTGCCGCTCGGCAGGGGCCTGGCGCCTGCAGGACCTGCCGGTCGCGCACAAGGCGGAGCTGATGGCGGACTTCGACGGCTGGGTGTGCGACCCGGCGCTGCGGTTGCAGGACCTGCGGGACTTCACCGGCGATGCCATGCAGATCGGCCGGGACTACCTGGGGCGCTATACGGTGTGGGAGAGCTCCGGCAGCAGCGGCGTGCCGGGTCTGTTTGTGCAGGATGCGCGCGCGATGGCGGTCTATGACGCGCTCGAGGCCTTGCGCCGGCCGGTGCTGCGCCCGCTGCAACGGCTGCTGGACCCCTTCTACCTCGGCGAGCGCATCAGCTTTGTCGGGGCCACCGACGGGCATTTCGCGAGCACCGTGTCGATCCAGCGCCTGCGCCGCCTGGCACCGCTGCTGGCGCCGCGCGTCAGCCTGCTGTCCTTCCTGCAGCCGCTGCCCGACCTGCTCGAACAACTGCGGGCCGCCGCGCCGACCATTCTGGCCACCTACCCGACAGCTGCCGCGCTGCTCGCCCGGGAGCAACTGGCCGGACACCTTGACATCGCACCGCAGGAAGTGTGGACCGGTGGCGAGACTCTCAGCCCCGCGATGCGCGGCCTGGTGCAGCGGGCGTTCGGCTGCCAGCTGGCCAACAGCTACGGGGCGTCGGAGTTCCTGGCGCTGGCCAGCGAATGCCCTTGGGGCGGCCTGCACCTGAACAGCGACTGGGCCCTGCTCGAGGCGGTCGACGAGACAGGTCGCCCGCTGCCCGCCGGCGTGCCGGGCGCGAGCTGTCTGCTGACGAACCTGGCCAATCATGTGCAGCCGCTGATCCGCTATGACCTGGGCGACCGGGTGACCTTCGGCACGCGGGCCTGTGCCTGTGGCTCGGGCCTGCCGCTGATCGCGGTCGAGGGGCGCTGCGACGATCTGATCAGCCTCGGCGCGGCCGGTGGCCCGAGCGTGCAGCTGCTGCCGCTGGCCCTGTGCACGGTGCTTGAGGAGTCCGCCGGACTGTTCGACTTCCAGCTCAGGCAGGAGGGGGCTGACGCCTTGCTGCTGAGCACCCCGCTGCGCGGCGAGGCCGGGGCCGCGGCCCTGGCCCGTGCCCGGCCGGCCCTGCTGGCGTTTCTGGCCGGGCAGGGCGCGCAGGGCGTGCGCCTGCGCTGCGAAAGCGGGGTGACGGTCGAGCCGGGGCGCAGCGGCAAGCTGCAGCGGATTGTCGGCCTGAACAGCTGACCCTGCGCGTCTGACCCTGGGCGCTGTGCCGCGTCGCTGGTTCAGGCGCACATCAGCAGCGGCGACGTCATCGCTTGCAGCAGCCTGTGGGTGCTGTCGTCGAGCACCCATTCGCGCAGCAGGGAGCGGCCGGCGCAGGGCATGACCAGCAGGTCGGCGGCCAGCTCGCGCGCCAGGGCGAGCACCTGTGCGCAGGCGTCGGCCGGCGGCAGTTGCCGGCCATGCAGCACGGCCGTGACGCCGTGAAAGCGCAGGTATTGGGCGATGTCCAGCGCTTCGCCTACCACCGGTCCGCCATGGCTGTCGGTCGTATCCAGCACATGCACGTGCCGGGCCCGCCGCAGCCAGGGCAGTGCGGCGCTGAGGATTCGTGCGGCCGGGGCCGTGGCATTCCAGCACAGCAGCACCTGATGACCGAAGCCGGCCGGTGCGCCGGTCGCGGGCAACACCAGTGCCGGTCGGCCCGACCGCAGCATTGCCGAGGTGACGAAGTCCGCCGGCGCGGCACCGGGCAGCACCGCACCCGCGTCGTGCTGGGCCAGCACGAGCAGGTCGGCAAAGAGCGCCTGCCGACAGAACAGCTCGACGGCATCGGTCCCCTGGCCGTCCAGCCATTGCATTTGCGGGCCGCCCAGCGCCTGGGCGGCATCAAACATCGCCATCGCGCGATCCTGCTCGGCCCAGGTCGAGGTCTGCAGGAACAGGCTGGTGTCATCGTCCGGCGCCAGGCGTGGCGGCCAGTGCGACGTTGCGGTGACGAACATCACCGCCAGATGAGCCTCGTGGCGGCGGGCGAGTTCGCGGGCCTCGCGCAGGCGCATGGCGGCGGCCGGTGTCGCATCAAGCTGCAGGAGGATGGAACGGATGCCGCTCATGCTGCCTCACAGGTTGGACGGTTCACGGAACAATGGGGCGATACCCCGCATGGCACTTCACCCCGCCTCTCGGATCGCCTGGCCTCATTGTTGGCGGCGGCGCGGCCGCCGCATTGAGCCTGCGCAATCCGGCCGCGCCCGATGCCCTCACCATGGCGCCATGCAGTTCAAACCTAGCGACCTGGTCACGCCTGCGGGCTGGCATCTCGGACTGTCCAGCATGGATGAGATGGTGCAACGCATCGGGCACGGCCTGCGCAACTGGCGCCGCAACGGTGGCTTCCTGCTGACCGGGGCACCGCGGGCGGACGGGCCGAACTGGCTGGCCGACAAGGTGCTTGGCAGCACCTCGCAGGCGGTCATGGTGACCGATGCCGACGGCCGCATCGTGGCTGTCAATCCGGCATTCACCGCGATGACCGGCTATTCCGCCGCCGAGGTGATCGGTCTGAGTCCCAGCCTGCAGCGGTCCGGTCGGCACGACCCGCTGTTCTACCGCGAGCTCTGGGCCAACCTGCATTCGACCGGGCACTGGCAGGGCGAAA
Source organism: Burkholderiaceae bacterium (assembly GCA_018780645.1). Taxonomy (GTDB): domain Bacteria; phylum Pseudomonadota; class Gammaproteobacteria; order Burkholderiales; family Burkholderiaceae_C; genus Paucibacter. Next base: position 33,495 of record JADMJJ010000089.1, read on the forward strand.
TCTGGAACCGGCGCAAGAGCGGCGAGGTCTATCCCTGCCTGCAGACCATCGACGCGATCCGTGACGAGGCGCAGCGGGTCAGCCACTACGTCGCCCTGCACTCGGACATCAGTGCCCTGAAGAACGCCGAAGAGCGACTGAGCCGCCTGGCCCACCACGATGCGCTGACCGGCCTGCCGAACCGGCTGCTGTTTGCCAACGGTCTGGCCCTTTCGATCGAGCGGGCCAAGCGGCACCGGCAGCGCCTGGCTGTGCTGTTCCTGGACCTGGATCATTTCAAGCACGTCAATGACAGCCTGGGCCATGCCGCCGGCGATGCCCTGCTGTGCGAGGTCGGCCGCCGGCTGCGCCAGTCGGTGCGCGCGCAGGACGCTGTGGCGCGGCTCAGCGGGGATGAGTTCGTCGTCGTGCTGGAGGAGGCCGGCGAGGCGAGCGATGTGCTGCGCATGGCCGACAAGATCATGGCCACGATCAGTCAACCGGTCCAGGTGCCGGGCGGGACGACGCAGATATCCGCCAGCATCGGCATTGCCCTGTACCCCGACGATGGCGACGATGTCGACCAGTTGTTGCGGGCGGCCGATGCGGCCATGTACATCGCCAAACGCCGGGGGCGGCACCAATGCGCCATCCATCAGCCGGTCGCGCAGGGACAGGGGGACGTACCCGTCGCTTGAACGGCGCCGGCGGGCGACCCCTGCCTGCGGATACAGTGCGGGTCAGATGACGACCTTGCCCCCCCCTGACGCGCCAGCCGGATCGTCGACCGCCTCCGTCGGCGCGACCCGCATTCTCCGTATCGTCGGGCTCGGTGCTTCGGCCGGCGGGCTCGATGCGCTGGAGCAGTTCGTCGCGCGGCTGCCGGCCCGCAGCGGCCTGGCCTTAGTCGTGGTCACCCACATGGACCCGACCCAGCCGGCGCTGCTCGCGCAACTGCTGCAGCGCGTCTGCGCGCTCCCGGTGGCCGAGGCCGTCGAGGGGCTGCGCATCGCCGCCGACCATGTCTACGTGATTCCGCCGAACAAGGAGCTGACTGTGGTCGGGGGCTGTCTGCGCCTGGCCTCTCCACAGCAGCGGCGCGGTCTTCGCCTGCCCGTCGACCTGCTGTTCGAATCGCTGGCACTTGACCAGAGGGAGCGCGCGGCCGGCGTGGTGCTGTCGGGCATGGGCTCGGACGGCAGTCTGGGCGTTCAGGCCATCAAGCGCGCGGGCGGGCTGGTGCTGGCCCAGCAGCCGGATTCGGCCCAGTTCGATGCGATGCCCGCCAGTGCGATCAGGACCGGCTGCGTCGACCGGATCGGCACGCCGGCGCAGTTGGCCGTGCATCTGCTGGCCCTGGCGGGAGCCGGGGCGCCGGCCCCGGTCTCCTCGGTCGAGGAGCATGTCAGTGGCGATCCGGACGCCCTGCAGGGCATCCTGGCCCTGCTCAACAGCGCCGGCCGGCACGATTTCTCGCTCTACAAGCGGCGCACGCTGGCGCGCCGCATCGAGCGGCGCATGGGCGTGCACAAGCTGCACGGCCTGGCGGCCTACGAGGCCTTGCTGCGCGGCAGCCCGCAGGAGTGCAGCCTGCTCGTCAACGAGTTGCTGATAGGCGTGACCGGCTTCTTTCGCGACCGCGCGGTCTGGCAGCGGCTGCAGGACGAGCATCTGCCCGGCCTGCTGCGGCTGCGGCCCGACGGCCATCCGTTCCGGGCCTGGGTGGCAGGCTGCTCGACCGGCGAGGAAGCCTACTCGCTGGCCATGGTCTTTCGCGAGGTGCAGGAGGCGATGCCCGAGCGGAGCGCCAGCAGCCTGCAGATTTTTGCCAGCGATCTGAGCGAGGACGCGATCGAGCGCGCGCGCCGCGGGCTGTTCGCGGCCGGCATCAGCGGCGAGGTCTCGGCGCAGCGGCTGCAGCGGTTCTTCAAGCCGGAACATGGCGAATACCGCATCAGCAAGAGTATTCGCGAGATGGTGGTGTTTGCTCCGCACGACCTGATCAGCGACCCGCCGTTCACCAAGCTCGACCTGCTGAGCTGCCGCAATCTGCTGATCTATTTCACCGCGCCGCTGCAGAACCGCCTGCTGCCGCTGTTCCATTACAGTCTGCGCAGCGGCGGCCTGCTGCTGCTCGGCTCATCCGAGAGCATCGGGCGTTTCGGCACCCTGTTCGAGCCGCTGGATGCGCAGTCGCGCCTTTATCGCCGCCGTGACGCCGCGGGTGCCCCGGTGGCGCCCGACTTCCCCGTCCGATCCCGGCGGCGCAGCCATCCGAGTCCGAAGGAGACACCCTTGTCCGAACCCCGAGACATCCCGTCCGGCCTGCAGGCCAGTGCCGAGCACTTGCTGCTGCATGAGTTCTCTCCGCCGGCCGTGCTGGTGAACGAGCACGGCGACATCCTCTACATCAACGGCCGCACCGGCAGGTACCTGGAGCCGGCCGCCGGCAAGGCGAACTGGAACATCCATGTGATGGCCCGCGAGGGCCTGCGCGGACCGCTGGACGATGCCCTGCGCCGCGCACTGGCGCAACCCGAGCCGGTGGAGGTGCGGGGGCTGATCGTGGGCGAGGGGCCCAACGCAACGCGGGTCGACATCACCGTTCGCGCGGTCGCGCCGTCCGGCGCATTGGGTGAGGTGACGATGATCGTGTTCCGCGAGGTGCCGGCGGCGGGCCCTCCCCCGGCAGCGCGCGGGCGCCGCAGCGCCGCGCAGCTCGACCTGGAGGCCCAGCTGCAGCGCATGCGCCTGGAACTGCAGACGCTGCGCGAGGACATGCGCGTGACCCAGGAGGAACTGCAGTCGTCCAACGAGGAGCTGCAGTCCACCAACGAGGAGCTGCAATCGACCAACGAGGAGCTGACCAGCTCCAAGGAGGAGCTGCAGTCGATGAACGAGGAGCTGCAGGCGGTCAACGTGGAGCTGCAGTCCAAGCTCGATGATCTTGAGCTGGCGCAGAGCGACATGAAGAACCTGCTCAACAGCACCGAGATCGCGACCCTGTTCCTCGATCGCGAGCTCAACGTCAGGCGCTTCACCGAGCAGGCCCAGTCGCTGATCAAGCTGCGCGACAGCGATGTCGGCCGGCCGCTCAGCGACCTCAGCAGCAGCCTGGACTACCCCGGACTGAAGACCGACGCGCAGCAGACCCTGCGCACCCTGGCCAGCAGCGAAAAGCAGGTGGCCTCCAGCGACGGGCGCTGGTTCAATGTGCGCATCATGCCGTACCGAAGTCTGGACGACGCCATCCTCGGCGTGGTCATCACCTTCATCGACATCAGCGCGACCAAGCGGCTCGAAGCCCGGCTGGGCGGGGTGCCGGCATCCACCGGCGGTCCCTCGGCCTAGGTTGTTTCGGCCTAGGGTGCATCGGCGCCCAGCGCCGGTGGCGGATCGGACAGGTCGGCGTGGGCCAGCCGGTGCTCGAGCCCGTAGCGCACCAGTGCGGCGAGGTTGGGCAGTTGCAGCTTCTCCTGGATGCGCGTCTTGTGCGTGCTGACGGTCTTTACCGACAGGTGCAGGGCCGTGGCGATCTCGCTGGGCCGCTGGCCGGACACCAGGCGGCGCAGCACCTCCAGCTCGCGGTTCGACAGCTGCGAGTGGCCGGGCACGTCGACGCCGCCATTGAGCTGCTGCACCACCCGTTCGGCCAGGCTGGCCGTGACATAGGCGCCACCGGTGGCCACCTTGCCCACCGCGGCCAGCAACTCGGCGGCCGGGCTGTCCTTGGTAACGTAGCCGTTGGCCCCGGCCTTGAAGGCGCGCATGGCGTACTGCTCCTCCGCATGCATGCTCAGCACCAGCACCGCCGTGGCGGGCCGCTCGGCCTTGATGCGCCGCGTCAGGTCCAGGCCGTTCATGCCGGGCATTGACAGGTCGACGATGGCCACGTCGACCGGCTGGCGGCGCAGACGGTCCAGGGCCTCAAAGCCCGACGATGCTTCATGGACTTGCCAGCTGGCGGCCTGCGCTTCGAGCACCCGGCGCAGGCCGTCGCGCACGATGGCGTGGTCATCGACCAGCAGCAGGGTCAGGGCTTCGGGCAGAGCTTGGGCGTTCATGGGGTTTCCAGCGGGGTGGGCGGATCGCCGGCGGCGGGCAGGGGCAGACGCACGGTGATGCGTCCGCCGCCGCCAGGGGGGTTGTCGACCAGCAGCTCGCCACCCAGCAGATAGGCGCGTTCGCGCATGCCCATCAAGCCGAACGAGCCTTCCTTGCGGGTCGCGCCGGACGGGAAGCCGCGGCCGTTGTCCTGCACCGTCAGCACCAGCTCCTGGCCCTGGACGCGCAACTCGATGCGCACGTCGGTGGCGTGGGCGTGGCGGGCCACATTGGTCAGGGCCTCCTGCACCATGCGGTACAGCGCCGTGGTGGCGCGGTGGTCGATCGGCGGCTCCTGCTCGTCCAGCCGCACCGTGACCTCGATGCCGAGGCGCCGCGCCGACTCGCGCGCCAGCCACTCGACCGCCGCGTTCAGCCCCAGGTCGTCAAGCATCAGCGGCCGCAGATCGGCGGCAATGCGGCGCACGGCGGCGACGGTGTCATCCAGCATCTCCAGCATGCGGTCGCGGCGCCGTTCGTCATGCGTGGAGTTGATCCCGTTCGCGCCATCGGCAAGATCCATCTTCAGGGCCGACAGGCGCTGACC
>JADMJJ010000010.1 GCA_018780645.1 Burkholderiaceae bacterium
GAAATCAGGTTCAGCGTGTTGAACAGAAAGTGCGGCTGGATCTGCTCGGCCAGGCGATTCAGCTGCGCCTCGGCCAGCTCGGCGCGCAGCCGGGCCAGCTCGTGCTGGCGGCGCTGCGCTTCGATGTACAGGTGCAGACCGTGGCAGAAGGCGACAAAGGTGCCGTACGAGACCAGGTCCTTGCCCGTCTCGTAGGCCAGTATCTGCAGCACCGAGCCCGGCTCGTAGACCACCGGAGTGAGCGCGTAGACCGCCCAGCGCAGGGTGAACATGCCGCCGACGTGGACCGCCACATAGGCCAGTGCCCCCAGCAGGTGCAGGCCGACCCGGGCTGCCAGGCTGGGGTGCTGCAGCACCCGCAGATGCCAGCGGTAGATGGCCACGCCGAGCGGGCCGATTGTCACGACCGAGCTGAACTCCCACAGGAACGGCTCCCAGGGATGGCGGCCGCCGGCGGCCAGGTAATGCTGCAGCTCGGCCAGGCTGAGCAGCAGGGCGATCGTCAGCAGCAGGCCGGCATAGGCCCACCACAGGCGGCGCTGCAGGGCCTCGGATGAAACGGCAGGAGTGACGGTGACGGACATGAGCGAACGGTAGCATCGCCCGCAGCGATACTTGGAACATCCTGTCTCAACACCCCCTCATCATGAAGATCTGCATCGTCGGCGCCGGCGCCATCGGCGGCTGGTTCGCCGCCCAGCTGGGCCACCACGTCGCCTCGGAAGTCCAGCTCTCGGCCCTGGCCCGCGGCGCCACCCTGGCCGCGCTGCGCGAACATGGCCTGCGTATGGACTCCAACGGCGAACGCATCACCGTACCCGTCACCGCCAGCGACCGGCCCGAAGAGCTGGGCCCGCAGGACCTGATCGTCGTCGCCGTCAAGGGCCCGGCCCTGGCCGCCGTGGCGCCCGCCGTCAAGGCCATGCTGGCGCCGCACACCCGGGTGCTGGTGGCGATGAATGGCGTGCCCTGGTGGTTCTTCGACGGTCTGGGCGGGCCCTGCGAGGGCCTGCACCTGGAGTCGGTCGATCCGGGCGGTGTGGTGGCCGCGGCGATCCCCAGCCACCAGGTGATAGGCTGCGTCGTCCATGCCGCCTGCGCCGTGCCCGAGCCGGGCCTGGTCCGGCATGTGATGGGCATGGGCCTGATCATCGGTGCACCCGAGGGCGGCCGACCCGAGCACATCGAGCGACTGGCCGCGCTGCTGACGCGCGCCGGCTTCAATGCCACCGTATCCGAACGCATCCAGAAAGACATCTGGTTCAAGCTCTGGGGCAATATGACGATGAACCCGATCTCGGCGTTGACCGGTGCCACCTGCGACCGCATCCTCGACGATGAGCTGGTGCGCGGCTTCGTCAGCGCGGTGATGCTGGAGGCCGCCGCGATCGGCGCGCATATCGGCTGCCCGGTCGATCAGACGCCGGAGCAACGCCACGAGATGACGCGCAAGCTGGGCGCCTTCAAGACCTCGATGCTGCAGGATGCCGAGGCCGGCCGGCCACTGGAGCTGGCAGGGCTGGTTGGCTCGGTACGCGAGATCGGCCGGCACATCGGCCTGTCCACGCCGCACACCGATGCCATGCTGGGCCTGACGCGGTTGATGGCGCAGACGCGAGGTCTGGTCTGACCGCCGGGACCCCGGCCGGCGCCGGCCAGCAAAGGCGTCCGGCCCGGAAGCTGGCACCCTCGCCGCAGGCCCTTCTTGAGCTTGGCGCGATGGCAAACCTCGGGCCGAAGTCGGCCGCCGTCCTCGCGGCGGCCGGGGTCAGGTCAGCCGAACACCTCGCGGCGCTGGGGTCTGTTGCGGCCTACTCCATGGCCAAACGGTCGGGGGCCCGGGTCAGCCTCAACCTGCTTTGGGCCATCGAGGCGGCGCTTTGCGGCGAGTCGTGGCAAACCATCGCTCGCGAGCACCGAACCAGTCTCTTGCTGGCGTTGGAGTCACACGAAAAGGCGATCGCTGCGACCTGAGGCCCGGAGGAGCCGCCTAGCTCCGCCCCAGCGCCGCCTGCAGTTCCGCAAAGAACTGGCCGACATGCAGGCCGTCCATCAGCGCATGGTGCACATCGACGGCTACCGGCATCCATGTGCGATCCCCCTCGCGGGCAAAGGCGCCGAAGGCCAGCTTGGGCACCGAGTCGATGCCGTCCATTGGCCGGGCGTGGCTGAAGCTGGTGAAGCTGAGCCAGGGGATGGTGGTCATGTGGATCAGGGCCAGGTTTTCGGGCGTATCGCCCAGCTCGGGCTGATCGGGCCGCTTGGCGGCTTCGAGCACCGGCCTGGCCAGCTCGACGAAGCGGGCGAAGTCGGGGTCGTAGGTCAGCTGGGTGAAGCCCAGGGTCTGATCTTCGCGCAGCACCGCGGCGCCGGCGTGGACCACCTCATGCACCTGCACCCGCAGGCCTTCCGGGCCCGCCACCAGCCGGTAGCGAAAGGCCTCGACCGCGTGTACGGCGCGCAGCGCCGCATGGTGGTAGGCCAGAAATGGCGTAACACCAGGCAGCTGCCGCACGCGCTCCAGCATCGGCCCCACCTCGACGCGCCCGCACAGGCTGAAGAAGGGGTTGCCGAGGCGGCGGAAGTGTTCGAATGTGTTGCGCCGCGGCCAGCGCTCAAGGTCCAGATAGTGAGGCATGGTTTTGGATTCAAGCAAAGGGTCGGACCCCGATCAGCACCGCATGAGCCCAGAAGGCAAACAGCGCCCACACCGCCACGCCGGCCACCACGGCCAGCGCCGTACTGGCGGCGGTGCCGGCCGCGGGCGCCGGTGCACCGGCTCGGTCGCGTTGGCGGCAGGCGCGGAAGTCCAGCACCGCCCAGAGCAGGAAGGCGCCGAACAGCAGCAGATCGGCCAGCGTGTTGTTGGCCAGCAGATGGGCCAGGGCCCAGACCTTGACGCCCAAGAGCATCGGGTGGCGCAGCCTGGCCTTGATGTGATTGCGCGGCAGTTGCGAGGCGGCCACCAGAACGAAGGCGATCAAGGTCAACAGCGCTGCCAGATGGCTCATGCCGCGCGGCGTGGCCCACAGCACCACCGGTTCCAGGCGCGCCTGCCCATAGCCCCAGATGATCAAACCGAAGCCGGCCAGCGACAACAGGCTGTAGGCACCTTTCCAGGCCGATTCGCCGATCCGCGCGCGCTGGGCGCTGCGCCAGTCGTCGGCAAATATGCGCACCGAATGCACGCCCAGGAACAGCAGCAGTCCCAACACCAGATATGCCATGGTCTCTCTTCCTTGCTTGTTGATGAATCGCGGCCACCGTTGACGCACAAATTCCGGCGCTTGGCGACCAAGGTGCGGGCACCGCGGGACGCCAAACGCTACATTGCAGCACGAACTCGTCGCCAGCTCCAACACCGCCTTGATTGCCTTCCCCCCCAACCGCTGCTGCGCGCCTGGCCTGTCGTCGTCCAGGCGCTCTTGTTCTGGGCCTTTGCCGCAGCGCTGCTGGCCTCGGCGATGCCGGGCCTGGGCAGCTTCGGCAGGCTGCTGATGATCAGCGAATGCGTGGGCTTGAGCATGCTGGCCGGCGCGGCGCTGCTGGGCTTCTGGATGAAGGCGCACCATTTTGGCGGCCGCTGGCGCTTGCCCCTGGCCTGGCTGGCCGCGCTGCCGCTGGGCTACACGCTGGGCCACGGTTTGGCCTTCCTGCTGCTCGGCGAGCCCGTGTTCCAGTTCGGCCAAGTACAGGACCGTATGGTGCCCATCCTGTTCACCGCCCTGACCGCCGCCCTGGGCCTGCTCTACTTCGCCACCCGCGACCGGCTGGCCGGTGAGCAGGCGGTCGCGGCCCGGGCCGAGTTGCGCCTGCTGCGCGCCCAGCTGGAGCCGCATATGTTGTTCAACACCTTGGCCAATCTGCGCGCGCTGATCGACGAGGAGGGCCAAGGCCCGCAGGCGCTGGCGATGCTTGACCAGCTGATCGCCTATCTGCGCGGCGTACTCGCCGCCTCGCGGGCCGAGACCTGCAGCCTGCGTGCCGAGTTCGCCCAGCTGCGCGCCTATCTGGAGATCATGCGCTTTCGGATGGGCCCACGGCTGAGCTACGAGCTGGACCTGCCCGAGGCGTTGCAAGACTTGACCCTGCCGCCCATGCTGCTGCAGCCGCTGGTCGAGAACGCCATCCGTCATGGCATCGAGCCCAGCGTCGGTCCGGGCCGCATCGAGGCGCGCGTGCGGCGCACCGCCGCCGGCCTGGAGATCGTCATCAGCGACACCGGCCCGGGGCTGGACCCGGCGTTACCGGGCGGTTACGGCTTGCAGCATGTGCGCCAACGTCTGCTCGCCTGCTATGGGCCCGCAGCCGGGCTGAGCTTGATGAATGGGCCCGGCGGCGGGCTAGTGGTGACGGCCAAGGTGCCGATGTGAGCGCGCCCCGTGCACTGATCGCAGAAGACGAACCGGCCCTGGCCCGCACCTTGAGCCGCCTGCTGGGCCAGGCCTGGCCCGAGCTGCAGATCGTCGCCCTGGCCGAGGACGGCCTCGCCGCCACCGAGCTGGCCCTGCAGCTGCTGCCCGATGTGGTGTTTCTGGACATCAAGATGCCCGGCCGCTCCGGCCTGGATGTGGCGGCCGGCATTGCCGACGACTGGCCCGAGGAGAGGGCGCTGCCGCTGATCGTCTTCGTCACCGCCCACGACGAGTTCGCCCTGACTGCCTTCGAGCATGCGGCGCTGGACTATGTGCTGAAGCCGGTCAGTGCCGAGCGCCTGCAGTGCACCGTGCAGCGCCTGCAGCAGGGCCTGGCCGGCCGCGCGGCACCGGCCGGGGCTGAGCAGGCCGCCCTGGTCCAACGCATGCAGGGCCTGGCGCCCGAGGCCGAACCCCTGCCGCGCATCAAGGTCATACGCGCGGGCGTCGGCAACGTCGTGCGCATGATCCAGGTGGCCGAGGTGATCTGCTTCGAGGCCACCGACAAGTATGTGAACATCGTCACCGCCGGCGGCGAGGCGCTGGTGCGCATCAGCCTGCGCGAGATGATGACCCGCCTGGATGGCGCCGAGGACTTCATCCAGGTGCACCGCAGCGTGATGGTCAACAGCGCCAGGATTCTGAGCGCCACGCGCGACGAGATCGGCCACTACCACCTGCAGCTGCAGGGCCTGGCGCGGCCGATCAAGGTCAGCCGCGCCTTCGGCCATCTGTTCCGGCCGATGTGATCAACGCGCGAGGAACTCGGCGATCGCCGATGCCGCCACCACCATGCCGGCGCCCAGTGCGTCGGCATGGCCGCCGGGCAGGTCCAGCTCACGGAACTCGGCCGGCGTGCCCTGGGCCTGCAAGGTCGCCACCGCGCGCCTGGACAGGGCCGGCGGGAAGATCAGGTCCGAGCTGATGGCCAGGAACAGCGAGCGGGCTTTGATGCGGGCCGGCTGCACAGTTGGCAGCTGGAGGGCCTTCAGGGTGTAGAGCCACATATTCGCGTCCATGCCCTTGGCCCGGGCCTCGCCGATCTTCGCCAGGGTGGCGTCAATGGCGTAGGGCTGCTCGAGCGACGCGGCCGGATTCATCGCCGCATCGGCCCAGCGCAGGCCAAAGGCCTTGTCGGCCCAGGCATAGCTCAGCGCATCGAACGTAACCTGGCGCATGGCCTGGGCCAGGCCGGCCTGCGGCTCGGCCTTGCCGTAGTAGTCACCGCCGGCCCAGTTGGGGTCGGCCTTGACGGCCGCACCCCAGGTGCTCATCTTGGCAATCGCATAGGCGGGGCTGTCGACCCCGGGCCCGACGATGGACAGCAGGCGCTGCACACGCTCCGGGTAGGCCGAGGCCCATTCCACCGAAGCCCAGGCCCCGGCCGAAGCCCCGATCACCGCGTGGATCTTGGTGATGCCCAGCGAGTCGAGCAGCGCCCGCTGCACCTCGACGTTGTCTCGTGTGGCCAGCACCGGAAAGCGCGGGCCATAGGGCTTGCCGGTGTCGGGGTCCAGGGTCGCCGGGCCGGTGGTCACCACCGTCGGGGACCTGCTGTTCGGATTGGCCAGCGTGTCGGTGGCGATGACGAAGAAGCGGTCGGTGTCTATGGCCTTGCCGGCGCCGATCAGCGCATCCCAGTAGCCCGGCGCGGCATCGCTGGCAGCGTACCTGCCGGCGGCGTGCGAGGTGCCGGTGATGTGGTGGTTGATCAGGATGACGTTGTCGCGTGTGGCATTCAAGCGGCCATAGGTCTCGAAGCCTATGCGCAACTGCTTGATGGTCTGGCCGTTGACGGTCTGGTAGCCGGCCAGGTCGAAGGGCTGCTTGTGCACCGGGCCGTCATAGGCCCGGGCCAGAGGGGACGAAAGGGCTGCGCAGAGCAGGGTCAGGCGGAGCAGGCTGGGTGTCATGGGATTCCTTGACGGATGAGAAGAGACACGCACTGTTGCCGCCGGGTGCGCCTCACGCATTCGCCTTGTCGGCCAACGGTCGCGCAGCGACCGTCAGCGGTCACCGGCGATGACCGAGCGGCGCCGACACGCTATATTTCGCCGATATATCAACACCCTGTTGGAGTGCAAAGATGACAGTTGGCGTCGGCGGCAAGACCGCGGAACAGGCCCTGGCGGGCCTGGAGAACATGATGGCCGGGGCCACGCCGATAGGCCTGGACGAGCACCGCCAGCGAATCGCCCGGGCCCAGGCGCGGATGCGCGAACTGGGCTGGTCAGCGGTCTACGCCCATGCCGGCACGAATATGACGTACTTCTCGGGCACCGTCTGGCACCCCAGCGAACGCATGGTCGGCGTCATCGTCCCGGCCGAGGGCGAGTTGGAATACATCGCCCCGGCCTTCGAGGAGGGCACCCTGCGCGACTACATGGGGGTGCCCGGCAGGGTCAATACCTGGCACGAGCATGAAAGCCCCTATGCGCTGGCGCATCGGACCCTGGCCCGCATGGGCATCACACCCCAGGGAGGCGCCAAGCCGGTGGTGGGCCTCAGCGAGGACTGTCCCTTCTTCACCACGGATGGCCTGGCCCAGGCCGGCGAGGCCTATCAGTGGATGAACGCCAAGCCGGTGACGGCCGGCTGCCGGATGCTCAAGTCGGCCAACGAGATCGCGCTGATGCAGCGCGCCCACGACATGACGATGGCCGTGCACCAGGCCGCGGCCAGCATGCTCAGGGCCGGCATCTCGACCCTGGAGGTCGAGGCCTTCATCGCCGAGGCACACCGCCGGGTCGGCGCCCGCGGCTCGTACTTCTGCATCGTGCTGTTCGGTGCCGCGACCGCCTTCCCCCATGGCGTGAAGGAGCCGCAGCTGTTGGAAGACGGCGATATGGTCTTGATCGACACGGGCTGCCTGGTGCACGGCTATATGTCGGACATCACGCGCAGCTATGTGTTCGGCACGCCCAGCGAGCACCAGCGCCGCATCTGGGATCTGGAAAAGGCCGCCCAGGCCGCCGCCTTCGAGGCCGCCCGGCTGGGCGCGCCCTGCAAGGAGGTGGACCGCGCCGCCCGCCGCGTGCTCGCCGCCGGCGGCCTGAGCGGCGGCTACGATCTGCCCGGCCTGCCCCACCGCACCGGCCATGGCTGCGGCCTGGACATCCACGAATGGCCCTACCTGGTGGACAGCGACGACACGCCGCTGCAGGCCGGCATGTGCTTCAGCAACGAGCCGATGATCTGCATGCCCGGCGAGTTCGGCATACGCCACGAGGACCATGTGTTCATGACGGCCGAGGGGCCGCGCTGGTTCAGCCAGCCGGCGCGGTCGGTGGATGATCCGTTTGGCTTGAGCTGAGCAGCAAGGCCTCCATCTGATCGGCCGGCATCGCCCGGTGGAACAGCCAGCCCTGGGCATCGCTGACGCCCATGGCCAGCAGCGCCCGGCGCTGCGCCTCGGTCTCGACGCCCTCGGCCGTGATGTCCAAGCCCAGGCTTCGAGCCAGCGTGATGATGGTGTGGACGATGGCGCGGCTGCTGGCGTCATGCGGCAGGTCGGAGACAAAGCTGCGGTCTATCTTCAGCCTGTCCATCGGCAGGCTTTTCAGCTGGCCCAGCGACGAGAAGCCGGTGCCGAAGTCGTCCAGTGAAACGCGCACGCCCAGGTCGCGCAGGCTGCTGAGCACGCGGCGCATCGCCGCACCGTTGCCGAACAGGCTTTCGGTGACCTCGACCTCCAGCCGCTCGGGCGCCAGCCCGTAGCGCTGAAGGGTTGTACGCACCAGCTGCAGCACATCCTCCTGCTCGAACTGACGCACCGAGATGTTCACCGCCACCCGCGCCAGTCCCTGGCCGGCGTACTGCCAGGCCGCCGCCTGGGCGCAGGCCTGGTCGAGCACCCAGGCGCCGATCGGGCAGATCAGACCGGTGGCCTCGGCGATCGGGATGAAGCGGTGGGGCGGTACCGCGCCCAACTCCGGGTGCTGCCAGCGCAGCAGCACCTCGGCGCCCAGCACCCGGCCGCTGCCCAGCTCGACCATCGGTTGCCAGTGCAGGCTCAGCTGCTTGAGCTCCAGTGCGCGGCGCAGCCCCTGTTCCAGCTGCAGATGGGCGGCCGCCACATCGGCCAGCGCATGCTCGTAGACCGCGGCGCGGCTGCGCCCCCGCGCCTTGGCCTCATACATCGCCGCATCGGCGGCCTTCAGCAAGCCGTGGGCCGTGCTGGCATGCTGCGGATACAGGGCCACGCCGACGCTGGCGGTGACGCTGACCGACTGCGTGCCCAGCAGCACCGGCTTGGCGATCGCGTTCAGCAGCTTCTGCGCCAACAGGACCGCCGCGCCATCCTCGCCGGGGTCGTGCATCAGCACCACGAACTCGTCACCGCCGAGCCGGATAGCCAGGTCCTCACGGCGTAACAGGGCCTGCAGGCGGTCGGCCACAGCGATCAGCAGATCGTCGCCACAGTCATGACCCAGGGTATCGTTGATGTTCTTGAAGCCGTCCAGGTCGATGAACAGCAGGCCGAACGGTGCCGTGGTCTGGGGAGCACGCACCGTGCGCCCATGCAGGGCCTCTTGCAGTTGCAGGCGGTTGCCCAGGCCGGTCAAAGGGTCATGCAGTGCCTGGTGGCGCAACTCATACTGAGTAGCCCGGATCTCGCTGATGTCGGAGAAGCTCAGCACGTAGTGTCCAACCCGGCCCTGCTCGTCGAGCACCGCACACAGATGCTCCAGCGCCGGGAACAGGCTGGCATCGGCGCGGCAGCACATCACCTCGCCCTGGCGCGAGCCCAAACCCGGCTTGATCGGCTGGTCGCCGTGACGCCGTGCGTAGAGAAAATCCTCGGGGCGGCGGCCGCGCACCTCGGTCTCGCTCCAGCCCGTCATGCGGCTGAAAGCGGGGTTGCAACTCAGCACCTGCTGGTCGGCGTCGAGGAACAGGATCGCCTCGTCGGTGGCATCGAACACCACCAGGGCCTGGCGCAGCCGCGTTTCGCGCTCCACCCGGGCCGAGACGTCGCGCACCATGCCCATGATCAGGTGCTCGGCGGCAAAGCGCCGCGCATGCAACTCCAGCCAGCGCGCCTGCGCGTCCCCGGTCTGCCAGCGGCAGGTCAGGTCTATCGGTTCACCGCGCTGCAGCAGCGCGTCGAAGGCCTGCTGGCCGGCTTCATCGAGGCCCGCCAGCAGGCCGCCCAGGCCCCGGGTGGCGGCCAGGCCGGCCAGGTCGTCGCCGGGTACCTGGCCGCTCCAGTTGAGTTTGTTGTCGCCATCGTCAAGCTCTAGCACCAACAGCCGGGCCGATTCCAGCGCCAGCTGCAGCCGCCGCTGCGCGCTCTCGGTCTTGCGCTCCTCCTGGCGACGCACCAGGGCCATCCGCACGGTGGCATTCAGCTCGCGCAACTCGAAGGGCTTGAGCAGGTAACCATAGGGCGCGGCCTGCGCCGCACGGGTCAGCGTTTCGGGCTCGCCATAGGCGGTCAGGAACACCACCGGCACGGCCAGACGCTCGCGGATCTGGCGCGCCGCGCTGATGCCGTCGCTGCCATCGTCCAGATGGATGTCCATCAACACCAGATCGGGCAGGGTGGTCTCGGCCATGCGCAGCGCGTCGGGCTCGTTGGCGGCAATGCCGACGACATCGAAACCCAGCTGCTCAAGGCCGCTGCGCAGGTCCAGCGCGACGATCCGTTCATCCTCGACGATCTGCACGCGCAGCGGCCGGTCAAGCAGATCCAGCATCTTGTACTCCCTGTGGATTAATTTTCAGCAGCAGGCGCCAGTGCGTGCCCGGCCGGTCGACGCCGTCCAGTAGTTCCAGGCTGGCCCTGCACTGCTCGGCCAGCACCGGCAGCAGCTGGAAACCAAGGCCACCGCCATCGCCCGGCCGCACACCCTCGGGCAGGCCGGCACCATCGTCGCTGACGTCCAGCCTCACCTGGGCTTCGGCATCGCTGGTCAGACTGACCACGATCAGGCCCGCCATGCCGCCGCGAAACGCATGCTTGATCGAGTTGGTGACCAGCTCGTTGACCAGCAGTCCGCAGGGAATGGCGCGCTGCAGGTCAATGCGCAGGCCGGCGTCGGGTGCATCGATCTGCAGGTGCACGGCCGAGCTCGCGCCGAGATAGGTGTCGCGCAGCAGGCCACCCAGGCGCCGGATATAGGGCCCCAGTTCCAGCGCGCTGAAATCGGCACGCTCGTAGAGCAGCTGGTGCATCAGCGCCATCGCGCGCACTCGGCTCTGGCTGTCCTGCAAGGCCACCTTGACACCCGGCTCGGCATTGCGCGCCTGCAAGTTCAGCAGACTGGAGATGATCTGCAGATTGTTCTTGACGCGGTGATGCACCTCGTTGAGCAGCACCGTCTTCTCGCGCAGCGCACGCTCGATCTCGATCTGCGCCGCACGCCGGTCCGTGACATCGCTGATGGTCGCCAGCACCTGCTGGTCATTGCCCTCGCGCAGCGGGTTCAGCGCGATCTCGACCGGGAACTCGCTGCCGTCGCGGCGCAGCGCGAACAGCTCCTGGCGTTGCGCCATCAGGCGGCGCTGCGGCTGGTGCAGGAACTGGCGCACCAGGCCCACATGGCCGGCGCGCTGGCGCTGCGGCACCAGCTCGTGCACCTTCATGCCGACCATGGCCTCGGCCGGATAGCCGAACATCTGCGCCATGCTCGGATTCGCGACCAGGATGGTGCCATCGCTGCCGACCAGGCATTTGCCCATGGTCGAGCCCTCGAACACGCGGCGGTAACGGTCCTCGCTGTCGCGCAGCGCACGCTCGCTGTCGCGGCGGGAGCCGATGTCGATGCCGGAGGCGATCAGATGGGTGATGCGGCCCGCGGCATCGCGCAGCGGCGCGAGCATGAAGTCGGCCTCCATGCGGCTGTCGCCGGCCATGCGTATCACCACGTCGCTGCGGTGCACCTCACCGGCCGCAGCACGCTGCACCACGCCGCGCAGCCACTGCTGCTGGTCCGCGTCATGGGTCCACCAGTAGGTGTCCCACACGAGGCGCCCGCGCACATCCTCGAGCTGCAGCCCGCCGGCCTCCAGTGGTCCGCGGTTGGCCTCCAGCAGCACGCCCTCGGGACTCAGCACGCCGACGAAGACGAACAGATTGTCGAGCACGCGGCGCAGCCACTGCTCGCCGTCCTGCTTCAGACGCTGGGCCTGGAGCTCCAGCGAATGGTTGACCGCCTGCACCAGCACACCGATGACCCGACCCTCGGCGTCCTTGATGGGCATATAGCTGGCCTGCCAGTCCGAGGCCTCGCCCGGCACGCTGGGCACCTCGGCGGCGACGCGGAAGTTGGCACGGCCCTGGCCGCTGTCCAGCACCGCCTTCAACAGAGGCTCGAGCTGATCGGCCGCCTTGGGCAGCACCTCGCGCACGCTGCGCCCCAGATGCTCGGCCACGCCGAGCCCATTGGCCCTGGCCAGCAGATCGTTGATCTGCACATAGCGCAACTGCCGGTCCAGCACCGCCAGGCCCACCGGCAAGTCGCAGCCCATCAAGGCATGCAGGCTCGCGGCCGCCAGTGTCAGATCCGCCTGCTCAGATGACATACAACCCCCGTGCCGGCGTCGAGCCTGCAAAGGCTCACGTCGTGAGGAGGCTCCGAGTCATGATCGGCAGCGCTGCGGGATATTGTGATGACAGCGTAGTGGGAGCATGCGCTGCGACCCGGGCCTCGCTTGAGTTATATCAAGTAAGCGGGCCGCGCGCACACATCCCGCACGCGTCGTGGGCGCGAGCCGCCCGGACTTCGACTCTAGAAGACGTGCCGCAGGCTCCACAACAGGGCGGGGTAGAGCACGCCCCAGGTGAAGGCCATCACGACCAGGGCCTTGACCGGCACCAGCAGACGCTGGCCGCGGCCACGCCGGACGACTTGGTGAATGTTCATTGCTTGCATGCCTGACTCCTTCGGTCGAATGAGCCCCTTGCATGCAAGACGCATGCCAATGATTTGCCACAAAAGGGTGCAGTCAAGACTGCAGTATCACGTTGGCATCAAGTGCAATGCACCAAGCTCGCCAGGGCTACCAGGGCTGGCGCGGCCAGGCCAGCGGCAGCGACAGCTCGACGGGCTCGCGCCCGTCGTCCACCAGCCAGTGGCCCAGCAACTGGGTCTGGTTGCGGTCGAACAGCACCGGCGTGTGGCCGGTCTGCGGAATGTGCACCAGGGTCAGGTCTTGCATTTTCTGCATGCGGCGCAGGGTGGGTGCCAGCAAGGCATCGGACTGCATGCCGTGCAGCACCAGCAGCGGGCAGCTGAGCTGCCGCCAGGCCTGCCACTGGTCCACCGCCTGCTGGGCATCGGCCCGGTAGGCCTGCAGCGCGCGCGGGTCCAGCCGGTAGACGCGGCCGGCGTTCTCGTCGGACCAGCGCGTCTGGTGCCAGGCCAGGAACAGGCGGATGTCATCGGGCACCGGGCCGTCATTCTTGTGCGCCGCCCCGACGCGCCGCATGATGTCGGCCGGCGAGCGGAACACATAGTGGCGCGCCAAGGTGTTGGCACGCTTGAGGCGCCGCGCCCGCGGGATGTGCGGGCCGACATCGTTCAGTATCAGCCGGCTGACCAGGGAAGGATCACGAGCGGCCAGCTCAATGCCGACCGAGCCGCCCATCGACGAGCCGAGCAGCGCCACCGGCCCGCCGCCCAGGTGGGCAATCAGCTGGCGCAGCTGCTCGACGTAGGTGTCACGCGTGTACTCGCATTCGTCAGCCAGCCAGCCCGACTGGCCGCGGCCCAGCCAGTCCGGGGCGATCACGCGCCAGGCGCCGGCCGGGTGGCGGCTCAGATCAGCGGCCAGGAAGCTGAAGCGCCTCGCCGTGTTGGCCACACCACCGCAGCAGATCAGGATGGGTGCGTCGCGCGGCCCCCAATCGGCGTAGGCCACCGGCGTGGTGTAGGGCCGCTGCAGGCGCCGGGGCACGCCCTGTTGCAGGCGCAGCGGCTGGCGGTAGTCGAAGGAGCGCAGCTGGTAGAGGCCGGCAAAGCGGCGATCCAGGCGCTCGGCGGCGGCGCTCCAGTCCTGCCAGATGCCATTGGGCCGGCCCAGCAGGCTCATTCCCTGGGGCTCCCGCCATGCTCGCGCTCGCGTTCGCGCTGGCGCAGCACATCGATCATCACATTGAAGGTGCGGGCCAGCAGGCCGATCTCGTCGCGGCGCCTGACGGTGACGGTGGCCGCATCGAAGTCGCCGTTCTTCAGCGCCTGCGCGGCCTGGGTCAGCTGCCTGATCGGCCGCACGATGCTGCGCGCGAACAGCAGGGCCAGGCCCAGGAATAGCAGGCCGACCAGCGCCACGCTGATCAGCAAATGGGTGAACAGCTGCTGCAGCGGTGCCTCGAACTCCTCGCGCGCCTCGCTGACCACCACCGTCCAGTCATGACCTGGCACCGGTGCGAAGCCGGCTACCTCGGCACGCCGGGTGACGGCCGACTGGTAGTCCACATGCCCCATCGTCCGCGTGCTCTTGATCGCCGCGGCCAGCACGGGCAGATCCAGACTGGCGATCTCGTTGCGGCGAAAGCGCTGATCGGCGCGGATGGCGGCCAGGGTGTCGGCGCTCAGCGGCATCAGGCTGCGATAGAGCAGGTCCTCGCGCGGGTGGTAAATCAGCACGCCATCGCCGTCGATCAACATGGACACCCGCTTGGCATCGTCCTGCACCTCGTCGAGGATGCTGGCAAAGCTGGACGCGCGGATGCGCAGCACAACCGCACCGACGACTTGCTTGGCGGCATTCAAGTCGTTCGCCGGGCCGCTCCCAAGAACGACTTGGCCCCCTCGGGGGGCCGACTGCGTACCCGCAGGCGAGGGGCTGTCGGCGTAGATCGGTTCTGCGTAGAACATCCCTGCGGCGCCAGCGACAGCCCCGACGACGATGCCGGTCACATGGGGCCGGCCCTGCATCGCCGACTTGAAATACTGGCGGAAGGCAAAGTTGCGGCCTATCAGATCGGCGTCGCTGGACACCAGGGCAGTGCCCTTGGCATCCATCACCATGATCAGATGGATGTCGCGGTTCGCGGCCACCAGACGCTCCAGCTTGCTCTTGATCGCATCGCGGTGCGCCGGCTCCGGATGGGACAGGAAGGCGGTGAAATCGGCATCTGTGCCCAGCGACCGTGCCAGCTTTTGGCTGTCGCCTATCAGCTGGGCCAGGCGCCCGGCCGTGCTGCGCGCCAGCTGCTCCAGATTGCGCAGCTCGCTGGTCGAGACGGCCGCCAGGCTGCCGTTGAGGTTGTAGTACGCGGTGATCAGCATCGGCAGCAGCGCCGTCAGCACCATCGCGGCGGCCATCTTCACCGCCAGCGGCCAGGCGCCCGGGTGCGCGACCTGCAGCAGGGCGCGGGCCGCGCGCTGCAGGCCCTGGCGTGGCTTGCGCACCAGGGCGGCACCGCCCTGCAGCACATCGCCCGAGCGCAGTGCGTCGCGCAGGCTCAGATTGGACGCCTGGGCCGCGAACAGCAGGGTTCGCCACTCGGCCACGTCGCGCGGCCTGGCCTTGGGGTCGGGGTTCAGCGCCCAGTCTATGGCCTGCAGAAAGCTCTCGCTGTAGCGGCCACGGCCTATCTCCACCGCGGCCGGCATCGGATCACGCGGCAGGTGGGCGGCGCTCGCTGATGACTGCGAAATCATCCAGCGGCTCTCGGCGTCGGGCGGCTTCTTGCCGCTGATCATCCAGTACAGGGTGGCGCCCAGTGCATAGATGTCCGTCCAGGGGCCCTGGTCGCCCAGGCCGTACTGCTCGATCGGCGCGTAGCCCGGCGTCACGACCACGGTGGCCGGGTCGCTGACGGCCACCGCCTGGCCGGCCGAGCCGAAGTCCAAGAGCACCAGGCGGCCGTCCTCCTGGCGCAGCTGGATGTTGTCGGGCTTGATGTCGCGGTGCAGAAAGCCGTTGGCATGGACCACGGCCAGGCCGTCCAGCAGCGGTTGCAGCAGCCGCGCCAGGCCCTTCTCGCCGATCTCGCTGTGCTGCGGCCACCAGCTCTTCAGCGAGGCGCCTTTCTCGTACTCCAGCACCATATAGGCCGTGTCGTGGGCCTCGAAGAAGCGCGCCACCCGCACGATGTTCGGATGGCGGAAGCTGGCCAGCGTGCGGGCCTCGACCAGAAAGCTGTCCAGCCCCTGCTGGTAGCGCTCGCGGTGCTCGCTGGCGTTGGGCGAGACGCTGCGCGTCGAGGAGCGGAAGGCGATGTCCTCGGGCAGGTACTCCTTCACCGCCACCGGCGCATTCAGGTTCACATCGGTGGCCAGATAGGTGATGCCGAAGCCCCCCTGGCCCAGCACCGCGTCGATGCGGTACTCGTGCAGCCGGAAACCCACCGGCAGCGCAATCGCATTGCCCTTGGGCAAAGGCGGGCGGCGCGGCGGTGGCGGCGCGGCAATGGCAGGCGCCGCGCCCGGCCCGGGCAGCACCTGGGTGACGCGCGGCTTGATGACGGTGGCGTCCTCGTCATGACGCGGCACCTGCGGGCGCCGCCGCGAGCTGTCCAGAATCGTCGCGTCGGGATCGTCCGCCGCGGCCACGCCCGAGCGCCCCTGGATCACCGTGGGATCGTCGTTCGGGTTCGAGGCGGGCAGCTGGGCCATGGCAGCGATGCGGTGGGGGCCGGACATCATGCCGCAGGCGCTTGCATTTGTTACGCCATCCGGTCGATGCGCACCGCCAAGACCACCGAGGTGGTGGTTTTGATCACGCCTTCCATCTCGCCGATCTCGTCCAGCAGCGCATCCAGCCGGGTGGTGGACTCGGTGCGCAGCAGTGCCATGTAGTCGAACTCGCCGCTGACCGAGCTGAGCTGGCGCAGTTCCGGCAGCCGGCTCAGCCGCCGTATCACCTCTTTCGCCGCCTTGGGGCTGATGCTCAGGCCGACGAAGGCCTGCACCGCCCGCTCGGCCGCCTCGACGCCCAGGCGCACGGTGTAGCCGACGATCACCGCATCGGCCTCCAGCCGCGCCAGCCGGGCGACGATGGTGGTGCGCGCCACGCCCAGCTTGCGGGCGAGATTGGCCGTGCTTTCGCGGGCGTTGGCCTGCAGCAGCGCGATCAGGTCGCGGTCCAGCTGGTCTTTCGGCGCGCCCGGCGCGCTCGGAACGGGGGTGGATGCATCGCTCATGGATAACCCTTGAATCGGACGTATCGATTGAATCTAGTGACGATACGTCAAAGCTTCGAGCTTATCCGTCGAACTCATGCTTTCTTTCGTCACTCCTCATTCATAGACTCCGACGCAACACCACCCGCTTTGGAGATCCCCATGAAAGTTGCACTGCTAGGCGCCGGACACATCGGCCAGACCATTGCCCGTTTGCTGCAGGTCAGCGGCGACTACCAGGTGACGGTGATGGACAAGAGCGCCGCGGCGCTGGCCAAGCTGGAGCCGGTCGGGGTCAAGACGCTGGTGGTCGACACCGAAGATGCCAAGGCCCTGTTCGCCGCGCTGAAGGGCCAGGAGACGGTGATCAACGCACTGCCCTATCACCTGGCCGTCACCGTGGCCCATGTCGCGCTGGAAGCCGGCTGCAACTATTTCGACCTGACCGAGGACGTGGCCGCCACCAAGGAGATCAAGCGCATCGCCGAGGGCGCCAAGACTGCCTTCATGCCGCAATGCGGCCTCGCGCCCGGCTTCATCGGCATCGTTGCCCATCACCTGGCCAAGAGCTTCGACTCGCTGCACGACGTGAAGATGCGCGTCGGCGCCCTGCCCGCCTTCCCGACCAATGCGCTGAAGTACAACCTGACCTGGAGCGTGGACGGCCTGATCAACGAGTACTGCCACCCCTGCGAAAGCATCCACGACGGCGAGACCATCGCCGCCCTGCCGCTGGAAGGCCTGGAGCATTTCTCGCTGGACGGCACCGAGTACGAGGCCTTCAACACCTCGGGTGGCCTGGGCACGCTGTGCGAAACGCTGGCCGGCCGGGTGCGCAACCTCGACTACAAGACGGTGCGCTACCCCGGCCACCGCGACCTGATGATGATGCTGCTGCACGATCTGCAGCTGAAGAGCGATCAGGAAACCTTGAAGAACATCATGCGCAAGTCCATGCCCGCGACGATGCAGGACGTGGTGCTGGTGTTCGTCACCGTCTCCGGCATGCGCGGGGGCAGCCTGGTGCAGGAGGTGTTCGCCCGCAAGATCTTTGCCGACCGCGACGAGGCCGCCCCGCTGTCCGCCATCCAGATCACCACCGCCGCCGGCATCTGCGCCGCCGTTGACCTGTTCCGTGAGGGAAAGCTGCCCCGTGCTGGCTTCATCCGCCAGGAGCAAGTAGAGTTGCCGGCTTTCCTGGCGAACCGCTTCGGCAAGGCGTACCAGCAGTCGCGGCAGGTTGAGTCCATCGGGTGAGTGACGGAGCAAGCAAAAAATGACGACACAAGTGAATGAACTGTTGACCGCCCTGGGCGTGTCCGAAGCCGCCCGCAGCGGCGGCACCCTGGCCGTGCGCTCGCCGATCGACGGCGCGCTAATCGGTGCCGTGCATGAGGCCTCGGCCGCCGACATGCAGGCCGCGATCGCCCGCAGCCATGCCGCCTTCCTGGTCTGGCGCAATGTGCCTGCGCCCAAGCGCGGCGAGCTGGTGCGGCTGTTCGGCGAGGAGCTGCGGGCGCACAAGAGCGCGCTGGGCCAGCTGGTTGCGCTGGAGGCCGGCAAGGTCACCAGCGAGGGCGACGGCGAGGTGCAGGAGATGATTGACATCTGCGACTTCGCGGTCGGCCTGTCGCGCCAGCTCTGCGGCCTGACGATCGCCTCCGAGCGCCCCGGCCACCGGATGATGGAGCAGTGGCTGCCGCTGGGCGTGGTGGGCATCATCAGCGCGTTCAACTTCCCCGTCGCCGTCTGGGCCTGGAACTCGGCCCTGGCCCTGGTCTGCGGCAATGCATGTGTCTGGAAGCCGTCCGAGAAAACGCCGCTGACGGCACTGGCCACCCAGGCGCTGTTCGAGCGCGCGCTGGCCCGTTACGGCGCCGATGCCCCGGCCCATCTGTCCCAGGTGCTCAACGGCGGCGCGGCCGTCGGCGAGGCCCTGGTCGAGCACCACCAGGTCGCCCTGCTGTCGGCCACCGGCAGCACCCGCATGGGCCGCACGGTCGGCCCCAAGGTGGCGGCGCGCTTCGGCCGCAGCCTGCTGGAGCTGGGCGGCAACAACGCCATCATCGTCACGCCGTCGGCCGACCTGGAGCTGGCCGTGCGCGGCATCCTGTTCGGTGCCTATGGCACGGCCGGCCAGCGCTGCACGACGACGCGCCGGCTGATCGCCCACGAAAGCATCCACGACGAACTGGTCGCCCGCCTGGACCGCGCCCGCGCCAGCTTGAAAATCGGCAGCCCGCTGGAGGCCGGCACCCTGGTCGGCCCGCTGATCGACAAGGCCTCGTTCGACCATATGCAGCAGGCCCTGCAACAGGCCCGCGCCGAGGGCGGCGAGGTCAGCGGCGGCACCCGTGCGCTGGCCGAGCAGTACCCGAACGCCTGGTACGCCGTGCCGGCCCTGGTGCGCATGCCGGAGCAGACCCAGGTCGTGCGCCAGGAGACCTTCGCGCCGATTCTGTACACCTTGCGCTACAAGGCGCTGGACGAGGCGATCGCGATGCAGAACGACGTGCCCCAGGGCCTGTCGTCGGCGATCTTCACCAATGATCTGCGCGAGGCCGAGACCTTCCTCAGCGCATCGGGTTCCGACTGCGGCATTGCCAACGTCAATATCGGCACCTCGGGCGCCGAGATCGGTGGTGCCTTCGGTGGCGAGAAGGAGACCGGCGGCGGCCGCGAGTCGGGCTCGGACGCCTGGCGCAACTACATGCGCCGTGCGACGAACACGGTCAACTACTCGCGTTCGCTGCCGCTGGCCCAGGGCGTGAAGTTCGACGTTTGAACTGGGTAGCCCGGATGGAATCCGGGACCCCGGATTCCATCCGGGCTACAAGCCATCGCTACTGGCGATGATGATGGTGACGGTGCTAGCCTGATCCTGCTCAGCCGTGGCGGCGGTCGATAGCCGCCGCCTCGTAGAACGCCTTCTTGCTGAGATACATCTGCTGATCGGCCTGGTGCACGGCCGCCTCCAGCCGCTCGCCGCCCTGGCACAGGGCCATACCCATCGCAAAGCTCAGGCGCGAGCCGCCGTAGAACTGGTTGTTCAGCTCGGCCAGCTCATGGATGCGTGCCATCACCTGCTCGCCGCCGCGGGCATCGGTGGCCGGCAGCAGCACCGCAAACTCATCGCCGCCGACACGGGCCGCGCAGATATTCTTGTCCACCGCCTTGGCCAGCACCTCGCCGGCCCGGCGCAGCAGCGCATCGCCGGCGGCATGGCCCTCGCCGTCGTTGGCCATCTTCAGGCCGTTCAGGTCCAGCATCAGCACGGCCACCGGCCAGGGGCCGCGGCGCTCCAGCCGGTTCAGCTCGTCGGCGAAGAAGGAGCGGTTGCGCAGCTTGGTCAGCGAGTCGTGCTTGCCCAGGAACTCCAGATAGGCCTCGGCCTTCTTGCGGGCGGTGATGTCGGTCAGCGAGACCAGCACCAGGTCCCAGTCGCGCTCATGGCCGGGCAGCACCGAGAACTGCATATAGACATTGACCGCGTCGCCATTCAGCGCATGGTTCACCAGCTCGCGCTGCTGGAACAGCTTGCCGTTCCACAGGTCCACCAGCTCATCGGCGAAGTGGCGCTCCATATCGTCGCGGAACACATCGTGCAGCCGGCTCAGCAAGGTGTGGCGGTCGGGCGCACCAAACATCGTCAGCGTCTGGCGATTGACGTCGATGACGCGGATCTCGCGCATGCAGCGCTGCACGAACTCCGGGTGCACATCGGTGAAGGTGCGGAAGTCGGTCACGCCGGCCTCGCGCACCTCGTCGATCAGGCGCTTGACCGAGCTGAAGTCCTCCACCCACAACGACACCGGCGAATGCTCGAACAGGCCGCGGGCGTACTGCTCGCTGAAGGCCTGGGCACGCTGGGCCTGGATGCGCGTGGTGATGTCCTCGATCGACACCAGCACGCGGCCCCAGTCCTGTTCATGGCCGGGCAGGATGGTCGCGTTCAGCGCGATGTCGAGGCGCTCGCCGCCGAGCTTGTAGTTGACGGTCTGGCTGACGTAACGCGAGGCGCCGTCCCACAGCTGCGCCATGTCCTCGACATGGTGCTCCAGCATGTCGTCGCGGAACACGCGCGGGATGTTCTCGACCAGCTGCGCCAAGGACTCGGCGCCGTAGAGCTCCAAGGTGCGCCGGTTCACCTTCAGCACCTGGATGCGCGTCGTGCAGTCCAGCACCCGGCTCAGGTCAGCGCGCAGATGGGCGCGCAGGTCGGTAACACCGGCCGCGCGCCATTGGTCGAACAGACGGCGCACGCCGCTGTAGTCCTCAAGCCAGAGTGACACAGGCGCGAGCTCGAACATCTCGATCAGCTCGCTGGTCTGTAGGTTGGGGCTGGACATGAGCATGATTCCTTGCGCTGCGGACCCGGCACTATATCGGGCCCGCGCGCCGAATCCGGCTTGACGCCGACGCAAATAGACGGAAACATCACCCCAGCAATGGAGATGCGCCCATGAGGACGGAAATCGCTTTTTCGCTGGAGGGCGGCTGCACTTGCAGGGCCCTGCGCTACCGCATGACCAGCCGCCCACTGTTTGTGCACTGCTGCCATTGCCGCTGGTGCCAGCGCGAGAGCGGCAGTGCCTTTGCGCTGAACGCGATGATAGAAGCCACGCGGCTGGAACTGCTCAGCGGTGCTCCGGAGCGGGTGCACACGCCGTCCAACAGCGGCAAGGGTCAGGACATCATGCGTTGCCCGCGGTGCCGCATCGCCGTCTGGAGCCACTATGCCGGTGCCGGCGAAGCGGTCAGCTTTGTGCGTGTCGGCACCTTGGACGAGCCCGACCGGTTGCCGCCCGACATCCACATCTTCACGATGTCCAAGCAGCCCTGGGTGCAGCTGAACCCGGACACCCCGGCCGTGGCCGAGTACTACGACCGCAAGCAGTTCTGGTCCGAGGACAGTCTGGCACGCAGGCGGACGATGCTGGGCTGAACATGGCATCCCCCTGGCTGGAATCGACGCGACAGGCCCTGGGCTCGCTGAAACTGAAGCTGGCGCTGACCAGTGCGCTGATCATAGGAGCCAGCGTCGCCGTCACCGTGGTGCTGGTGCTGCGCGATGCCCAGCGGCGCGCCGAACTGTCCTTGACCGATTCGGGCCTGGGCGTTGGCATCATGAGCCGGACCCTGTCCGCCCGGGTGGTGGAGCGGCAAATCGCACTGGCCAAGGCCGCCGCCCAATGGCCGCACAAGCGCCGGCCGCAGGCAGCAAGCGAGTTCGAGGCGGTATCGGCCTATCTGGCCAGCCAGGCAGTGCTGCAGGGTCTGTTCTTCAGCACCTTTCTGGCCGCTGAGGATGGCAGCATCGTTGCCTCGGCCGACCAGGACAATGTGCGCGCCGTGCAGGTCAACATCAAGCAGCGCGACTACTTCGCCCGCACGCTGAGCGAGGGCCGGCTGCTGGTCTCCGACCCGTTGCACAGCCTGCGCTTCGATGTGGCCGAGATCATCCTCAGCGCGCCGGTGCGCAACGCCGATGGCCGCATCATCGCCGTGCTGGGTGGTGTGCTGCGCCTGGGCGCCAGCAACTTCCTGGCCGACCTGACGCAGCAGGTGGGCAACGAACACGATTCCAGCCTGACGGTGATCACCGATGGCCGCGGACGCATCATCGCCCACCCCGAACCCGGTTGGCTGCTCAAAGATGCGGCGACCGAGCCGCGGCTGGGCGCCGCCGCCCGCAGCTGGGCGGCCGCGGGCAGGCCGATGGAGCCCGAGGCACTGGCACGGCGCGTCGGTGACCAGTTCGTGGCCATGGCCGCCGTGCCCGACGCGGACTGGATGGTGTTCCGTGTCGCCTCGGCCGAGGTCCTGCTGGGTCGCCCCGCCAAGGCACGGGTCGAGGCCGCCTGGCTGGGCCTGGGCGTGGCGCTGACCGGTGCACTGCTGATCTTCTGGGCCATGGCCTGGGTGTTGCGGCCACTGCAGCAGCTGGAGCGGCGCGCCTTGAGCCTGCTCGACGAGAGCACCCACCCCGACCAGCCCTGGCCCACCGGCGAGGGCGAGATCGGCCAGCTGGCGGCCGTGTTCCAGCATGTCATCGAGCAGCGGGCCGCCGGCCAGCGCGTCGCCAATGACCTGCTGGAGCGCATGCAGGCGGTGATGGTCAACGCTCCCATAGGCATAGGCTTCACCCGCAGGCGCAGGTTCGAGCTGGTCGGCCAGCACTATGCCGCACTGTTCGGCTTCACGCCGGCCGAGCTGGTGGGCCGTGAGCACGGCATGCTCTACCCGTCGGACGAGGCCTACCGGGGCCTGGTCAACCGTGCCGGCGAGGCCTTTCTGGAGGGCAGGGTGCACACCGAGGAGATCGAGTTCCAGCGCCGCGACGGCAGCCGCTTCTGGGGCTATCTGCAGGGCGCCGCGGTCAGCGCCGGCGACCCGCTCGCCGGCACGATCTGGATCGTCTCGGACCACACGGCCTTTCGCAAGCAGCGCGAGCAGCTGTCCTGGACGGCCACCCATGACCCGCTGACCGATCTGGTCAACCGGCGCGAGTTCGAGGCCCGCCTGCAGCAGCAGCTCCACGAGCGCCGCCGCAGCGAGACCGGCTCGGCCCTGTTCATCGACCTCGACGGCTTCAAGGCCGTCAATGACACGGCCGGCCATGCGGCGGGCGATGCCATCCTGAAGGACGTCGCCGCCATCCTGCTGCACCGCGTGCGCGAGGACGACACGGTGGCCCGCCTGGGCGGCGACGAGTTCGCCGTGCTGCTGCGCCGCTGCGACCGCGACACCGCCGAGCAGGTGGCCGAGCAGATCCGCGCCATGGTCGCGGCCCACAAGCTGCCGTGGCAAGACCTGGCGCTCGGCGTGACGACCAGCATAGGCGTGGTCGAGATCGACGACAGCCTGGACGATATGGCCGCCGTGCTGGCCGCCGCCGATGCCGCCTGCTATGAGGCCAAGCGGGCCGGGCGCAATGTGGTGCGGGTCTGGCGGGGGGTCAGCCCGCTGCCGGGCGCTTGAGGTCGCGGAAGGCCGCGAACAGCCAGGAGCGCATCGCCACCACCAGGGTATAGGGCCGGCGCTGGTCGGCAGGCAGCTTCTGGTCGGCCAGATGCTGCTGGGCAAAGTCCTGGCCCACCCGCTGCAGCCGTTCGACGAAGCCGGCCGCCAGGCTCCTGCCGATCTGGCCGTGGACCAGCATCAAGGTCTCCCCCTCGCCATCGAAGCCGCCGCTGAAGTAATCGTCGGCCACATGGGTGCGGAAGTACTGCATCACCGGTCCATTGGGTCGCCACTGGAAGCCCTTGGCGACCTTGAGCCGGTAGCGGTTCAGCGGCCGCAACTCGATGATGCCAAGGCGGTCCAGCTGCAGCAGATAGCGCAGACATTCGGCCTCGGTGAAGGTGTAGGTCGAGACCATCTGCTCGAAGGTCCACTGGCTGAAGCAGCAGATCGCCAGCAGCAGCAGCCTGCGGTCGGCCACCACGGCCTCCTCCTGTTCGGCCGTCAGCGCGCGGCGCAAGGGCTGGGCATCGGCCACCTGGCGGGCCAGCTCGGCAAAGTCCATCTTCAGCAGGCGCAGCACCTCGTCGATGCGTGACAGCGGCATGTCACCGCCCTTGGCGAACATCCGCTTGATGCTCGATTCGGCCATGCCCAGCCCCTCGGCCAGATCGGCATAGGTCACGCCGGCCGCCTTCAGCTCAGCCTTGAGTGCCGCCACCAGATCTTGTGTTGTGCTCATGTCGCATGCGTTTCATCGGTTTCAAAAAGCGCGTCAAAGTACCGCTGAAAGATACCATCGGTCGGCGCTGAGGCCACCTGTTACGGCAGAGTTGAAGGTGCGCGACCTAGCGCCCAAGATCAACGCACAACGACTTCGGGGACCTCATGCAACACCATCTCATTCGCCGCGACACCCGTGCCTGGAAAACCCAGGTCTGGATCTCCTTCGGCGCCGCCATCACCCTGTGCGGCACCGGCCTGGCCTATCTGCCGGGGCAGGACCTGGACCGCGCCTTCATGGTGATGGGCTATATGTTCTGCCTGTCCACCGCCTTCGCGCTGGCCAAGTTCGTGCGTGACAACGAGAACCGCAAGACCGACACGCCGATGTGGGGCCTGGTCGTCTGGGGCGGCTTCGCGCTGGCCATGGCGCTGACCGCCTGGGGCCTGTGGCGCATGGAGGTGAACCCGACCTACAAGGCCTTTCTGGGCGTGTGCTGGCTGTTCCTGATCTCCAGCGTGTTCACCCTGGCCAAGACGCTGCGCGATGCCCATGAGGCCGATCTGGCCGGGGCCAGGCGCGAGGGCAGCCTGAGCCGCCGCGCCGAATCCAACGAACAAGGAGTCACCTCATGAAAGCATCAAAAGTCGTCCGTGTCCTGATCACCGCCGGCCTGGTGGCAGGTCTTGCCGGTCTGCAGACCCCGGTGCTGGCCCAGCTGTCGGAGGCCAGCGTGCTCTCAGGCCTGCCGATCGCCGTGTCGGTGGCCGCGCCGGTGATGCTGCTGTCGGCCGGCGCGATGCTCACCGTGGTGGCCGTCGAGGCCTCGGCCGCCGGCACCGTCTGCGTGCTGGAGCGGGCCTCCGACGGCGCCCGTGCCTCGATCAAGCTCAGTGCCCAGCTGGCCGGTGGCGTGTCGATGGTGGCGGGCACGGCCGTGCTGGTCACGGCCATGAGCACCGGCTACCTGCTATCGGCCGCCGGCGCGGCGGTGGCCTTCATACCAAACGAGATCGGCAAGGCCTTGCTCTACAACGAGCGGGTGACACGGTGACGCGCCATCCGCTGCTTGGCGCCCTGCTGCTGGCCCTGTGCCTGAACAGTATGAGCGCCCATGCCGGCCGCAGCTGTGAGCCCAAGCCGCCCAGCGCGAACTCGGTGCAACGCGCGCTGACCCTGGCCGAGCACACCGCCGCCAAGCTCGACGCCAGCGGCGCCCATGTGGTGATGCTGGCCCGTGTGGGCCAGAACCTCAGCGAATACGGCCTGCGCTACTCGCATCTTGCCTTCGCCTACCGCGAGGGCGCGCAGTGGCGCGTGATGCACAAGCTCAATCAGTGCGGCACGCCGCGCGCGGCACTGTACCGCCAGGGCCTGGGCGAGTTCTTTCTCGATGATCTCTACGACTTCGAGGCCGGCCTGGTGGTGCTGGCGCCGGAGGTGCAGGCCCGGCTGCTGCCGCTGCTGCGCGACAACGCCCAGGTAGCACGGCTGAACACACCGGCCTACAGCATGCTGGCCTATCCCTGGGCCTTGACCTACCAGCAATCGAACCAATGGGCGATCGAAACGCTGGCCATGGCGCAGGACCCGGGCGCTACCAGCCGCGAACGGGCCCAGGCCTGGCTGAAGCTGAAGGACTATCAGCCGACCACGCTGAAGATCTCGGCCATGAAGCGGCTGGGCGCGCGGGTGACGGCCGCTAACATCGCCTTCGATGACCATCCCAGCGCCAAGCGCTTTTCCGATCGGATAGAAACCGTCACCGTCGACTCGGTCTTTGCCTGGCTGCCCCGCGCGGGCCTGGGCGAGCCCGCGCAAGTGATACGGTAGCCACAAGAACACCGGGAGTTACCTTGAGCGCACACGACCATCCGAACCAGTTCGCCCTGCTCTCGCAGCGCCGCTTCGCGCCCTTTTTCTGGACCCAGTTCCTCGGCGCCGGCAATGACAATCTATTCAAGTTCGCCTTCACCGTGCTGGTCACCTACCAGCTGCAGGTGGCCTGGCTGCCGCCGGCGCTGGCCGGCCTGGTGATAGGCGCGCTGTTCATCCTGCCCTTTCTGTTCTTCTCGGCCACCAGCGGCCAACTGGCCGACAAGTATGACAAGACGACCCTGATCCGCTTCGTCAAGACGCTGGAGATCGGCATCATGATCCTGGCGGCGATCGGCTTTGTGCTGGCCCAGGTGCATCTGCTGCTGGCCTGCGTGTTCCTGATGGGCCTGCACTCGACGCTGTTCGGTCCGGTCAAGTTCGCCTACCTGCCCCAGCATCTGAACGAGCGCGAGCTGACCGGCGGCAACGGCATGGTCGAGATGGGCACTTTCGTCGCCATCCTGCTGGGCAATGTGGCCGGCGGCCTGCTGATCGCGCTGCCCGGCATTGGCGCCCAGGCGGTGGCCGTGGCCTGCATAGGCGTGGCGGTGCTGGGGCGCCTCAGCGCGCAGATGGTGCCGCAGTCGCCGGCCACCGACCCAACGCTCAAGATCAACTGGAACCCGGTCACCGAGACCTGGCGCAATCTGAAGCTGGCCCACGGCAATCTGGTCGTGTTCCGATCGCTCTTGGGCATCTCCTGGATGTGGTTCTTCGGCGCCGTGTTCCTGTCGCAGTTTCCGTCGTTCGCCAAGGAGGTGCTGCATGGCGACGAGCAGGTCGCCTCGCTGCTGCTGGTGGTGTTCTCGGTCGGCATAGGCACCGGCTCGCTGCTGTGCGAGATGCTCAGCAAGCGCCATGTCGAGATCGGCCTGGTGCCGCTGGGCGCGATCGGCATGAGTGTGTTCGCGATCGATCTGTACTTCGCTTCGCGCGGGTTGCCCGCTGCGCCGCTGATGTCGGCCGGCGCCTTCCTGGCCCAGCCGGCGCACTGGCGGGTGATGGCCGACCTGGCCCTGCTGTCGCTGTTCGCCGGCCTGTACAGCGTGCCGATGTATGCGCTGATTCAGCTGCGCTCACCGGCCACGCACCGCGCCCGCATCATCGCCGCCAACAACATCCTGAATGCGCTGTTCATGATCGGCAGCAGCGTGATCGCCGGGGCCCTGCTCGGCGCGGGCTTCAGCGTGCCCCAGGTGTTCCTGTTCACCGGCATCGCCAATGCGCTGGTGGCCGTCTACATCTTCCTGCTGATGCCCGAGTACCTGCTTCGCTTCATCGCCTTCATTGCCTCGCGCTGTATCTACCGCTTCAAGGTCACGGGCGACGAGAACATCCCGCTGCAGGGCCCGGCCATCCTGGTCTGCAACCACGTCAGCTTCATCGATGCCATCCTGGTGATGGCGGCCAGTCCGCGGCCGATTCGCTTTCTGATGGACCACCGCATCTTCCAGCTGCCGGTGCTGGGCTGGCTGTTCAAGCTCGGCAAGGCGATACCGATTGCGCCGCAGAAGGACGACCCCGCCGCCTACGAGCGCGCCTTCGCCGAGGCCCGCGCCGTGCTGGAAGAAGGCGAGATGCTGTGCATCTTCCCCGAGGGCGGCATCACCCGCGATGGCAGCCTGGGCGAGTTCAAGGGCGGCATCATGAAGATTCTGCAGACACATCCGGTGCCCGTCGTGCCGCTGGCCCTGCAAAACCTTTGGGGCTCCTACTTCTCCCGCGTGCATGAGGGCCAGGCAATGGTGCGGCCCTTCCGCCGCGGCGTCTGGAGCCGGGTCGGGCTGGTGGCAGGCACGCCGGTCGAGGCCACCGCCGTCACGCCGGCGGGACTGCGTGAACGTGTCGCCGGCCTGCTGGCGAATTGAGCACGCGCTATCCTTCCAGGATGCCAACGCTAACCCTCTGCGCACTCACCACGTCCGACCACGACGAGCTGACAGCCTTCGAGTTCCGCAACCGCGAGTTCTTCGAATCATGGATCAATGCCCGCCCGGAGGCCTACTACGCCCCCGGCGGAATTGCCGCCGCGATAGCCGCGGCGCAGCAAGATGCCTCGCGAGATCTTGCCTATCAATACCTGCTTCGCGAAGACGGCACTCTGGTCGCCCGTGTCAATCTCACCCAGGTCAAGCGAGCCCACTATCACTGCGCCTCGCTGGGCTATCGGGTGGGTGCCGAACACAATGGGCGGGGCCTTGCCAAGGCGGCCGTGCGCCTGGCGAGAGATCAGGCCTTTTCGGCGCTCTCCTTGCATCGGATCGAGGCCACCTGCCGGCCGGAGAATCCGGCTTCGATTCACGTGCTGGCGGCCAACGGCTTTGTCCAGTTCGGGCATGCCAGGCGCTGCTTTCAGCTTGGCGGCTCATGGTTCGACCTCTTGCACTTTGAAGCACATGCCCAGACCATTTGAAGCGCCCGGAAGCCGTTGACACACAGGGGCTGGGCTGCCGAAGCATCCATCGCCTTGACCACATTCAGACGGAGAACCCCATGATCCAAGGCTCTTGTCACTGCGGCGCAGTCAGCTGGTCATTCAAGGGCATGCCCGAGGGGGCGACGGCCTGCAACTGCACGGTCTGTCGCCGCTACGGCACCTTGTGGGCCTATGACTATGAAGGCGAGGGCATCCATGTCTCGGGGCCGACCCGGGCCTACGTCCGCGGCAAGGCGATCGAGTTCCACTTCTGTCCGGGCTGCGGCTGCGTGTCCCACTGGCGTGCGCAATCCCAGGGCGAGGACGGACGGCGACGGATCGCGGTCAATCTGCGGCTGACCGAACCTGGGCCCATCGCCCAGGTGCCTATCGATCACTTCGACGGGCTGGACAGCTTTGATGACCTGCCGCGAGACGGCCGATGCGTCGCCGACTATTGGTTCTAGGCGCGGAGGCCTCTTCAATGAAGATGATACTGACCACGGCCACCAGCCCCGACGAATACATCGACTGCCTCGCCGGCTGGCAGAAAAGCTACGCCGAGGCGCTGCGCGACGCCGTGCGCGCCACGGCGCCCGAGCTTCAGGAACGGCTGAAGTGGGGTCATCTGGTCTATTTCAACAACGGCCCGGTGCTGATCATCCGCGCGGAGCCGACGCGGGTGCTGTTCGCCTTTTTCCGGGGTAAGCGGCTACTGCACATCGAGCCGCGGCTGAAGCCGGGGGGCAAATATGAGTTGGCCACCCTCGAACTCCGCCAGGACACGCCCCTGCTGCGCGACACCGTGGTGCAGCTCGCCGAAGCGGCCGCCCGCTTGAACCTGGCCGTGGGCGACTCGACGAAAGCAACACCCTAGCCCGCCAGCGCCTCGCTCCAGCGCCGCTGCATCTCCTCGGGCGTCACTTCCTGCAGCCGGGTGGCGACATGCCAGCGGTGGCCGAAGGGGTCGATCAGCATGCCGCAGCGGTCGCCGTAAAACTCGTCCTTGGCGACGCGCAGCGTCGTGGCGCCCAGCGCCTCGGCGCGCGCCATCGTGTCATCCACATCGGCCACGTACAGGTGGATGGCCACCGGCGTGCCGCCGATGCTCACCGGCCCCAGAGCGCCGAAGTCGGGGTATTCGTCGGCCAGCATGAAACAGGAGTCACCTATGCGCAGCTCGGCATGGCCGATCTTGCCGCCGGGCTCGGCCAGGCGGAAGGATTCGGTGGCGCCAAAGGCCTGTACGTAGAAGCGAATAGCCCGGGCGGCGTCGGCCACGACCAGATAGGGCTTCAGGCAACCGGAGGGCACTGTGCGGGCAGCTGTCATGTTCGCTCCTTGTTAAACTATGAAAGATGAATTACGTTACGTATCGTTCCATAAATGCCAGCGACCGTCAAGCCCGCTGATGCGGAGGAGGCCAGGCCCCGCGCCCGCGGCCGCCCGCGCAGCCTGACCTCGCGCGATGCCATCCTGAAGGCCGCCCGCGAGCTGATGGACCAGCTGGGCCCTGCCGGTGTGACGATGGAGGCGGTGGCGGCACGGGCCGGTGTCGGCAAGCCGACGGTCTATCGCTGGTGGCCCGACCGCCATGCGGTGGCCATGGCGGCGCTGATGGAGGCCCAGCCCTCGGACCAGCCTGCAGCCATTGCAAAGCGCACGCGCACCTTGCAGGCCGCGTTGGCCCAGCAGATGCAGGACATTGCCGACACCTTCGGCAGCCCCAGGGGCCGCAGCGTGGCCAGCATGATTGCCGCCTCGGACCCGAACACCGAGCTGTCCAAGGCCTTCCGCAACCATTTCGTGCTGGCGCGGCGCGAGGAGGGCCGGGGCCTGCTGCAGGAGGCGCTGCAGCGGGGCGAGCTGCGCGAGGGCCTGGACCTGGACGTGACCCTGGACCTGCTCTACGGCCCGCTGTTCTTCCGGCTGCTGCTGGGCCATGCGCCGCTGGACGCGGCTTTCGTCAAGCAATTGCTGGGGCAGGTGCTGCTGGGACTGCGAAGCGGCGACGGAAACTAAACTGCAGGCTGACGGAAGCCAACCGATGCAGACCCCGACCTTTGCCCGCGTCAAGATCCAGCCGCCGCGCCCGCGGCCAGGGTTGATCGCGCGCAGCCGGCTGGACCAGCCGCTGGCCGCGGCGCTGGCCAGCTGCCGCCTGGTGCTGCTGTCGGCCCCTGCCGGCTTTGGCAAGACCGCCGCGCTGACGCAGCAGATCGCCACCCTGCCACCCAGCACCGCCCTGGCCTGGGTGGCGGCCGATGCCGACGACGACCTGAACCGCCTGGCCGCCTGCCTGGTGGCGGCGCTGGACCCGTTCGACCTGCCCTGGCGCAGCTCGCCCGAGGCGATGGTGGCCATGCAGGATGGCAGCCGCGCGGCGCGCCAGGCCCTGGCCTCGGAGCTGCTGAATGCGCTGGATGCCACCGAGGTGGCCCGCGGCCTGATCGTCATCGACGATGCCCACCGCATCGAGGACCCCGCCGTGTTCGATTGGCTGGGTCTCTTGATCGCACGACTGCCGCCGCACTGGGGCATGGTGATCTCCAGCCGGGTTGATCCGCCGCTGCCGCTGGCCAAGTGGCGGGCGGCCGGCGAGCTGGCCGAATTCCGCCAGGAGGATCTGCGCTTCGATCAGGGCGAGGTCGAGCATCTGGTGGCCTCGGCGGGCCATCAGCGCATCGAGGCCGACAGCCTGCTGCAACGCACCCAGGGTTGGGCCGCCGGCCTGAGCCTGGCGCTGAGCGCCCGCCAGCGCGGTGGCGGCGCCACCTTGACCACCCGCCATATGTTCGACTACATGGCCTCCGAGGTGCTGGACGATATGCCCGAGGCGCTGCGCCTGTTCCTGCTGCGCTGCTCGGTGCTGCCCGAGCTGACGCCGGAGCGCTGCGCCGCCGTCTCGGGCGATGCCCAGGCGGCGCTGCTGCTGGAGGAGGTCGAGCGCCGCGGCCTGTTCGTGACCGTGCTCGCCGAAGAAGGCGAGAGCGGGCGGACCTTGAGCCTGCACGATCTGTTCCGCGACTGCCTGGACGACCGCCTGCGCCGCGAGCGCCCGGGCGAGCTGGTCGAGTTGCTCAAGCGCGCCGCGCGTAGCGATGACGACCCGGCCCGCCGCATCGGTTATCTGCTGCGTGCCGGTGCCTGGGACGAGGCCGAGCAGGTGTTGGGCGAGGTCGGCGCCGAGCTGCTGACCGAGGGCGCCGTGTCCACCGTGCAGCGCTTCGTCGATCAGTTTCCGGCCGAGTTTCGCGACCAGGCGCCGCTGCTGCAGCTGGTGCGCGGCCTGGTCGGCTGGGCGCGCTGGGACTGGCCCATGATGTGCGAGGCCACGCAGCGGGCCGTGCAGGGCTTTGCCCGGCGCGGCGAACGCAATCTGGAGCTGCGTGCGCTGTCGTACCACGCGATCGCGCTCAGCGGCCTGGGCGATGAGCATGCATCCCGGGCGGCCTACGAGGCCCTGATCCAGCAGCCCATAGACACCGAGACGCGCTGCCGGGCCCAGCTGGCGGCCTGCTGGCATGCGCTGGGCGACGGCCAGCGCCACCGCTTCGCCCCGCTGTGGCGCGAGATCGTCGAGGGCCTGGAACAGCTGCCAAGCCTGGCGCGATGGTATGAGTGCTCGCCCCTGCCCACCTTCGTGGGCGCCCAGGGCATGCGAGCGCCGCTGCAGCGCTATGTCGATGGCGTGGCCGCACGCCTGCCCGACGGCACCACCGCGCTGGGCGCGGTGAATGTGATGATCAGCGGCTGGCTGCAGCTCTGGGCCGGCGACGTGGCGGCGGCCGAGGCCTCGGCCGAGCTGGCCGAAGCGCATTGCCGCTGGCTGGGCCGTCCGGCCAATGTGCAGGCCATGGTCAGCATGCTGATGGCCACGGTGCATGCGGTGCGTGGCCGGCGCGAGGCTGCCAGCGCCTGCATGGCCGGCCTGATCGTCCAGATGAGCGCCGGCCAGGCGGAGCACAAGCGCCCGCAGCAACTCGCGTTCGTTCTGTTCCATGCCATCCGCGTGGCCGTGGTTGCCGATGACAGCGCCACCCTGCAGCGCCTGGCCGTCGTGCTGCGCGCGAGCTATCCGCCCTCGGAGTGGGCCGTCGACGTCGATCAACGTATGACGCTGCCCGCCCACCTGGCCATGGCCGAGGGGCGGATGGAGCAGGCCTGCACGCACTGGCGCCGGGCGCTGGACCATGAGGAGCATATCGATGTGTTCGGCCAGGGGCTGGAAACACGCCTCCGACTGGCCGATGCGCTGCTGCAATCGGTCGGCCCGGCCGGGCGGGCCGAGGCCGCGCAACACCTGGCGCCGGTGTTCGAGCGGGTGCGCGGCAGCGGCGAATGCGGCGGCGTGCTGATGGCCGGGCCGCAGGTGCTGGCCCGCCTGGCCGAGCAGGACTGGCAGGGTGCCCTGCCGGCGGGCGATGCCGCGCAGCTGCGCACCTGGGCCGAGCTGACCGCCGCGCTGCGCGCCACCACGCCGCCGGGGAGCCAGGCGCAGGCCCAGGGTGCGGCCCAGGCGCTGAGCACAAGGGAGCTGGAGGTGCTGCAGCGCATCGCCGCCGGCGACAGCAACAAGCTGATCGCCCGCGCCTTCGACTTGAGCCCGCACACGGTGAAGCGCCATGTGGCCAATATCTTCGACAAGCTGGGCCTGTCCTCACGCGGCCAGGCGGCGGCCTGGTTGCACTCAAGGCAGCAGCAAGACCCGACGACCTAGGGTTGCCACCAGGGATCACCCCCTGGAATGGCGCCGCATGGTTCTTTCGGGCGATGTGGTCGCGTCAAGCAATGCGCAGACTGCGGGCACCAACACCCCGAACATCCGCCATGCTCATCGTCAACCATGCCGTCCTGCCCATCGAACTGCACGCCGGCTGGCACAGCCAGTGCGTGGCCGGCCCGGCCCTGGGCTGCGCCGGCTTCGAGGTACGCCTGATCGAGCTCGATGCCTGGGCCAGCTCCGATGTCAGCGTGCACCCCGGCGAGCGCGTGCTGCTGGTGCAGGCCGGCAGCGGCAAGCAGCGGCTGGACGGCGAGCCGCAGCACTTTCTCGCCCCCTGTACCCTGCACGTGCCGGCCCGGGCTCGGCATCAGCTGTGCAATTGCGGCGCCACGCCGCTGCGCGTGGTCGAGATCAGCGGGCCCAGCTGCGCAGCTCCTGGGCCTTGCTGCGGCTGACGGCAAGCAGCCTGCCATCGCGCAGCTCGGCCGCCAGCCCGCCGCCGTCCTGGCGTCTGAATGCGGTGACATGATCGAGATTGACGATATGGGTGCGGTGTATGCGCACAAAGCGCTGCGGGTCCAGACGCGCCTCCAGACGGTTCAGCGACAGGCTCAGCAGGTGGGTGGCCGCGCCGACATGCAGGGCCAGATAGTCGCCGACCGCCTCGATCCAGGCAATGCCGTCCACCGGCACCGGCACGATGGCGCGCCCACTGCGCACGAACAGCCGGCTGATCGGCCCCGGCCCCATCGCCTCGCCGAAACGCTCCAGCGCCGGCGCCAGCGGTTCGCCGACGACGGCGCGCACGCGATCCAGCGTTGCCGCCAGGCGCTCCGGGCCGAAGGGCTTGAGCAGATAGTCCAGCGCACCGATCTCGAATGCCGCCACCGCGTGCTCGGCATAGGCGGTCGTGAACACGACCAGGGGACGGTGCTGCAGA
Source organism: Burkholderiaceae bacterium (assembly GCA_018780645.1). Taxonomy (GTDB): domain Bacteria; phylum Pseudomonadota; class Gammaproteobacteria; order Burkholderiales; family Burkholderiaceae_C; genus Paucibacter. The sequence continues at coordinate 34,139 of JADMJJ010000010.1, forward strand.
TGGGCCAGCAGCTCGGTGCCCAGCAGGCCGGGCATCTGGATGTCCAGGAACACCAGCTCCGGCCGCAGGCGGTTGATCATCTCGACGGCCGCCAGGCCATTGCCGGCCTCGCCGATGCAGGCAATCCATTCGACCTCGGCCAGCATATGGCGCAGGCCGGCGCGGGCGACCGGCTCGTCATCGACGACCAGGGCCGAGACGCGGGCGTCCTCACTCATCGTCATCGGCAAGTTGAGGCAAGGTCAGCTCCACCATCAGGCCATGGGGCGCGTTGTTCCGGAACTGCAGGCGGGCGCTGTCACCATACAGCCAGGCCAGGCGCTCGCGCAGGCGCCGCAGGCCGGTGCCGGCGCCGCGCTCGAGCTGTGCCGGGTCCGCGCCCGGGCCATCGTCGGCCACGGACAGGCACAGCTGCCCGCCATCAAGCCTTGCGGCGATCTGCAGGGTGGTCGGCTCTACCGAGGGCGCGGCGGCGTGGCGCACGGCGTTCTCGACCAGGGTCTGCAGCGCGAACGAAGGCAGCTTGCAGGCCAGGGCGGCGGCATCGATATCGCTGCGCAGCACCAGCCGCTCGCCAAAGCGTATGCCCTCGATCGCCAGATAGCGCTGCACAAAGGCCCACTCGGCCTGCAGCGGCACGAGGTCGCGCTGCTCCTCTATGGTCGTGCGCAGCAGGCCGGCCAGTTGCTCGGTGGCGCGCACGGCGCCGCGCGGGTCGATGGGGATCAGCTGCACCACGGTGTGCAGCGCATTGAACAGGAAGTGCGGCTGCAGCTGCATGCGCAGCGCGGCGAGCTGGCTGCGTGCCTCCAGCATGGCGATCTGCGCGGCGCGCTCTGCCGTGCGGTTGGCATAGCCGACGCCGGCAATCATCACGTAGAACCAGACGCCGGTGATCAGGTAGGGCACGGCGCCCGGCCCCAGATTGAGCACCGGCCGCCCATGCCTGATGCTGTCGATCAGGCCGTTGAACAGCAGCCAGGCGACCGCGTAGCCCGCTGCGCACAGCGCATGGATGGCAACAAAGCGCAGCCGGAACGGATACGGCCAGGGCAGGCGCGCGGTCAGCCGGTGCACGACCAGGCCCAGCAGCGCCGCCGTGAGCATCTGCCGCAGGGCCAGCGGCGCCGCGCGCTGCCAGGGCTCCTGGTGCACCGACATGAACAGCACGGTGAACAGCACCCACACCGGCAACCAGCCGATCAGCAGCGGAACCCAGACCCAGGCGCGTGGCACGTCGTTCAATCCCGGTGCGTTGATGATGATGCGCCGATTGTGCCCCCCACTCAGCGGGGCGCCTTGGCAGCGATGCGCTTGGCGGTGATCGTCAGCACCGCCTCGTCCCAGCTGGCGCCGTTGTCCAGCGAGCGGTCCTGCTGCATGCGAAATCGCTCCGGCGTGATGTCGAAAAAGCGACTGCGCGTCAGCAGCGGCTTGCCTTCATTGGTGCTGCCGGTGCCGTTGAGGCGCATCTCGCCGTTCTGCCACTGGGCGCTGGCGGTGCTGAAGCGGGCGCGATAGACGTCCAGGCTGCTGATCAGCCAGCGCTGGGTCTTGCCGTCATAGATGCGCTGCGCATGATTCAGGGTGACCGGGTTGCCCGAGCCATCGAACACGCGCAACTCGTCATCGATGCCATAGCCGTCGAAAGCCCGCCAGGCCTTCCAGCTGCCCTGCAAACGGGGCCGGCCATGGATCATCGCCGCCAGGCCATTGACCTTGGGGCTCAGCTCGACCTCCCACTGGCCGATCAGGAAGTCGAACTGGGCGGCCTCCTTCGGCGCCGCGGTGGCGGGCAGGCCCTGCTGGGCCTGTGTGATAGGTGGGACCGCCAGCAGCAGAACCAGGACCCACGAATTCATGGCGCGTTTCATGATGACTCCAACCTGAACGGATGCGACAAGCCCCAGCATGCCGCCGCCAGCGCGGCCCGTGGCCCGGCTTTCGCCGAACTGCCGATTGAGGCCGGTGAACGGTCGCCCGCACTGTGGCCTTGCGCCCTAAAGTTCCAACCATCGAACCACCGCAGGAACACTCCCGTGACAAACCCCGCCATCCGATTGCATAGCGTCAGCAAGTCCTACCCTGGCGCAGGTGGCATGTTCACGGCGCTCAGCGAGGTCAGCTTCGAGATCGCGCGCGGTGAGTTCGTCGCCATCGTCGGCCAATCGGGCAGCGGCAAGTCGACACTGCTGAATCTGCTGGCCGGCATCGACCGGCCCGCCAGCGGCGAGGTCATCGTTGCCGGCCAGGCGCTGCACAGCCTGTCGGAGCGCGCGCTGTCGGCCTGGCGCGGGCGGGGCATAGGCATCGTGTTTCAGTTCTTCCAGCTGCTGCCGACCCTGACCGCCGCCGAGAACGTGATGCTGCCGATGGACCTGTGCAAACATGGCCCCGCAGCCGAGCGCCGTGGCCGCGCGCTGCGCCTGCTTGAACGTTTGGGCGTGGCCGACCAGGCCGACAAGTTCCCGGCCGCGCTGTCCGGGGGCCAGCAGCAGCGCGTGGCCGTGGCCCGCGCGCTGGCCAACGACCCTCCCATCCTGCTTGCCGACGAGCCGACCGGCAATCTCGACTCGCGCAATGCCGAGGCCCTGCTGCAGGTGCTGGCCGAGCTGGTGCGCGACGAAGGGCTGACCGTGGTCATGGTCACGCACGAGCGCCATGCGATGCAGCGCGCGATGCGCAGCATCCAGCTGGTCGATGGCCGTGTGGTCAGGGCCTCCGCCGAGGCCCTGCTCCATGCTTGATACACGCGGCTTGAAGCTGCTGCGCGATCTCGGCCAGCATCGCGCCCGCAGCCTGCTGGTCGTCGCGGCGGTGGCCATAGGCCTGATCGGCGCCGGGGCGGTTCTCAACACCTGGGCTCTGGTGCAACGCGCCACCGAGCTGGGCTACCGCAGCAGCCTGCCGGCCTCGGCCACGCTGAGCGTGGACCGGATCGATGCGGCCCTGCTGCAGCAGCTGCGGTCCATGCCCGAGCTGGCCGCCGTGCGCGCCCGGCTGGCCGTGCGCGCCGCGGTGCAGAGCAGCGGCGGCTGGCGCAATGCGATGCTGTATGCCGTCGATGATTTCGACGACCCCGGACTGGGCCGCCTGCAGCCGGACAGCGGCAACTGGCCGCCGCGTGACGGCGAGTGGCTGATCGAGCGCTCGTCGCTGGAGTTCTCCGGCGCCAGCGTCGGCGAACCGGCGCTGCTGAAGCTGGGCCAGGGCGAGGCCCAGCCGCTGGCGCTGGCCGGCGTGGTGCGCGACGTCAGCCTGGCGCCGGGCTGGATGGAGCATCTGGTCTATGGCTATGCGACACCGGCAACGCTGGCCCGCCTGGGCGCAACGGCGGGCTTCAACGAGCTGCAGTTCCGCGTCCGTGATGCGGCACTGGACCGGGCCGCCGTGCGCCGCATCGCCGCTGCAGTCAAGACGCAGATCGAACGCAGCGGCGCGCGTGTGTCGGCCGTTGACGTGCCCGAGCCCGGTCAGCACATCCACGCCGCACAAATGGACTCGCTGCTGATGACCCAGGGCGCCTTCGGCCTGCTGGCCCTGGGGGTCTGCGCCTTTCTGGTCGTCAACCTGATCACCGCGATGCTGGCCGGCCAGTCGCGCGAGATCGGCATCCTCAAGGTGCTCGGCGCCGGGCCGCGGCAGATCATGGCGCTGTACCTGAGCCAGGCGCTGCTGCTCGGTGTGGCGGCCTCGCTGACCGCCCTGCCGGCGGCCATCGCCATCGGCCGCCAGTACGCCGGCTTCAAGGCCGATCTGCTGAACTTCCCCATCGCCGGCCATGCCATTCCCTGGTGGGCGATCGCCCTGCAACTGCTGGTGGGATGCCTGCTGCCGGTGGCGGCCGCGGCGCTGCCGGTGCGGCGGGCCTGCCGCGTCTCGGTCGGCGCGGCGCTGCGCGACATCGGCATCGTCGCCAGCGGCCAGGCACTGGCCACGACCCGGCGCTGGCCGTTCGGCAGCCTGAGCCGGCCGCTGCTGCTGGCCATAGGCAACGCCTTCCGGCGCCGTCAGCGCATGGCCCTGACCTTGCTGGCCCTGGCGGCCGGCGGGGCGGTCTATCTGGGGGCGGCCAATCTGCGTGGCGCGGTCGGCGCCTCGGTCGACCTGCTCTATGCCGACCAGCGCCACGACGTCTCGCTGCGTCTGGTCGAGCCGCAGCCGGCCGCGGAGCTTGAGGCCGCGGCCCTGGCCGTCGATGGCATTGCCGCCGCCGAGGCCTGGCGCGGCCAGCGGGCAACGCGGGTGCAGGCCGATGGCCTGGATGACGGCTTCCCCGTGCTGGGCCTGCCGCCCGCCTCGGCGATGCTGCGGCCCCGCCTGCTGGCCGGTCGCTGGCTGAGTGACGCTGACCGCAAGGGCCTGGTCGTCAACCGCGCCTGGCTCAGACAACATCCCGAACTGGCGGTAGGCAGCGAGCTGGCCCTGACCATGGACGGGCGCGCGCAGAGCTGGCGCATCGTCGGCAGCGTGGAGGGCGGCCTGCAGCCGCTGGCCTATGCCGCGCAGGCCGCTATCGGCGGCGAGGCCCTCGCCACCAGCCTGGTGGTGCGCACAAGCTTGCGCGGCGCCGCCGCGCAGCTCGACGCGATCCAGCGCCTGCGCGCCGCGCTGACCGAGGCAGGCATGCCGATGTCGAGCAGCCAGTTGCAAAGCGAGGGCCGGCGCATCGTCGAGGACCATTTGCTGATGGTCGTCGATTTTCTGGGCGCCATGGCCTGGGTGATGATTGTCGTCGGCGGCATGGGCCTGGCCTCGACGATGGGCATGGGCGTGCTGGAGCGCACCCGAGAGATCGGCGTGCTGCGCGCGATCGGCGCCCCCGGCCGCACGATACAGCTGCTGGTGCAGGCCGAGGGCCTGGTCATCGTGGTGCTGGCCTGGGGGCTGTCACTGCCGCTGTCGGCACCGATGAGCCTGCTGCTGGCCGAGGCCTTCGGCCGCATCATGTTCCCGGTGCCGGTGCAGGCGATGCCGTCGGCCGCCACCGCGCTGGTCTGGCTGGCCATCATGCTGGGGGTTTCGCTGCTGGCCTGCGCCTGGCCGGCCCACAGGGCCTCGCGGATTTCGGCGGCGCGGGCGCTGAGCTACGAGTGACGCGTCAAGCGCCCTCGTAAGCCGCCTGCAAGGTCGCGATGTCGATCTTGATCATCTGCAGCATCGCATCGGCCGCGCGCTTGGCCTTGGCGCGGTCGGGCTCGGCCATCATCTCGGCCAGCACCGCCGGCACGATCTGCCAGCTCAGGCCGTAGCGGTCCTTCAGCCAGCCGCAGGCCTCGGTGCTGCCGCCAACCAGCAGCGCATTCCAGTAGCGGTCAAGCTCGGCCTGGTCGGCGCAGCTGACCGAGAACGAGATCGCGTGGTTGAACGGATCCAGCGGGCCAGCCGTCATCGCCGTGAAGGGCTGGCCGAACAGCTCGAAATCCACCAGCTTGACCGAGCCCGGCGGGCCGCTGGGCGACTCGCTGGGCAGGGTGGTGACGCGGACGATGCGCGAGTTCGGGAAGATGGAGGCGTAGAACGCGGCGGCCTCCTCGGCCTCGGTGGCGTACCACAGAAAGGGGGTGATCTTGAGTTGCATGTTCGTCTCCTGCCGGTCGAGGTCAGACGCTCATCATCATCTCGAAGCCGCCGTAGATCAGGCGCTTGCCGTCGAAAGGCAAGGGGTTCTCCCCCGACTGCATGCGCGGGTCGGCCATGACCTCTTCCCAGCCCGCGTCACGCACCTGGCGCGAGGGCCAGGTGATCCATGAGAACACCACCGCCTCGTTGTCCTCGCGCTTGACGGCCATCGTGAACGAGGTCAGCTTGCCCTCGGGCACATCGTCGCCCCAGCATTCGACCACCGTCAGGGCGCCATGCTCCTTGAACAGCGGCGCCATCAGCGCGGCATGCGCGCGGTAGGCCTCCTTGTTGGCGGTGGGCACGGCGGCCACGAATCCATCGACATAGCTCATTGCGGTCTCCTTTGAACGGGTTGCACAGAGCGGGCAAACAGCATGCCTGCGGACAGACGACGAACGAGGCTGGACGAAATCGACAGCCCGACGGAAAAGATCAATCCGGCTTGATCTTGGCCCGCGCGATCACCGGCTTCCAGCGTTGCTGCTCCTGCTCGATGAAGCGGGCGAACTCGGGCGCGGTGCTGCCGACGACGATGGCGGCCTCGCTCTCCAGCAGCTTCACCGCCGAGGGCTCCTTGATCGCACGGGCAGTGGCCAGGGCCAGCTTGTCGGCATGGGCCTGCGGCAGCGAGGCCGGCGCGAGCAGGCCGTACCACTGGGTCATCTCGAAGCCCGGGAAACCCTGCTCGGCCACGGTGGGCACATCGGGCAGCTGGGCCAGGCGCTGCGTGGTGCCGGTGGCGATGCAGCGCAGCTTGCCGGTCTTGATGAACTGCATCACCGCCGGGGCGCCGACGGCGGCGGCGTCGAGACGCCCGCCCATCAGATCGGTCAGCTGCGGGCCGGTGCCGCGGTAGGGCACGTGCAGCACGAAGATGCCGCTTTCCATCTTCAGGTACTCGAAGGCCAGATGACCGGCGCTGCCATTGCCGGCCGATCCGTAGTTCAGCTGGCCGGGCTTGGACTTGGCCAGCGCGATGAACTCCTTCAGGTTCTTCACCGGCAGGTCGGGGCGCACGACATAGAGGCTTGGCACCTTGGACAGCAGCGAGATCGGCCGGAAGGCCTTGGCGTCATAGGGCAGCTTGTCGAAGATGAAGGGGTTGACGGCCAGTGTGCCGATATGGCCCAGGATCACGGTGTGCTGATCCTCCGCGCGGGCCACCTCGCCCATGGCCACATTGCCGGCCGCGCCGGGCTTATTGTCCACGAACACGCTCTGGCCCAGCAGCTTGCCCAGCTCGGCGGCGGTGGCGCGGGCCACGATCTCGGAGCTGCCGCCCGGCGCGAAAGGCACGACGAAGCGCACCGACTTGCTGGGCCAGGCGGCCTGGGCACGGGCCGCGGCAGGGAGCAGGGCGGCGGCCGAGGCAGCGCCGACCATTTGCATGGCGCCGCGGCGGGTCAGGGGAAGGTGGTTCATGGTGAGGAAGTCCTGTGGAGGGGGTGATCGGGACCCGGCCAGTATGGCCGATGGGCTCTCGTGGGTGTCAGCCATACAGCTGCAGTGGATACTCGCGACGCACGGCGTCGGCCAGGGCCGCGGTCAGCACCGCGGGCACCGGCCGCCAGGTGGCGGCATAGGGCAGGTCGGCGGCCGGGTCCAGGCTGGTGTGCGGCCAGTCCGAGCCCCAGACCATGCGACCGCCGAACAGGCCGGCAACGCGGGCCAGCGGAACATGCATCGCATCGAACAAGGGCGGGTTGGCGCCCAGCCTGTACCAGCCCGACAGCTTGACCCAGGCGCCGCCGTCGGCCAGGGCAGCGAGCGAGTCCCAGGCCGGGTCGCCCGCAGCAGTGCCGGCCTCGATGCCGGCGAGATGGTCGAGTACAAAGACCAGGCCGGTCTCGCGCTGCAGCGGCAGCAGCGCCGGCAGGTCGCCGCGGCGCACATACCACTGCACATGCCAGCCGCGCTCGAGCAGGCGCGGTGCCAGCCGCTGCAGCGCTTCGGCGGGAGACTGCGACGAGCCCACCGGCGACACCTGGTTGAAGCGGATACCGCGCACGCCGGCAGCATGCAGCGCGTCGAGCTGGGCCTCCGCCAGGTCGGCATCGACCACCGCCACGCCGCGATGGCGTCCGGCACCCGCTTGCAGCGCGCGAAGCAGCAGCGCGTTGTCGCAGCCATAGACGCTGGGCTGCACCAGCACCAGGCGGCTCACGCCCTCGGCGGCGGCGCGGACCTCGATCTCGGCCAGGGTCCGCGTTTGCGGCCGGTAGTGCCCGGCCAGCACCGGTGCCGCCGCATCGAAGACATGGACGTGACAGTCCCAGCCAGCCACACTTGGCGATGTGCTCATCACGCGCTCAATCGCGGTTGATGCCCTGCTGCCGGACCACCTTGGCCCACAGCGCCTGTTGCTGCTTCAGAAAGGCGGCGGCCTGGGTCTCGTCGCCGGCGAAGATGTCGCCGCCCAAAGTGCGCACGCGGCCGACCACCTCGGCATCGTCCTTGACCTTGCGCAGGGCGGCCACCAGGCTGGCCTTGACCGCAGGGGCCAGGCCGGCCGGTGCCAGCACCGGGTTCCATTCAAGCACCTCATGGCCCTTGACGCCCATCTCGTCCATCGTCGGCACCTCGGGCAAGGCCCGCGTACGCAGCTTGGCCGTGACCGCCAAGGCCCGCAGCTTGCCGGCCTGGATATGGCCCATGGACGAGGCCACATTGGCAAAGAACAGGGGCACCTGGCCGCCCATCACGTCGGTCAGCGCCGGGCCGCCGCCGCGGTAGGGCACATGGTTCAGCTGAACCTTGGCCAACTCCTCGAACAGCGCGCCGGCCAGGTGCTGGGCCGAGCCATTGCCCGATGAGGCATAGGCAATCTGGCGGGGCTTGGCGCGCGCCAGGCGTATCACATCGGCCACTGTCCTGGCCTCGAAGCTCGGCGTGCAGACCAGCACATTGGCAAACTGCGCGATCACCCCCAGCGGCTCGAAGGCGGCGGCGGTGTCGTAGGGCAGCTTGGCGAACAGCGCCGGATTGACGGCGAACGAGGAGGCATCGACGAGAAGCGTCGTGCCATCGGGCGCGGCGCGGGCCACCTGGCCGGCGGCAATCGTGCCGCTGGCGCCGGGCCTGTTCTCGACGATCACCGGCTGCCCCAGGGCCTCGGCCAGCTTCGGCGCAATCAACCGGGCGATCAGGTCGGCGCCGCCGCCGGGCGGATAGGAGACGACCAGCGTGATCGTCTTGCCGCCGGCAATGGCGGCCGCCGCATCGGTGGCATACCAGGGCAGCAACGCCGACCCCAGCGCCGCCCCCAGAACCTGTCGGCGGGTCGGCGAAGAACAAGGCTTTGAACTCAAGATCGTCCCTTTCAGGTAATGGACACGGTGTACTGGAAGGCATTCGCATCGCCACGCGTGGTGCGGCATTCGACGCAATGCCCGGCCAGATCGAAGGCCTGCCGCCGTACCACCGCACAGGGATGGCCGGTCGGCAGCTTCAAGGCCTTCGCGTCGGCGGCGCTGAGCTGGCCGAAGCCGATCTCATCGACGGCGCGGTGCACATGCAGGCCGCATGCCGCCGCCAGATGCGGGTAGAGCAGATCGCCCCAGGCGGAGGGGTCACCGTCTTGCAAGGCCGCGCAGCGCGGCAGCGGCAGCCATATCTCCTCGATCAGCCGGGGCACATCGTCGAGCGAGCGCAGGCGGCGCAGGCGCAGCGCCGCGTCGCCAGGCCCGACACCGAGGGCCCGCGCCACGGCGGCCGGAGCGGCCAGCACCTGGCGCGAGACGATGCGCGACACCGGCACCTCGCCCGTGCCGTCACCGAAGCGGAAGAAGCGCAGCATCGGCGCGCCGCTAAGGCCCGAGCAGACGAAGGTGCCCCGGCCATGGATGCGCTTGACCAGACCCTCATCAACCAGCAGGGCCAGAGCCTGACGCATCGTGCCCAGGGCCACGCCATGCTCGGCAGCCAAGGTCTGCTCGGCCGGCAAGGCGCTGCCCGGCGGCCATTCACCGGCGACGATGCGAGCCTTCAGCGCCGCAGCCAGCGCACCGTAGCGGCTCTGGCCTGCGGACTGACCGACAAGCTTCAGCGAGGGTGATGTCATATTCATCTAGACCTATAGAGGAGTTGACGGAATGTAAGGCGGCTGCCATGGCCTGTCAACCGTCGGCGCGGACCTGCGCAGACGGCGAATCTGAGCAGGATTCACTTGTTGGCGACCCGGCGCAGCGGCCCGCTCCCAGCCAGGCTCGGCGTTTCAACGACAATAGCGCCGCCCGAGATGGTCGGGCATCACTTGAGAAAAGACTCTGGAATGAACAAGACCGAACTGATTGAACACCTGGCCACCAAGCATGCGCTGACCAAGGCCGAAGCCGGCCGCATCCTCGAGACGCTGCTGGACGCAGTCGTCACCACGGTGAAAAAGGGCGGCGCAGTTGCCATCCCTGGCTTTGGTTCGTTCAAGCAGCACGCACGTGCCGCCCGTTCGGGCGTGAACCCCAGCACCGGCGCCAAGATCAAGATCGCCGCCGCCAAGCTGCCCAAGTTCACCCCGGGCGCCACCTTCAAGGCTGCCGTTGATCCGAAGGCCGCCGCACGCAAGGCCGCCAAGGTCGCTGCCGCTCCGGCCAAGGCTGCCAAGCCCGCCGCCAAGGCTGCTGCAAAGCCGGCTGCCAAGCCTGCCGCCAAGAAGGCCAAGAAGTAAGCAGGGCTCCGCCTGTTGCGAAAGCCGGCGTCCGCAAGGACGGCCGGCTTTTTCTTTGTCTGTGGCACAGTGCTCCCTTCACTAAAGGATCAAGCCCCGTGGCAAGCAGAGCAGGTTCAGCACCGACGATTGTGGATGTGGCCGCACAGGCCGGCGTGTCGATCAAGACGGTGTCGCGGGTGCTCAATCACGAGCCCGGCGTGCAGGAGGCCACACGCGAGCAGGTGCTCAAGGTAGTGGCGGCGCTGAAGTACCGGCCCAAGCTGTCGGCGCGCAGCCTGGCGGGCGCACGCTCCTTCCTGATCGGCCTGCTCTACTACGACCCCAGCGCGGCCTTTGTGGCCGGTGTGCAGAAGGGCGCCACCCTGCGCTGCCGCGAGGCTGGCTACCACCTGGTGGTGGAGTCGCTGCACAACGACGCGGCCGATATCGACCAACAGGTCGAGCGCATGGTCTCGGCGCTGCGCCCCGACGGCATGGTGCTGACGCCGCCGCTGTGCGACAACCCAAAGGTGCTGAAGGCCCTGCGTGAAAGCCAGACGCCCTGCGTGCTGATGTCGCCGGGACGGCGGGTCTTGGGTCAGCCCAGCGTCTGCATGGACGATGTGCATGCGGCCGAGGAGGTGACCAATCTCCTGATCAGCCTGGGCCATGAGCGCATCGCCTTCATCAAGGGCGCGACCGACCAGGCGGCCTCGGCGCGACGCTATCAGGGCTTTGCCAATGCGATGCGTGCCCACGGCTTGGCCGTCGATGCCGAGCTGGTGCACCAGGGCGACTTCACCTTCAAGACCGGCGTCGAAGGCGCGCACCAGCTGCTCAGCCGGCGTGTGAGACCGACCGCCGTGTTTGCCAGCAATGACGATATGGCGCTGGGCGTGCTGGCTGCGGCGCAGCGCCTGGGACTGGCCGTGCCGGCCGATCTGTCGATCGCCGGCTTCGACGATTCACCGGCAGCCGGCCTGGTCTGGCCGCCACTGACCACGGTGCGCCAGCCGGTGGACCAGATGGCGCGCACTGCGGTGGAGATGCTGATAGGCGCGAACCGCGGCGATGCCGAGCCGCCGACCGAGGCCAGCCTGCACCGCGTGCTGCCCTACGAGCTGGTGGTGCGCGATTCGACCAGCGCGCCATTCGACCGCCCGGCGCGCGTGGCCGGCAAGGCCCGCAAGCGATAGCGCTCAGCCGGCCTTGGCGAACAGGCCGCTCAGCCGCCTGAGCATCGGGTTGACAACGGGCACCGTCAGCATCGTGCTGGCCACGGCCATCAACAGCAGGGCGGTGAAGGTCTCGTTGGTGATGATCTGCTTGTCCAGCAGGATGTTGGCGAAGATGATCATGATCAGGGCCTTGGTCTGCAACAGCCAGCCGATCAGCGAGGCCTCGCCGGGCGCCCAGCGCAGAATGCGCCCCGCCAGATGCACGCCGGCCAGCTTGCCACTCACCGAGGCCAGCAGCAGCCAGGCGGCGGCGACAAACACCGCGCTGCCGCCTACGGCCCAGTTGGTGCGCAAGCCGGTGCTCAGGAAGAACACCGGCATCAGCACCAGCAGCACCTGGTGGCGCAAGGAGTCGAGCTGCTTCTGGTCGAACCAGCGCGCATCCATGACCACGCCGGCCAGGAAGGCCCCGACCATGAAGTGCAGGCCGGCCCAATCGGCACCGAAGCTGCAGGCCACCAGCCAGATCAGACCGACATACCAGCGGTCGGTCTGCGGCAGGCGGACCATCAGCTTGCGAAAGGCAAAGCCCAGCAGCGCAAAGGCCGCGATGAAGGCGGCCTGGCGGCCCACACGCTGCCAGTCCATCAAGATCAGCGCCAGCACGCCCCAGATCGCCACATCATCGAGGCTCGCATAACGCAGGATGCGCTGACCGATGGGCTGGCGCAGCAGCTCCAGCTTCTCCATGAACAGGATCAGGATGGGCAGTGCGGTGACCGCGCAGGCCATGCCCACGCCGAGCACGAACTGCCAGGTCAGGGCCTTGGCGCCTACCCAGCCTGGCATGGCCAGCATCGCGATGGCAGCCACGCAGCCCAGCAGCAGCGGTGCTCCGAGGCCAAGACCGGCGGTGATGCCGCTCTCGCGCCGGTGCTTCCAGGCGGCATGCAGGTCCAGCTCGATGCCGGCGATCCAGACGAACAGCATCACCGCCCACCAGGCAATGCCGTTCAGCGACTGGATCACCTGCGGGTTGAAGACGAACTCGTAGTAGGCCGGATAGGCGGCACCCAGCACGCCGGGGCCCAACAGGATGCCGGCGACGATCTGCACCACCACCAGCGGCGCGAAGTACTCGGTCTTCAGCAGCCGCCAGGTCAGATAGGGCAGCGACAGGATGAGCAGCATCGCCAGCAGGAAGATCTCGGTCGTGTTCACGGCGGGCCTTGGCGTTCAGGGAGTGCGCATTGTCGCAGTGTCACGGGCGCATATGCGCTCAACCAGCGCCCGGTGCATGGGCAGATCGCTCAGCGCATGCTCGCCCAGCTGGCGGATCACCTGGAACTCCTTGCGCGCGTCGTCGATGCGCGGATAGGCGGCGCGGCTGGCGCTGATGTCGCAGCCGAATTCCATGCCGTGCAGAACGTACTGCCAGCTCGAAGGCGGGTACATCTCCAGATCGGTGATGAAGTCCAGCCGGTGCGGCGGGCGGCAGCGCCACATCGTCAGCCTCTGCTGCAGTGACTCGGGCACGGAGCGCGGATCGGCGTTGTCGCGCCAGAAGGCGGTGTCGCTGCGCTGCGTCAGGCAGTAATGCATCTTCACAAAATCGACAATGCGCTCGTAGCGTGCCCTCATCTGCTCGTTGAACTGCCTGGCCGCCGGGGCGGTGTTGCCATCGGCCGGGAACAGAAATCCGATCAGATAGGCAGCCGTCTCGATCAGGCCTATGCCCGATGATTCGAGCGGTTCCAGAAAGCCTCCACTCAGGCCCACGGCCACGCAGTTCTTCACCCACTGCACCTCGCGGTAGCCGACATTGAGCTTCAAGAGCCGCGGGCTCAGCGTCTCGGCGGCCGGGCCGATGTAGCCGCGCAGCACCTCCTCGGCGCGGCCATCGTCGGTGTGGCGGCTGGAGTAGACGTAGCCGACGCCACGGCATTGCTGCAGGCCGATGTCCCAGGTCCAGCCGGCCTCGTGGGCGGTGGAGATGGTGTACGAGGCGATCGGCCGATCCGGCCGCTCGTAGGGCACCTGCACGGCCACCGCGCGGTCAACGAACAGCTGGTCATTGATGTTGCGGAACGGCGAGCCCAGCGCGGTGCCGATCAGCGCGGCGCGAAAGCCGGTGCAGTCGATGTAGAGGTCGGCCTCCAGCGTGCCGTGTTCGCGCGTCACGACCGAGGCGATCGCACCGTCCTCGGCCAGCTCGACCCGCTCCACCGTGCCGATCAGCTGCTTCACGCCCAGCGACCGGCCGTGCTCGCACAGCAGCGAGGCAAAGCGGCCCGCATCGAAGTGATAGGCGTAGTTGAGCGGGCCGACGAAGTCCGCATCGGTGACGCGCTTCGGGCCGTGCGAGGCATCGGCCACGCGCTTCTGCAAGGTCGCGGCCTCGGCAAACGCCGTGTTGCCGCCGGCTGCGCCGAGCAGCCAATAGGGCAGCAGCTCCGGCCCACCGGGGCGTTGGCTGGGCGCACTGAACGGATGGAAGTAGTGGTCATGGCCGGCCGTGCCGGGCGGCCTCACCCAGTGGTCGAAGCGTATGCCCTGCTTGAAAGTCGCATTGCAGGCGCGGATGAAGCGCGCTTCGTCGATGCCTATGGCCGCCAGGGTGCCCTTGATCGACGGGAAGGTGCCCTCGCCAACGCCGATGATGCCGATCTCGCTGGACTCGATCAACGTGACCTTCACCCCCCCAGCGGCCGTGCCCAGCGTCTTGGCCAGAAAGGCGGCGGTCAGCCAGCCGGCCGTGCCGCCGCCGACGATCAGGACCTCTTGGATGGGCTTCATGCGTTTCACCTTTTTCGAAACAAACCGTGGCAGACACTGCTGCAACTGTAGTGTCGAGCGGCCGCCGAGAGTAGGCGAACTAGGGAAAACGACAACGTTGTCATAAAACCTTGAAAATCCAATTGACAACGTTGTCATCGGCTGATTACCATCCGCCCCGGATCATGAGAAATGCCGCCGCTAGCCGGCGAACAAAGGCCGACGACAGGCCAACCGCTGGGTGCCAAGCACCCATCCACAACAGGAGACAACATGACGACTCGCTCACCCAAGCCCCGGATGTTTCTGGGCACGCCCGTCCAGCTGGCCGTGATCACGCTGCTGGCCGGCGCCGGCTCGGTCTGTGCGCAGACGGCCCCGGCCGAGGGCACGGCAGCCGATCCGACCAAGCTGCCCGTGGTCACCGTGACGGCCACCAAGAAGACGACCTCGCTGCAGAAGACCCCGGTGGCCATCACCGCCGTCAGTGCCTCGGCACTGGAAGACGTGCACGCCCAGACCCTGCTCGATGTCTTCAACCTGGTGCCCAGCCTGCAGGGCACGGGCCAGGGTGACCATGGCATCGTCAGCATCACCCTGCGCGGCATCGGCAACGACAGCGCCAAGACCGAGTACGCCGATCCCGAGGTCGCGCTGTTCGTCGATGGCGTGTTCTCGCCGCGGCCCGAGGGCGCGTCGACGCTGCTGTTCGACCTGGACGGTCTGGAAGTGCTGCGCGGACCGCAGGGCACGCTGTGGGGCCGCAACTCTACCGTCGGCACCATCAATCTGAAGACCGCCAAGCCGATGCTGAAGAGCCAGGCCGGCTACTTCGAGGGCGGCATCGGCAGCTACAACCGCATCGGCGGACGCGGCGCCGTCAACATCCCGATCAGCGACACGCTGGCCATGCGTTTTGCCTTCGTCCACGAGCAGCATGACGGCTATGTGGACTATCAGCGCTCGCCCCAACTCTCGCTGGCCAGCCAGCAGGCCGCCTACGCGGCCGGCAACGGCGGCAGTCTGACCGGCTTCCAGGCGCTGAACCCGAATCTGTTCGTGCAGGGCGGCCCGAAATACAACGCGCAGAACCAGAGCGCGGCACGGGTCAGCTTCCTGTTCAAGCCCTCGAACGAACTGCGGTGGGATCTGTCGTTCGAGCAGTTCCGCGACCGCGGCACACCGTCGATGAGCCTGATGCAGACGCCGCGCGCGGGCGAGAAGTTCTGGTCTGCCTTGATCGACACCGCACCCTCGCTGTCGCGTGACGCCACCGCCGTGCGCAGCCGCGTCGAGTACGACTTCAATGGCATGAGCCTGGCCTATGTGGCGGGCATAGGCCGCTTCAAGGGCTCGGGCACCTATGACCAGGATCTGGGGGTGCAGGTGCCCACCAGCTTCACCACCGGTGCCAATCATCAGGAAGACAACACCGTCTGGTCCAAGTACAACAACTACAGCCATGAGCTGACCCTGCAGTCCACCGGAAAGAAGAACCTGGACTGGATGCTGGGCCTGTACTACGCGGCCGAGGACAACGGCATACGCTTCGACATTCCGATCATGAACGGCACCCAGCAGGGCACCGTGGGCTGGCAGGGCTCCTTCATCCAGCCCAAGGAGACGGTGGACACCAAGGCGGTGTTCGGCCAGGTCACCTTCAACGTCAGCGATGCGCTGCACCTGACGGCCGGTGCGCGCTACACCCATGACGACCGCAAGAACATCGGTGGCCGCGGCTGGTTCTGGACCTATGACGCGACCGTGCCGCAAGTGCCGCTGAACGCCGGCCTGGATCCCACCAAGCCGGGCAACGGCTACAGCGCCGGCAATATCAATGACGCGCACTACACCGGCAGCAAGAGCACCTATCTGCTGCGCGCCAACTACGACCTCAGCAAGGACGTGATGGCCTATGCCAGCATCTCCACCGGCTACAAGTCAGGTGGCTCGGGCGACGGCGGCCTGCACTACGGCCCCGAGACCCTGACCAATTACGAAGCGGGCCTGAAGAGCACGCTGATGGACGGCCGGATGACCTTCAATCTGAGTGCGTACCACATGGATTTCAAGGACTTCCAGTTCAGTGCGCCGGTGATCGTCAACGGCAACCGCCAGTTCGCCTACAGCAATGCCGAGGGCGCCAAGGTCTCAGGGCTGGAGGCCGAGCTGGCCGCCCGCATCGGCCAGGACGGTAAGCTGGGGCTGACCCTGTCGTACACAAAAACCAAGCTCGGGGAACTCGTCGCCGCATCGAACGACTATCAGCTGCCGGCCTGCTTCGACCCGGCGCTGGGCGGCAACTGTCTGAAGGTCACCGGCAACGAGCTGCCGCACGCGCCCAAATTCGCGCTGCAACTGCAGTACGAGCACACCTTCAATCTCAGCGATGGCAACTCGCTGGCGCCGCGCATCAGCTACCACTACCAGACGGCGAACTGGCTGTCGGTCTTCAACCTCGGTGATGGTGACCGCCAGAAGGCCTACTCGACCGCCGATGTGGGCCTGCGCTACAGCTCCAAGAAGAACTGGTACATCGACGCCTTCGTGCGCAATCTGTCGGACGCCCGGGTCAAGACCAGCGCCGGCAGTGCGGGCTCCTTCGCTAATCCGATCTGGACGGCGCAGTACATCGCACCGCGCACCTTCGCGATCAACGCGGGCTACAACTTTTAAAGCGGGGAGGGATTGTGTGTATGCCCGGGCCTTGCACTGGCCTTCGCCCGGGCCCTTGAAACTCCTCCGTTGAGGCTCTAATCCGAGGGAACCTCAATGGAGACCGCCCCTATGTCCATGAAGCTCGTCACCCTGGCCCTACTTGTCCCTTTGTCTGCCACCCTGCTTGCCCCGGCGCAAGCGCAGCAGAAGATCACGCTGACCGTGGCCACCTTCCCCGATCTGGACCGCGCCGCCAAGGCGGCCGTGCCGGCCTGGAACAAGCAGTACCCGAACGTCGAGCTGAAGATCATCTCGCTGCAGTACGCCGACCATCACACCGCGATGACCACGGCCCTGGCCACCGGCTCGGGCCTGCCCGATGTGATGGCGCTGGACCTGCGCTTCATCGGCAAGTTCGCCGAGAGCGGCGGCCTGGAGGATCTGGCCAAGCCGCCGTTCAACGGCCTGGCCCTGCGCGACCAATTCGTGCGCTACACCTACACCCAGGCCACCAGCAGCACCGGCGCGCTGGCCGCCATGCCCACCGACATCGGCCCGGGCACCCTGCTCTACCGCAAGGACATCATCGACAAGGCCGGCGTCACCGAGGCCGACCTGACCAAGGACTGGGCCAGCTACATCGCCGCCGGCAAGAAGATCAAGGCCGCCACCGGCGCCTACCTGCTGGCCGATGCCGCCGATCTGCGCGACATCGCACTGCGAGCCGGCCTGAAGGACGGCGAGGGCATCTACTTCGATGCCAAGGGCCAGGTGCTGGTCGAAAGCCCGCGCTTTGTGCGCGCCTTCGAGCTGGGCCGCGAGGCCCGCCAGGCCGGGCTCGATGCCAAGGCGACCTCCTGGACCAATGAATGGGCGGCCGGCTTCAAGCAGAGCCGCATCGCCACGCAGATGATGGGCGCCTGGCTGACCGGCCATCTGAAGAACTGGCTCGCGCCCGACACCGCGGGCAAGTGGCGATCGGCCAATCTGCCCGGCGGGCTATACGGCTCCTACGGCGGCTCGTTCTATGCGATTCCGAAGAAGGCCGCGCACAAGCCCGAGGCCTGGGACTTCATCCGTTTCATGACCGCCAACAAGGACACGCAGCTGAGCTCGCTGCGCGTGCTCGACACCTTCCCGGCCCTGATCGCCGCGCATCAGGACGTCTTGATGGACGAGCCCATCGCCTTTCTCGGCGGCCAGAAGGCGCGCCTGCTGTGGCGTGACATTGCCGCCAAGGTACCGGCGATTCCGGTCAGCAAGTACGACGCGGTGGCCACCGACATCATCCGCGACGAGTTCGAGAAGGTCGTGGCCGAGGGCAAGGACATCAAGACGGCGCTGGCCGATGCGAAGTCACTGATCACGCGCCGCGCGCGCCGTTGAGTGGTGATGAAGATGCGTCAACTCAAAGCCCGCGACGTCGCGCCCTATCTGTTCATCGCACCATTCTTCGTGCTGTTCCTGGTGTTCGGCCTGTTCCCGCTGGGCTTCTCGATCTGGCTGTCGCTGCACCAGTGGGACCCGGCCGCCGGCCTGGCTGCGATGCGCTGGGTCGGCGTCGAGAACTATTGGTATGCGCTGACCGATCCCTGGTTCCACAAATCGCTCTACAACACGCTGTGGTTCGCCATCGTCTCCGGCCTGCCCCAGCACCTGCTGGCCCTGCCGCTGGCCTACTTCATCAACCGGCGTCTCAAGCGCACGCGCAATGCCGTGGTCGGGGCCTACTTCCTGCCCTACATCACCTCCAGCGTGGCCATCGCGCTGATCTTCAGCACGCTGCTGTCCAAGGACTATGGCGTGATCAACGCGGTGCTCGCCGAACTGACCCGGGTGCCGCTGCTGGGCAGCTTGATGCCGGCCGAGAGCATCGACTGGCTGGGCCAGGCCGCCTACACCAAGCCGGCCGTGGCCTTCGTCGTGTTCTGGCGCTTCCTGGGCTGGAATGTGGTGCTCTATCTGTCGGCACTGCAGGTCATCGACAAGGATCTTTTCGAGGCCGCCACGCTCGACGGTGCCGGCGAGTGGCAGCAGTTCCGCTACATCACCCTGCCGCTGCTGAAGCCGATGATGTTCTTCGCCGTCACCCTGACCCTCATCGGCAATCTGCAGCTGTTCGAGGAGCCCTTCATCCTGGTGGACATCGAGAAAGGCGTCAGCCAGTCGGTGATGACCACGGCCATCTTCATGTACCGGCTGGCCTTCTCGGATGGCGACTTCGGTACCGCCTCGGCCGTGTCCTGGCTGCTGTTCATCGTCATCGCGGTGCTGACCTGGCTGAACAGCCGGCTGTTCGGTCGTCAGGTGGGGGGTGAACATGCGGCGCGCTGACACCACCTCCACCGCCATGGCCTGGCTGCTGGTCGGCGCCGGCGCGCTGCTCCTGATCGCGCCGTTCTACTTCACCTTCGTCTTCGCCACCCATCCGCGCACCGAGATCTTCAACTCGCCGCCACCGGCCTGGTTCGGCACATCGGCGTTCAGCAACTTCGACCTGCTGCTGGAGCGCCTGCCCTTCTGGCGCAATCTGGGCATGAGCCTGTACGTGGCCAGCATGACGACGGCGCTGAACCTGCTGCTGTGCTCGCTGGCCGGCTATGCCTTCGCCACCTACGAGTTCCGCTTCAAGCGCGAGCTGTTCGCCGTGGTGCTGGCCTCGATGATGCTGCCCAGCTTCCTGAACATGATCCCCAGCTTCATGGTGATGGATGCCTTAGGTTGGATCGATCAGCCGCGGGCGCTCTACATCCCGGCCGCCGCCGGGGCACTGGGCATCTTCATGATGCGACAGTACATAGGCTCGGCGATCCATCGCGACCTGATCGATGCCGCGCGCATGGACGGCTGCGGTGAGTTCCGCATCTTCTGGAGCGTGGTCCTGCCCCTGCTCGGCCCGGCACTCGGCACCCTCGGCCTGATCACCTTCATCTCGTCCTGGAACAACTTCGTCGCACCGCTGGTGGTGATGCGTTCGGCCGAGAACTACACCCTGCCGCTGGCGCTGCGCTCGATGCAAAGCCCCAACAACACCGAGTGGGGCGCTTTGATGATGGGCAGTGCCATCGCGATGCTGCCGCTGTTGATCGTCTTCTTCTTCAGCGCCAGGCGACTGGTGGCTGGCCTGACCTCGGGCGCCGTACGCGGTTAGCTCTCTTGCTTGACTGAACTGAATCCATGAACGCCACAGACAACACCCCGGTCTCCATCGCCGAACTGGCGCGCGCCTTCAAACCCGACTTCCAGTGGGGCGCGGCGACCAGCGCCGCCCAGATCGAAGGCGCCGCCCTGACCGACGGCAAGGCCGACTCGATCTGGGACCGCTTCTGCCGCGAGCCCGGCCGTATCAACGATGGCACCAACATCGACATCGCCTGCGACCACTACCACCGTTACAAGGACGATGTGGCGTTGATGAAGTGGATGGGCCTGGACGCCTACCGCTTCTCGTTCGCCTGGCCGCGCCTGCAACCGCGGGGCCGCGGCGCCTGGAACGAGGCCGGCTTCGCCTTTTACGACCAGCTGATCGACGAGCTGCTGGCCGCCGGCATCAAGCCCCATGCCACGCTGTACCACTGGGACCTGCCCGCCGCCCTGCACGACGAATTCGGCGGCTGGGCCTCGCGCCAGATCGTGCCGCTGTTCGCCGACTACGCGGCCGAGGTCGCCCGCCGCTTCGGCGACCGCCTGGCCAGCCTCTCGACCTTAAACGAGCCCTGGTGCGTGGCCACCCTGGGGTACGAGACCGCCCAGTTCGCCCCGGGCCTGACCAGCCGCGCCGTCGCCGCCCAGGTTTCGCACCATCTGATGATGGCCCATGGTGCGGCCATCCAGGCGATGCGACCCCTGACCAAGACGCCGCTGGGCGTGGTCCTGAATCACACGCCGGCCTTCCCGGCCCAGGCCACCGAGGCCGACCGCCGCGCCGCCCGCGTCGATGACGGCCTGAACGTGCGCTGGTATATGGACCCGATCTTCCGCGGCCAGTACCCGGCGGACGTGATCGAGCATCTGGGCGAGGATGCGCCGGTCATTGAGCCTCAAGACCTGGCCCTGATCCAGCAGCCACTGGACTTTCTGGGCGTCAACTTCTACACCCGCAGCTTCATCAGCACCCGGCTGCCGGCCGTGCCGGCCCCGGGCAAGCAGGGCTTCACCGACATGGGCTGGGAGATCTACCCCAAGGCCCTGACCCAGCATCTGGTGCGCATCACCCGCGAGTACTCGCCGCCGCCTATCTACATCACCGAGAACGGCATGGCGAATGCCGACACCGTGGTGGACGGCCGCGTCACCGACCACGAGCGCATTGCCTATCTGCGCGAGCACCTGCGCGCACTGGCCAGCGCGATCGATCTGGGCGCGGATGTGCGCGGCTATTTCTACTGGAGCCTGCTCGACAACTTCGAGTGGAACTCGGGCTACACCAAGCGCTTCGGACTGTTCCATGTGGATTACGCCACTCAGCAGCGCCTGGCCAAGGACAGCGCGAACTGGTACCGCGAGTTCATTGCCGCCCATCACGATTTGAAGGCCTAAGATGAAGCGGATCGACTCATCACTCGGTGACGGTGAATTGCGCCTCGCTGCGATGGAGCGGCAGAGGCGCCGGGGGGCCGGCCACTGCGGGCTGAAGCTTGGGCCGGTCCCTTCGGACCGACCTCCAGCTTCTCTATGCCCGCCGTGGCCGGCCCCCCACCCCCTCTGCGGATGCGCTGGTGGCTACCAACCCAGAACCGGGCGCGCCGTGCACACACTGTGCAGCAGCGATGAGGGTGTGCCGGCCGCAGCGGGCATAAAGAAGCCGATGTTCGGCCCGTGCAGGGACGGACGATGCTTCAGCCCGCAGCGGCCGGCGCGCCCTCGTCGCTGCCGGCCCACATTTCAAACGGCAAGCCAAGCGCGCTGGAGTCACTGAGATGGGGAGTCTCAGCTTCAAAGGCGTCAGCAAGGCCTACGACAACAACCCGCCCGTCGTGCAAAATCTGGATCTCGACGTCCACGACGGCGAGTTCATGGTCCTGGTCGGCCCCTCGGGCTGCGGCAAGAGCACGTCCTTGCGCATGCTCGCCGGCCTGGAAGACGTCAGCGCCGGCCAGATCTTCATCGGCGAGCGCGAGGTCACAGACGTAGCGCCCGCCCAGCGCGGCGTGGCCATGGTGTTCCAGAGCTATGCGCTTTATCCGCACATGACAGTGGCCGAAAACATGGGCTTCGGGCTGAAGATGTCCGGCGCCTCCAAGGCCACGGTCAACGAGGCGGTGCTGAAGGCCGCATGCAGCCTGCAGCTGGAGCCGCTGCTGGCGCGCCGGCCCAAGGAGCTGTCGGGCGGCCAGCGCCAGCGCGTGGCCATAGGCCGGGCGATCGTGCGCGAGCCGCAGGTGTTTCTGTTCGACGAGCCGCTGTCGAACCTGGATGCCTCGCTGCGCAACGAGATGCGGGTCGAGCTGTCGCGCCTGCACGAGCGACTGGGCGCCACCATCATCTACGTCACCCACGATCAGGTCGAGGCGATGACCTTGGGCGACCGCATCGCCGTGTTCAATGGCGGCCGCATCGAGCAGGTCGGCCCGCCGATGGAGGTCTATCGCCGGCCGGTGAACCGCTTCGTCGCCGGCTTTCTGGGCTCGCCGCGCATCAACTTCCTGCCCGCCGCCTTGATGCAGTGCCCGCTGCCCGCCGGCACCGCCAGCGTCGGCCTGCGGCCCGAGCATCTGCGCTGCGTGCCGGGTGATGCAGGGCCGGGTCTTGCCGGCACGCTGGAGCTGGTCGAGCATCTGGGTGATGCCTGCCTGGCCTATGTGCGCGTGGTCGGAGTCGAAGACATCGTCTCCGTCAAGCTCGGTGCGGCGGAGGGCCTGGCGCTGCAACGCCACCAGCCGGTGCGGCTGCAATTCGAGGCCGAGCATGTGCTGGCCTTCGACGCCCAAGGCCTGACGCTGTTTTCCTGATATTGGAGTGCCCAGAGAATGAAGTCGAACAGCTTTCCCCGCCTGGTGGCCGATGTCGGCGGCACCAATGTGCGCTTTGCCAGCCAGTATGTGGCGCAGGGCCCGTTGATGGGCATGACCAGCTATGCGTGCGCCGACTTTCAGACCTTGTGGGATGCGCTGCAACACCACCTGGCCGCGCGTGGTGAGGGCCGCCCGCGCTGGTGCGCCATCGGCATTGCCACCGCCATCACCGGCGACCATGTGCAGATGACCAACCACCACTGGGGTTTCTCGATCGCCGCGCTGCAGCAGGCGATGGGCGCTGAGCGGCTGGTGGTGCTGAATGACTTCACGGCGCTGGCGCTGTCCTTGCCCGCGCTGGCGCCTGAGGCGCGCCGCCAGGTCGGTGGCGGCATGGCTGTCGATGGTGCGCCGCTGGGCCTGGTCGGCCCGGGCACCGGCCTTGGGGTCTCAGGTCTGCTCGCCGGCCAGCTGGCCATAGGCGGCGAGGGCGGCCATGTCACGCTCAGCTCCTGCGAGCCCGAGGAAGACGCGGTGCTCAAGGTGCTGCAGCGCCGCTTCGGCCATGTCTCGGCCGAGCGGGCGCTGTCGGGGCCGGGTCTCGAGAACCTCTACCAGGCACTGGCCGAGGTGCGCGGCCGGCCCGCCGCACCGCTGGACGCCAAGGACATCAGCAGCGCGGCGCTTGACGCCAGCAACCCGCTGGCCGTGGCCGCTCTGCAGCTGTTCTGCAGCCTGCTGGGCAATGTGGCCGGCAATGTGGCGCTGACCCTGGGCGCGCGCGGTGGCCTCTACATCGGTGGCGGCATCGTGCCGCGGCTGGGCGAATGGTTCGACCGCAGCCGCTTTCGCGAGCGCTTCGAATCGAAGGGGCGCTTCCGCAGCTATCTGCAGGCGATCCCGACCTATGTGGTGCAGGCCGGGGACCAGGCCGCACTGCTGGGCGCCAGCCGCGCACTCGATGCGGGAGCCCATCACTGACGGCGCTAGACTGGCCTCGCCTCCCCAAAGCGAGACCAGCCCATGAGCAACCCCGCCTTCGAAGTCCTGCCCCGCGATCTGTCGCCCTACAAGGCCGGCAATGTCGGCGTCGACTATGTGCACCGCTTCGAGTCCGGCAAGCCCGGGCCGCATGTGCTGATCAATGCGCTGACCCATGGCAACGAGTTCTGCGGCATGGTCGCCGCGGCCCATCTGCTCGACAACTCGGTACGTCCCAAGCTCGGCACGCTGACGGTCAGCTTCGCGAATGTGCAGGCCTACGAGAGCTTCAACACCGACAAGCCCTTCGACAGCCGCCAGATCGACCACAACCTGAACCGCATCTGGTCGGCCGAATGGCTGGACGGAACCGAGGACAGCATCGAGCTGCGGCGCGCCCGCGCGCTGCGCTCGGTGGTGGCCGCGGCCGATCACATCCTGGACATCCACTCGACCTCGCAGGATGTGGTGCCCTTCTGGGTCTATCCCGACTACGCACGCAATGCCGAGCTGGCCAGCGCGCTGTCGCAGCCGGCCGTGCACATGGTGATGCCCAGTGGCATGCAGTCAGGCACGCCGCTGATACAGCATGGGCGGCACGGCCAGGCGGACGGCCCCGGCGCGGCCCTGGTGGTCGAATGCGGTCAGCATTTCAAGCAGGCCAGCGCCGATACGGCGGTGGCAGTGGCCCTGGAGTTCCTGGCCCACTTCGGGTTGATCGATCATCCAAAAGCCGCACCCGCTGCACCCACCTCGGCACGGCGCTACGCGCTGATGAAGACCCATGTGGTGCAGAACGCCAACTTCCGCTTCGCCCGCCCGGTGGTGGGCCTGGAGGTGTTCGCCGAGGGCGAGCTGATCGCCACCGATGGCGACACCGAGATCCGCGCGCTGTGCGAGGGCTGCACCATCTTCATGCCCACGCGCAGCCCCATCGTCGGCCGCGAGGGCGTCTACCTGACCCGGCCCTTGAATTGAGATAGCAAGAATCGGATCGCGGTGGCGGCTCCTGCCGTCCATGCTCCGGCCATCGACTTTTCTGATGGCTTCCGATGCAAACCGCTTCCGATACCCCACTGCCGCCCCAGTTCCACCGCCTGGCCTGGGCCAATCTGGCCGCGCAGTCGGCCGAGCAGATCAGCCTCGCCGCCGTGCCGCTCGTGGCGGTGCTGACGCTTGGCGCCGGCGCCGGTGCCACCGGCCTGCTGGCGGCGGCGCAGACCCTGCCCTTTCTGCTGTTGTCCATCCCCGCCGGTCTGCTGGCCGATCGTGGCTCGCGCCAGGGGCTGATGCTGGGCGCGGAGGGCGTGCGGGCTCTGGTGCTGCTGCTGATGCTGCTGGCCCTGGTCGGCGGGCAAATTTCGGTGCCGCTGCTGGCACTGCTGGGATTCATAGGCGCCAGCGGCACGGTGGCATTCAGCGTGGCCGCGCCCTCGCTGGTGCCCGCCCTGGTGCCCCGCGAGGCCCTGCCCGCCGCCAACAGCCGGCTGGAGCTGGCCCGCAGCCTGGCTTTTGCGGCCGGGCCCGCGCTGGCCGGGGCTCTGGTTGCCTGGGCCGGTGCGGCGCCGGCCTTTGTGCTGGCCATCCTGCTGTCCGGCCTGGCCCTGCAATGCCTGCGCGGCCTGCGGGAACCGCCGCGCGCTGCACTGCCGGCCCGCCGCGTCTGGCGCGATCTGGCCGAGGGTGCGGCCCTGTTGCACCGGGAGCCGCTGCTGCGCCCCATCCTATGGACCACCGTGGTCTGGAACCTGGCCTGGTTCGTGATGCAAGCCGCTTATGTGCCCTACGCCGTGCACAGCCTTGGGCTGAGCGCCAGCGGCGTGGGCGGCACTCTGGCCGTGTATGGCGCCGGCATGGTGCTGGGTGCGCTGCTGGTGCCGCGGCTGTTCAAGCGACTGCCCTTCGGTATGGCGCTGCTGGTCGGGCCCGTGGTGTCGGTGCTCGCGGCTTGCCTGATGGCAGCAACGATCTGGTGGCCGCGGCCGGCACTCGCCGCGGCCTCGTTCTTCCTGTTCGGCGCCGGGCCCGTGCTGTGGACGGTGGCGCAGACCACGCTGCGCCAGACCCTGACGCCCGGGCCGCTGCTGGGCCGCGTGTCGGCGCTGTTCATGACCGCCAGCGCCGGTGCGCGGCCGCTGGGCGCGACACTCGGCGCCCTGGTCGGCATGCAGTGGGGGCTGGAGGCCTGCCTCTTGCTTGCGGCAGCGGGCTTTGTGCTGCAGGCGCTGGTGATTGTGCTGTCGCCGCTGCCGGCCCTGCAAACGCTGCCGCCCGTGGCACTACAGTCCGCTTCCTGAAGTCCCCTATCCCCGTACCCCCCACCATGACCGCGGACCTGTTCGCCGACCAGCCTCGCCCCCCCGCCCAGCTCAGCCTGGCGGAGGGGGCCTGCGTGCTGCAGGCCTTCGCCCAGGAACAGCAGCAGGCCCTGCTGGCGGAGATCGACGCGCTGTTGACCCAGGCCCCGCTGCGCCATCTGCTCACGCCCAGCGGCCACACGATGTCGGTGGCGATGAGCAATTGCGGTGCTCTGGGCTGGGTGTCGGATGCCCGCGGCTACCGCTACGACGTACGGGATCCACTGACTGGCAAAACCTGGCCCGTCATGCCCGCGCTGTTCGCGCAACTGGCACTCGAGGCAGCCGCGGCGGCCGGCTTCGAAGGATTCAGGCCCGACGCCTGCCTGATCAACCACTATGTGCCAGGCGCCAAGCTGAGCCTGCACCAGGATCGCGATGAACGCGACCGGCGCCAGCCCATCGTCTCGGTGTCGCTGGGCCTGCCGGCGGTGTTCCAGTTCGGCGGCCTCACGCGCAGCGGGCCGCTGCAGCGCACGCGGCTGGAAAGCGGTGATGTGGTGGTGTGGGGCGGGCCTTCGCGGCTGGCCTATCACGGCGTGGCGGCGCTGGCCGATGGCGAGCATGGTCTGACCGGCCGTTGTCGCTACAACCTGACCTTCCGTCGCGCGGCTTAGCGCCTGATACTCAACCCAGCCGCGCCAGCACGATTTCCCAAGCCCACTTCGGATGCTCGTAACGGCCGATCACGCCCTCCCTGCAGCTCAGCGTCGCCCAGCCGTCGGCAAACATCAGCGCCACATCATCATCATCGAAAAAGCGTTTGGGGAAACCGTCAACCAGATAGTAATGCGGTGCGATCTCGGGGTGGCCGACCGCGCCGTAGTGCACGTCGCGCGTCGAATTCAGCCGGCACACCAGCAGGCCGCCAGGCGGCAGCCACCGGTGGATGCGCCGGGCAAGGGCCAGCGTATCGGGCCAGCTGAAGTAGTGCAGGCTCAGCGAGGCCAGCACCACCCCGCAACCCTCGGCCTCGGGCGGGAACGGTGCCTGCAGGTCCTGGCGGTGGATGCGGGCGGCCGGCGCTGTGCTCGGTCATCAGTGGCAGCCAGGGCTGCAGCCAGCTGTCGTCGTTGTCCATGTTCGCGTTCGGTTCATGCGCCTTGGCGCCGGAGCGCCGATACTCGCACATCAATATCAGTTTGCGGATCACATCGCCAGAGCACCATGGATCAGCTGCGTTCAATGCGGGTTTTTGTGCGCGTCGTCGGCGAGGGCGGCTTCGCCGCCGCCGCGCGCGCGCTGGACATGGCGCCAACCGTCGTCACCCGCGTGATGGCCGAGCTGGAGCAGCATCTGGGCGCCCGGCTGCTGAACCGCACCACGCGCCGCATGGCCTTGACCGAGATCGGCGAGGCCTATCTGGAGCGGGCCCGCGCGGTATTGGTGGCGATTGACGAGGCCGACGCACTGGCCGGCGCCTCGGCCACCGATCCTCGCGGCCTGGTGCGCGTGCTGGCGCCGCCGGCCTTTGCCATCCATCAACTGGCCAAGCATCTGCCGCGTTTTCGCGCGCGCTATCCCCACGTGATGCTGGAGCTGAGCCTGCCCGGACCGGTGGAGACGATGGACGAGAATTTCGACGTCTGCATCCTGATGACGGCGCAGGGCAGTCTGCAGGGCGACTTCATCGCACGCCGTCTGGCCACCTCCGAGTATGTGACCTGCGCCTCACCCGCCTACCTCGACCGGCGCGGCCGCCCGCGCCAGCCGGCCGACCTGCTGCACCACGACGTGATATTGCCGGCCAATTCGTCCGTCAGGCGCGAGGTCACCTATTACCGCAGCCAGGCCCATGCCCAGCCGGGGCAGCCCGCCTCGGTGACGCTGGCCACGCCGCCGGGTGTGCTGATCAGCAGCTATTCCGACATGAACTACGCCGCCGCCCTGGCCGGGGTCGGCATGGCCGGTGTGCCGACCTTCGTGGCCGAGGAAGCCCTGCGCGACGGCCGTCTGGAGCAGGTGTTGCCAGGCTGGCGCCTCAGCAAGGTGCAGCTGTCGGCGGCCATGGCCACACGCAAACATGTGCCGGCGCGCACCCGCGCCTTCATCGACTTTCTGGTGCAGACCTTTGGCGGCGAGGACCACGACCCCTGGCTGCTGCCCGCCGCGCAGGAGCAGGGCGCAGCATTGCCGGCCTGACAACCACTGGCGCCGCGCCGCCAACGCTTCGCGCCGCCCCGCCTGGGCTTGATCGCATGGCACTGGAGGGTCGGGCCGTGAAGGACGAAAGTTCACTCCATCGAAGGCGCTGTTGCTCTTCGACATGCCATCCCAACGGAGTGAATCACCATGAAATTCTTGAAGCCCATTTCCCGCAGCACCCTGCAGTTCGCACTCACGACCGCGCTGGCCGTGCTTGGCAGCCTGGCCATGACCCAGCAGGCCATGGCGGCCGAAGCGGGCAAGACCCGCCAGGCCGTGCAGGCCGAACTGGCCCAGGCCCGCGCCGACGGTACGGTGGCCAAGCTGGCCGCCGACACCGAGCTGGCCCCACCGGTGAAGGCCTTCGGCGGCCGCTCGCGCGCCGAGGTAATTGCCGAGCTGGTGCAGGCCCGCGCCGAGGGCATGATGGCCAGCAATAACGAGGCCGATCCGTTCACCACGCAGAACCTCGCCGCCGCCCGTGCAGAGAACGCCGTCGGCCAGGTCGCCAAGGCCACCAAGTCCGGCCGTTGATGTGGATTGCCTCGGCAATACCTGACCCCCCAGCTATCCCTCTGCGATGCCCGACACTGATACCGTCAGTGCCGGGCATTGCTTCTTTACATTCCGTTCATACGCGGGCCGGCCACTTGCTGCACAGTAGGCCCTGGGCGACGATGCGTCCGAGGCAGGCAATCAAGATGATCAGATTCAAGCAGCTCAAACCGGCGGCCATGCTCGCCGCCGCGATGGTGATATCCCTTGCCGGTCCGGGGGCGCAAGCCCAGGAGCGCCATGGCGGCTACGTCGGCCCGCAACGCAGCGGTGGCAGCCACCTCCCCTCGCCCCACTGGCAGCTGGACCGCCGCTACCAGCACAACCACTACTACCCCTCGCGCGGCTATGTGGCGATCGGCCTGCCGCCCGGCGCGATCAGCATCGGCCACGGTCGCGGCAACTACTACTTTCACAGCGGCGTCTGGTTCAGCCCGGTGGGCACCCGCTACCGGGTGATCGCTCCGCCGTTCGGCATCGTCGTGCCGGTGCTGCCACCGGCCTACACGCCCCTGTGGATAGACAGCACGCGCTACTACTATGCCAACGGCAGCTACTACACGGCGGCCACCGACGGCGGATACACGGTCGTGGCCCCGCCACCGGGCGCCGAGCAGGCCAGACCGTTGCCGCCACTGCCTGAACCCAAGGCGGCGCCCGAGCCCATCATCTACCCGCGCTCCGGTCAGAGCGCTCAACAGACCGAGACGGACCGTCAGGAGTGCAACCGCTGGGCCACCACCCAGCCCTCGGCCCAGGCCGATGCCAGCGTGTTCCAGCGCGCGGTGGCGGCCTGCATGGACGGCCGGGGCTACACGGTGCGCTGATCCTTCACGCCTGCGCCGTGAGGTAGCGCCGCTCCCAGGCTGTGACCTCGCGCTCATAGCTGTCGAACTCCAGCGATTTGACGGCCGTGTAGGCCTGCACGAAGTCATCACCGAGCAGCCGGCGCGCCGAAGTGCTGGCCTGCATCTGCGCCAGAGCCGCAGCAAAGTTCAGCGGCAGCGGGTGCAGCGCCTGCTGGTCGTAGGCATTGCCGACCACCTGGGCGCCGGGGGTCAGACTCTCTTCGATGCCCGCCAGGCCGGCCGCCAGCGAGGCGGCAATGGCCAGATAGGGATTGGCATCCGCCCCCGCCACGCGGTTCTCGATGCGCCGCGCCGCCGGGCCGCTGAGCGGCACGCGCAGACCGGTAGTGCGGTTGTCCGGGCCCCACAGCAGATTGACCGGCGCCTGGCTGTTGCGCACAAAG
Source organism: Burkholderiaceae bacterium (assembly GCA_018780645.1). Lineage (GTDB taxonomy): Bacteria > Pseudomonadota > Gammaproteobacteria > Burkholderiales > Burkholderiaceae_C > Paucibacter. The sequence continues at coordinate 64,264 of JADMJJ010000010.1, forward strand.
CGGCGGTAGGAGTTGACGTGCGGGGCCAGCACCAGCATCAGGTCCGGCAGATAGGTCTGCAGGCCGGCGACGTACTGACTGAAAAGCAGGCTGTCGCTACCGTCGGGATTGCAGAACACATTGCGGCCATCGGCATCGACCAGGCTCTGGTGCAGATGCATCGAACTGCCCGCCTGGCCCTCGATCGGCTTGGCCATGAAGACGGCGTTGAGGCCATGCTTGAGCGCGATCTCCTTGGCCGCGTACTTGAACAGAAAGGCCTGATCGGCGACTTCGACCGCATCGCCATGCAGCAGATTGATCTCGTACTGCGTCAGCCCGACCTCGTGTATCCAGGTGTCGGCGCGCACACCCAGGGTCAGCAGGGCCTCCTGGAACTCGTCCCAGAACGGCGCCAGCTCATTGAGCATGTTCAGGCTGAAGGCCGACTGTCCGGCCTCGGCGCGGCCGCCGCGCGTCACCGGCGCGGCAAAGGGCGCGGCCGGATCGGTCATCGGTGCGGTCAGATAGAACTCGAGCTCGGGCGCAACCACCGGGCTCAGGCCCAGGGTGGCATAGCGGGCCAGCACCAGCTTCAGCACCGAGCGCGGCGCGAAAGCGCAGTGGCTGCCGTCCAGCTCCAGGCAGTCATGGATGGCCAGCGCGCGCGGCTGTGCCGCCCAGGGCACGGGCTTGACGGTGGCGTAGTCGGGCGCCAGGCGCACGTCTGGGTCGGCGTCGGCAAAGATCGGATCGTAGGAATAGTCGCCGGTGATGGCCTGCATCGCGATCGCCTGGGCGATGCGCAGCTCGGTGCCGGCGGCAAAACTGTCGGCAGGCATCAGCTTGCCGCGGGGATAGCCCGACACATCGGGGTAGATGCACTCGACCTGGCGTATCCCCTGCTGATCGAAACGTGCCTTCAGATCGGCCGGGAGAGTGGTGCTGCTCATGGCTTCAGGACTTGGCCACCAGGCTGAAATGCTCGACGTGCGGCGAGCTGGCGAAGAAGGGGCCGATGATGGCGCGCCATTGCGGGAACAGCGGGCCTTCGCGGAAGTCTATGGTGTGGTTCTCCAGCGTCTCCCAGAACACCATCAGCACATAGAGCTCGGGGCTTTCGATGCCATGGTTGATCTTGTAGCCCTTGAAGCCCTTGGCCTGGGAGATCACCGTGCTGGCGGCACGCTGTAACGCCTCCTCGAATGCGGCCTGCTGGCCGGGGGCGATGCGGATGTTGGCGATCTCGAGAATCATGCGGGGCTCCGAAGCGGGTTGAAATGACCCGCCATCGTAAGCGCAAGCTCAGCCCCGCCGGCGCAAGCGCATCCTCAGCCCCAGCGGCGCCATCGTGAAGGCCAGATGCTCGGCCGGCGGCCGGCCGTCGGCAGTGTCCACACCCAGGATGTCGAAGCGGCCCAGCAGGCCATACATCACCATCTTCATTTCCAGCAGGGCCAGGTAGCGGCCCGGGCAGATGCGCGGGCCGGCGCCAAAGGGCATGGAGATGCGTTTGGCCGCGCTGGCCATGGCGCCAGGCCCGCCCTCGCCGCCCAACCAGCGCTCGGGCTCGAAGGCGGCGGCGCGGGGCAGGTGCGCGTCGCTGACGCTGTCGCGCCGCAGCAGGCTGATCACCACCGTATTGGCGGGCACCTGCACATTGCCGATCTGCAGCGCATGCAGGGTCTGCAAAGGGAGTATCGGCGCCACCGGCTTGAGCCGCATCGTCTCGTGCGCGCAGGCCTCGATGTAGTCCAGCTGCGCGAGCTGTTCCTGCGTGGGGCGCAGACAATCGCCGCCGACACGCCGCACCTCCTCGGCGGCGCGGGCCAGCGCCTCGGGGTGCTGCCAAAGCAAATGGATCATCCAGGCCAGCGTGTTGGCGGTGGTGTCCTCACCCGCCAACAACATGGTCAGCACATTCCCGGCGACCTGCTCGTCATCGATGCCGCTGCCCTCCTGGTCTGCGGCCACCAGCATGGCCTCCAGCAGATTGTTGGGCCGCTCGCGCAGCCCCGGATCGGCCTGCAGCCGCATGCGGGCCTGGCTGATGAAGCCGGCCACCGCCGCATTGATCTCGGCGATGCTGCGCTCCAGCCGGCGGTCGGCCGGCGTGCGCACGATGCGCCACAAGGGCAGCGGCGACAAGATCCGGCGGAAGATGGCGGGAAACAGCTTATCCAGATGACGCTGAATGATGTCCTGATCGGACTCCAGCGTGTTCACCTCGGCGCCGAAAGCCAGGCCGGCGATGGTATCCACCGTGAAACGCATCAGGTCGGCCTGCAAGTCGATCGCTGCCTCAGCGTCGGCGGCCCGGGCCCAGCGTGCCACCAGCTGTTCGCCGACGCGCTGCATCGCCGGCAGGTAGCGCTTCACATGGGCCGGATCGAAGCCGGCCATGACCATGCGGCGCTGGCGCTTCCAGGTCTCGCCATTGGCACCGAACACGCCTATGGGAAGGCCCATCTCGGTCCAGATCTCCTGCATACGGGCGGTGCGGCGGAAGCCGTCGGGGCGGTCACGCAGCACCGCGGCCACGGCCTCGTGGTCGCCCACCACGATCACCCGGCGCTTCACAAGCTGCAGCTTGAAGAAGGGGCCGAATTCCCGCGCCCAGCCTTCCAGTTGCTGGTGAAAGCGCGGGGTCTCGACCTGCAGCGCGTTGCCAAAGAAGGGCAGGCCGCGCGGACCGGGCAGCGACTCGTAGGCGCGCAACGCGGTGGACTGGCCTTGCTGTTGGCCGGATGTCGAGAGCGGCTCGGCGACTGAGTTCATAGCGACCCCAGAACTGGATAGAGGTCATCCATCGTCTCTCCAATCCCGCCCGCAGTCCACTCTCAACTTTAGGGAGAACCGGTTGCGCTCAGCCGTTCAGCCGTTCAGCCCCTCCACCCTCACCGCCGTGACCTTGAAGCCGGGGATCTTGCCGACCGCATCGAGCGCGTCGCCGGTCAGCAGATTGGCCGCCGCCTCCCAGTAGCAGAAGGGCAGGAAGACCTGGCCCGGCTGCACCTCGCGCGACAGCTGTGCCTGGGCCTGCACCTGGCCGTGGCGGGAGCGCAGGGCCACCGTCTGGCCGTCGTGCAGATGCAGGCCGGCTGCATCCTCGGGGTGGATATTGATCTGAGGCGTCGGCGCCAGCGCCTCCAGCGCCGTGGCGCGCCGCGTCATCGCGCCGGTGTGCCAATGCTCCAGCACGCGGCCGGTGGTCAGCACCAGCGGGTACTGGGCGTCGGGTTGCTCGGGGCCGGGCGTGAAGGTGGCGGGCACCAGCTGAGAGCGGCCATCGGGCAGCGGGAAGTGATCGTGAAAGACGACGCGCTCGCCGGGCTCGTCCTCGCGCGCGGCCGGGGTGGTGACGGCGTTCTCGCGCTGCAGGCGCGACCAGGGCACGCCGGCCAACGGCGCCATCACCTGACGCATTTCCTCAAAGACGCGGGCGGTCGGCGACTCGGCGGCCGCGTGGCCCCGGCCATCGGCTTCGGTCCAGTAGACCCAGGGCAGGCCCAGGCGGCGGCCCAGCTGCTCGATGATCCACAGGTCCTGGCGCGCATCGCCGGGCGGCGTGATGGCCGGCCGGCCGAGCTGTATCAGCCGATCGGTGTTGGTGTAGCTGCCCCACTTCTCGGCATGGGCCGAGGCGGGCAAGATCACGTCGGCCAGCAGCGCCGTTTCGGTGGCGAAGATGTCCTGCACGACCAGGTGCTGGAGCCCGGCCAGGGCCCGGCGCGCATGGTCCAGATCGGGGTCGGACATGGCCGGGTTCTCGCCCTCGACGAACATGCCCTTGATGCGGCCCTCGCTGGCGGCATGCATGATTTCCACCACCGTCAGGCCGGGTGTGGGGCTTAGTGGCGCGGACCACAGCGCCTCGAACTGCTCGCGTACCTCGGCGCGGGCAACCCGCTGGTAATTGGGCAGCATCATCGGTATCAGGCCGGCGTCGGACGCCCCCTGCACATTGTTCTGGCCGCGCAGCGGATGCAGGCCGGTGCCTGGCCGGCCGATCTGGCCGGTGATCATCGCCAGCGCGATCAGGCAGCGGGCGTTGTCGGTGCCATGCACATGCTGGCTGATGCCCATGCCCCACAGAATCATCGCGCTCTTCGCGGTGGCGTAGCAGCGCGCGACCTCGCGTATCAGCTCCGGTGCGATGCCGCAGATCTCGCTCATGCGCTCCGGCGTGCACTCGGCCACCGAGGCCTTAAGCGCCTCGAAGCCGTTGACGCGGGCGGCGATGAAGGCGGGGTCGGTCAGACCCTCGCCGATGATGGTGTGCAGCATGCCGTTGAGCAGGGCCACATCGCTGTCGGGCCGGAAGGCCAGATGCCAGCGCGCGAAGCGGGCCATCGGCGCACGGCGCGGGTCGGCCACGATCAGGGTGCTGCCGGCCTTGACGGCGTTCTTGATGAAGCTGGCCGCCACCGGATGGTTGGAGCTGGGGTTGGCGCCTATCAGCAGAATCACCGAAGCCTGGGCCACATCGGCTACCGGATTGCTGACCGAACCCGAGCCAATGCCCTCCAGCAGGGCCGCCACCGAGCTGGCATGGCACAGCCGCGTGCAGTGATCGACATTGTTGGTGCCTAACCCCAAGCGCACCAGCTTCTGGAACAGATAGGCCTCCTCGTTGCTGCCCTTGGCGGAACCGAAGCCAGCGAGCGGGCTGTCGGCGCCCAGTGCGTGACTGTCGCGCAGCTGGCGCAGGCCGGCGGCGGCAAAATCCAGCGCCTCGTCCCAGCTCGCCTCGCGGAACAGGTCGCTCAGCGGTTTGCGCCCCTGGCGCACCAGGGCGATATCGGCCGGGTCCTTGGCCACGCCCTCGCGGCGCATCAGCGGCACGGTCAGGCGCTCGGCACTCTGCACATAGTCATAGCCGTAGCGGCCCTTGACGCACAGCCGGCCGTGATTGGCCGGACCATCGCGGCCCACCGCTTCGAGGATTCGGTTGTCCTTGACCCGGTAGTCGAGCTGGCAGCCGACGCCGCAATAGGCACAGACCGAGGCCACCACCGCATCGGCCTCCTGCAGCGCCGCGCCGTTGGCCGGCGTCAGCGCGCCGGTCGGGCAGGCCTGCACGCATTCGCCGCAGGCCACGCAGGAGCTGGCGCCCAGCGCGTCATCGGCATCGAAGCTGATACGGGTGTCGGCGCCCCAGCCGGCAATGCCCAGCACATCGTTGACCTGCTCGTCGCGACAGGCGCGCACGCAGCGCATGCACTGGATGCAGGCGTCGAGCTGCACGCTGATGGCCGGGTGGCTGCGGTCGGGCGCCGGCTGCGGCCGGGCCGCGAAGCGCGAGCCCGTCACACCCAGGGTCTCGCACCACTGCGTCAGCTCCGACGCCCGCGTGTGCGGCGTCTGCGGCTGATTGGCCATCAGCAGCTCCAGCACCATCTTCTGCGAGCGCTGCACGCGGGCCGTCTGCAGATGGATCTTCTGGCCGGCCTTGACGGTGCGGCAGCAGGAGGCGGCCAGCGCCCGCTCGCCCTCGATCTCGACCACGCAGGCACGGCAGTTGCCGGCCGGCGTCAGCCCGTCCATATGGCAGAGGTGCGGGATCGCATGGCCGTGGCGCTGGGCGACGCTGAGCAAGGTTTCGCCTTGCTCGGCCTCGACCTGAAGGCCGTCAATCGCTATCGTGATGCCGCTCATGCGAACTCCTGCGGGAAATAGCGCAACGCGCTGCGCAGCGGGTTCGGCGCGGCCTGGCCCAGGCCGCAGATCGAGGCATCCATCATCACCTGTGACAACTCGTCCATCAGCTCGACATCCCAGGTCGGCGCACGCATCAGCTGCACCGCCCGCTGCGTGCCCTCGCGGCAGGGCGTGCACTGGCCGCAGCTCTCATGCTCGAAGAACTCCATCGCGTTGAGCGCCAGCTCGCGGGCGCGATCGGCCTGGGAGAACACGATGATGGCCGCCGAGCCGATGAAGCAGCCGTGCGGCTGCAGGGTGTCGAAATCCAGCGGCAGATCGGCCATGCTGGCCGGGAAGATGCCGCCCGAGGCGCCGCCGGGGAAGTAGCCGTAGAGATCATGGCCCTCCTGCATGCCGCCGCCATATTCGTCGACCAGTTCGCGCAGCGAGATGCCGGCCGGGGCCACATGCATGCCGGGCCTGTTGACCCGGCCCGAAAGGCTGAACGAGCGCAGGCCCTTGCGGCCGCGCCGGCCCTGGCTGGCAAACCCCTCGGCGCCCCGCTCCAGGATCTCGCGCACCCAGTGCAGCGTCTCCATATTGTGTTCAAGCGTCGGCCGGCCGAACAGGCCGACCTCGGCCAGATAGGGCGGGCGCTGGCGCGGCCAGCCGCGTTTGCCCTCCAGCGATTCGATCATCGCCGACTCTTCGCCGCAGACGTAAGCGCCAGCGCCGCGCCGCAGATGGATCTCCGGCGCGTCCGGACGCGCCGCACGCAACAGCGCCAGCTCGCGCTGCAGCAGCGCGCGGCAGCCGGCGTATTCATCGCGCAGATAGATATAGATCGCCGCGATGCCGACGCAGTGGGCGGCAATCAGCGCGCCCTCCAGAAAGCGGTGCGGGTCGCGCTCCAGGTAGTGGCGATCCTTGAAGGTGCCCGGCTCGCCCTCGTCGATATTGATGGCCAGCAGACGCGGCGCGGACTGAGCGGCAACGATCGCCCACTTGCGGCCGAGCGGGAAGCCGGCGCCGCCGAGACCGCGCAGGCCCGAGTCGGTCAAGGCCTGGATCGTTGCCGGCACCTCGCGGCGGCCGCTCAGCAACTCGTCGAGCAACTGGTAGCCGCCCTGGGCGCGGTAGGCCTCGTAGCTGATCGCTTCGGGGGTCGGGTCTTGTTTGTCATCAGCAGCGATGGCAGCCCGGACTGCGGCTGGCGTGGCCCCAGCGACCGACCTCTGGCCAACCACGGCCACCGGCGCCTCGGCGCAGCGGCCGACGCAGGGCACTTCGACGACGCGCAGATCGGCACCCGCAGTGGCCCGCAACTCATCAAGCAGCGGCTTGGCCCCGGCCATCGCGCAGCTCAGCGAGTTGCATACCCGCACGGTGAGTGCCGGCGGCGCGGCCTCGCCCTCGCGGACGATGTCGAAGTGGTGATAGAAGCTGGCCGTCTCGTGCACCTCGGCCTGCGACAGCTTCATTTCCTCGGCCAGCGCGGCCAGCATGTCCACGCTCAGGTGGCCCTGGGCGTCCTGGATCCTGTGCAGATGCTCGATCAGCAGATCGCGCGCCCGCGATTCATCGCCCAGCAGTGCGCGCACGGCAAGCAGCGCCGCCGCCGTGGGCTGGCGGCCGCGCGGCCCACCACCGCGCTGGCGCTTGGGCAGGGCAATCGGCTGGGCGGTGAGGGGGCGGTCTGCTGACAAGAAGCGGTCTCCGGGGTCTGAATTCGGCGCATCATAGCCAGCGTCAGTGGCTTGCCAAAAACGCCAGGCTGTGCGCAATCAGCGCGTCGGGCTGCTCGCGCTGCGGCGAGTGCCCGCAGGCCGGCAGCACGCACAATTGAGCCTGCGGCACCCGGCACTTGATCGCATCGAGCTGAGCCAAGGTGGCGTACTCGTCATTCTCACCCTGAACGGCCAGCAGGGGGCAGGTAATGGCGCCAATCTCGGCCTCGATGTTCCAATGCCTGAAGCCGGGATTCATCCAGGCATCGTTCCAGCCCCAGAACGGTGAGTCGGGGTCGTCGTGCTGGCGCGCCAGCTTGGCGCGCAGACCCCCTTGCAGATAAGCGTCGCGGGCCACCGCCAACCCGGCCACGGTGACGTCCTCGACGAACACATGCGAGGCCACGGCGATCACGCCGGCCACGGCTGAAGGGAAGCGCGCGGCATGGAGCAGCGCGATCGAACCGCCATCGCTGTGGCCGAACAGCCAGGGCCTGTCCGCAAGGCCCAGCGCCTTGAACAAGGCCGGCAGGAAGTCATGGGCTTGGCGGTGCAGATAGTCCATGCCCCAGGCCTCGCCCACGGCACGCGGCGTCGAACGCCCATAACCCTGGCGCGAGAACACCAGGCCGCGCATGTCGGCCGCCTCGCACAGCCGCGCCGGGAAGTCGCGCCATGCGGCCAGCGAGCCCAGACCCTCGTGCAGAAACACCAGCAGCGGGCGGCCGCTGCGCCCGGCACCCAGCCATTGGTACTCGATCTGGTCCTGGCGCCCGGCCCAGGCCACCGTGGTGACGTTGACTGCTGTCATATTCTGCTGCTGCGTCATCGGGGCAAGCCCTCAACCAGCGGCCCGGGCTTTGCCCCAAACTAAGGAAATACCAAGGAGACATCATATGCAGCACCCAATCAACCGTCGCCAGGCCCTCGTGACCGGCACTGCCGCGCTGGCCGCACCGTCCACCCTGTGGGCCCAGGCTGCCTGGCCCAGCAAGTTCGTGCGCATCGTCGTGCCCTTCGCCGCCGGCGGCACCACCGATCTGCTGGCCCGTGCGCTGGCGCCGGAGCTGCAGCGCGTGTTCGGGCAGTCGTTCGTGGTGGACAACAAGCCCGGCGCCGGAGGCAATCTGGGCGCCACCGATGTGGCCAAGGCCGCCGCCGATGGCCACACCCTGCTGATGGGCACGGTGGGCACCCATGCGATCAACCAGTCGCTGTATCCGAAGATGCCCTTCGACCCGGTCAAGGACTTCGTGCCGGTGACCCTGGTCGCGGCCGTGCCCAATGTGCTGGTGATGAATCCGGCCAAGGCGCAACAGTACGGCATCAACAGCGTGGCCGACCTGATCCGCTATGCCAAGGCCAACCCGGGCAAGCTGAATATGGCGTCCAGTGGCAATGGCACCTCCATCCATCTGGCCGGCGAGCTGTTCAAGAGCATGACCGGCACCTTCATGCTGCACTTCCCCTATCGTGGCTCGGGCCCGGCGCTGATGGACCTGATGGGCGGCAACACCGATCTGATGTTCGACAACCTGCCCTCTGCCTTGCCGCAAGTCAAGGCCGGCAAGCTCAAGGCGCTGGCGCTGACCAGCCGCAAGCGCAGCGAGGCCATCCCCGAGCTGCCCACCATCGAGGAGGTCGGTGGCCCCGCGCTGAAGGGCTATGAGGCGACCTCCTGGTTCGGCCTGCTGGCCCCGGCCGGCACGCCGATGGACATCGTCAACAGGCTGCAGCAGGAAACCGCCAAGGCGCTGAGCGCACCGGCGCTGAAGGAACGTTTGCTGTCCCAGGGCGCCATCCCCAGCGGCAATACCAGCGCCGAGTTCGCCGCGATGATCGCCGCCGAGACGAAGAAGTGGGCGCAGGTCGTCAAGGCCTCGGGGGCGAAGGTGGATTGAGGCACTGAGGCCTGCCTATACTGCCGGGCCCCCATTCCCAAGTGCCCCCATGTTCCTGACCCGCTGGCGGCAGTACCAAGACCTGGCACTGCGCGAGGACCTGCTGGCCGCCCTGGTGGTCAGCGTGCTGCTGATTCCGCAAAGCCTGGCCTACGCCCTGTTGGCCGGCCTGCCCGCCCATGTCGGCCTGTATGCCAGCCTGCTGCCCCTGGTGCTTTACGCCGCCCTGGGCTCCAGCCCGAATCTGGGCGTGGGCCCGGTGGCGGTGCTGGCCCTGATGATCGGCCAGACCCTGGCGCTGGCGCCGGCCGGTATCAGCGCCTCGGACGCCGCCCTGGTGCTGGCCGCCGAGGTGGGCCTGCTGATGGCTGCCGCCGCACTTCTGCGGCTCGATGCGCTGGCCTCGCTGCTGAGCGTGCCGGTGCTGCATGGCTTCGAGACCGGCGCGGCGCTGTCAATCGCCATGAGCCAGCTGCCGGTCCTGCTGGGCAGCCCGGTCCACGGCAACAGCATCCCGCAGCTCTGGGAGCAGCTGCAGCAGACCTGGCAATCCGGCGCTCAAGCCTGGCTGCCGCTGACCGCCGCCTATGGCCTGGCCACGGTGCTGGCGCTGTGGCTGGCGCGGCGCTACGCAGTGACCCTGCTGCAGCGCTGGATGCCTGTAGCGCGCGCGACGATGCTGGCGCGACTGCTGCCGCTGCTGATACTGATCGTGGCCATCGCCATCGCCGCCGGCACCGGTGCGTCGCGACAGGGCGTGGCCCTGGTCGGGGCGTTGCCGGCGCTGCACATCCCCCTGGGCCTGCCACTGGCGGACTGGGCCCTGTGGCGCACGATGTTCCCGGGCGCGCTGCTGATCGCTCTGGTCGGTTATGTCAGCAGCCTGGTGGTCGGTGAATCGCTGGCGCGCAAGCGTGGCCAGCGGGTGGAGCCCAGGCGCGAGCTGGCCGGCCTGGCCGGCGCCAATCTGGCGGCAGCCTTCACCGGGGGCATGCCGGTGGCGGCGAGCTTTTCGCGCAGCGTGCTGATGATGGACGCCGGCAGCCGCACGCGCATGGCAGGTGTCTGGACCGCCGCCTTCATGGCCATCGCGATGCTGTTCCTGAGCGCGCCGCTGGCCGCCCTGCCCACGGCCGTGCTGGCCGCCACCATCGTCGTGGCCGTGCTGTCGGTGATCAGCCTGACCCCCTTTGTCGAGGCCTGGCGCTACTCGCGGCCCGAGTGCGTGCTGATGGTCGCCGTGGCGGTGCTGACCCTGCTGTGGGGCGTCAGCGCCGCGCTGGGCCTGGGCGTGCTGGGCTCGGTGGCCCTGCTGCTGCAGCGCACGGCCAAGCCCCATGTGGCCCTGATCGGCCGCGTGCCCGGCACCGAGCACTACCGCAATGTCGAACGCCACGAGGTCGAGTGCCTGGACGAGGTGCTGGGCCTGCGCATCGACGAAAGCCTGCTCTTCACCAACGCCCGCAGCCTGACCGACGTGGTGCAGCAGCACCTGGCCCAGCATGCCAAGGCCGAGCGTGTGGTCTTGCTGATGTCGCCGGTCAACAGCATAGACCTCAGCGGCCTGGAGGCGCTGCGCGATCTGCATGCCACCCTGGCCCGCCAGGGGGTGCGGCTGGATCTGAGCGAGGTCAAGGGCCCGGTGCTGGACCGGCTGAAGGCCAGCGATTGGCAGCGCTGGTTCAAGGGACGGGTGTTCCTGAGCCACCACCACGGCATGCTCGAAAGCTGAGCACCCGTGCCCAGCTCACGGCGTCGGCATGGGCCCGAAGCTGATGTCGCTTTGCGCCGCCAGCCAGCTCATCACCGCCCAGGCGCCAACGTTCTGGCGCAGCTTCAAGGGGTCTATCTTGTCCAGCGTGTCATTGGCGGTGTGATGCCAGTCGAAGTAGTCGCTGCCATCCTGGCTCAGCTCCAGCGCCGGCCAGGCGTTGCGGCGCATCAGCAGGCCGGCGTCCGGGCCCGGCGTGCCCTCGTTGCTGCCCAGGGCGATGCCCAGCGGCGCCAGCTGCTCGGCGATGGCCCTGACCGCGGTCAGAGCTTCGGGCCGCACCCGGCTCTGGAAGCGATAGACCAGGCCGGCGCCGAGATCGCTCTCGCCGACGAACTGGTGCGCCTGGTCCTTGTATCGGGCGGCGTAGCCCAGCGCACCGTCGAAGCCGTTTTCTTCGTTGGCGAACAGCACCACGCGTATCGTGCGGCGGGGCTTGGCGCCGCTGTCGAGAATCAGCTTGGCGGCGGCGGTGACGATGCCCACGCCGGCACCGTCATCGACCGCACCGGGGCCGAGGTCCCAGCTGTCCAGATGGGCACCGATCATGACAATCTCGCCGGCCTTGTCGCTGCCCGGAATCTCGGCAATGACGTTGTGCGAGGTGCCGGCAATACCCGCCTCGGCCTGCAGGCTCAGATGCATCTTGAGCGGCTTGCCATAGCGCTGCAGGCGGGCGATCAGGTCGGCATCGGGCACCGACACGGCCAGCGCCGGAATCGGCGCCACGCCCTCGGCGTAGCGGGTGGCACCGGTGTGGGCCAGGCGGTCGCGGTCGGTGCCGATCGAGCGTATGGCCAGGGCCACGGCGCCGCGCCTGGCGGCCTCGGCCGTGCCGGCGCCGCGTGCGGCCACGGCACGGGCATAGCCGCGGGCGTCCTTCGTTCGCTCGGTTTTCTGGTCGATGAAGACGATCTTGCCCTTGGCGCGCTCGCTGGTGTCGGCCTTCAGCGCCTCCAGATCGGGGTAGTAGGCGACCTCGGCATGCAGGCCCTCCTTGGGGGTGGCCACGCTATTGCCCAGGGCGGCCATCACGATGGGCTGCGGAAACGGCGCGGTCAGGTGGGCATGGGCCTCGCCGCGCTTCCAGGCCCGCAGCGGCACCTCCTCGGCACGCACATTCGAAAAGCCCAGCGCCTTCAGCCGCGCCAGCGCCCAGGCCACGGCGCGGGCGTCATTGGCCGAGCCGGCCGGGCGGGGCCCGATCTCGGTCACCAGCGAGTCCACCAGCTCGTAGGCCAGACCGCTCTGCTCGGCCGCGCGGGCCAGCGCCGTGCTCGCCTGCAGATCGGCGGCGCTGAACACCGGCTGGGCCTGGGCCGCCGTATGGCAAAGCACCATGGCCGCAGCCAGCTGCCTGAGGCTGCTGCGCATCAATCCCCCCAGATGATCTTCTTCTTGGAGGCGACCCAGGTTTCGTAGCGCGCCGCGAACAGGTCCTCGATGCGGTTGCGCTTGACCTTAAAGGTGGGCGTGATGCAGCCGTTGTCCACCGTCCAGGGTGTCTTCAGCAGCACCAGGCAGTCCATCTGCTCATGGGGATCTAGCGCCACATTGATGGCGTCCAGATGGGCGGCGAACCCGGCCTCCATCTCGGCGCGGGTGCCGGCATCGGCGGCTCGCGCCACGGCGTCGGCCGAGAGCAGGGCAATGCCCAGCGGCTGACCCAGATTGGCGCCGGTGACGACGCAGGCTTCGACGTCGGGGTGCTGCATCAGCCGGTCCTCGATCGGCGCCGGCGCCACATACTTGCCCTTGCTGGTCTTGAACAGGTCCTTGACGCGGCCGGTGATATGCAGGCAGCCCTTGGCATCGATGCGGCCCTTGTCGCCGGTGCGCAGCCAGCCATCGGCGGTCAAGGCCTCGCGGCTCAGCTCGGGCTCCTTGTAATAGCCCAGCATCACCGCCGGGCTGCGCATCTGCAGCTCGCCGCTGTCGGGGGCGATGCGCGCCTCGACGCCGTCATAGGGCATGCCCACCGAGCCGCGCTGGTTCTCGCCCGGCGTGGTGATATGGCTGACGGCCAGGTTCTCGGTCATGCCATAGCCCTCGTTGATCGGGATGCCCAGGCGGGCATACCACTCGAGCAGGGCCACCGGCATTGGCGCGGCGCCGCCGACGGCGATGCGGCACTGGTCCAGGCCCAGGGCCTTCTGAATCTTGCGCCGCACGATGCCGCCGATCAGCGGAATCGACAGCAGGCGCTGCAGCTTGGCCGGCGGCATCTTGGCATGCACGCCCTGCTGGAACTTGACCCACAGCCGCGGCACCGAGAAGAATACCGTGGGCTGGGCGCGCTGCAGGTCGGCGGCAAAGGTGTCCAGCGATTCGGCAAAGAACAGGCGCACGCCTGTCATCAGCCAGCCGTGTTCGACCAGCACCCGCTCCACCACATGGGCCAGCGGCAGATAGGACAGCATGCGGTCATGGGCACCGAAGGGGATGCGCTTGACGCCGGCCTCCAGTGCCCAGGAGAAGGCCTCGAAGCTGTGCATCACGCCCTTGGGGTTGCCGGTGGTGCCCGAGGTGTAGATCAGTGTGGCCAGATCGGCGCCGTCGCGCAGCAGCTCACCCTGCAGCGGCGCGGTACGGGCGCAGATGGCGTCCCAGTCTTCGTAGTCCTTGCGCACATCGGCCGGCGACAGCGCATAGCCGATCACAGGCAGCCCCGCCGGCACGCCGGGCTTCATGCCCTCCCAGCCGTCGAGCTTGCCGATGAAGCAGGCCCGGGCCTCGCTGTGCTTGAGGATCTGCGAGATGGTCTCGGGCGCCAGGGTCGGGTACAGCGGCACTGAAACATAACCGGCCATCCAGATCGCCAGATCGCTCATCAGCCACCAGGCGCAGTTTTTCGACAGGATTGCCACCCGTGCCCCGGGCTCCCAGGACTGCTCGCGGCCCATGGCCTGCAAATGAGCGGCCATGCGCCGCACCTGGTCAGCGACCTGACCCCAGGTGAAGTCCTTGACCACCCCGCCACCCATGGGCTGGGTCAGCGTGACCGTGCCGGGACTGCTGCGTTCAAAGTGATACAGGCGCTGCAGCGCCAGCTTGGAGGGGTCAACGATAGCCATGCATGTCTCCATCTGAAATATTTCGCACCAGCCTAGCCGCATGCGCGGGCGGCGACCAGAGGGCTTTCCGCAACATCTTCTGGACGCCGCCCTCTACCAGGGGCTGAACTTGCTGCATATCAAAATTGATCGCCGCAACGGCTGCCCAGCCACTACCATGCGGTTTTGCCATCATCCGCTCCGCAATGAATTGGCTTCCGGTGATCAGCGTCGGCTTGAACCTGATGATGGGCCTGGCGCTGCTCATGCTGTGGGGCCAGGACCGGCGCCACCGCTATGTGCTGCTGTGGGGCTGGAGCTGGGTGCTGCTGTCGCTGGGCCTGCTGCTGGGCCCGATCCTGATCGACGAGCGGCACAGCCCGGCCCTGCAACAGGCCGAGGCGCTGGGCTCAGCCTGTGCGCTGATGGGCTCGCTGTTGCTGCAGGTGGCCGGCGCGCTGCAGTACCGCGAACGCCACCTCCCCTTGAAGGTCTGGCTTCCCCTGTTGATGGCAATGGTGTTGGCGCTGGCCTTGACGGCCGCGCGCAGCCAGACGCAGGCGGTGGCCCTGGGCGCCCTGTTCCTGGTCGGCGGCGCCCTCATCTCCGCCTTCCTGATGGCGCGCGGCGGCAGCCCGCTGGAGCTCTGGGTGGCCCTGGGCTTTGTGCTGCTGGCCGGGGTGCATGGCAGCTCGCCCCTGCTGCACGAGATGGGGCGCTCGCCGGTCACCAGCACGCTGGGCATCTTTGCCCAGACCCTGCTGAGCCTGAGCCTGATACTGCTGGCCATGGCCCGTGCCAATGACGAGGTGCGGCGCCAGTCCAGGCGCTTCCAGAAGATCGCCCAGCACTCGCTGCAGGGCATGGCGGTGCTGCAGGACGGCAAGGTGCTCTACGCCAACCCGGCGGCCCTGGCCATCTTCGGCTATCACGACCGCGAGCGAGTGACCGGCGAGACCGGCAGCGACACGCTGATACCGTTGGAGCAGCAGCAGGCCTCGGCAGCACGCCACCGCGCGATCCTGGCCGATCCAATGGCCCGTGTGGCCTGGGAGGGTCCGCGGCTGAACCGGCTGGGCCACAAGCTCTATCTGCGCGGCCTGTCCAGCTATATGGAGTGGGACGGCAGGCCCGCCGAGCTGGTGACCATCATGGACGACACCGCCCGTCAGGCGGCCTTGAAGGCCTTGCAGCGCCAGGCCATCCATGACGAGCTGACGAATCTGCCGAACCGCAACTTCGCCGTCGAGCGCCTGCAGCAGCTGACCGCCGAGGGCGCCGCCTTTGCCGTGATCTCGGCCGATCTGGACCGTTTCCAGCTCGTCAACGAGACGCTGGGCCATGCCACCGGCGACGCCCTCTTGCGCGCCGTGGGTGAGCGCCTGCGGCTGGACCTGCCCCCCGAAGCCAGCGTGGCGCGCCTGGGCGAGGACCAGTTCGTGATATTGCTGGAGGGGGCGGCCCTGGCCTCGGCGGTGCAGGTCTTCGTCGAGCAGCTGCTGGCCCTGCTGGAGCGGCCATTTGCGCTGGCAGGCACCGAGCTGCAGGTGCATATGTCGGTCGGCGTGGCCCTGTTCCCGCAGGACGGCGACGATGGCGCTACCCTGCTGCGCGGCGCCGACGCGGCCATGCACAAGGCCAAGCAGCGGGCCGGCTCGACCTACGAGTTCTTCGACGCCGGCATGAACCGCGCCTCCCAGGCCCGGCTACAGGCCGAACAGGCGCTGGCCAAGGCCATCGAGGGCAGGGAATTCTTTCTCGAATACCAGCCCAAGTACCGTGCCGGCTCGCGCCAGCTGTGCGGCTTCGAGGCGCTGGTGCGCTGGCAGCCGGCCGGCGGCGCCCGCGTCAGCCCGGTGGACTTCATTCCTGCTGCCGAACGCACCGGCCATATCCATGCGCTGGGGGACCTGATACTGGCCATGGCCACCGCCCAGCTGCACGGCTGGCTGGACCAGTTCGGCCAGCTGCTGCCGGTGGCGGTGAATGTGTCGCCGCTGCAGTTCGAGGACGTGCTGTTCGTCGAGCGCCTGATGGGCCACCTGCAGGGGCACGGGCTGCCGCCCGACTGCCTGGAGGTTGAAATCACCGAGACCGCCGCGATCGGCCATGTGGACCGGGTCGTGCCCATGTTGCAACGCCTGCACGAGCTGGGCGTGGAGAGCGCGCTGGACGATTTCGGCACCGGTCAGTCATCGCTGACCATGCTGCGCCGCCTGCCGATCCAGACCATGAAGCTGGACCGCAGCATGATTGACCCCCTGCCCGCCGCCGACGCCAGCGCTGTGGTGCAGGCGGTGTGCCTGCTGGGCCAGTCACTGAAGCTGCAGATCGTCGCCGAGGGGGTGGAGAACGAAACCCAGGCCCAGGCCGTCGAGGCGCTGGGCTGCACCCAGCTGCAAGGCTTTCATCTGTCGCGGCCGCTGAGTGCGGCGGCGGCCACCGCCCTGCTCAAGGCGAGGCTGGGCCGCTGGCAGACGACGGCACAGCTGTAGCGGCTCAGTTCTGGCCCGCCGCTGCGTGCAGCTGATGAACCAGCCGCGCTTCTTCGTGAGCCCCGAACGCCAGCGGGTACAGGGTGCGCACCTGCCCGGCCAGCTCGGGCCGACCGCCAAAACGGGCGATCTGCGCGCGAATGTGCTCGAACTCGACGCAAAGCAGCACCGCCGGCGCCTGCACCCGCAAATTGGTGCGCTCGGGGCTGCAGACCTTGAATCCCAGCATGCGGCGGTAATAGCCGGCGTGCCTGGGGTTCACCTCGACGGCGAGAATATCGAAACCCCGAATCAGATGGGCATGGATATAGGCCATATGGAATAGCGCCGCCAGTATCTGCTGGGAAGGAAGATCGCCCTCCAGCGCCAGCTTGGTGAACTCGCAGACCTTGCGGCCGGCCTTGCGCAGCGCTTCGATCTCCAGCCCGAACACCTCGTCAGCCTGGAGGCCTTGGGCAGAGTCGAAGCGCACCGTCAAGGTGCCCAGGGTGCTGTGCTGGTCGCCCGCATTGACCGTCACCAGGTTGCCGACCGGGGCCTGGCTCGGCGCCTGGGTCGGGACCTGGGCCGCGAAACGATAGCCGCACTCGGCGTAGCGACGCCCGACCAGCGCATGCGCCCGGTACTGATGGCAGGGCGTATGGGCCGTGTGGACCACCATGGGCACCGGCAGCGAGCTGGTGCCGCGCCACGTGATGTCAGACGAAATACCTGTGCTCATATGGCTCCGACAAGGAATTACTGCAGATTTCGAACCGAGTATATCCACACCCCCATTCGAGGGGGGTGAATAGACTTTTGCTTACTTGTCTGACAGGATCTTTACGGGCCGGTGACATCAACAGGTATTGATTTGATGTTAGGGATTGATATTTTCAAGCTGGACTGATAATTAAGAAACTGATATTCGCTACGAATATCTCCCACTCCGCAATGCCGGCTCTCGGCCACTGCGATAGACCTGCGGCAAGACTGCCGGCAAGGTACAGTTCGCCGATCCATGCCCCAGATCACCCCGCTCGCAGACACCGCTGCACCCCTCGCGTCCGGCCCGGACACCCGCAACCCTGACGCGCCCGCCGCGAAGCCGCCATCGCTGCCGTCGCTGCCGTCGCTGCCGATTGCGGCGCACCTGAAGCGCCTGCCGCCGGACATCAGCCCCGAGCAGCTGGCGCAAATCCGCCAGGCCGCCTACAACCTGCCCCAGGTCGTCACGCCGGCCGACTTCATTGCCGAGCACACGCCGGGCTTCGAGGACTATCTGGATGGCAAGGGCCTGATCCTGTTGCAGAAGGCCGTGCCCGGCGCACGCCCCAGCCGCTGGATAGAGCCGGCGCTGATGGGCGAGGCGCTGCTGCACCTGCAGGCCATGCACAGGGTCAAGGGCAGCGGCCGCATCGTGCGCACCCTGCTGCTGGAGCGCACCGCCCTGCTCGAGGGCCTGGGCCTGCAGCGCCGAGGCAGCGGCTGGCAGCGCCTGGCCAAGCAGGGGCTGAATCTGACCCTGCCCAGCGGCTCGGTCTGGCGCATCCCGGTCGCCTTCGAGCGGCCAACGGACGCCGCGCCGATCTGGCAGTTCTATCGCGATGGCAACCAGGCGGCCCTGCTGCAGGCGCTGGGGCCGATGCCGATCTACACCGAGGCACCGGCCCTGGCCGCCCACCTGAGCGGCCTTGTCACCCAGGGTCTGGCGCGCAAGGAGCGGCAGATTGATACGCTGCTGCCCGGCCTGCTGACCGAATGTGCGACGCCGCAAGATCTGGCCCCGCTGATGGCCAGCTGCACGCGGGCGCTGGAGCGCTGGCAGCACCGCGTCGCCGAGCTCGACACTCTGGAGGGCCTGAACACCGAGCTGGCCTTCCAGGGCTACCCCGATACCTTCCAGCGCGCCCGGCGCATGCAGCGCCAGATCACCCTCTACGTCGGCCCGCCCAATAGCGGCAAGACGCACGCCGCTTTCGAACGCCTGGCCCGGGCCGAGAACGGCGCCTATCTGGCGCCGCTGCGTCTGCTGGCGCTGGAGGGGCGTGACCGACTGCAGGCCCGTGGCGTGCCCTGCTCGCTGCGCACCGGCGAGGAGAACGTACCGGCCGAGCAGGCCCGCGTTGTCTCCAGCACGATCGAGATGGTCGGCACAGCCGAGAACATCGAAGTGGCGGTGATCGACGAAGCGCAGATGATCTTCGACCCCTACCGCGGCTGGGCCTGGACCCAGGCCATCGTCGCCGTGCCGGCCGAGGAGGTCATCATCATCTGCTCGGCCTATGCGGTGCCGGCGCTGCAGAACCTGCTGGGCCTGTGCGGCGAGAGCTGCGAGGTGCGCCAGTTCGAGCGCAAGCAGCATGTGCAGCTGCTGCCCGCGGCGGTGCCGATCGCGCTGCTGAAGAAGGGCGATGCCGTGGTCGCCTTCAGCCGCCGCGAGGTGCTGATGCTGCGCGACCAGATCGCCGCCGATGGCAAATCGGTGTCGGTGATCTATGGCGCGTTGCCGCCCGAGGTGCGCCGCCGCGAGGCCGAGCGTTTTGCCGAGGGTGCGGCCGACATCCTGGTGGCCACCGACGCCATCGGCATGGGCCTGAACCTGCCGATACGCCGCGTGCTGTTCAGCACCCTGACCAAGTTTGATGGCGAGGCCGACCGCACCTTGAGCATCTCCGAGGTGCACCAGATCGCCGGCCGCGCCGGCCGCTACGGCATGCACGACGAGGGCTTCACCGGCGTGCTGCGCGAGGCCGAGCCCGCCGCCGCCCGCACACTCAAAGACCTGCTGGAGCGCCAGCCACGCGCCCCGCGCGACTTCAAGGCCCCGGTGGCACCGAACTGGTGGCATGTCAGCACCATCGCCACCCGGCTGGGCAAGACCCAGCTGCGCGAGGTGCTGGGCGTGTTCATGGACCAGCTGCGCCTGGACAACCAGCACTTCGAGGTCGCCGAGCTGGAGCAGATGCTGGAGCTGGCCGAAAAGCTCGACCACAGCGCCGGTGCCCTGAGCCTGCGCGACCGCTTCATCTACGCCCAGGCACCTGTTGACACCCGCACCGTGGGCCAGGTCGAAGAGTTCCTCGGCTGGACGCAGGATCATGCCAGGCGCGGCCAGGCCTCCTCGCCCTGGTTCCTGGCCGAGGTGGACGAACACAGCCGCCTGGACCGGATGGAAATGGCCCTGCGCTCCTGCACCCTGTGGCTGTGGCTGGACCTGCGCTTCCCGGGCGTGTTCGGTCTGGTCGAGGCGGTGGTCGATCTGCGCTCCCGCCTGAACGATGGCATCGAGCGCCAGCTCAAGGGCAAGAAGGCGCTGTGGCAGCGCGGCGGGCGGCGCTGAGCCCGATCAAATCGGGTCGTTTCTCGGCCTCTTGAAATCCGGGACGAAGCCAATATTTCGGTGAGCAGACGCCGGCGGCGCATGGGGCGCCCGGTGTCGCACCCACTGAAAGGAGCTTCGTCATGTATGAATCAATGCTCAGCTTCCCGGGCGCGGTGTTCGGCGACTTCGAGCGTCTTCGCCGCGAACTCAACGAGGCCTTGTCCCCGGCGGGACTGCCCAGCAGCATCCGCTCTGTCGCGCCCGGCAGTTTTCCGGCGGTGAACGTGGGCAATACGCCAGGCAGCGTCGAGGTCTATGCCTTCGCTCCCGGCATCGATGCGTCCAAGGTCGAGGTCAGCATCGATCGCGGCGTGCTCACCCTGGCCGGCGAGCGCCCCCTGACCGGCGCCCCGGACGAGCAGAAGAAGGCCAGCGTCTACAGCCGCGAGCGCATCAGCGGCGCCTTCCGCCGCGCCATCAGCCTGCCCGACGATGTGGACGTGGACCAGGTCCAGGCCAGCTATCGCGACGGCGTGCTGCGCGTCAGCATCGCCCGCAAGGCCTCGGCCCAGCCGCGGCGCATCACCGTTCAGTAGTCCTTGACCAGGAGATCATCATCATGAGCAGCAAGCAAGAACTCGCCACCAGCGCTGCGCCGGACGAGCGCGCCCTGGTGCCCCGCGTTGATGTGTTCGAGGACGATGCCGGCATCACCCTGCTGGCCGACCTGCCCGGTGTGCCCCGCGAGCAGCTGGAGCTGAAGGTCGATGGCGACACGCTGTCGATCGAAGGCACGCTCGGCCAGTTCGCGCCGGAGGGTCTGGAGCCGGTCTATGCCGAGGTGCGCGTGGGTCGCTACCGCCGCGCCTTCACCCTCAGCCGCGAGCTGGACCCGGCCCGCATCGAGGCCAATCTGAAGGACGGCGTGCTGAATCTGCGCATCCCCAAGCAGGCCCATGCGCAGCCGCGCCGCATCGAGGTGCGGGTCGGCTGAGAGACTGACCCCAAGCTGGGTTAGGCTGTGACCTCTGCACTGTTGGAGGCCCAGCCATGACCCAGCAAGACATCCGCATCGCCCTGGTTTTCTCGCACGAGGACCAGTCCTGGATACGCCGCGAGGGCATCCCCGTGCCGGCCTTCTGGCAGGGTCACACGGTCGCCCCCGCCCTGGGCGATGTGGTGCGCGTCGGCGGCCGCCAGTTCGTCATCGAGGCCCGCGTCTGGGAGCATGACGGTGCCCAGCCGGTGCTGCAGCTGTTCGTCGGCGGCAGCCATGCGCAAAGCGATACGACCTTTGGCTGAGGCCTGTGCAGGCGTCTCAAGTGCCGTCGGCTATGCCGCCGATCGCCCGATTCCTGATCGTCAGCGGTCTCCCGGCCAGCGGCAAGTCCAGCCTTGGTCGCGCGCTGGCACAGGCATTGGGCGTGCCGCTGCTCGACAAGGACGCGCTGCTCGAAGCGCTGTTTGAGGAACGGGGCGTGGGCGACGCGGCCTGGCGCCGCCAGCTCAGCCAGGCAGCCGATCTGCGCTTGCAACAGCAGGCTACCAATCTTCCAGCGGCGGTGCTCGTCTCCTGGTGGCGGCACCCGCGCTCGTCCGGTGAGTCCGGCACGCCCACGGACTGGTTGGCGTCGCTGCCCGCGCCGTTGGTCGAAGTTCATTGCCGCTGCAGCCCGGCCCTTGCCGCCCAGCGTTTTTTCTCGCGCACCCGCCACCCCGGCCACCTGGACCAGCGCTGGACTCAGACAGACTTGCTGGCCACCTTTGACGAGCAGGCCTTGCTCGGGCCTCTGCGTCTCGGACCATGGCTTGAGGTTGATACCGAGCAGCCGCTTGACCTCGGTGCCGTGATGGCAGCGCTCGTCGCTGCGCCAGCCAACCCGGAATAGCCCACCATGCCACAGTTCCTCTACCGCATCCAGCCGACCCGAGCCACCATGCTGGCCGAGGGCCCGACCGAGGCCGAGGCAGCCATCATCGGCGCGCACTTCCGCTATCTCGAACAGGGCGTGGCCGATGGCACCGTGCTGATGGCGGGCCGCACCCTGATCCCCGACGAGCAGGCCTTCGGCGTCGTCGTGTTCACTGCAGCGACGGAGGAAGCCGCCGCCGAACTGATGCGCAATGACCCGGCCGTGAGCCAGGGCGTGATGACGGCCCAGCTGTTTCCGTTTCGCGTGGCGCTGTGGTCGAAGCGCGTTGATGCCTCGGCGCCATGACGCCGGCTCGCCCGGTATCGGCGCTGCTGATCGACTTGGATGGCGTCATCAGGCACTGGCCGGAATCCGATGCAGCCATCGAGGCGGCGCATGGCCTGCCTGCGGGGACATTGCGCAAGACCGCATTCCGCGCCGATCTGTTGCAGGCGGCGATCACCGGCGCAATCACGGATGAGGCCTGGCGGTCCCGCGTGGCCGAGCAACTGCGCACGGAGTTCGGAACTGCTTCAGCGGCCGAAGCCGTAAGCCAATGGTCCGCGCAGGCCGGGCGGGTGAACTCGGAGGTGATGGACCTGCTGACCCGCTGCGCAGCCCCCTTGCGCATCGTGCTCGTCAGCAACGCCACCTCGCGCCTGCACGACGATCTGCAGGCGCTCGGCATAGCGAAGCACTTTCACGCCATCGTCAACTCGAGCGAAGTGGGTGTCGCCAAGCCCGATCCCGCCCTGTTCCGCATTGCGCTTGAACGCGCCGGCTGCCCGGCCGATGCGGCCCTGTTCGTCGATGACACGGCGGCCAATGTTGCCGCCGCAGCGGCACTTGGTCTACGCAGCCATCACTACACAGCGCCGGCCCAACTCAGCAACTTTTTGCAGGAGACGGGTGTTTTCATGGCCGACCCACTGCCCCGTCACACCCCGCGAGTGACGCTGCGCCGCCTGGCGGCCAGCGACCTCGACGCCTTCCACAACTACCGATCCGACGCCGAGGTCGGCCGCTACCAGGGCTGGACGCCGATGACGCGCGAGCAGGCGCAGGCCTTTCTGGCCGAGATGAGCACGGCGGAGTTCTGTCCAGATGAAGCCTGGTTCCAGCTGGCCATTGCCGAGCGCGCCAGCGGGCGGCTGATCGGCGACATCGGCATCTGCGTTCACACCGGCGACGATGCCCATGCCGAGATCGGCTTCACCCTGGCGCCGCAGGCCCAGCACCGAGGTCTGGGCACGGAGGCGGTGGGCGCGGCGGTGGCGATGCTGTTCGAGCGCCGGGCCATCACCCGCGTCGTCGGCATCACCGACGCGCGCAACCTCGCTTCGCTGCGCCTGCTCGAGCGCATCGGCATGAGCCAGGTGCAGACCCTGCAAACCGTCTTTCGCGGCGAGCCCTGCACCGAACTGCTGTGCGAACTGCGGCGTCCCGCCGCCGCTACCGGCTAGATACCCAACTGATACTGACCCCTATACTTTGGCGACAAGAACAAGGGCGTCGGGGTGGGGTTTGATGTTGATGATTGCTTCCTCATGGCAGGCCAAGCCTGGAAACGGGCACGATGCGCGGCGCTGACTTCGTCCTCGGTGACTGGACGGTACTGCCCGGCGCCAACCGGCTGGAGTGCGGCGATCAGCTGCGCCAGGTCGAGCCGCGCGCGATGGACGTGCTGGTGGCCCTGTGCGAGCGCCCCGGCGAGGTGCTCAGTGCCGAAGACCTTTTGACGCAATGCTGGGGTGACGCGCCACTGGGCGACAACCCGGTGCACAAGACGATTGCCCAGCTGCGCCGTGCCCTGGGCGACAGCGCCACCGAGCCGCGCTATATCGAGACCATACGCAAGCGCGGCTACCGCGCCGTGGCCGCCGTGCGCTCGCTGGACGGCGGCATCGAGCAGGCCCGCGAGGGCGCTTGGACGGGTGGCTCGCCGTTCCGCGGCCTGCTGGCCTTCGACGAGGCCCATGCCCAGGTCTTCTACGGCCGCGAGCAGGCGACCCAGGCACTGCTGCAGTGCGCCCACCAGCAACTGCTGAAGGCACAGGGCCTGTGCCTGGTACTGGGCCCCAGCGGCTCGGGCAAGACCTCGCTGGTGCTGGCCGGCCTGTTCCCGGCGCTGCAGCGGCCCGAGGGCTTCGAGGGCTGGCGCGCGCTCAGCAGCACCAGCCTGGATCTCGGCGATGTCGGTGCGCAAAGCCTGACCACCGCACTGGCCGCTGCGTTGCTGGACTGGGAGCTGGGCGAGGGCCGACCCATGTTCCCCGGCGCCAGCGCCAGCTCGCTGGCCGCGCATCTGCAAGACGGCATGGACATGGTCTTGTCAGAGATCGACTGGGCCCTGAGGCGCGAAATGACCGAAGCCCTGCAACCGCTGCAGCTTCTCCTTATCGATCGCCTGGAGACGCTGTTCGTCGCCCCCCAGTTCGACGAAGCCCAGCGTCAGGGCTTTCTGGACACCCTGCAGGCGCTGGCCCGCGGCGGCCGCGTGCTGGTGGTCGCCGCCTGCCGCAATGACTTCTATCCCCGCCTGGCCGAGTACCCGCAGCTGATGGCCAACAAAGCCCAGGGCGCGCATTTCGACCTAGCCCCGCCCACACGGGCCGAGATCACGCAGATGATCCGCCTGCCCGCCCGTGCCGCCGGCCTGAGCTTCGGCTTCGACCCGGCCACGCAGACGCGGCTGGACGATGTGCTGTGCGACGACGCCGCCCACAGCCCCGACGCGCTGCCGCTGCTGCAATACACCCTGGAGGAGCTGTACCGCCAGCGCGGTCCGCAGGGCGAGCTGAGCTTCGAGGCCTACCGTGCGCTCGGTGGCCAGCCGGGTGGCTCGGCCGGCGGGCTGGAAGGCGCGATCGGCCTGCGCGCCGAAAGCCTGATCGCCGCGCTGCTGCCCATCCAGCAGGAGGCCCTGCCCCATGTGCTGTCGCTGCTGGTGATGCTGTCGGGTGACGAATCGCGGGTCACAAGCCGACGCGCGCTCTGGGCCGAGTTGCGCGGCCCGGCCGAGCGCGAACTGGTGCAGGCGCTGGTCGATGCCCGGCTGCTGGTCAGCGACCTGATCGACGGACAGGCCGGCTTTCGCGTCGCCCACGAGGCCATCCTGCGCCGCTGGCCCCGGGTCACCGACTGGATCGCCGCCCATCTGCAGGCCCTGCAGCTGCGCAGCCGTCTGCGGCTACAGGTGCAGCGCTGGCTGGACGAGGGCCGCAGCGCCGAGTACCTGCTGCCCAAGGGCAAGCAGCTGACCGAGACGCGCGAGCTGCTGCAGCGCGTCGAGTTCTCGTTCGGCCCGGCCGAGCAGGACTTCGTGCAGACCTCATTGCGCCGCGCCCGCCTGGGCGAGCGCCTGCGCCTGTCGGCCGTGATCGGCATCGCCGCGCTGGCCGTGCTGGCCGGCACCCTGGCCTGGCGCGCCAACCGCGCCGAGCAGATCGCCCAGCAGCGCAGCACCGAGGCGGACGATCTGGTCGGCTATATGCTCGGCGACTTCGCCGACAAACTGCGGCCCATCGGCCGGCTGGAGCTGCTGGACAGTGTCGGCGCCAAGGCTTTGGACCATCTGCGCACCGCACCGATCACCGACAGCCATGGCAGCCTGCAGCGCGCCAAGGCCTTGACCGTGATTGGTGAGGTGCGCGTATCCCGGCGTGAGCTCGATGCCGCCTTGCCGCCGCTTCAGGCCGCAGGGCAGTTGCTGTCCGCGCAGGCGCCCGAGGGGCCGCTGGCCATCGATTGGCGCAAGGCCCAGGGCACCGCGGCCTTCTGGACGGGCCACGTCCACTACTCGAAACGGCAGTTCGAGCAGGCGCGCGCAGCCTTTGAGGACTATCGCCGGCATAGCGCGGCGTGGCTGGAGGCCGCGCCAACCCAACCCGAAGCGCAGGTCGAGCTGTCGTATGCGCAGAACACGCTGGGCACGCTGATGCTGCACACCGGAGATCTGCCCGGCGCAACGCAGCAGTTTCGCCAGTCGATAGCACTCAAGCAACAGGTGCTGCAGCAGCGCCCGCAGAATTTGACGCTGCGCGCCGAATGGGCCGACAGCATGACCTGGCTGGGCTCGGCCCTGCTCTGGCAGGGCGAGTTCCAGCAAGCCCGGCTGCTGTTCGCCGATGGCTTGCAGGGCGTGGTCAACGCGCGGGCCTCGGCCCCCAAGGACCTCGAATGGGTGTACCGCGAAGCGCTGGCGCACTGGTGGCTGGGCAATGCCTGGCAACGCCTGCGCCGCTCGGCCGATGCCCACAGCGAATGGTCGAACGGCCTGGCGCTGACCCGGGAGTTGTTGCAGCAAGAACCCAAGAACCGCCGCTGGCGGCTGATGCAGGCACGGTTGGAATTGGCGTCGGCCAGTGCGCAGACCGGCAACACGGCGGCCTTGGCACCTCGCCTGCGCGAGTTGGCCGACGAGTTGGCGGGGCTGGACAAGGGCGCGCTGTCCGGCACCGCCCCAGAACGCCTGCCGCTGCGCGTACAGCTTCAGCTGGCCCTGGCCCGCTCCCTGCAATCCCAAGGCCAGCGGGTCGATGCCCTGCGCCTGTTGGACGAGCTACTTCCGGTGGTCAGCGGCGCCGTGGCGCGCCGCCCCGAGGATTTGCGCTTGCGCGTTGAACACGGGCGCCTGCGGCTGGCGCTGGCCGCTGCGCAGCCGAAGAACCCTGCAGCACAAACCCAGTGTGCCGCGGTACTGAACGATTTCAGGGAATTGGGCCCGCTCTTGCGGGTTCATTTAGATATTACAGATGTCTGGATTCAGGCACATTCCTGTCTGGGTCAAAGTGGGCAGGTGCTGCGTGAGCAGGAATGGCTTTCGCAGCGCATACCGCCCGGTGTTTGATCCGAGATCAATACCCAACCACGCCAGAGAGGAATACTGTCATGCCCAATACTTACTATGTTCAGGCCCAGGTCGATACCCCTACCGGTCAGATTGCGGTGGCCAATTACTATATTGACAAGAAATGCTCACAGCCGGCCACACTGCCGCTGAGCGTCGCCCTGAGTGCGGGCGCCTGCACCATTGTTCAGGCCACCGATTCGACGCTGACGCTGGTGGGCGCGGTCTTCAAAACCATAGGCGGCGTGCCGGTGCTGACGTCCAACAATTTCTACCCCGCCTCGCAAGGCAGCGTTTCCATCAGCATGCCCACCGATGACATCGTCACCAAGGGCGTGGTCCTGCTGTTCTCCGACCCGCTGCAGGTGAGCGCGCTCTACCCGACCTCGGATCCGCAAATCACCAACGAAACCTGAGCCAGCCGTCTGATGCCGAACTGATGTCGAGTTGACGCCGGCAAACCGGCGACCAGGGCGCACACTTCATTCCGGTCCTCAAGGCGTGCGTACTGGTCTGCCGCGCTGAAGCAGGGCCCGCAAACCCAAGGGTTATCCCTTGGGTTTTGTCGTTTCTGGGCTCCGGAAGCTTTCCGGAAGGTGTTTGTTGGCCGGTTTTCCTAGAGTGCGCTGGCACCCGGCGTTCCGCGAGCCGGGCAGATACCGGCCTGAGATCCGACAGGCCGGTCCATACAAACACCTTGTTGGGGCCACCCATGACCAGCTTTGATCAACAACAGCCGCAGTTCGATTCCTCACCGTCGATCCAGGGCACCGCCGCCTCGGCACAGAAAGCCAGCGCCTCCAAGGGCCGGGTATTCCTCGTCACCGAGGTGCTGAAAGATCTGCGCACCGAGCGCCTGCAAAGCCAGGAAGAAATGGCACACGCCTGCAGCGACGGAAAATTCAGGGTGTCGATAGCCACCATCAAGCGCGCCGAAACCGGCCGAGCGGTCGTTTACCGGGTGGCCCGTGAATTGGCCCGTTATTTTGGCGTGCCGGTGCGGCAAATCATCAAGACGCCGGACAAATCGGGCATGCAGTGAATGAACATCAGCCCCTGATACTCATTTGATACCAATATGATCTGGCTCGACAGTGCCCGACGACCCAGACTCTGTGATCGCTCAGGGAAATATAAATAGGGGCCAAGCCCCAATATCTAAATCCAGGACCAGCAGTATTGGGGTGATGCATCTCACTCAGCTGCTGGTGCCTGTTCGGCCCCAACGGCCGATATCGGTGGCGTGGTCCACCGGAATATCCAGCGCATCCCCTGCAACACCCAGCACCGCGCCCAGCGGCGCCAGCAGCGCGCCCAGATCTGCCTCGCTGAACTTCACCGCGCCGGCCGCGTCATGGCCCAGCACACCCTGGGCCAGGGCCAGCTTGCGGGCCTGCAGCTCCAGCATGCGCTCCTCGATGCTGCCCTCGACAACCAGCTTGTAGACGAACACCGGCTGATCCTGGCCGATGCGGTGCGCGCGCGCCGTGGCCTGCTCCTCGACGGCCGGGTTCCACCAGGGGTCCATATGGATCACGGTGTCCGCTGCGGTCAGGTTCAGGCCCACACCGCCGGCCTTCAGGCTGACCAGGAAGATCGGCGCCTCCCCATTCTGGAACTGCCGCACCACGGCGCCGCGCTGCTGGGGCCGGGTCTTGCCGGTCAGGCTCAGGAAGGGCAGCTGCAACTCGGTCAGCTGCTCGGCAATCAGCTCCAGCATCTCGGTGAATTGCGAGAACACCAGCATGCGCCGGCCCTCGTCCACCAGGGCCGGCAGCATGTCGGCCAGCAGCTCCAGCTTGGCGCGCTCCATCGTCTTCGGTGTCTTGGTGCCCTTGACCAGATGGGGGTCGCAGCAGACCTGGCGCAGCTTCAGCAAGGCATCGAGGATGGTGATCTGCGCGCCCTGGAAGCTCTGGCGCGCCAGCACGCGCCGCACCTGCTCGTCGGCCGCCGCGCGCACGCCCTCGTAAAGCTCGCGCTGCTGGCCCTGCAGCTGCACGCGCTTGATGACCTCGGTGCGCGGCGGCAGCTCGCTGGCCACGTCCTGCTTGCGGCGGCGCAGGATGAAGGGCCGCACGCGCTGGGCCAGCAGCTGCGCCCGCAGGGTCTCGCCGTTTTCCTCGATGGGCTTGCGCCAGCGGCGGGCAAAGTCCCGCGCGTCGCCCAGAAAGCCGGGCATCAGGAAGTCGAACTGGGCCCACAGCTCGCCCAGATGATTCTCCAGCGGCGTGCCGGTCAGGCACAGGCAGTGGCGGGCCTGCAGACGCCGCAAGGCGCGGGCGCTGCGGCCGCCGGCGTTCTTCACCATCTGCGCCTCGTCGAGTATCAGCAGATGGAAGCGCTGGGCGGCCAGGGCGTCGATGTCGCGCCACAGCAGCGGGTAGGTGGTCAGCACCAGGTCGTGATCGCCCATCTGCTCGAACAGGGTGTCGCGCGCCGGGCCCTGCAGGGTCAGCAAGCTTAAAGACGGAGCCATGCGCCGCGCCTCGGCCTGCCAGTTGAAGATCAGTGAGGTCGGCAGCACCACCAGGGTCGGCAGGTCCAGCCGGCCGGCCTGCTTCTCGACCAGCACATGGGCCAGCGCCTGTGCCGTCTTGCCCAGGCCCATGTCATCGGCCAGGATGCCCCCCAGCTGCTGGGCGCGCAGATACTGCAGCCAGGCCAGACCTTCCAGCTGGTAAGGGCGCAGCTGCACATTCAGGCCCTCAGGCGCCGCCACCGGCTGCGGCGCGCCAATGCCCTGCAGCCGCCGCGCCAGGCTGGCGAGGCCGGCCTCGCCCTCCAGCTGCCAGCCGCTCTGGTCGCCGACGCGATGCGCCTGCACCAGACCCCAGCGCAGGGCCTCCAGCCGGCGCGCCTCCCAGGCACCCAGACGCAGCGGGCCTTCCTGGTTTTGCGCCCGCAGCGAGTCGGTCAGCAGATCGACCATCGCGCCGATGATGGCCTTCAGCGGCGCGGCCGGCACCTCGATACGGCGGCCCCCCGGAGCGCGCAGCGAGATCACCGCGCGGTCGTCGATGGCGGCGATCTGCGCGGCGCTGAGCCAGCGCGTGTCGCGCTTCAGCAGATCGGCCAGCATGGGCGCCAGGTCCAGCGTCTGGCCATCGATCTCCACACCCAGGCTCAACAGCCAGGAGCCCTCGCGCTCGGGCAGCTTCAGTTTGTCGATGGGGCGCTGGCGGGCGGCCAAGGGCTCGTCCAGCTCCTTGCCCAGCAGCTCGCCTGTGTCAGGGCTGACGATCAGCTTCCAGCGCTGCACCGGCACGCTCTCGTGGGCAAAACCGGGCTTTACAACCACGGCCCAGCCCAGCGCCTGCAACCGCGGCACCTGCTCGGCCCAGAAGTCGCCGAAGAACTCCTCCTGGGCCAGGGTCCAGACGGGGCCCAGCTGCTCGCCGGCCTCGCGCTTGCGCCATTGCAGATTCGCCTCGGGCACCGGCACCAGGCCCAGCTCCCAGACCAGGTCGATCGCGTCGGCCTCGGCCACCAGATCGCGCTGCATCAGCACGACCTGGCCCCCGGTGTCGTAGAGCGCATGCACCGGCGCGGGCCGGCGGTTCAGCAACGAGTTCGGTGCCTCGGTCTGCCAGCGCGCGCCGGCCTCGGTGCGGTAGGTCCAGCTGATGTGTGCAACGGTCACCTGCTCGCCGCGCGGGCCCAGCTTGCCGCTGGGCTTGAGGCCCAGCAGGCCGTCGCCACGGCTCAGGGTCTGCAGGGTCAGGCAGGGGCGGAACTGGCCGCTGACGGCGCCGGGTTCGGCATCCTCCGGCTCTGTAGGCGCGGGCACGGGCGCCTCGGCCTCGCCGCGCAGCAGGGCCATCACGCGGGCGGCGTCTTCGTCGGCCAGGGTCGGCAGGCTTTTCAGCGTCGCCGCATCGGCCTGTCGGCGCAAAGCATCCACCCAGGCGGCCACGACCTGCTCGCGGCGCGCCGCGGCTTGGGCATCTGGGTCATAGGGGCGGCTCATGGACGGCGATTGTGCAGCCCCTACACTGCCGCCCCATGAAACCCAGTGACTCGAACCGCGCCCACTCGCTGGCCTACGCCCAGCGCATGAACAGGGTGCTGGACCATATCGACCGCCATATGGATCAGGTGCTGGATCTGCCCAGCCTGGCCGGGGTCGCGCACTTCTCGGCCTTCCACTTCCACCGCCTGTTCGCCGCCTGGACCGGTGAGACGCTGGGCGACTATCTGCGCCGCCGCCGCCTCGAGGTGGCGGCCGTACACCTGGCCAACCATCCGCGCCGGCCGGTGCTGGACGTGGCGCTGGCGGTCGGCTTCGGCTCCGGCGAGGCCTTTGCCCGCGCCTTCAAGCTGCGCTTCGGCTGTACGCCGTCCGTCTGGCGCGAGCAGACGCCGCAGCGCTGGGCCGATGAGCTGCAAGCCGTGCGCTCCGTTGTCCGGGATAGCAATCTGGATCAGGCCGACAGCAAGGCGGGTCAGACGGCGCTCGGCCCTTTGGCCCATCCTGAGCCCTCCTCAATCCTGGAGCTTTCGATGGAAGTGAAACTCAGCACCCTGCCCGGCGCGCGCGTCGCCTATCTGCGCCACACCGGCCCCTATGGCCCCAGCGTCGGCCGCTTCTGGAACGAGACCTTCTTCCCCTGGCGTGCCGCCCAGGGCCTGGGGCATGCCCCCTGCTACGGCATCGGCCACGACGACCCCAGCGTTGGCGACCCCGCCAAGTTCCGCTACGACGCCTGCGTCGAGGTGCCGGCCGATTTCGTCGCGAAGAGCCCGGCCGGCATCACCGATCTGCCAGGGGGCCGCTACGCGGTGGCCGCCTTCTACGGCACCGGCGCCGACATCTCGCTGGCCTGGACCGAGTTCCTGCGCGACTGGCTGCCCGCCAGCGGCCTGGAGCCCGACGGCCGGCCCTGCTTCGAGTACTACCCGGCCGATGGGCGTTACGACCCGGCCACCGGTGCTTTCGAATGCCAGCTGTGTCTGCCGGTGCGGGCACGCTGAAGCCTGGCTCACGGACCGCCCGGCCTATCATCGGCCGTATCTCAGCCCGGAGGTTCCCGCGATGAACAGCTTGCAGCGTGACGTCGTCATCATCGGCACTGGCACCGCCGGCATGACGGCCTACCGGTCGGCACTGGCCCACACGTCCAGTGTGCTGGCGATCGAGGGCGGGCCCTATGGCACGACCTGCGCCCGCGTTGGCTGCATGCCCAGCAAGCTCCTGATCGCCGCGGCAGAGGCGGCGCACAGTGCAGGCGAGGCCCACCGCTTCGGCGTGCACCTGACACCGCCCCGCATCGATGGTGCGCAGGTGATGCAGCGGGTGCGTGATGAGCGCGACCGTTTCGTCGGTTTCGTCACCGAGGCCGTTGACAAATGGCCGGCCGAGCACCGGCTGCAAGGCCATGCCCGCTTTGTCGCGCCCGGCGTGCTGCAGGTGGACGAGCACACCCGCATCGAGGCCCAGCGCATCGTCATCGCCACCGGCTCCACGCCCGATGTCAACCCGGCCTGGCGCCAGACGCTGGGCGACCGGCTGATCATCAATGACGATGTGTTCGACTGGCAGACGCTGCCGGCCGCGGTGGCCGTGGTCGGCACCGGTGTGATCGGACTGGAGCTGGCGCAGGCGCTGCACCGGCTGGGCGTGCGTGTGCGGCTGTATGGACGCTCGGGCCGCGTCGGGCCGCTGACCGATCCGCTGCTGCAGGCCTTGAGCGCGCAGATCTTCGCTACCGCGCTTCCCATGAGCCTGGGCGTCGAATTGACCGTGGCACGCGACGGCGATCAGGTGTTGGTGACGACCGCGGCCGGCACCGAACGCTTCGACTACCTGCTCGCCGCCACCGGCCGCGCGCCGAATGTCAAGCACCTGGGGCTGGAGCACGCCGGCCTGCCGCTGGGCGCCAACGGCGTGCCCATCGCCGACAGCAACACCGGCCAGATCGGCAACAGCGCCGTGTTCCTGGCCGGCGATGCCAGCGACGAGCACATGCTTTTGCACGAGGCAGCCGATGATGGCCGCATCGCCGGGGACAACGCCGGCCGCTATCCCGATCTGCGGGTGCGTCCGCGCCGGGCGCCGCTGGCCGTGGTGTTCAGTGACCCCCAAATCATGCTGGCCGGGGCCAGCTACACCCAGCTGCTGCACCAGGGCCTGGCCTTCCAGGCCGGCCAGGTGTCGTTCGAGGACCAGGGCCGCAGCCGCGTGATGCTGAAGAACCGGGGCGCGCTACGCGTCTATGCCGAGTGCGGCAGCGGCCGCTTCCTGGGCGCCGAGATGATAGGGCCGGCGGCCGAGCATCTGGGCCATCTGCTGGCCTGGTCGGCCCAGCGCGGCGACACGGTGCAAGAGATGCTGGACAGCCCCTTCTACCATCCGGTCATCGAGGAAGGCCTTCGCAGCGCCCTGCGTGAGCTGCAGCGCGCGCTGCATATGGGCCCGCCGCCGGTGGAGCGATGCCTGGATTGCGGGCCGGGCGGCTGATCTCCTCATTCCCGGTCCGGCACTTCCCGCTTGCGCCCGGCAAACGCGCTGCCCCCCAGCAGGGCCGCCGCCATGCCCCAGAACAACGGTGCGATGCCCAGCGTGGCGCCAACGGCACCAAAGATCAGCGGCATCACCGTCTGGCTGGTGTTGATCAAGGTCGTGCGCAGGCCCAGCGCCTCGCCGGCCCGGCCCTGTGGCGCGGCCTGATGCAGCAGGCTCAGCACCATGGGCTGCGGTGCACCCAGGCCCAGGCCCAGCAGGAAGGCGATCGCCATCAGCACGCCGACGCTGTGCGTGAAGGGCAGCACCACATAGGCCAGGCCCGACATCAGGAGCGAGGCCGCCAGCATCGGCCAGGGCTGCATGCGCTGCACGATGAAGGGCATGGCCAGGCGCACGGTGAATGTGGCCGCCGCGAAGGCGCCCATGACGATGCCGATCTGCGAGGCCGACAGGCCGATGCTGGTGCCATAGACGGGAATGGCGAAGTTGTACACATCCCAGGCCACCGTCAAGATGGCCATGGCGACGAACAGGCGGCGCAGCTCGGGATCCTTCAGCAGGTCGAGTACCGGCCCCCTGGGAGACGCGTCATGCGGATCGTGCGGATGGCCGGCCGGCAGCAGCTTGCCGGCCAGCGCCACGATGGGCAGCACGGTGAACAGGGCCAGCACGAGGAAGGTGCTGCGATAGCCCAGCGTATCAATGCACACCCCGGTCAGCATCGGCGCGACAAAGGCCGAGGTCGAGAAGCCCAGGGCCAGGTAGCTGAAGTTGACGGTGCGGTCTTCCGGCAGGCTCATGCCGCCCACCGCGTGGTAGGCCGCCACATTGATCAGCATGAAGGACATGCCCACCACCACCGCGGTGAAATACAGCGCCACCGGATGCGGCAGCAGGAAGGGCGCCAGCGTGCCGACGCTGACGCCGATGGAGCCCAGCAACATCGGCCGGTTCACGCCGATGCGATCGATCCAGCGCCCGGCCGTGACCGACAGCAGCGCCGGCAGCAGCGCATACAGCGCGATCAAGATGCCCACCGTCAGCGCCGACGAGCCCTGGTGGATGGCGAACAGCGACACCGCGATGCGGCTGCCGTTGAAGGCCACATGGTTGAGTACCGTCAGGATGATGATGAAGGGCAGGGGACGCATGGGAATCCTAAGACTTCGTGTGCCAGACCGCGAAGCGCTCTGGCTCCGACTGACTGAGTTCGTGTGCCAGACCGCGAAGCGCTCTGGCTCCGACTGATTGAGAGTGCGCGCTCAGGGCGCCCACGTTGCCAGCCAGGCCTCGAAAGCATCCGGCGGCATGGCCTTGGCGAACAGATAACCTTGAGCGTAGTCACAACCCGCCTCGGCCAGCAGATCGCGCTGCAGCGGGGTTTCCACGCCCTCGGCGATCACCTTCATCCCGAGTTCATGCGCCATCACGATGATGGCCCGGCACAGGGCCATGTCCTTCGACAGGGGGTTCAGCCCTCGCACAAACGATTGGTCTATCTTCAGGTAGTCGATATCGAACTTCTGCAGATAGGACAGCGAGGAGTAGCCGGTACCGAAGTCGTCCAGCGACACGCCGATGCCGGCGGCATGCAGGTCCATCAGCCGGGCGGCCACATCGGTGCTGCCGTCCAGCAGCAGGCCTTCGGTGATCTCCACCACCAGGCTGTGGCCCGGCAGGCCCAGGCTCTGCAGCCAGGCGGCCCAGACCGGTCCCTGCTGCGCATCGACGCGGAACTGCACCGGTGACTTGTTGATGCTGATCTGGAAGTCCGGATGCAGCTCGGCGCGCCAGCGACTCACCTGCGCGGCGGCCTGCCGGAACACCCAGTCGCCAATGTCTATGATCAGGCCGCTGGCCTCGGCAATCGGTATGAACAGATTGGGCGCCACCGGCCCGCGCGTCGGGTGCTGCCAGCGCAGCAGCGCCTCGGCCTTGTGCACGGCGCCGCTGCCGAGCTCGATGATGGGCTGGTAGTGCACCTCGAACTGGTCCGCCCCCAGCGCCGCGCGCAGGTCGTTGGCCAGGCGCAGGCGGTTCTGTGCCGCCTCCTGCAGGGCCGGCGTGAAGTAGCTGAAGCGCTTGCGACCGGCATCCTTGGCCACGTACAGGGCCTGGTCGGCATGTTTGAACAGGTCCTCGATCAGCTCGGCGTCCTGCGGATACAGGGTGATGCCTATGCTGGCCGACACAAAGGACAGCTCGTTGCCAAGCTGGAAGCCCGCCGCCAGCGCGTCCAGGATGGCCTGCGCCACCACCTCCACCTCACCCGGGTCGCCCAGGCCCGGCATGACGACGGTGAACTCGTCGCCGCCCATGCGGGCGACGGTATCGCCCTCGCGCAGACAGTGGGCGATGCGCTGGGCGGCTTGTATCAGCAGCAGATCGCCCTTGTCATGGCCCAGCGTGTCATTGACCTCCTTGAAATGGTCCAGGTCGATGAACAGCAGCGCCAGCTGCCGCTCGCTGGCGGCGCAGCGGGCCATGGCTTGCGCCAGGCGCTCGCGCAGCATGCGGCGGTTGGGCAGGCCGGTCAGGCCATCGAAATGCGCTTGCTGCCAGATCAGCGCCTCGTCCTGCTTGCGGCTGGTGATGTCGGTGTGGGTGCCTATCATGCGCAGCGGCCGGCCCTGCCCGTCGCGGCTGATGACCATGCCGCGGGTCAGTATCCACTTCCAGCTGCCATCCTTGCACTGCACGCGGTGCTCGTTGATATAGGTCGGTGTGCGGCCCTCGATATGGGCCTGGCGGTCGCGCAGCAGCTGCTCGATGTCGTCCGGGTGCGTGCGCTTGTCGAACTCTTCCGGCCGGCTCGTCAGCTCCTCTTCGCTATAGCCGTACATCTCGATGAAGCGACGCGAAAAGATCTCCACCCCGGTCTGGGGATACCAGTCCCAGACGCCATCGCCGGCGCTCTCCAGGGCCAGCTTCCAGCGGTCCTCGCTCTCGCGCAGGCTTTGCTCGGCGAGCTTCTGGGCGGTGATGTCGCGCACCACGCAGATGCTGCGCCCGTCGGCCGTGCGCTGCCAGCGCCAGGCCAGATCGCGCAGCGAACCGTCGGCACAGGCAAACTGCCCCTGCAGCTCGAAACCCTTGGCCCGAGGCGGCGCGGTGGCGACCGCCTGCTCCAGCAGCGCCCGTTGTTCGGCATGGGCCAACTCCAGCCAGCAGCGGCCCAGCAGCTGCGCCTCGGACCAGCCCAGGGTCTGCGCCCAGGCCGGGTTGACGCGCTCGAACAGGCCTTCGGGCGTGAGCACGCACAGCATGTCCAGCGACAGTTCAAACGCCAGGCCAGCCAGGCGCGCCTCGTCGTCCGACGGCTTGATCTGCCCTAGAGAATTCATACCGCTCCTGTCCGGTGCATGCGAACCAGGCTCGCGGGGCCCGGTCGGACTCAGCATAACCCGAGGCCGACAAGCCGCCGCAACCGGCAATAGCGGCAATAGCAGCAAGACTCCGGGCTGCGTTTTTTTCAGATCATGAATATCTTAAGAAAAGAACCCCCACAGGCACGCGGGTGCAGCGCAACAGGCATGCAATTTCAGCGAGAATCGCGCCGATCCGAAGCGCTTGACCACATCAACGACAACTGCGGCCACGACACGTGGCATGTCGCGCGCCGACAAACGCAACTCATACCCGAGATTCGTTGATTCGTCGCACTCAGGATGATTTTTGACGACACCCTGCATAAGGTGTCAAACAGAACAGATGGGCTGGCAGCCTGGTTCAAGATCCCCGCGTTGGGGTCAGGTCTGAACCAGTGATTGAACTCCAGAAGCCCGCATCCAAATTTGTCGTTCCGCTGGGACAGCCCTGCCTTTGCAGCGCTGGAACTGCGGTATGGATCGGGCCAATACAGTGAATTCTGCAAATATGAACATACCGTCGAACAAGCGTGACGCCGCTGGCCTTGAGAGCCGGCGGCTTGAAGGGGTCAAGTTGCTGAAGCAGGGCATGAGTCAGTCCAGTGTCGCTCGACAGCTGCAAGTTTCGCGCCAGGCCGTGCATCAATGGGCCTCGCAGCTGTCCGAAGGCCGGGAACAGGCGCTGAAGGCCAAGGGCTTTGGCCGGCCGACCCGGCTCAGCGCGGCCCAGGTGATCGAGCTGCGCAACTGGCTGCAGCGCGGTCCCCGCGCCGCCGGCCTGCCCCATGACAGCTGGACCATCCAGCGCGTGTGCATGCTGATCCACCGCCGCTTCGACATCGAATACAGCGGCCCGGGTTGCTGGGGTTTGCTGCAGCGGCTGAAGATCTCGCTGGAGGCGATCTCATCGCCGGCGCAGGATGAGGCCGCCGCCTCGGAATCCCCCGCCAGCATCGAGCAGCGGCCCAACAACCCGGCACGCAGCTTCGACTACGTGGTGCACACGCTGTCGCAACGCGGCCCAACCGCCCGCGACTCCTACTTCCGCATGGGCAGCCAGTAGGCCCGGAAATCTTTCCTGGGTCCGCTGCGAGCCGCGCCGGGGCACGCGCCGATCAGCGTCCGGATGCAGCCGCAGCGGGTTCCCGCGGAGCAACCGACAGCGGGATCTTGAGACTCATGTTTTGCTCACCGGGCGGTGGCGGCGGCATCGCCACTTGCGCAAGTACCCTGGTGACGGCCCGGTCAAGATCGTCTCGACCAGAAGTCTCCATATTGCCGACCTGCGGTCGCTGCGCACCCTTCGAAAACTCGGCGAGCCACACGCCGCTACCCGCCCCCGGTAAAACGCCCTGGTCATGCGCCATCGACATCGCCTGCGATAGGCGCTGCCAATAGTTGCGCCGCCAGGTCAAGTAGTCCATGCGCTGTTGCGCTTCATCGCTGAGTGACGCGTAGTCGCTCAACAAGTGCATGTCGCGCCACGACTGGTTGTCACCTCGGTATGCGCCCATGCGTAATACGCGCAATGCCTCGGCCTGATCCTTTGGCCCTCCGAGACCCTCCCGGTACAAGCGCGCCAGCTCCACTTCACCAGCAGGCACCGGATGAGCAATGGCATCGGCGTAGTGGCGGCGCGCCAGCGCGTAGTCGGGCGTCCAAGCGGCCTCCACGATGCGTCCGAGTGCCACGTGACCTCGCCCATTGTTGACCGCTGCTTGCCGGTACAGGTCGGTTGCCCTGGACATCGACAAGGAGACACCGGCTCCGTCCTCGTACCAGTGCCCGAGCAGCAACTGGCAACTTGCGCGGCCGGCCTCGGCAGCCGCCTCAACGCTCGCCAAGTGTTGCCGATCACGCGGGCCCGTACTCCGCTGACCGTCCGAGAGGTCTGCGCAGCCCAACAGCAAGCGGGCCGAACTCGACTTCGGCAGGCTGGCGGGCTGGGCCACGACAGGCTGGACCAGCCACATCGGAAACAGCAGCGGCAACAACCGCCATCCGCGGATCGGCGTTGATGAGCGCATGAGTAGTTCCAAGGAATTTCAGACCCGCCTCATTCTGCCAGTCTGAGGGGGAACAGCTGTTCAGCCGGTGGTCTGCATGCGCAGCCGCCGGGCCGCATCTTCGGCCCGAGCATCGTCGATTTCGCGCAGCACGCCGCCCAGGTCCACCGGGCCGGCCTTGCGCTCGAAGCGGCCGGTCAGCGGCGTGTCCACCAGCAGCGCACCGCGCTGGTACAGATCCCATATCTCGGCACCGAACTGGGTGCTCAGCAGGTCCGGGGCGAAGCCCCCGAAGAAGTCGCGCAGATTGTTCACGTCGCGCAGCAGCATGCGCTGGGCATGGTTGTTGCCGGCCGCGTCCACCGCCTGCGGCAAATCGATGATGACCGGTCCGTCGTGGCTGAGCAGGATGTTGAACTCGGACAGATCGCCGTGCACCACGCCGGCCGTCAGCATGCGCACCACCTCGATCAGCAGGGTTGCATGGTGAGCACGGGCTTCTTCAGCGGTGAACAGCACATCGTTCAGTCGGGGTGCGGCATCCCCGGCCTCATCGGTTACCAGTTCCATCAAAAGCACGCCGTCACAAAAGTTGTAGGGCTTGGGCACGCGCACGCCGGCAGCTGCCAGGCGGTACAGGGCATCCACTTCGGCGCTTTGCCAGGCCGCCTCGCTGGCCTCGCGCCCGAACTTGGTGCCCTTGGCCATGGCGCGGGCCTGGCGGCTGTTCTTGACCTTGCGGTTCTCGGTGTAGTCGACGGCCTGGCGAAAGCTGCGCTCGGTGGCCTCCTTGTAGACCTTGGCACAGCGCGTGTCGTCGCCGCAGCGCACGACGTAGACGGTGGCTTCCTTGCCGCTCATCAGCTGGCGCACCACCGTGTCGATCAGGCCTTCTTCAATCAGGGCTTGCAGCCGCTTGGGTGGTTTCATGGGCGCCATTCTGCGCCCGACCCGAACTCAGCCAGCGTGGGACTGCCGGTCTTGCCGCTGCTCCAGCAGCTTGCGTACGGCGCGCAGCACCAGGGTCTCGTCAAGCTGGGCCTTGGGCGCCAGCGCCAAGGCCGAGGCCTCCAAGGTGTCAGGCGCCGTGACCATGGCCTGAGCCAGAGCCGACAGCACACAGACTGCCGGGCGCTGCACCGCCTCCGGGATCTGGCCGCTGGCCTGCACCGTCACATGGTGGCGCACGCTGGCCACCGCCGGCGCCGACAGGCCCCAGCTCTCACACAGCGCGGCGCCCAGCGCGTCATGGCTGACGCCGAAGGCGCGACGCTCCAGCTGCACCAGATCCATGTCCTGCTCGACGGCGCGCAGCATCGACGGGTAGTGGTCGGGCGCGTGGCGGTAGAGCACCGCCTTTCCGCATTCCTCGAACAGGCCGGCCGAGTGCGCGGCCCAGGGATCGACGCCCAGCATCTGGCCCATGCGGCCCATCAGCACACCGCGCTCGGCGGCCCGCTCCCAGATCGGCTCCAGCTCCTTGGCCGGTGGGAAGGCGGCGCGCATCCCCATCTCGAAGGTAATGGCCGCGACCTCGCGCATACCCAGATAGGTCAAGGCCTGGTGCACGCTCTGCACCCGGCCCTTCAAGCCGTACAGCGAGGAATTGACCGCCCGCAGCACCGACGAGGCCAGGGCCATATCGGACTCGACCAGAGTGGACATGGCCTGCAGATTGACCTCTTCCTCGGCCATCAGCAGCGACAGCTTGACCAGGACCTCGGGTTGCGACGGGATGTCGATTTCCAGCGTGCGCAATTGGGGATCAACGGACATGAACTTCCACCTTAGCTAGCGATTCTCTCAACCATAGGGTACGCCCGGGCAAAGCGTCAACGCACAAATCCATCCCAGGCAGTTTTCAGTATCAGTGCGCTGACGACGATGATGAAGGCGCCGCGCACAAAGCCCGCGCCATGCTTCAAGGCCATGCGCGTGCCGATCAGGCTGCCCAGCACATTGGCCACGGCCATCACCGCCGCGATATGCCACCAGACATGGCCCTTGCTGGCGAACAGCACCAGGGCGGCGAAATTGGTCGCCGTGTTCAGGATCTTGGCGCTGGCAGAAGCATGCAGGAAATCAAAGCCGAGGAAACGCACAAAAAGAAACACGAAGAAACTGCCGGTGCCGGGGCCGAAGAAGCCGTCGTAGAAGCCGATCACCAGACCGATGGCGCTGGCCACCCAGATCTCGGTGGCGCCGCTGAGCCGCGGCGCATGCTCGCGGCCCATGTCCTTCTTGGCCAGGGTGTAGATCAGGACCAGCAGCAGAATGAAGGGCAGGGCAAGGCGCAGGCCGTCGGCCGGCACCTGGGTGACCGTCCAGGCGCCGCCGAAGCTGCCCAGCAGCGCCGCGGCAAAGGCCGGCAGCAGCGCGTGCCAAGGCAGGGTGACGCGACGGGCGTACTGCAGCGCCGCCAGTGCCGTGCCCCAGATCGCCCCGCCCTTGTTGGTGCCGAACAGCGTGGCCGGCGCGGCCGCCGGGAACACACCGAACAGGGCCGGCACCAGGACCAGGCCGCCACCACCAACCACCGCATCGACAAAACCGGCCAGCAGGGAGGCCAGGGCAATCACTATCAGCTCGGTCATGGGCAGGCGCTGGGGAAGTGGGGGCTGCTGGAGCGGCCGCAGCGGCCCCAAAAAACAAAGGGCGCCAAAATGGCGCCCCGGAATTGTGACACCCCCGAGGTGCCACCTTGCTTTGTTATTCGATCTGCTTTGTTTGTCTCCTCGAACCCACCCCCGTAGCTGCTGGTCGAACCAAGCACTGCAGCGGTGCACGCACTCTAGTTGGGCGAGCATCCTGGTGCACTTGGGGTTTTCCAGCCCGGGCTAGTACCGAGGTACCTTTCCTTTAGTTAGCAATCACTCTGGCTCTACTGCCTTTCGAACATGGGCTTCTGTCAGCGCCGGCGCACACTCTTGCAGGAAGCGATACGCAAAACCACGTAGAAAGTAGCCGCGACGCACAGCAATCAGGGTGGTATTCGGTTCAAAGATGTGTTGTGCAGGCAACAGCACCAGGCCTTGATCGCGTTGCGCCTCGAAGGCCATTGACGCGACGATGCCCACGCCCAGGCCAACACCGACATAGGTCTTGATCACATCGGCGTCCAGTGCCGACATCACGATGTCGGGCGTCAGCCCGGCCTTGGCAAAGGTGGCGTCTATGCGCGCCCGGCCGGTGTAGCCCTCGTGGTAGGTGATCAGCGGATGCTCGGCCAGCTCTTCCACCGTCAGCGGTTCGCGGCGATTGACGGTCAACCCATGGCCCTCGGGTACGACCACCGCGTGGTGCCAGCCGTAATAAGGGAAGGTCACCAGATGCTCGATCTCGTCCAGCGCCTCGGTGGCGATGCCGATATCGGCCTCACCCGACTGCAGCAGCGCCACGATCTCGGCCGGGCTGGCCTGGTGCAGCACCAGATGCACGCGCGGATACGCCTCCTTGAAGCGCCTCACAACCTGCGGCAATGCATAGCGCGCCTGCGTGTGGGTGGTGGCGATGGTCAGCTGGCCCTGCTCGCTGCTGGAGAACTGCTCGGCCAGGCGCTTGATGTTCTTGGCGTCCAGCAGCATCCGTTCGACGATCTGCAGCAGCTCCTTGCCCGGCTCGGTCAACCCCAGAAGGCGCTTGCCGCGGCGCACAAACAGCTCGATGCCCAGCTCGTCTTCCAGATCCTTGATGTGCTTGCTGACGCCCGACTGCGAGGTGTACAGCGCGTTGGCGACGTCGGTCAGGTTGAAGTTGCGCTGCACCGACTCGCGGATGATGCGCAATTGCTGGAAATTCATCAGGCGGCTTTCTGTAGATTCGTGTCAGGGGCCGCGAAGAGGCTCCAACGCGAGGGTTGCAGCCAGACATGCTGGGCGAACTGCAGACTCAGCTCCAGCGCACGCTCGCGGCTCAGCTCGGCCTCCAAGTGCTGATCGTTCGGGCCCAACAGCTCGACACGGGCACTGGCGCCGAAGCTCAGCACCCGCACCACGCGGGCGGCGATTCCATGCTCGGTGGCCACCAGGCTGATGTCCAGCTCGTGCGGGCGGGCATAGGCCAGCATCTGCGCGCCGGGGGTCAGAGCTGAAGCGCCGTGGGCGATGCGGTGCTCGCCGACATGCAGTAGGCCGCCATCGGCTCGTCCCTCGAAACGGTTCACGGCGCCGAGGAAGCCGTAGACAAAGGGCGTGGCCGGATGCTCATAAACCTCGTTGGGCGTGCCGACCTGCTCGACCTGGCCATGGTCCATCAGCACCACGCGGTCGGCCACTTCAAGCGCCTCTTCCTGGTCATGGGTGACGAAGAGGCTGGTGATGTGCAGCTCGTCATGCAGGCGGCGCAGCCAGCGGCGCAGCGCCTTGCGCACCTTGGCGTCCAGCGCGCCGAAGGGCTCGTCCAGCAGCAGCACGCGGGGCTCGACGGCCAGGGCCCGGGCCAGGGCGATACGTTGGCGCTGGCCGCCGGATAGCTGCGAGGGGAAGCGGTCGACCAGCCAGTCCAGCTGCACCAGTTGCAGCAGCTCGTGGACTTTCTTCTTGATCACGGCGTCGCTGGGCCGCTGCGAGCGGGGCTTGACGCGCAGGCCGAAAGCGACGTTGTCGAACACGGTCATGTGGCGGAACAGCGCGTAGTGCTGGAACACGAAGCCGACCTGGCGCTCGCGCACATGGGTGTCGGAGGCATCTTCGCCATCGAGCAGCACCTGCCCCCGGTCGGCCGTCTCCAGCCCGGCGATGATGCGCAGCAGCGTGGTCTTGCCGCAGCCCGAGGGCCCCAGGAGCGCGACCAGCTCGCCGCTGGGAAAGTCGAGGCTGACGTCGCCCAGGGCGACGAAGTTGCCAAAGGACTTGTGGATGTTCTTGACCTGGATGCTCATAGTGAACTCACTTCAAATGCTGATCGGAGCGGCAAGCCGCTTCGCCGGGCCGCCCCAAGAAGCGGCTTGCACCCCCTCGGGGGGTGGTCGTGTACTCATGACCGGGGGTCCCTACTCGCCCGCCACTCGACAAATTGCTTGAGAACCAGGGTCACCAAGGCCAGGATGGCCAGCAGTGACGCCACCGCGAACGCGGCCGCAAACTGGTACTCGTTGTAGAGAATCTCGACGTGCAGCGGCAGCGTGTTGGTCAGGCCGCGGATATGGCCCGACACCACCGACACGGCGCCAAATTCGCCCATCGCCCGCGCATTGCACAGGATCACGCCGTACAGCAGACCCCACTTCACATTCGGCAGGGTGACATGCCAGAAGATCTTCCAGCCGGACGCGCCGAGCACAGTGGCGGCCTCTTCCTCGTCGCGGCCCTGGGCCTCCATCAGCGGAATCAGCTCGCGGGCGACGAAGGGAAAGGTCACGAACACGGTGGCCAGCACGATGCCGGGCACGGCGAAGATGACCTTCAGGTCATGCTCCTGCAGCCAGGGGCCTATCCAGCCCTGGGCGCCGAACATCAGCACATAGATCAGGCCGGCGACCACCGGTGACACCGAGAACGGCAGGTCGATCAGGGTGATCAGCAGGTGCTTGCCACGGAAGTCGAACTTGGTGATGGCCCAGGCCGCCGACACGCCGAACACCAGGTTCAGCGGCACCGCGATGGCCGCAGCCAGCAGGGTCAGCTGGACGGCCGCCAAGGCATCGGGCTCGACCAGGGCCGCAAGATAGGTACCGAAGCCCTTGCGCAGCGCCTCGCTGAACACCGCCACCAGCGGCATCAGCAGGAACAGCGCGAAAAAGCTCAAGGAGATCGTCAATATCGTCCACTTGACCCAGGGCGCTTCGCGCGTTGCCGGGTTGGACTCATAACGTTGCGCGCCCCGTTTCAGGGCCGGAATGCCCAATGCTGCCGCCGCGCCCGCCATTACCTGGCCCTCCCGGCGCCGTTCAGGCGCGAACTCCTGGCCTGCAGCCCGTTGATGATGAAGAGCAGCACGAAGGAGAACACCAGCATCAACGAGGCAATCGCCGTGGCGCCCTGGTAGTCGTACTGCTCCAACTTGGTGATGATCATCAGCGGCGTGATCTCGGACACCATGGGCAGATTGCCGGCGATGAAGATCACCGAACCGTATTCGCCGACGGCGCGGGCAAAGGCCAGCGCGAAGCCGGTCAGCAGCGCTGGCAACAGCGTCGGCAGGATCACGTAGCGGAAGGTCTGCCAGCGGCGTGCGCCCAGCGAGGCGGCGGCCTCTTCGAGCTCGGTTTCGAGATCTTCCAGCACCGGCTGGACCGAGCGCACGACGAAGGGCAGGCCGATGAAAGTCAGCGCGACCAGAATGCCCAGCGGCGTGAACGCCACCTTGATGCCCCGCGGCTCCAGCAGGCTGCCCAGCCAGCCGTTGCGGGCGTAGAGCGCCGT
The DNA here is from genome assembly GCA_018780645.1 of Burkholderiaceae bacterium. GTDB lineage: Bacteria > Pseudomonadota > Gammaproteobacteria > Burkholderiales > Burkholderiaceae_C > Paucibacter. The sequence goes on from JADMJJ010000010.1 coordinate 109,101, forward strand.
CAACGCAATGCCGGCCACAGCGGTGGGCAGGGCGAAGGGCAGATCGATCAGCGCATCCACCAGCTTCTTGCCCGGGAACTCATAGCGCACCAGGGACCAGGCCAGCATCAGCCCGAACACCGCGTTGATGGACGCGGCCAGCAGCGAGGCGCCGAAGCTCAGCTTGTAGGAGGCGACGACGCGTGGTGCGGTGACCACCTCCCAGAAGTGATCCCAGCCCATGCCGGCGGTTTTCAGGAACACGGCGCTGAGCGGAATCAGCACCAGCAGCGACAGATAGACCAGGGTGTAGCCCATGGTCAGACCAAAACCGGGCAGCACGCGGCGTGGCTTGCGGCGCTCGCCACGGGGCAGGCTGGCACCTGCCGGGGCAAATCCTTTCAATAATGCTGTGTTGCTGCTCATGCTCCGAGGCCGGCCATCAGGCCAAAAGGGTCAGGGAGCGGAGCTTAGGTGGCGGCCTTTAGATCAGGAACAACAGATTTCGTATTTCCTTATCCATGAATTGGATATATGAGATTCTGCTAAGCCGCGTCCAAAAACAAACAGGCCCACCGAAGTGGGCCTGTTGACACGGGCTGGGGAGCCGATTTGGTCAGCGCTTGCGATCCATGCGGATGGCACGGGCGACGCTGCGCTGGTCGCCGCTGATCTTGCCGCTGTCGAAGGGCTCGTACTTGCGGCCCTTCTCCAGTGTCCACTCCGCCGGTTGGCGCTTGGCGGGAACTTGATGCGTGTGCGGTGCGAGATTCATGATGACTTTTGCCTTCTTGACCGGTCCCCGGCTGCTGCCGCTTCGGACCTACCGTGGCAAAACGTCGCCTGAGAAACAGTGGTTGACACAGAGATGCAAGTTTTTGTGTCCACGCTGCATGTTTGTGCACTTTGCGCACTTGTTGACGAACGGCGAAAGGAAGTCATGAAGGCATGCACTAACTTTTATGGATATCACAGCCAGTCGACACCTGGCAGTGCCGATCCGTTCAGAAAGCCGGGCTCAGCGAGCCACCCATGGTGCTCTTGAACAGCTTGTGACCTCGGGCGACTGGAAGACACGCACCACCTTGGTGCGCACAAGGCCTGTAACCCTCGATCTCGGCAGTTGACTTGGCAGTACCGGCGAGAATTGCTGCTTCTGAAGAATGGGCTCAGCGACATGACCGACAACGCGCTCGCCATCCACATCCGATCGCTGGAGTTGCAGCGCACCCAGGCGCTGGTGGCACGCGACATCGCGCTGGCCGCAACGCTGCATGCCGACGACTACCAACTGATCACCCCTGCGGGCAAGACCTTCACCAAAGCGGCGTACCTGAGCGCCATCGAGACCGGCGACTTGACCTACACGCGCTGGGAGGCGGGCGAGATGGCGGTGCGCGTGTCGCCGGCGATGGCCATCGTCCGCTACCCGGTGACCCTGGCCTTCCCATCGGGCAACACCGTCCACTGCTGGCACACCGACTCGTACGAGTTGCGCGATGGTCAGTGGCTAGCCGTGTGGTCGCAGGCCACGGCCATCAAGTCCTGACCCCATGCGCCAACAGATCCGCGACGAGATTGCAGCCATCATTCCGCTGGATGATGTGGAGGCCGCGCACCGGGCCGATGCACTGGCCTGGGTCGATTCGGGCGCATCGCTGTGCCGCACGGGCAAGCCGGCGACGCCACCCAAACATCTGGTGGCGTACTTTGCCGTGATCGACGGGAGCGGCGTTCTGCTGGTCGACCACCGTAACGCCGAGCTCTGGCTGCCGACCGGCGGGCATGTCGAGCCGGGCGAGCATCCGCGCACGACGGTAGTGCGTGAGCTACTGGAGGAGCTGGGCTTTGCCGCGGCCCATGACATCAGTGCGCCGCTGATGATCACCTGCACCACCACAGTGGGCCAGACGGCGGGGCACACCGATGTGTCGCTCTGGTATGTGGTCCGCGCCGAGCGCGCCCAGCCCATCCGCTTCGACGAGGGCGAATTCAAGGCCGTGCGCTGGTTCGACTTCGAGGCCGTGCCGCATGAGCGCAGCGAGCCGCACTTGCGCCGATTCCTGGAGAAACTGGTCGCCCACGACTGAGCAGGCGAAGCCGGCACGGCTCAGGTAACAATGTCCGCATGACCAAGATCGCCGCCACCCCGCTTCCCCACACCCTCAGCGCCGACGATTTGTGGGCCTTTGACCGCTTAGGCCCGCTCGCGCTGGCGCCCGACGGCGAACGGGCGGTCTGCTCGGTCGCGCGCAGCTCGATGGAGAGCAACACCTCGTCCAGCAGCCTGTGGTTGCTGCCCACGGCCAGGCGTGCGCCGCGCCGCCTGACCCACTGTGGCGACAAGGACGGCCAGCCCGCCTGGTCACCGACGGGTGAGCACATCGGCTTTCTGGCGCGGCGCGAGCAAGAGGGCGCCAAGGATGAAACGCCTCAGCTCTATCTGATCGCACCCGATGGCGGCGAGGCACAACGCAAGAGCGCCTTCGCACCGGGCATCGAGTCGTTCAAATGGTTGGCCGATGGCCGACGCATCGTGTTTGCCGCCTGGGTCTGGCCTGAATTGAAGGGCGCGGCTGCGCAGGCCAAGGCCTTCAAGACATTCAGCGAGCGCAAGGAAAGCGCCTACGCCACCAGCGAGGCCTTCTACCGCCACTGGGACCATAACGTGCCCATGGGCCGCGTGCTGCACCTGTTGCTGCTCGATACGGGCAGCGGTCGCATCACCGATCTGTTCGAGGGCACGGCGCTGGAGCTGCCGCGCGACGCCGCCGGCAACGAGGTCTACGACCCCAGCCCCGACGGCAAGCGCATCGCCTTCATCCACGACCCGGCGCCGACCCAGGTCCCGGGCAATCGCCTGGTGCTGGCCGAGATCGAAATCTCCAGTCGCCGCGTCCAGACGCTGGCCGATGACCCGGCCTGGGAGTTCGGTGCGCCGCGCTACCGGCCCGATGGCAAGGCTCTGGCCGTGATTGCTTCCAACGTGGGCAAGCGCCACACCGCCACAGGCCAGCTGGCCCTGGTCGAAGCCAAGGGCTGGCGCCTGCTCGGCGATGCGCAATGGGACCACCATGTCGACGCCCCGCTGCGCTGGGCCACCGACGGCAGTGCGCTGTTCTTCACCGCCCAGTCGCGGGGCCGCTGCCATCTCTGGCGCCATCAGCTGGCGGATGGCAGCTTCACCATTGAAGCGCAGGGCGGCTGGGTGCAGGCTTTCGACGTGGCCGGCGCCGTGATCGTCACCGCCAGCGACAGCGCCCTGCATCCGGTGCAGGTGCACGCGCGACGCCCAGACGTGGCACCGCTGCGGCTGGAGCGATTCAACAACGCGCTGCTGGCCCAGCGGCGGCTGGGCGAGGTGCGCGAGGCCAGGTTCACCGGCGCGCTGGGTGACAGCATCCAGATGTGGCTCACCTTCCCGCCCGGCTTCAAGGCGAAGAAGAAGCATGCGGTGATGCAGGTCATCCACGGCGGGCCCTTCGCCGCCGCCGGCGACACCTTCGGCTACCGCTGGAACCCCCATGTGCTGGCCTCGCGCGGCCATGTCGTGGCCCAGGTCAACTACCACGGCTCCAGCGGCTTCGGCTTTGCCTTCCGTGACAGCATCATGGGCCGCCAGGGCGAGCTGGAACTGCAGGACATCGAGACCGCCAGCGACTGGCTGCTGGCCCAGCCCTGGGCCGACCCGCAGCGCCTGAGCGCCACCGGTGGCAGCTATGGCGGCTTCCTGGTCGCCTGGATGAACGGCCATGTGCCGGCCGGCCGCTACCGCAGCTATGTCTGCCACGCCGGCGTGTTCGACCGCGTGGCCACCTTCAGCGCCGACTCCTACGTCGAGCGCCCGCGCGACCTCGGCGCCCGCTATTGGGAAGACATGCCCCGCGTGCTGGCGCAAAGCCCGCACAGCGCCGCCGCGCAGATGGACACGCCGACCCTGGTGATACACGGCGCGCTCGACTACCGCGTGCCCGACTGCAACGGCCTGGCCTACTACAACACCTTGAAGGCCCGCGGGGTCGATGCGCGGCTGCTGTGGTTCCCGGATGAGAACCACTGGGTGCTCAAGCCGCGCAACTCACGGCTCTGGTACCGCGAGTTCCTGGACTGGGTGGTGACACATGACGCCGCAACGAAGCGCACACGAGCGAAGCGCTCCAAAGCATAATTTCGTGATGAGCACCGACATCCCCTCACCCGATTCGGCCGACGCCGATGATCTCGGCTTCGCCTTCCGCAGCCGCAAGGGCGGCGATGTGGAGGTGCTGCACCGGGGCCGGCTGGCCTCCACGCTACGCGGCGCGGATGCGATCGACTTTCTGACCGAGGTCGAGGCCGGCACCCATGCCGAAGGTCAGCAGCTGATGGCCCGGCTCACCGGCAACTACAAGCGCGGCAACGAGCGCAAGGCCAGCCAGCACCCGCGCAACCGCCGTTGAAACCCTCAGGGCCACGATATGCAAACAGCCAATCTCTCCGTCGTCGAAGTCAAGGCCTTTGTGCCGGCCAAGGACTCCGAGCGCTCCATGGCCTTCTATCAGGCGTTGGGCTTCACCCGCGCGTCGGCGGACGACGGCATTGCCTACTTCCACCACGGCAACGCGAGCTTTCTGCTGCAGGACTTCTATGTGCGCGAGCATGCCGACAACTTCCTGATGCATCTGCTGGTGGAAGACGTCGAGGCCTGGCACGCGATGGCCAAGGCGGTGGCCCAGCAGTTCGAGGTTCGCATAGACGAGCCGGAGGAGCAGCCCTGGGCGATGCGCGACTTCGTCCTGTTCGACCCCAGCGGCGTGCTGTGGCGCATCGGGCAGAACCTGCCTGATGCGGCTTGAGGGCACGGACATGGCAACGTCCGGGGCAAGCCGCAAACTGGGTGCAGCCGACAGCAGCGCGGCCGTCGATGCGTTGATGGCAACGCTGGAGCACCCGCACCTCGATGCGATAGCGGCCCTGCGCGAGATCGTCTGCGGCGCCGACGCCAGCATCGCCGAGGGCGTGAAGTGGAACGCGCCGAGCTTTCGCACCACCGAGTACTTCGCCACCACCCATTTGCGCGCCAAGACCGGCATCGCCCTGATCCTGCACCTGGGCGCCAAGGTACGTGACATACCCTCGGTCCCGGTCGATGACCCCCAGGGCCTGCTGAGCTGGCTGGCCAAGGACCGGGCCATGATCGGCTTTGCCGGGATGGCCGAGCTGAGAGCCCAGGCACCGGCACTGCAGGCCTTGATACGGCGCTGGATCGCCTTTGTCTGAACCCGGCGGCTGTGCTTCAATCGACCGGGTGGTTCCCCCGGGGTGTCGTCGATGCCGAGGTTGCGGGGCCGCACAACGAAAGCCATGCCCATGAACCCGATCCGACTGATTGCCATCGCCCTGCTGATTGGCGGCACACTGGCCCTGGTCTATGGCGGCTTCAGCTACACCAAGGACACGACGGCCGTGAAGCTGGGCCCGATCGAGCTGACGGTGAAGGAGAAGGAGTCGGTCAACATCCCAATCTGGGCCGGTGTAGGCGCCATCGTGGCCGGCGGCCTGCTGCTGGCCTTCGGCGGCCGCAAGGGCTGAGGCCCAGGTCGTGGATCTTGGGCTCAAGGGGCTGCGGGCCGTCGTCACAGGCGGCTCGGCGGGGATTGGCGCCGCCGTTGTGCGGACGCTGGCGGCCGAGGGCTGCGATGTGGCTTTCTGCGCCCGCACGCCGGCCCGCATTGATGCCGCCCTGACGGCGCTGCAGGGCCTGCCCGGCCGGGTGCAGGCCGAAGCCGTGGACGTGACGGACACAGCGCAGTTCCAGGCCTGGCTGGCCAAGCTGGACGGCTTCGACATCTTTGTGGCCAACGTCAGCGCGCTGTCCGGTGACTGGGCCGCGGCGCTGGCGACCGATATCCGCGCCACCGTCGAGGCCACCGAGGCGGCCCTGACTTATCTGCAGCGCTCGCCCCATGGCGCGCTGACCTATATCGGCTCCAAGGCCGGGTCTCTCGCCGCGCCGAACTCGGCCGCCTACGGCGCGGCCAAGGCGGCGATGGCGCACTATATGAAGTCACTGTCGGCGCGGCTGTTGCCGGCGGTGCGCGTCAACACCGTCTCGCCCGGCGACACCCTGTTCGATGGCGGCCTGTGGGACCGCGTGCGCCGCGACGAGCCCGGGGTTTTTCAGAAGGTGCTGCAGCGCAACCCGATGCAGCGGCTGGCCACGGCCGAGGAGATTGCCCGCGTCGTCGCCTTCGTCTCCAGTCCGGCCGCCAGCTTTGTGGCCGGGGCCAACTGGTATGTCGACGGTGGGTCGATCCAACACGTGCAGATCTGAGCGATGACGATGCTGATACCGATGACGGAGGCCGGCTTCGTGCGCTACCTGGAAGCAGCGATTGCCGGCTTCGCCCAGGACCAGATCGCCGCGGGCCGCTGGACTGCCGAGCAGGCGCTGGCCCTGTCACGCGAAGACTTCATGGGCCTGCTACCCCAGGGCCTGGCCACGCCTGACCAGCACCTGTTCGAGATTCTCGACGAGGCCGGCGGCACGACGATAGGCTGGCTGTGGTTCGCCGTGATGCTGAAAAGCGGCGTGCGCATCGCCTATGTCTATGACCTCGAGGTGATGCCTGGGCACCGCCGCCGCGGCCATGCGCGCGCCGCCTTCAAGGCGATGGAGCCACTGGTGCGGGCGCTGGGCCTGGCCAGCATCGGCCTGCATGTGTTTGCCCGCAACCCCGGCGCCCAGGCCCTGTATGCCTCGCTGGGCTATGAAGTGACGGGCATCAATATGCTCAAGCGACTGAATGACCATTGACTTCATCGCCCTGTTGAGCGCCGGCCGGATCGCGCCACGCGACTGCATCCAGCCGGTGGCGGCCGCGCGCCTCGCGTTGGAGCCGCAGCGGGCCGAGCATGCCCAGGCGATGTTCGAGGTGCTCGGCGACCCGGCCCTGTATGAATACGAGAACACGCCTCCCGTCTCGCTGGATGCGCTGCGCGAGCGTTACGGGCAGCTGGAGTCCCGCGTCTCGCCCAATGGCGCCGAGCTGTGGCTCAACTGGGTGCTGCGGCTGACGGACGGGCCTCTGATCGGCTATGTGCAGGCCACCCTGCGGCCGCAGGGCCGCGCGGCCATTGCCTACGAGCTGGGCAGCGCCTGGTGGGGCCGGGGCCTCGCCACCGAGGCCGTCCAGGCGATGGTGGACGAGCTGGCTAAGCACTACCAGGTGCGCCATCTGTTCGCCGTGCACAAGCATCGGAATCAGCGCTCGCACCGGCTGCTGCTGCGTCTGGGTTTCACGCCCTGCTCGGCCGAGGAACATGCGCAACGCGGGGTTGACGGCGATGAATTGCTGATGCAAAAACAGCTGCCCTGACAGGAGCCCGCCATGCCAGATATCCGCTATGTCGTCGTTCACCGGCCCGGCCCGCGCTGGCAGGCCGATGTTCCACTGTTCGAGCAAGAGGGCCTGCAAGCCCATGTCGAGCACTACCGCCAGCTGCTGGCCCAGGGCAAGCTGGCGCTGGGCGGGCCGTTCCTCGATGCCGCGGCCGGCGGCATGATGATCCCCGCAGCGGGCCTGGACGAGGCCGAGATTCTTGAGTTCGCCAAGGCCGATCCGGCCGTGGTCTCGGGCCTGCTGACGTTTGAGCTGAGGCAGTGGATGGTGGGCATGCAGGCATGAGCGGGGCAGCACCGCCCCCCCACAATGCCGAGGGCGTGTTCGTACAGAGACCGGCCGCGTCAGTGTCAAGCTGATGGGCGAGGGTTTCCGGCTGGATGCGCCGCTGGGATACTGGGACGGCGTCGATATCGATGCCAAGCCCTGACCCTCATCACAAGGAAGCCAAGCCCCATGTCCCTGACCCGCCTCATCGCCCTTGTTGCCCTGTGCTCGGCACTGTCCACCCAAGCCCAGGTGCCGGTGCAAGCCAACCCCGACCACGCGGCGATGCTGGCCAGCCCCGACGCCCGCCTGGCCGCCAACAAGCGCCTGGTCTATGACTTCTGGCGCGAGGTGTTCGAGGGCGGCCATATGGAGCTGGTCGACAAGTATCTGGCCGAGGGCTATATCCAGCACAACCCCACCGTGCCCACCGGCCGCGCGGGCTTCGTCGGCGTGTTCTCGCAATTCGCCAAGCCCAAGCCGATACAGGACAGGGTGCGCGCACCGCTGGTGGCCATCACCGCCGAGGGCGATCTGGTCGTGCTGTCATTCGCGCGCACCGGTACCGATCCCAAGGATCCGCAGAAGAAGTACAGCACGACCTGGTTCGATATGTTCCGCATCGAGGGCGGCAAGATTGCCGAGCACTGGGATCCGGCGACGCCTTGAGGCGGCCCAGCGCACATGCTCCCGCTCGCACTCATCCTGCTCGTCGCCACCGGCCTGGCCCACTCCTATTTGGGTGAGCGCTACCTGCTGATGCGCCTCTTCAAGCGCCAGGATCTGCCCGAGCTGCTCGGCAGCACCGCATTCACCATCGGCACGCTGCGTTTCGTCTGGCACCTGACGACGGTGGCCTGGTGGGGCTTGGCTTACCTGATCCTCGCGTCCCGGAGCGGCCGGTGAGTTGCCGGAGCGTCACCCCACAACGACCCAACACGATGGCCAGCATCTGGCCCAGGCCGCGCCCATCGTCACTTGGCCAAGGGCGGCCTGGACAGACCGTGTCAGATGCCGATCTTGCCGACGTAGAGCACCGGCCCGGTCGGTACACCGGTGGTGGAGCCGCCGGACGGCTCCAGGCTGACCGCCAGCGCCGCTGTGCCCGGTGGCACCCGGCTCTTCTGCACCAGCGAAGCGCCCTGGGCGGCGATCAGGCCCAGCGAGCGCGGGGCGCCCTGAGGCGGCACGGCCCACAACTCCAGCGCGCGGTCGGCCTCCAGGCTGACCGGCTGCAGGGCGCGGGTGACGACGGCGCGGCCGTCGGGGCTGATGCTGGCCACGAAGCGGGCGTTCATCACGCCGCCGGCCGAGGCCGGGTCTTGCGTGGACTCCAGCACCACGACGATGGGCGGCTGCACCGGCTCGGGCACGGCCAGCAGCACGGCCAGGCCGACGACCGCCGCCGTGCTCAGGCCCGACAGCCCACGCCAGAAGCTCAGGCCCTGCCACCAGCGCTGCACGGCCGGCGCGGGATTCAGGTGACCCAGCTGCCGTTGGATGCGCTGCCAGACCACCGGCGGCGGTGTGACCGGCGGCACGCTGGTGCTCAAGGGCAGCAGCCTGGCCTGCCAGCGGTGCAGCGCTTGGCTTAGCGCCGGATGTGCCGGCAGCAAGGCTTCATAGCGGCGGCGGGCCGGGCCGCGCAGCGTACCGGCGGCATAGGCGGCGGCCAGACGGTCGGCGAGTGGGGGGCGGCTGTAATCCATGTTCAGGCTTGCCCGGCAGGCGAACCTGCATTGACATCACGCAGCTGCGCATGCTCCAGGCAATTCTTCAGCGACAGCAAAGCCCGCCGCACCCAGCTCTTCACCGTGCCCAGCGGCTGGGCCATTTTCTCGGCCACCTCGGCATGGCTGAGGCCGTCGTAGAAGGCCAGGGCCAGGCTTTGCTTTTGCATCGCGTTCAGGTCCTGCATGCAGTGATTCAGTGCCCGCGCCTCGGTGGCGCGGCTCAGCAGCTCCAATGGCCCGGGTGCATCGTCGGCGGCCAGGTCAACGGCGTCGGGCGCGTCGTCGTCATCGTCCACGCGGTGCTTGGCCTGGATCTGTGGCTGGGTCTGCTGGCGGCGCAGGCTGTCGATGGCGGCATTGCGCGCCACGCTGGTCAGCCAGGTCAGCGGCTGGCTCTGGGCGGCGTCGAAGCCGGCGGCCGAGCGCCAGACCTTGACGAACACCTCTTGCAGAATGTCCTCGGCCGCGGCCTGGTCGCGCTGGATGCGCAGCACCACGCCGAACAGCTTGGCACTGCTGCGCTCATAGAGCTTGGCGAACGCTTCGCGGTCACCGAGGCCGACGCGTGCCAGCAACTGAGACAGTTCTTTGCTGTTTTGTGACCAGTCTTGCTGAGGAGTGGGCATGGTGGATTCTAGGAGGCTGTCGGGCTGAATGGATTTGTACGCGGTCTTTGGCGTTTTGGATGCAAGCCCTAGACTGCATCGCCTTGCCCTCTCCAGAAAAAAGCTGATGAATGCCTCTGTGTTGCCTCTGCTGTTGATCTCCCTGCTCGGCCCGGCCCTGGCGGCCGAGCCGCCGGCCCTGCTGGAGAACTCGCTGGGGATGAAGTTCGTGCGCATCCCGGCCGGCGAGTTCGTGATGGGCAGCGCGGAGCCGCCCGAGCAGCTGGCCAAGGCCTATCCGCAGTACGAGCCCGAGCGCTTCACCCAGCTCGGTGACGAGGGCCCGCCGCACCGCGTGCGCATCACCAAGCCCTTCTATCTGGGCCAGCACGAGGTGACGGTGGGGCAGTTCCGGCGCTTTCTGGCTGCCTCGGGCCATGTGCCCGAGTCGATCGCCGATGGCACCGGTGGCTATGGCTACAACCCGGCCTACGACCCGGCGACATCGAAGCGCGGCGATGCCTTCGAGGGCCGCGACCCCAAATACTCCTGGCAGAACCCCGGCTTTGCCCAGACCGATCAGCACCCGGTGCTGAACGTGACCTGGAACGACGCCGTGGCCCTGGCCGCCTGGCTCAGCAAGACCGAGGGCAGGACCTACCGCCTGCCCACCGAGGCCGAGTGGGAGTACGCCTGCCGCGCCGGCACGCGCACCCGCTATGCCAGCGGCGACGACCCGCAGTCGCTGCTGCGCATGGCCAATATCTTCGATGCCGACTCGAAGCAAAACTGGCCCAAATGGCAGCAGTTCGCGCTCAAAGGCGCCGATGGCTACGCTTTCACCGCGCCGGTGGGCAGCTTCGCGCCGAATGCCTGGGGCCTGCACGATATGCATGGCAACGCCTGGGAATGGGTGGCCGACTGGCATGGCGACGACTACTACGCCAAATCGCCGGGGGACGACCCGCAGGGCCCGGCCGATGGCAGCGTGCGCGTGCGCCGAGGCGGCTCCTGGCACACCTGGGCCTTCTACGCCCGCTCCTCCTACCGCAATTGGAACAGCGCCGCCACCCGCTACACGCTGGTCGGCATGCGCCTGCTGCGCGAGGCCGACTGATCATCTGAGCATACGGGTTATTACCTAATTGCGAATGAGGCTTTCCCCTTTTTGATCGGCTTGGCTAGATTCGCGGCTCTTGAAAATATTCGGCCGTGTGCTCTGTTCTCCGTGATTCGTATCAGCAAAGTCGGCAAAACATTCCAGATCAACGGTGAACCGAGGACGGCGCTGGACGCCAGCGGCCTGCAGCGTCTGCGCCAGCGCGTGGGCATGGTGTTCCAGCACTTCAATCTGCCGCAGGCCAAGACGGTGGCCGAGGACATCCGCTTTCCGCTGAAGCTGGCCGCCGCGCTGCATTCTCCCGAGGTGAAGAAGTTCATCGAGGAGAAGTACAAGGGCGCGGTGGTGCCGGCGTTCTGATCGAAATGAGCGATGCTTGGGGTATGAGCACCGCCCCCTTGATCGTCTGCCTGTGTGCGGCCTGGTGCCGGACCTGCGATGGCTACCGCGCCACCTTCGACGCGGTGGCCCAGCAGTTCCCCGACTGGCAGTTCGTCTGGGTGGACATAGAGGAGCAGAGCGCACTGGTGGACGACTACGAGGTCGAGACCTTCCCCTGCATCCTGGCCGGGCATGACCTGGCCCTGCAATTCGCCGGGCCGGTCACGCCCCATCTGCCGACGCTGAAGCGGCTGCTCGGCTCGCTGAGCGGCAACCCCTCTGCTCCCGTCAAGGACGACGCGGCGCAGCAGCTGTGGCAGCGGCTGCGCCAAGCCAGCGACTGAGTTTCAGCGCTGCGCCGGGGCCACCGTCACATCGCCCTGGCCACTGCGCGCCAGGGCATCGGCGACAAAGCCGCTGGCCTTGTGCTGCTCGATGAAGGACTGCAGATACTGCAGCGCCAGCGGCCGGCCGGCCGGCAGGGCAACGGCCTGCTCGATCGCCATGAAGCGCCCCTCCAGCACGCGCACATTGCGGTGGCTGGCGGCATAGGCCTGCAATGGTTGCTTGACGCCGGCGGCGGCGTCCAGCCCCTCGCTGACGAACAGCTCGATGGCAGCGGCCGACGTGGGCGCGCGCACCAGTTGCGCATCCTTCAAGCTGCGGCTCAGATACAGGTCATAGGCGGCGCCCTTGCCGACGGCAATGCGCACGCCAGCGCGGTCCAGCTCGGAGGGCATCAGAAACGGTGAGTTGTTGGGCACCAGATAGCCACCCTCGATCAGCACATAGGGCGAGGTGAAGCTGATCTGCGTGGCCCGCTGCGGATCTATGGCCAGGAAGGCCACGTCCCAGGCCTGCTCTGCAACGCCTTCCAGCACCTTGCCGGCAATGTCGTAGCCGACCAGCTCCACCGCCAGGCCCAGCTGCTGCCCCACTGCATAGGCCAGGTCCACCGACACACCGCGCGGCTCGCCGCTGGCAGCGTCTTTCTGGGCCAGCACCGGGTTGCCATAGTTGATGGCGGCGCGCAGCCGGCCGCTGGGGGCCAGTTGCTGCAGCAACTCGGCACTCGGAATCGGGTCGGGTCTCGTCACAAAACTCATACTGCCACTCCTTACTGCTCGGGGCACCTAAACACCATGCTGCTTCAACCAGGCGTGCATGCGTCGCCAGGCATCGCGGGCCTCGGCCTCACGGTAGCTGGGCCGGTAATCGGCAAAAAACGCATGGGGCGCATCGGGATAGATGTGCAGCCTGGAGCCACCGCCGTTCAGCCGCAGCCCCACATGCTGCTGTTGTACATGTTCCAGCGGAATGCCGCTGTCCTGCCCCCCATATAGCCCCAGCACCGGCGCTTTCAAGGCATCGACCACATCAACCGGATGCCGCGGATGGAAGACATTCGTCGGCCCGGTCAACTTGCCGTACCAGGCCACGCCGGCGCGCAGCTGCGCCTGGTGGGCGGCATACAACCAGGTGATGCGCCCACCCCAGCAAAAGCCGGTGATGGCCACCCGGGCCGTATCGCCGCCATGCGATCCGGCCCAGACCAGGCACTGGTCAAGGTCGGACAGCACCTGGGCGTCGGGCACCTTGGAATAGATCTTGTCGCGCAACTCGTCCATGCTGGCGGCCTTGGAGGCGTCGCCCTGGCGGAAATAGAGCTCGGGCGCCAGCGCCAGATAGCCCAGATGGGCCAGCCGGCGCACCACATCGCGGATGTGCTCGTGCACACCGAAGATCTCGTGCACCACCAGCACCACGCCCCAGGGTCCGCTGCCCTTGGGCCGGGCCCAGTAGATGGGCAGCTTGCCGGTGGGCGTGGCCACCACCGTGTCGCCCTGCACTAGGGACTCGGCGTCGGTCAGCACCAGGGTCTCGGCCGCGACCGGCTGCACAGCGGTGGCAAAGCGGGCACGCAGGGCGTCGGAGTAGGCTTGATTCATGGCGATGCGGGCTAGGTTTCGGTCAGATAGGCGTGGCGTTCGAACTATTGTCTGCGCTCTTGCCTGTCGGCCCGCTGACGCCGTGGTGCTGGGCATCCGGAAAGCGGTCCATGCGGCGTAGCGGCGTGAAGCGCCACATCCACAGGCCGGTCACGGCAAGCGTGGCGACGCCGCCCAGCAGGATGGCCGGCACCAGACCGAACCAGCCGGCCGTCAGACCCGACTCGAACTCGCCCAGCTCGTTGGAGGCACCGATGAACACCGCGCTGACGGCGCTGACACGGCCTCGTATCGCATCCGGCGTCTCGGACTGCACCAGAATGTGTCGCACATAGACGCTGACCATATCGCCCGCCCCCATCAGCACCAGGGCAGTGAGGGACAGCGGCAGCCAGGTCGAACTGCCGAATAGCAGCGTGGCCAGGCCGAACAGACCGACGCCGCCGAACATCCACAGGCCGACATGGCGGCGCAACGGCCAGGCCGCCAGCACGGCGGTGGTCAGCGCCGCACCGACGGCCGGAGCGCTGCGCAGCAGGCCCAGGCCGGTGGCATCGACCTGCAGCACATCGCGGGCCACCGCCGGCAGCAGGGCGGTGGCGCCACCGAACAGCACGGCGAAAAGATCCAGCGAGATCGCCCCCAGCATCACCGGGCGCGAGAAAACGAAGCGCAGGCCGTCAAGCACATTGCGCAAGGAGGCCGGCTCCTGGCTGGCGACGACGCGCTCGCCGTGGGTGCCCAACATCAGCAGCACGCTGCAGGCCAGCAGCGCGGCGACCACACCGTAGACCACCAGCGGCCCGGCCAGGTAGAGCAGGCCGCCCAGCACCGGCCCGGCAATCACTGCCACATGAAAGGCCGAGGAGCTCAATGCCACCGCCTGCGGGAAGCTGCCCGTTGGCACCAGATTGATCAGTATGGCCTGCGAGGCCGGCATGCCGAAGGCGCGTGCGCCTCCAAACAGCACCAGCACGGCGAACACCGGCCAGACCACGTGCAGCTCGGACAGCGTGAAGGCGAACAACAGCAGCGCGCACAGCAGATTGATGGCCAGGCAGCAGGTGATGATGCGGCCGCGGTCCAGCCGGTCGGCGGCCTGGCCGGCGGGCAGTATCAAGAGCACGAACGGCAGGAACTGGGCCAGGCCGACCAGGCCCAGGTCGAGCAGGCTGCCGGTGATCTCATAGATCTGCCAGCCCACGGCCACGCTTTGCATCTGCACCGCCAGGGCGCCCAGCACGCGGGCGGCCAGATAGAGCGTGAAATCGCGGTGGCGCAGCACGCCCAGGGCCGGGGAATTCAACAGCGACATGCGAGTCCAGGTGCGAGAGAGGGTCGCTGTGAACATAGCAGATGGCGCGGCCCGCGCCATACGCCAAACGCCCCGGGCCCTGCGCGGCTGAAGCCAGGGTCTTGGCTCTGCATCATTGGCGGAGAACTTGACGAAAGGCGCAGATAGAACTGGACCGCAGATCGGATCCCGGTACTTCTCGAAGTCGCGGTCTGACCTGGCCTGATTCGCGCTGTCATGGCGGTACATCACAAACACAAGATTCGCGAGGGAGCCCCATGAAACGATTCTTTTGCATCAAATCGCTGCTCATCGCCGCAGCCACCCAGCTGCTGGGCACGCAACTGGCCCTGGCCAGCAGCGCCGACCGCCTCACCGCCACGCTGGGAGCCCGCTTCAAGCAGGACCGCACAGGCGTCTGCGTGCTCGCGGCGCTGGTCGAGGGCGGCCCTGGCGCCGACGCCGCCTTCGAGACATGAACGGAGCTTTCATCGCCCGCGCGCCGGCCGGCGTGCCGCGGGCCCCGGGGGCATCTGCCCTCCAGCACGGCCACCTCGGCCTGGACGATCACACCCAATTCGGCCGGCGTGGGCATGGTGCGCGCCACCCTGGACGACATGATCGAGTACGCCCAGGCCCAGCTGGGCATCACCGACACCCCACTGCGCGCACGGCTGCAGGCCACGCATCGGCCGCTGGCCCATGGCTTTGCGATGAACTGGGCGGTCTTGAACATCCAGGGCCACGAACTGCTGGTGCACGAGGGCGGCACCGGCGGGTTCTCATCGCTGCTGGCGCTGGAGCCCGCCTGGCAGCGCGCGTCGGTGATACTGGCCGACACCGCGCTGACCGATCTCGGTGGCCTAGGCGACGTCGGCCTGGCCCTGTTGGATCCGGCGATGCCGCTCAGCAAGCCGCGCCTGGCCGCCGCGCCTCCGCCAGCCTTGCGCAAGGCCCTGCTGGGCGAGTACGAGCTGGCCGGTCTGAACGCCCGCATCTTCGAACAGGACGGCCGGCTGATGGGCTAGGCCGAGGGCCGCGTCGACCGCTTCGCCTGGCGGCAGGGCGGCGGCGTGCTGGAGGGCAAGCGCAAGTAGAACCTCTAAGCCACGGAGTCCAGATAGGCATCGCCATCGTCGATGCCGAACTCGATCCACATCGGCAGGTGGTCACTCATGCGGTAGGTACGCCAGTCCTTGAAGTTGCGGCCGGGCTTGGCGGCACGCTCGGTGGCGTAGAGAGCCTCGTCCTCCACGCGATAGACCTGCTCGTAGTAGTCGAACACGCCTGCCTTGCCGGTGGGCGTCAGATGAGCCAGCTCCTTGAAGTAGGCGATCTGGTCGTAGTGCCGGTCCTTGGCGACATTCGAGCCAGGCACCGACTGCAGCGCCTCGGGCACGCGAAAGCCGGCGGCGGTCAGCGCCTCCATCGTCACGTCCTTGCGGTTGAAGATATTGAAGTCGCCAAGCGCGATCAGGTTGTCGCGCACCGGCGTGCCGCCGGGCTCGTACTGCGGCGCGCTCGACAACTTGCCCGCGTACTTGGCCAGGGTCTTGCCGAAGGCGGTAATTTCCTCCAGCCGCCGCGGATCGACAGCCACGCTCTCGCCGTAGTAGATGTGCACCGTGGCCAGCGTCAGATAGGCCCAGCCGGCGCGAAAGCCGGCGATATAGGGTGAGCGCGCCATCTGCACCGGCTCGGTCTTCGCGCCATTGACCTTGGGCAGCACCAGCTCGGCCGCCAGGCCGGTGAAGCTGACCTTGCGGCGGTCGAACAGATAGGCCATGCGCTCGGAGTTGCCCGAGGTGCCCAGCGTCACGTCGGTGACGATGAAGTCCCACCAGCTGCCCAGCAGCCGCTGCAGCACCTGCAAGGGGTAGAGCCCGTCGCGCACCTCCTGGATGGCGATCAGGTCGAAGCGGCTGAGGATCTCGGCGATGTAGAAATAGGGCTCCTCGGCCCGGTAGCCGTACTTGCCGGAGTCAAACTCGCGGATGTTCCAGGTGGCCAGCAGCAGGGTGTCGGAGGCCGTCCTGGCCGGCAGCGCCGTGGACAGTGCACCGCGCAGACGCTTGAGTCCATCGACGGTGCGTTTGCGCGTCGCGGCGTCCTGGATCTTCTTCAGGCCAGCGTAGTAAGGCATAAGCGCTCCCGGTTGCGGCGATCGTATCCCGCGGACGACGGGCCGGCAATGCGCCGAAGTCGCTGGACAGGTCGCACGCACAAAGCCGCTTCAGATTGCGCTGACGCAAAGCGTCGATGCACCGGCCGCAGGCCTTCTCTGGCATGACGACTTCAATGTCAGCAACTCGGATGGCAAGTACGCCGTGTTTCGAAGCCTGCTGGCACTGGCCCCGATTCCAGAGCCCAGCAACTGGCTGTTGATGGCCGCCGGCCTGGGTTTGCTGGCGAGGCGCCAGCGGCTGAATTGGACTCCGGCTCCTGCCTGACGAGGGGTCGCCGGCCTGTCGGGCAGTTTCAGCGGACCGCGGCCCGACCGCGCCAGGCGCGACGGCGCTGCCCCGCGCCCAGCCCGAGCAGGCCGACCAGCAACAGCGCGTGAGTGGAAGACTCCGGCACGGCACTGACCTTGCCGTCGAACGTGACCTCGCTGATCAGAATCCAGTCACGCGACAGGAAGATGCCGTTGACGATCTCCGGCGCACGGTCGTTAAGCCTCAGCACCAGGGTATCGCCGCTGAGCGCCAGGCCGGCGAAGCTGACCCAGTCGTTCGCGGCACCCGACACATCCATGTCGACCGCGAAATGGCGTGTTGTGCCACCCATGGTCAGATCGACCGAGCCCGGGCTGTAGCCCTTGTTGATGTGTACCCGCACCTCGGCAAGATCCACGTCCTGCCCGAAGTGAAAGCTGATGGTCGGGCTCGGCAGATAGGCATCGCGCCAGCCCACAAAGGGCCCGGGTGTGATGTTCCAGTTGCTGGGCGCCACCGCACCATCGGTAAGATCGCCCAGACCGCCGGCCAGGGCGGCATAGGGTACGGTCTTGTTGCCGGTACCTCCTGCATAGCTGTCGTCGCGCAGGCTGGTGCCCAGGCTGCTGTTGTCGCCGTTGATCAGGTCATAGCTGCTGGCTGCCAGCGCATGGGCCTGGGTGGCGGCTGCCATCGCGGCCGCCGACACCAGGACGGCAACGGCGTTGGCGGCGGCGCCGCGGCGCAGGGCAAGGATGCTGTGATTCATAGGGGCCTCCAGGAAGCTGGCGCAATGCAAGACGGTGCCATTGTCAAAGTCGGCAACGCCGACGGATTGAGCCGGCGCAATGGATGACACACTTCGCACTGAACCAGCCCCGAGGCCCGGCGACAGGCAGAATCGTGGAGCCCCCAAGGACCCCGCATGGACATCACCGATCTCGGCGCGCAGGCGCTTGCCAAGGCCATCCGCAGCAGGGCGCTATCGTGCCGCGAGCTGATGCAGGCGACCTTGGCGCGCATCGCCGTCGTCAACCCCCATCACAACGCCATCGTCAGCCTGCGCGACGCGGACACGCTGCTGCGTGAGGCCGATGCCTGCGATGCCGTGCTGGCATCGGGCCAGACGGTTGGCTGGATGCACGGCCTGCCGCAGGCGATCAAGGACATTGCCCAGACGGCCGGCCTGCGCACCACCTCCGGCTCGCCGCTGCTGCGCGACTTCATCCCCGCCCAGGACGGGTTGATGGTGCAGCGAATGCGGGCCGCCGGCTGCATCATCATCGGCAAGACCAACACGCCCGAGTTCGGCCTGGGCTCGCACACCTTCAACGAGGTGTTCGGCATCACCCGCAATGCCTTCGATCCGTCGAAGTCGGCCGGTGGCAGCAGCGGCGGCGCGGCCGTGGCACTGGCCACGCGCATGGTGTCAGTGGCCGATGGCAGCGACTTCATGGGCAGCCTGCGCAACCCTGCGGGCTGGAACAATGTGTTCGGCTTTCGCCCCAGCCAGGGCCGCGTGCCGGCCTGGCCCGCCAATGATGTGTGGGTGAGCCAGCTCAGCACCGAGGGGCCGATGGCGCGCACCGTGCAAGACCTGGCCCTCTTGCTCGACACCCAATCGGGCTACGACCCGCGCGTGCCGCTGTCGCTGCCCGATCACTCCAGCTTTGCCGCGGCGCTGGGTGACTTCGACCCCAAGACCGCCCGCATCGGCTGGCTCGGCGATCTGGGCGGCTATCTGGCCATGGAGCCCGGCGTGCTGGACGTCTGCGAACAGGCCCTGCGCCGCTTGACGGACAGCGGCTGCAAGGTCGATGCCGTCGCACAGCCCGGCTTTGCGCCCGAGCAGGTCTGGCAGACCTGGCTGGTCTGGCGGCGCTGGCTGGTGGCCGCGCGCCTGGCGCCGCACCTGGCGAATTCGGCCAACCGCGCACTGATCAAGCCCGAGGCGCTGTGGGAGCACGACCAGGCCGCCGATCTGAGCGGCGCGCAAACCCTGGCCGCCAGCGCCCAGCGCAGCGCCTTCTACCAGCAGATGCTGTCCCTGTTCGAGCAACACGACTTCCTGGCCCTGCCCTCGGCCCAGGTCTGGCCCTTCGACGCCGAGCAGCGCTGGCCGACGCAAATCAACGGCCGCCAGATGGACACCTATCACCGCTGGATGGAGGTGGTGATTTATGCGACTCTGGCCGGCCTGCCCTGCATCAGCGTGCCGGCGGGGTTCAGTGCCACCGGCCTGCCGATGGGCCTGCAGCTGATAGGCAGGCCGCGTGGCGACTTGGCGCTGCTGCAGCTGGCGCGGGCGTATGAGACGGCGGCACAGGAGGTATTGAGCCTGCGGCCAGCCTAGCGGTTCTTGACTCGCGCGGTCAGTGCGATCATGGCGCCGTCGACGTGCCGAGGCTTGGTTCTACAGCGCGGGAGGGTCAGGTATTGCTCGAGCTAGGGCTTGAAACTTGAGCCCTGACTCTGAGCCTTGCGTGACCCCGAGCCTGCGAGCCCGATCTCTGCGGGGTTCGGCCGCTCATACCTTGGCGAGGAAGGCCGCCGCATCACCCGCTTCACACTTCCAGTCTGCGAAGACCCCGACCAGATTGCATTCCACGCAGTGGCAAGCGATGTAGTACCAGCGCACGTCATGTGTGCCCTCGTACACGGAGACGCCGGACATCAGCTCGAACACCTCGTTCTCGCACACGCACTCGTGCGCCTCGGGCGCGGCTTCTTCAACGTAGTCCGCGCTGTCGCCCATCAGGTGTTCCTGCCCGCAGTCGGTGCAGGTGCGGATTGCCACGCCGGCTTCTTCATCGGTCTGCAGCGCGAAGGTCCGGCACCCGCAATCGCATTTGGACGCGGCAAACCGGACGGCCTCATGGCGATTCGCAACGCTGTAGCTGCGCAGCTCGGCCTGGGTGTCGCCGGACGTCGTGCCGTACCAGAACTCGCCCTTCTTAGTCAGTGCCATTGATGCTGCTCCATTCTTCAAGGTGGGCTTCCCGGCACGCCTGATGCCAGGCTCGCCCCGATCACTTGCATTTTGCCTGGAGGCCCGGCGATCGTCGTCAAGGGTCCGGGTCGGGGTGGTCGCCGACAAGGGCTGCGGACATCCTCAAATGCCGTTTCTTGAAGACTGCAGCCATCCGGTGGCCTCTCCAATTCGAACGGCTCCTATCAGCCTGAATCGGACCCCGAGGCCGCCCAAAATCTGCTGGCCAGCTTGTACATTTCCAGGCATCGCCCAAGCACGCACCGCCAGCTCATGCCCAAAACCCCTCAAAAGCCTTTCGTCATCGGTGTCGCAGGTGGCAGCGGCAGTGGCAAATCGACGGTGACGCGCCAGGTGTTGGCCGCCATCGGGCCTGAGAGCGTGGCGGTGGTGATGCAGGATGACTACTACCGGGACCAGTCCCACATGCCGCCGGAGGACCGGCGCAAGCAGAACTACGACCATCCCGATGCCTTTGACTGGCCGCTGATGGCGCAGCATCTGGCCGCGCTGCGCAAGGGCGAGGCGATCGAGATGCCGGTGTATGACTTCTCGGCCGACAATCGCTCCAGCGAAACCATCACCGTGAAGCCAGCCCCGGTGATCGTGGTCGAGGGCCTGTTCGCCCTGTACGACACCAAGCTGCGCAACATGATGTCGCTGAAAATCTATGTGGACACGGCCTCGGATGTGCGGTTCATCCGTCGGCTGCAGCGCGATATTTCGGAGCGTGGCCGCAGCACTGAGTCTGTGGTGAACCAGTACCTGGAAACCGTGCGCCCCATGCACAAGCAGTTCATTGAGCCCACCAAGCGCAACGCCGACGTGATCCTGCCACACGGTGCCAACGGTCCGGCGGTGGACATCATCACCACCAAGGTGATGAGCTTGTTGCGCGATAACGAGCGTGGCTGAGTCCCAGGCGCCCGTCGCTTCGGCGTCCTAGAGGGCGTGCCGACTTGGGGTCATATTGTCCTGGTCACAACTAGCCTTCGTCACACAGGCCGCGCAGCACGTCGAGCAGCACATTCGCCCCCTGCGTCAGCTCGGCCGGCGCCGTGTGCTCGCGCGGGTTGTGGCTGATGCCGCCCTGGCTGGGCACGAAGATCATCGCGGCCGGGCAGATGCGGGCCATCATTTGCGCGTCGTGGCCTGCTCCCGAGGTCATGCGGCGTTGGGGCAAATGACGTGAGGCCGCCGAGGCCTCGATGCAGCGCACCAGGCGCTGGTCGAACTGCACCGGCTCGAAGCGGGCGAGCGGCTTGGCGATGATCTCCACACCCTGCTCCAGCGCCAGCTCGGCCAGATAGGCCGCCAGCTCGCCTTCCGCTCGCTGAAGCGTGGTCTCGTCGGTGTTGCGCAGATCAACGGTGAGCGTGGCCCGCGCGGCGATGACGTTGATCAGATTCGGCTGCAGCGTGATCGCGCCGACCGTGGCCACCTGGCTGCCGCCGAAGCGCTGCGCCAGCTGGCGCACGAACACGGCAACCGCCGCCGCGCAATAGCCGGCATCGCGGCGCAGATGCATGGGCGTCGTGCCGGCGTGGTTGGACTGGCCCGTGATGGTGATCTCTTGCCAGGAAATGCCTTGCAGGTCTTCGACCGCGCCGATGGTCAAGCCCTCGGCCTCCAGCACCGGGCCCTGCTCGATATGCAGCTCGATGAAGGCGTGCGGCCGGATCGCGCCGCAGGGCAGCTCGCCGGCATAGCCGATGCGCTGCAACTCGTCGCCCAGGCGCGCGCCGTCGGTGCCCAGGGTGTCCAGCGCCTGCTGCAGCGGGTAGCCGCCCGCATACACCAGCGAACCCATCATGTCCGGCATGAAGCGCACGCCCTCCTCGTTGGTGAAGGCGGCCACCACCAGCGGATGTTGCGTCTGCACCTTCCGCTCGTTGAGCCAGCGCACCACCTCCAGCCCGGCCATCACGCCGTAGATACCGTCGTAGCGACCACCGGTGGCGACGGTGTCTATGTGCGAGCCGGTCATTACCGGCGCGGCGTCGGGATTCAGGCCCGGCCGCGTGCCGAAGACATTGCCGATCTGGTCGATCTGCACCTGCAGGCCCAGCTCACGCATCCAGGCCACCAGGTGATCGCGGCCCGCCTTGTCGGCATCGGTCAGCGCGATGCGGCAGACGGCGCCCCTGTCGGTCGCGCCGATGCGGCCATGCGCGTCAATGCGCGCCAGCAGCGCTGCCTCGGTGATGCCTTCGCGGGCCAGCCAGTCGCGCTGCGCCTGCAGCACCTCCGAGGCCGACAGGCCGGTCAGCGCCCGATAGACCCCCGGCGCTGTGGCGCCCTCGGTATTGATCAGCAGCACGCGCGACTGCGCATCGAGGCCCAGCTGGCGTGCCTGCTCCGGCGCGGCCATGACGGCCAGCAAGCCCGCCAGACCGGCAACGCCAGACTCCCCGGCCAGCACCGGAATGTCACCGTGTTCGCCCGTCGCCAGAAGCCGCATCGCCTGCTCGGCCTGGGCATCGCTGACGGCCATGAACCAATCCACCGTGGGCTGCAGAAAGCGCCAGGCCAGCGGCGAGGTCTCGCCACAGGCCAGACCGGCCATCACCGAATCGACGCTGCCGCTGGCCCGCGCCGCGCGGCCACTGCGCGCGCTTTGCAGCAGGCAGTCGGCCTGCTCGGGCTCGACGACGATGAAGGTGGGGCGCCGCGCGCCGTAGCGCTCCCAGCAATAGCTGGCAATGCCGGCCGCGAAGCCGCCGACGCCACCCTGCAGGAAGACATGGGTGAACGGGCAGTGCGCGTTGTCGGCGGCCGTTTCCAGCAGCTCGTCGGCGATCACCGCATAGCCCTGCATCACGTCGCGGGGGATGTCTTCATAGCCCTCGTACGAGGTGTCGGACACGACCTGCCAGCCGTTGGCTTCGGCCAGCCGCGCCGCCTCCTCGACCGAGGCGTCGTAGTTGCCGGTGATGCGCACGATCTCGGCGCCCAGCGCGGCGATAGGCAGTTCACGCTCCTCGCTGACATGGGCATGAAGCACGATCACGCAGCGGCAGCCTATGCTTTGCGCGGCGGCGGCCAGCGCCCGGCCATGGTTGCCATCGGTGGCGCTGATGACCACGAAGTCTTTCAGCTGCTCGGCATGCTGGCCGGCGAGCAGACTCTCGGCGCTGAAGCCGCTATCTGGCCACTGCCGCAGCACCAGCCGCAGCAGCGCCACCGGCGCACCCAGCGCCTTGAAGCTGCCCAGCGGTGAGCGGCGCGATTCATCCTTCAGGCTGACCTGGCCCAGGCCCAGCCGTTGCGCCAGATGAGGCAGGCGCCACAGCGGCGTGGTGCCGGAGTTGAGGCCGTCCCACCGCGCCAGCCAACGACGGCTCTGCTGGCCCTGCTCGATATTCATGATCGCCCGCAGCGCAGCGTCGTACCGGCCGCGGCGGGCCTCGGGATTGGCAACAACAAGCATCTCAGTTCCTGGATGAAGAAGGCAGGCGCTGGCGGACCAGCTCGGCGAAGTAGCGGGCGCCGATCGGCAGCAGCTGGTCATTGAAGTCGTAGCCGGCGTTGTGCAAGGGCACGCCGCCGGGCGCGCCAGCCTCGCCGTTGCCGATGAAGACGAAGGCGCCGGGCACGACGCGCAGAAAAGCGCCGAAGTCCTCAGACACCATCATCGGCGCCACGTCCTCGATCACCTGCTCGGCGCCGACCACTGCCCGCGCCGCCGCAACGGCCCCCGGCACGCAGCGCGGCCAGTTCACCGTGGGCACGAACTCGTGCGTGTACTCGACCTCGCAGCTCGCGCCATGGGCGCTGCAGATGCCCTGGCACAGCTCGCGCATGCGGCGTTCCAGCAACGCCTGCACCTCGGGCGAGTAGCTGCGCGTGTCGCCCTTGATCGTCACATGCGTAGGAATCGCGTTGCGTATGCCGTCGGTGATGAACTCGGTGCAGGAGACGACGGCCGGCTGGCCCGGATCGACCGAGCGGGCGACGAGGGTCTGCAGCGCCAGCACGATCTCGGCGCCTATGACCAGCGGGTCGATGGCCATCTGCGGCCGCGCCGCATGGCCGCCGCGGCCGGTGATCCGGATCACGAAGTTGTCCTCGCTGGCCATGATGCCGCCGCTGCGCGTGGCGATCTGGCCCAGCGGCAGGCCGGGCATATTGTGGGCACCGTAGATCTCGTCGACCGGGAAACGCCGGAACAGGCCGTCGGCCATCATCGCCGCCGCGCCGCGCCCGTGCTCCTCGGCCGGCTGGAAGATGAAGCGCACCGTGCCGTTGAAATCACGCCGTTGCACCAGTAGCTGGGCGGCGCCCAGCAACATGGCCATATGGCCGTCATGCCCGCAGGCATGCATGCAGCCGGCGTTCTGCGAGGCATATTCCCGGCCGGGCGCGTCCTCGCTCATCGCCAGCGCATCCATGTCGGCACGCAGGCCGATCACGCCGGGCCCGTCGCCGACCGTCAGGCTGGCCACCAGGCCGGTGCCGCCGATGCCGCGGTGCACCTCCAGGCCCAGCACCTGCAGCACCTGGGCCACGAAGTCGGCCGTGCGCGCCTCGTTGAAGCCGGTCTCGGGAAAGCGGTGCAACTGGTGACGCCAGCGCTGCAACTGGCTGATGTCGGGCTCGGCGCGGTCCATGGTGCATGTCGAAAAGAGTGTGATTGCCCTCATTGTTGCGTCAGCACCGCGACGCGAATCAGCGAATTTCGGCGCGATACAAACGAAATTCCCCGATCTTGGGTTCCGAAGCGCGGCTACTGATTCGATCGGACAAGGCGCACCGCGGATTCGACCTGGCGAGGATTGACCTCCAATTCGCCTTGATGCGTAAACATCACCCAGGCAAGGGAGCTATACGGCGTCGAAGACCAGAGCGATCCAACAGACCCCACCGCGTGGGGAAACAGCGTCGTGTCTATCGCTGGATTGGAGCGCGTGCGATCTGCAATGCTGCTCAACTCCTTGATGTTTGGGACCCGCCAGTTTTTGCCGGTCTTGGCCGACTCGGCCTGGGCGTGTGTCAGCGCTGCTTCGTGGACGAACAAGGCTGACGTGCCGGAGCAACCGCCAGCGGAGTGGCTCATGCCTTCAAGGCAACGTCGCCAAATGAGGGCGGTCCGGGCATCCGAGACCTCGTGCCCGTCGGCTGAAATTCGGAAGCGTGGCGACTGCGCCAATGCTTCTCCTCCGATCAGCGAGACTACGAACGTGCAAAGCAGACCCTTTAGCAGCAACGTTGTTTGGCAGGCCTGGAAAGACCTCATGGTTCTTTTCATGCTGGGGTGACTCTCGGCTGGCCGATGGGTGAACGAAACCAACTGCAGATACGGCACCGCATTCACGGCCCACCTCGCACCAAACGCACGAGCAGGTTTGTACCGACATCAAGATGTGTCACACGACCGGAGTTGAACTGGATCGCCCAAGCACGCCGTTCTTCGTCCGCCAAGCGGGAAGCCGCCCAGTACAGGCCAGTAGAGGTATTGGGGAACCAATCGGAGTCGATGAGAAGCCCAGTGTTGAATCCGCCATAGTCAAGCAGCCCGACCAACTCATCCACCGCCGGCAGGCGCCAGTCACTATGGCCACACAGGCCTGCAGCATTCACTTGCTCAATATAGGTGCTGACGTCGCGATCAGTGTCATCGCCGCGGTTGGTGTAGCGATTGGCGGCATCGCGGCTGCCGCCGTCGCTGGGTTTGCCTTCCCACATCAAGCCGCTAACCTGGTCATTGACGCATTGGGTGCGTGCATAGCCGGGCACCTCGCTGAACGAGAAGCCGTGCCTGCCATCCGCTGGGTCGTCGACGCTGATATCACGCCCCACCATGCCGTCCTGCTGCGTGCCCAAGGCCTGAGCCTCGACACTTGAGCAATTTCCGGGCTCGTCATAGCCAAATAGGAAGCACTGCTCGGTGGTGATGCCGGTGTCATTCAAGCGGCTCGGCGGATCGATGCTCAAGCCCGAGCCCGTGATCTCAACTTCCACCGGCGACTCCAGCCCGCTGCAATCGCTGGCCTCACCGGCCCAGAAGGTGATGTTCAGACTGCGCACGTTCTGCGCCGTGTGCAGCGGGAAGCGGAACGCGCGCACATAGGCCCTGCTGAGTGGCGTCTCGCCCAGGCGCAGCATGAACACATCGGTGGCGTGGGTGGTGAGCAACTCGTGGGCCAGATCGGCCAAATGTACGCCGTTCGCGTCGGTGAACAACTGCGGCGCGCCGACATTGACCTGCGGCGCGGTGGACGGCGTGATCTGCACCGGCACATTGGCCAGCATGCCGGCGCTGCTTGCATCGCGACATTGCACGGAGGTGATGATGGTCGATGACGTGACGGCCGTGGGCGGGGGCGCCGTGCCGGTGGTGGCGATGGCCTGGGTCACGACCTTGTACAGATTGAGCAGCGGATAGGTTTCGCCGTTCTCCCGCTTCACTTGCTCGGTGGAAGAGCCAATCAGCAGCTGCTTAACTTGGCTTGCGCTCAGCTTGGCGTTCAGGAACCAGGCCAGCGCTGCGGCGCCGGCGGCGTGAGGTGCGGCCTGCGAGGTGCCCTGAAATATAGTGATGCGATCGACACCGACACCGAGGCTGACCACGCCACGACTTTCCAGGCCGCAGTTGAAGGCCTGGAAGCCAGTGTCCTGGTAGTGGTAGCCGGGCGGGTCGGTCACGCCCAGCAAGGACAGGCAGCCCTTGCCGCCGCCGGGTGCCAGAAGCTCGACGACGCCGGGGCCGTGATTGGAATAGCTCTCGGCAAAGCCATCGGCGCTGAACAAGCCCCCCGGCGCCACCGCGCCCACGATCAGCACCCGGCTGCGCGCCAGCTGATAGGCCGCATAGTCGTTCCACAGCGGGCGGAACAGAAAGCCGAAGTAGCTGTTGGCATCGGCATTGTCCTGCTCGTTTCCGGCCGAGTTGACGATCAGGAACTCATGGCGCGCGGCCAGCCGCTGCACGAGGTTGCCGAAGGTGATCGCCTTGGTCTTGGCGGCATCCAGCTTGACGGCCGGCGCGGTGTCCTTCTCGTACGCCAGGCCCAGGCTGATGTTGATGACCTTGACACCCAGCTTGACCAGGCGGGCGATGTGCGTCAGCGTCGACATGTCGCTGAAGTCGGTGCGCGCGGCATAGATCTGCGCATCGGCCTGCCAGGCCAGGCCGGCGATGCCACTGTCGTTGCGGCCGTTGGCGCCGAAGATGCCGGCCACATTCATGCCGTGGTGTAGCTTCAACCAGGCCGTCTCATAGGCCTTTAGGGAGGCCTCCGCTTCGACCGGTATCGGCGGCGGCAAGCCCGCCGCGGCGCTCAGCTCGCCGGCCGGCCCGTAGATGGCGGCAAAACGGATGTCCTGATGGTTATCGATGAAGCCCGAGTCGATGATGCCGACCTTGGGTGTCGTCGTGGCCTTCTGGGCCTTGATGTAGCGGCTCACCTCCTGCCAGGCGTCCTCGCTCTTGATCTTCTGCAGCGCCCAGGCCTGGTCGGCATAGCGGTCGCCCTTGGGCAGCCAGTCGGTCGAACCGGGCCGGGCGATGGCGTTGAATGACACGGTCAACACGCCCGGGTGGGCGACCAGCGCGGCCTGCGCCTGCGTCAGCGCCGCCTCGTCGGCCACGCCATCGAACTCCAGCTGGTAGGTGTAGGCCTCGGGGATCTGGCCGACCACCCGGGCACCCAGACCCGCGAACAGCGTCGTCGCGGCCGACGGGCTCAGGCTGTCGCGCGTCACAACCAGCAGCTGCGACCGGGCCACGGTCAGGCCCGACGACAGCTGCAGATGCTGGTCGGGCGTCGTCGGCTTGACGATCAGCGGCTGCAGCTCCAGCGGCGGCGCGCCCTCGACGCGCCAGCGCAGCGCGGCCGGGTTGAAGGCGACATTGCGGTCGTGCCTGAGGGTGATGGTGTCCGGCGGGGTGGCGCTGGCGCCGGCCGCCAGATTGCCCACCAGCACATTGCCGTCGATGACGGTGGTGCCTGTGCCTGCGCCATCCACATAGGCTCGGACATCGGTCTGCGCCGCCTGCCCGTTCTTGACCGTGACTCTGAACACATAGTCGAACACCGTGCGCGATACGCGCTGTTCGCTGAGCTTGCTCAGTGCCACCACGGTGGCCGCCGGCTCCGCCGCCGCCGCCAGGCTATGGCCGGCCTGCAGGGAGATGAGCAGGCCGAGACCGCCGGCCATCAGCCGTTGGAGCCGGGTCGCGAAGGCCCGCCTCATGCCGGGAATCCCGTCGTGACGGCCGCGCCGGGCAGATGCCGGGCGCGCCGCACAAACCCGAGCAGCAATGCGCCACCGAACAATCCCAAGACAAGGGTCGCAGGCTCCGGAACCACGGCCGCAGGCGCGGTCAAGCCCGAGTAGAGAACCTGATAGTTGGCGTCGACGATATCGAAACTCAGTTCGCCCGGCGAGCCGCTGCCCAGATAGCTGAACCGAACCGAGAAGCCACCTTGCGACTGGCCCGCCGCTAGGCCGAGGCCGCCGATGATGAAGGCGTCCAGGTAGCCCGCCGATGCCAGCACCGTATCGGTCTGGATCACCAGGCTGTCCCACTGGGCGGGCGAGGCCAACAAGGTCAGATCGGCGAACAATCCGTCGGCGAAATAGGTCGTGAAACCCCGCAGGTCGGCCGGATCGCCATCAGCTACCACGGTCAAATCCACCACCCAGGCATTGCCTGCCAAGTGATGGAATGATCTGTTCATCTGGGCCGCCTGCGCAGTGGCGGACAAGGTGCATGCCAGCAAAGCACAGGCCAGTTTGTGAGAGTTCATGTCAGATGCCTTCGTCGTGTACCGTTGCCGGGCGGAGGGTCATGTCACGGTCAGCGGTCGCCGGACAACAGGCGCAAGTCCATGACGCGCATGCCACCGCGGCCGCGCCCTCTTGCTGATTGATGCCCCCACCCTCTCCGTGACCTGCATTGACCTCGCCTGGGTCACCCAGGGATGTCGCAGCGCCACCTGTGTCGAATCAAATCTATCACCGCACCCGTCCACTTCACTGGACAAGCGGCCCCTCCCCACCCCCGCGAATCGAGGGGACAGCGCTTCCTCCTGAAAGCAGGCAGTGCTGAATCAGAGTGCCCACTGCCGACGATGAGCGCGTTCCGGTGGAGCACGGCGCGGGCGCCCAGAAATTTCGCTCTCTAAGCCTCAGCGATCCCTTTCCCGCACCGCCTCGCGCTCGGCCACCGACAGCACCCGCGGCGTAACCACCGGCTGGCCATTCGCATCGAAGAACGGGGTGGGGCGCTGCGCCCCCGCCAACCGCCCGCGCAGCAGAAAGGCGATGGTGCGCAGGATGGTGCCCAGCGAGGCGGTCGCCTCGGTGCCGGCCGGGGCCTGGCCCTTGGCCGAGCGGCCGTTGACGCCGGTGGCCGTGCCCAGCAGCGCTGCCTGCCGCTCGTCGCTGAGCTCCAGGCATGTTCGTATCAAGCCGGCAAAGGGGAAGCCGGGGCTGCTCATGGTGTTGGCAACCGGCGTGTTGCAGCAGGCGGTGTGCCAGCGCAGCATGCCCTTGTCGCTGAGGCGCAGGCAGCGCAGTTGCTCGGTGCCCGACTGGATCCTGACGCGGGACGGGGTGGTCTGCCAGATCGCGGTGCCGCCGGCGGCGTCCAGCCCGTCGGGGCGCTCCAGGGCCAGGGCAAAGGCGCGACAGTCGGCGCAGTAGCAGACGATGTGCAGGCCGGCGCGCCGACCGCGCACCGGCGTCGCATCGACCTGTCCGCGCAGGGTGCCGCAGCGGCAGCGCAAGCCGACCAGCGCAGGGAGGGAGGGGTCGAGTTCGCTCATGGGTGTCCTGGAGGGCGCGGGCCGCAGTTGAAGGCAGCGCCAATATACCGTTAGCCTTTCTGCGGGATGCCCAGAGCGGCCATCCGGCGCTACATTAGCAAAACACCAAATCGGCAAAACCGGAGGGTCTTGGCATCATGGACGCACAACAATGGATAGTGGCGGCATTGGCCTTGCTGATCGGCGCTGGCGGGGCCTGGGGCGGAGCAAGTTGGTGGTTCGGCCGCAAGCTCAAAGACGCGGCGACGAACAAGGAGCGCCTTGACGCCGCCCGCCATCTGGCCAGCCAGCAGGCCGCGCAGGCGCGCAAGCAGATCGAGATGCTGCAGCAGGAAATGGCCGAGATGCGCCTGGCCGCCCAGCGGCGCAGCCAGCGCGCCGAGGCGCAGGCCCATGCCTCGGCCCCGGCCCCGCTGCCGATCTTTGGCGCGACCGGACCTGGCGAGCTGCCTGGCGACGGTTTCCCCCAGACGCAGATCCTGCCGCGCAAGCGCTAGGGCGCCAGGCGCCCCTGCACGGCCAACCCTTCGCCCTGGGGTCGAATCACCACGCCTTCACCCGAAGCGGGCACGATGCCCGTCAGCGAGGTGATATTGACCTGGTGCGTCACCACCACCAGCACGCCCGGCCCTTTCCATCGGCTCAAAAAGGCCTGGGCGGCAGCGGTCTGCGCCGGTTGACGGGACGGATCGCCGAAGAAGGAGTTGAAATTGCTGTCCTCGCGTGCCCGGCCTGGAAAAGCCAGCTCGGCGGTCTCGCGGGTGCGGCACCACTGCGAGGTCAGCACCGCCGCCACCTTGATGCCGCGCTGGCGGAATTGCTCGCCCAGGCGTTTGGCCTGCGCGCGCCCGGCTCCATCCAGATTGCGCTGGGTGCTGCAGTCGCCCAACTTCATACCCGGCGGATCGCCCCCGCCGGGCGCTGTGGCATGACGGAACAGCACGATGCTGCCGTCCTGCAGCGCGGGCCAGGCGGCGTCGGCTTGGGCGCGTACCGGTGCGCTCAGGCTGGCCAGCAGGGCAGCCGCCACGAGGGCCGGGCCGGCGCACCAAGTCCTGACGGTCATCACCAAACCCATCGAGTGCCTCGTCTTGCGCATTTGAGTGCGTGCATTCTGCTGTGGATCAGCAATTGCCCGCGTTTATATGATGGTCATCATATTCGACTATATTGCGCCCATGGACACGCCATTGACCCGCAAGGAACTGACCCACGAGCGCATCGTCGAAACCGCCGCGCGCGCCATACGCCGCACCGGTTTCCAGGGCCTGGGCGTGGCCGACATCATGAAAGAGGCCGGACTGACACACGGCGGCTTCTATGCCCATTTCGCCTCACGTGACGCGCTCTTGTGCGAAGCGCTGGAGCGTGCCGGCCAGGATGCCGGCGCCGGTCTGGCCCGGCGTATCGCCAGCCAGCAGCCCAGCGACGCAAGTACGCTGCGCCAACTGGTCGAGGCCTATCTGGCCGACGGCAATCTGGCCGCGACCGAACACGGCTGCCCGGTGGCCGCGCTGGCCTCGGAGATGCCGCGCCAGGCGCCCGAGGTGCGCGAGGTCGCGGCCCGGCGGGTGCGTGGCCTGATCGCCACCGTCGCAAAGGCCCTGCCGACCGAGGCTGACGCCGACAGCGCGGCGGTGATCGCCGCCCAGCTGGCCGGCGCGCTGCAGTTGGCCCGGGCGCTGGGCGACAACGCCGAGGGCCGGGCCCTGCTGGCCGCCACCCGCCGCGCGCTGCTGCTGCAGCACGACACCGTTTCATCCTCCCCGTCTCACTGAGCCATGGCCCGGCTCACAGCACTTCGCAACCTTCGGCCAAAAATATGACGATCGTCATATTCAATCACCCTCCCACACTCTGCAAGGAACGCACATCATGAAACTCGACAACGC
Organism: Burkholderiaceae bacterium; assembly: GCA_018780645.1. Taxonomy (GTDB): domain Bacteria; phylum Pseudomonadota; class Gammaproteobacteria; order Burkholderiales; family Burkholderiaceae_C; genus Paucibacter. Next base: position 140,900 of record JADMJJ010000010.1, read on the forward strand.
CACCGTTCTGATCACCGGCGCCAACCGCGGCATCGGCCTGGCCTTCGCCCGCGCGGTGCTCGCCCGCGGCGCCCGCAAGGTCTATGCGGGTGCCCGCGACCCGTCCAGCATCACGCTGGCCGGCGTCGAGGCGATACGGCTCGATGTCACCTGCCCCGAGGACGTGGCCGCCGCTGTGCGCCAGGCCGGCGACGTGACCCTGCTTATCAACAACGCCGGCATCGCCAGCACCGGCGGCTTTCTGACCGAGGGCAGCCTGGAGGCCGCACGCCGGCAGATGGAGACCAACTACTTCGGCCCGCTGCGCCTGAGCCAGGGCTTTGCGCCGGTGCTCGCGACCAATGGCGGCGGCGCGATCCTGAACGTGCTGTCCATCGCCAGCTGGATCAGTGGCCCGCTGCTCGCCACCTATGCGGCGACCAAGGCGGCCGCCTGGTCGCTGACCAACGGCCTGCGCCAGGAGCTGCGCGCCCAGGGCACCCAGGTGCTGGGCATGCACATGGGCTTTGTCGACACCGATCTGACCCGCGGCATGGACATGCCCAAGACCACGCCCGACGAGGTGGTGCAGCGCGCGCTGGACGCGCTGGAAGCCGGTGCCGACGAGGTGCTGGCCGACGAGATCACCCAGCAGGTCAAGCGCGGCCTGTCGGCCGAGCCGGGCGTCTATCTGCACGCGCTGGCGCGTTGACACCGTGAGCGCCGCCGCCCTGAGCCCCACGGTCAGCGCCCGCACGCAGCAGATGCTGCAGGCGCCGCTGCTGCCCACCCTGATACGGCTGGCCACGCCCAATGTCATCGGCCTGCTGGCGATGACGGTGGTGATCGGCTATGACGGCTACATCCTCGGCCGGCTCGGCGCCGATGCGCTGGCCGGCGTGGCCCTGGTGTTCCCGCTGTCCATGCTGATGCTGCAGATGTCGGCCGGCGGCATTGGCGGCGCCACCACCGCTGCGGTGGCGCGGGCGCTGGGTGCGGGCCGGGGCGATGACGCCAGCCGGCTGGCCCAGCATGCGCTGCTGATCGCCGTGCTGCTGGCGGCGCTGTTCATGGTGGCGCTGCTGGCCTTTGGGCCCAAGGTCTATGCGGCCATGGGCGGTGCCGGCCCGGCACTCGACGCCGCGCTGTCCTACTCCAATGTGCTGTTCGGCGGCGCGCTGGTGATCTGGCTGACCAATGTGCTTGCCGCGGTCGTGCGCGGCGCCGGCAATATGCTGCTGCCCTCGCTGATGCTGCTGACGATGGCTGCCATCCACCTGCTGCTGTGCCCGCTGCTGGTGTTCGGCTGGGGCCCCGTGCCGGGCCTGGGCGTGGCCGGTGCGGCCATCAGCAGCCTGAGCGCCAATGCGCTGACCGCCCTGGTGATGGCCGGCTATCTGCTGCGCCGCGACGGTGCGGTGCAGCTGCACGGCGTGGCCTTGCGCCTGCGCCCCGATCTGCTGCGCGACATCCTGCGCGTGGGCCTGCCCGCCTCGCTGAGCCCGGTCATCAGCAATGCCTCGATCGCCGTGGCCACGGCCGTGGTCGGCAGCTATGGCACGGTGGCCCTGGCCGGCTATGGCGTGGCCGCGCGGCTGGAATACATCCTGGTGCCGATCGCCTTCGGCTTCGGCACCGCGCTGACGACCCTGGTGGCCACCAATATGGGCGCCGGCCAGACCGACCGCGCACTGCGCGTGACCTGGCTGGGCGGCGGCCTGGTCGCAGCCATCACCGGCGGCATTGGCCTGGCGGCAGCAATGGCTCCGGCACTGTGGATGAATCTGTTCACCGCCGACCCGGCCGTGCGCACGTTCGGCGGCAGCTATCTGAACATCGTCGGCGGCTGCTACGGCTTCTTCGGCCTGGGCCTGGCGCTGTTCTTTGCCTCGCAGGGCGCGGGCCGCATGTTCTGGCCGCTGGCCGGCAGCATGGCCCGGCTGGTGATCGTGGCCGTCGGTGGCTGGGTCTGTGTGCAGTGGCTGCAGCTGCCGGCCGGCGGCTTCTTCATCGTGGTCGCGCTGAGCCTGGCCGTCTATGCGGCCATCATCGGCGGGGCGATACGGCTCGGCGGCTGGGGCCGCTAGATCCTGGCCACCGCCTCGCGCGAACGCCGGTCGTCCGAGGCCAGCGGGCTGATCGCATCGGCCTGGGCAAAGCGGGCCTCGGCACGCTGCTTCAGCTCGCTGACCTCGGCCTTGCTGGCGGCACTGGCCGCCATCGCGCCAAGGGCCCGGGCCTCGTAGAGCAGCAGCTGGCGCGGTGGGGGCGTTTCTGCACCCGCCAGCCGGGCAAAGATGGCCCGAGCCTCGGCGGCCTGCAAGCGGGCGGAAGCCTTGCTGCCAGCGGTCTGCGCGCATTCGGCCAGTGACATCAAGGCGAGGCCGCGACGCCGCTGGGCATTCGCGTCCTTGGCCTCGGCCCAGCGCTCGATCAGCGGCTGCAGCAACGCGGCGGCCGGCGTGCAGTGACCGTTGGCGGCATGGGCACGGCCCAGGCCCAGGCTGAACAGCGTGCGGCGCGGCTGCCAGGACACGTTGCCCGGGTTGTCGCGCAACAGCTGATCGACCAAACGCCAGGCGTCCGTCATCACCGCCTCGGCCGCCGCCGGGTCGTTCTGACGGCTCAGCGCCTCGGCGAGATTGTGCTGGACCAGGGCCAGATTCCACTGCCGACCGGTGTCCGGCGGATCGCTGATGCGCACCGCCTCGGCGCCCACCTTGGCCGCTTCGCGCAGGCGGACGATAGAGGCATCGAGTTCGTCATGCTTGTCATAGACCACAGCCACGCTGGCCAGCATCATCGAGTGCCGCATCATCACATCGGCGGCAGGGGTGTCGCGGGCCAGGCCCTCGAACAGGCGCGTGGCCTCGGCAAAGGCGGCCAGCGCCGGATCGCGCTGGTTCAGATTGGGCAGGTTCTGGGTGTCATAGGTCTGGCCGATCTCGCCCATCACATAGGCCAGGGCCAACCGCAGCTCGGCATTGTCCGGATGCAGCTGCAGCGCCGGCCTCAGACCCTGCTCAGCCCGCCTGAGTTGTGCCAGCGCGTCGGCGGGCTGGCCGGCGCTGCGCGCCAGCCTGGCCAGCGTGCGGTGGGCCAAGGCCTGCGCGACCAGATGTTCGATCTTGTCGGTCGGCGTCAGCGCGGCAGCCTCGAAGGCACGCAGCGCCGCCTCAGCATGGGTCTTGGCCTCGGCGCTCTTGCCGGTGTTCATGCCGTTCACATTGCCCTGCGCATCGGCCAACCGTGACAGCGCACTGCCCAGCACGGCCTGGGTCTCGCGCGGCTGGCCCGGCTGGGCGGCCAGCTGTTCCAGATTCTTCGTCGCCTCGGCCAATATGGCCTCGCGCACCACCGAGCCGCCGGGCAGATTGCTGATGGCCTGCGCATGCTGGCTGACGATGCTGCGCAGCAGCTCCTGGATCTGCGCCAGCCGCGCCTCGGCCGATCGCTCGGCCACGCGCGCCGCATGGGCCTGCCAGCTGGTGCCGGCCAGGCCCAGCAGCAGGGCCAGCAGGGCGGCGGCGGCACCGGCGCTGGCGCCGCGATGGCGCTGCACGAACTTGGCCGCCAGGTAGCCGGCCGAGGCCGGGCGGGCAGACACCGGCCGGCCGTCCAGATGGGCGCGGATGTCGGTGGCCAGCGCGTCGACGCTGGCGTAGCGCTGCGCTATGCGCTTGTCCAGCGCCTTCAGCAGGATGTTGTCCAGATCGCCCTGCAGCTGGCGGCGCGTGCTCAGCCAGGCGGGGTCGGCCACCAGCTCGGGCGACAGGCTGCTGGGCCGCGTCGGCTCGTCCTCCAGCACGCTGCGCGCGGCCTCCTGGGCGGAGGTGCTGTCGCGCCCGTAGGGTCGCACTCCGGTCAGCATCAGGTACAGCAGCACGCCCAGGCTGTAGATGTCGGTGGCGGTGGTCACCGCCTCGCCGCGCACCTGCTCGGGGCTGGCGTAGTTGGGGGTGAACGGGCGGGCGGCGGCGGACGTCTGGTCGGCATCGGCGCCCTCGCCGGGGTCCAGCAGCTTGGCAATGCCGAAGTCCAGCAGCATGACCTGGCCCTCGGGCGTGACCAGCACATTGCCCGGCTTCAGGTCGCGGTGCACCAGCAGGTTGCGGTGGGCATAGGCCACGGCATCGGCCAGTTGCAGGAACAGCGCCAGCCGCTCCTTCAGCGTGCGACCCGCCATCGCGGCGTCCAGCGGCAGGCCATCGACAAAGGCCATCACGAAGAAGGGCTGGCCGTCGTCGCTGAGGCCGGCATCGAGCAGCCCGGCGATATGCGGATGCTGCAACCGCGCCAGCGCCTGGCGCTCCAGCGCAAAGCGCTGCAGCACGGCGATCGAGTCCATGCCGCGCTTGAGCAGCTTGATCGCCGCGCGGCCCTCGTACTGCCCGTCGGCCCGGCGCGCCTCGAACACCTCGCCCATGCCACCGGCACCCAGCGGCCGCACGATCTCCCAGGCACCCAGTCGCTGGCCGCTGCGCGCCGCGCCCTCGCTCATCAGCCGCGCTGCGGGCGACGCCAGAAATGCCGCTTCGCCGGTGCCGGTGCTGGCGCCGTGATGGGCCAGCAGCGACAGCACCTCGGCGCGCACGGCGGTATCGGCTTGCGCATTCGCAACAAAGGCCTCCCGCTCGGCGGCGGGCAGGGCCAGGGCTTGCTCGAACAGGGTCTTGACGGCAGACCAGTCGGCGTGGGAGTGAGGTGGGATCATGAATCGATTGTCGGGCGGGCCCGGCCCGACGCAATTGGCGTAAGCCCCGCAGTCAGAAGGGCCCCAGCCGCCGTACCGCCAAGCTCAGCGGCCGGGGGTGTATATCTGATCGAACACGCCACCATCATCGAAGTGGGTCTTCTGCGCCTTGGCCCAGCCGCCGAAACTGTCGTCGATGGTGAACAGCAACACCTTCGCGAACTGCTTGGCGTACTTGGCGGCGACCCTGGGGTCGCGCGGGCGGTAGTAGTGCTTGCCGGCAATGTCCTGGCCCTCGGGGCTGTACGTGTATTCGAGGTAGGCGGTGGCGATCTTGCGGGTGCCGCGCTTGTCGGCCACCTTGTCCACCAGGCTGACCGGAGGCTCGGCGAGGATGGAGATCGCCGGCGTGACGATCTGGAACTTGTCCGGGCCCAGCTCCTTGACGGCCAGATAGGCCTCGTTCTCCCAGGCGATCAGCACATCGCCGATGCCGCGCTCGACAAAGGTCGTGGTCGAGCCGCGGGCGCCCGAGTCCAGCACCTTGGTGTTGGCATAGATGCGCTTCACAAAGGCCTTGGCGCTGTCGGCATTGCCGCCGGGCTGCTGCAAGGCAAAGGCCCAGGCGGCGAGATAGTTCCAGCGGGCGCCGCCCGAGGTCTTGGGGTTGGGCGTGATCACGTCAATGCCCGAGCGCGCCAGGTCCGGCCAGTTGGTGATGCCCTTGGGATTGCCCTTGCGCACCAGGAACACGATGGTCGAGGTGTAGGGCGAGGCGTTCTGCGGCAGGCGCTTCTGCCAATCGGCCGGAATCAGCTTGGCCTTGTCGTGAATGGCATCAATGTCATAGGCCAGTGCCAGGGTGACGACATCGGCCTCCAGGCCGTCGATCACCGAGCGCGCCTGCTTGCCCGAGCCGCCGTGCGACTGCTTGATGGTCACCGTTTCTCCGGTCTTGGCCTTCCAGTGCCTGGCAAAGGCGGCGTTGAAGTCCTGGTAGAGCTCGCGGGTCGGGTCGTAGGAGACATTGAGCAGGGTCGTCTGCGCCAGCGCCAGCGGGGCGGCAAGCGACAGGGCGAGGGCGGCGATCAGCGGCAAATGGCGTCGAAACTTGTTCATGATGGGGGAACGGTCGGTCAATGAATGAGGTGTGATCGGACTGTAGAAAAGCCCAGCCCAACCGTGAACCAAGAAAAACAGCTTTGCATTCCAGGGCGCTGGCCGCACGGGTTGGGCCCAGGGTGTCGGCGAGAATCGGACCTCGCGCCGACCCACAGTGCACAAGGACAAGACCATGACCGTTCAGCTGAAGAAACCCGGCGCCAGCGCCACCCCCATCACCCTGGTGACACGCACCGGCCTGACCGAACTCTCGCTCACCCTGCCCGAAGCCAGCCGAAACTGGCTGGCCACCGTCGGCTTCAAGGGCGCGCCCGACAGCTTTGTGCTGATCCCCGGCGCCGACGGCAAGCTGGCCTCTGTGCTGGCCGGCGTCGAGCACGACGCCGCGCCGTTTGCGCTGGCCGCCCTGCCCGGCGCCCTGCCCGAGGGCATGTACAAGCTCGCCACCGAGGGCCTGCAACTGGGCGCCGAGCAGGCCGCCCTGTCCTGGGAGCTGGGCAGCTACCAGTTCGACCTGTACAAGGCGCGCAAGCGCCCGGCCGCCGTGCTGCAGCTGGCCTCCAGCGCCGACGCCCAGCGCGGCCTGGCCCTGGCCACGGCGATCTGCGCCACCCGCGATCTGGTCAACACCCCGGCCGAGCACATGGGCCCGGCCGAGCTGGCCGCAGCTGCCGAAGCAGTGGCCAAGCAGCATGGTGCGACGTTCAAGCAGATCGTTGGCGATGCGCTGCTGAAGCAGAACTTTCCGGCCATCCACGCCGTGGGCCGCGCCGCCACCCGCGCGCCGCGGCTGATCGAGCTGAACTGGGGCAAGCCGAAACACCCGAAGCTGACCATCGTCGGCAAGGGTGTGTGTTTCGACACCGGCGGCCTGGACATCAAGGGCGCCGAGGGCATGCGCCAGATGAAGAAGGACATGGGCGGCGCCGCCAATGCGCTGGGCCTGGCCGCCCTGGTGATGGCCTTCAAGCTGCCGGTGCGGCTGCAGGTGCTGATACCGGCGGTGGAGAACGCCATCGCCGGCAATGCCTACCGCCCCGGCGATGTGATCAAGACCCGCCAGGGCCTGCACATCGAGATCGGCAACACCGATGCCGAGGGCCGCGTCATCCTGTGCGACGCGCTGGCCTACGGCGCCGAGCAGTCGCCCGAGCTGATGATTGACATGGCAACGCTGACCGGCGCCGCCCGCGTGGCCCTGGGCGGCCAGCTGCCGGCGCTGTTCAGCAACCGCTCCGAGCTGGCCCGCGAGCTGGTGGACCTCGGCCTGAAGCTGGACGACCCGCTGTGGCATATGCCGCTGTGGCATCCGTACCGCCCCGGCATCGAAAGCACCATCGGCGACATCGTCAACACGGGCAAGAACGCGCTGGGCGGGGCCATCAGCGCGGCGCTGTTCCTCGAGTACTTCGTGCCCGAATCCATCGAATGGCTGCATGTGGACCTGTTCGCCTGGAACGATGGCGCCCGCGCCGGCCGCCCCATCGGCGGTGAGGCACAGACGGTACGCACGCTGCTGCAGTACTTGGAGCAACGCTACCGCTGATTGCGTGCACAGTGCACGCACTTACAGCCAAAATGTGCTGACAACGGCGTCAAGGCGGGCTATGGTAGGACGATAGAAGATGGTGAAAGCCACCCAATCAAGGAGTACCGATATGCGCATGTCCTGCCTCCGCATCGCCCTGGTCACTGCATTGGGCGCCCTGCCGCCCCTGGTCGCACTTGCCGCCGACGGTGGCGCCACCGAGGCCGAGGCCGTGGCCATGGTCAAGAAGGGCGTGGCGTTCATCAAGGCCAACGGTCATGACAAGGCCTATGCGGAGTTCTCCGCCAAGGGAGGGCAGTTCACCGACCGCGATCTCTATCTGGTCGCCTATGGCCTTGATGGCACCGTGCGCGCCCATGGTGCGAACACCAAGATGGTGGGCAAGAATCTGCTCGATCTGAAGGATGTCGACGGCAAGGCCTTTGTCAAGGAACGGGTCGAGATGGCGGCCGCCAAGGGCAGTTTCTGGCAGGACTACAAGTTCACCAATCCCGAGAACAAGAAGATCGAACCCAAGCGCATGTACTGCGAGAAGTACGAGGACATGGCGATCTGCGGCGGCATCTACAAGTAACAACCCCGTACTTGCTGTAGCGCCGGGGCTGCCCGGATCTCACACCGGGGGAACGCATGAAACTTGCTACAAAGTTGCTGGCGGCACCGCTGCTGACCGCGCTGGTGGTCTTTGGCGTGGGCCAGATCAACTCTCTGCTGATGAGCAATGCGGCTTCGGCGAATCGCGTCACCCTGGAGGCCCAGCTGGATGACTACCGCACGCTGGCCAGCGCCCAGGAGCAGCTGGCCCAGGTGCACACCAGCGTCTATCGCACCGTGGCCCTGATTGCCTCGCTGGACGAGGCCCAGATCAAGGCCTTCCGGGCCGATCTGGTGCGACAGGCCGAGGGTGTGAAGCGGGTTGCCATGGGCATCTCGGCCTCGCGCGATGCCGACACCGAGCTGCGGGACATGACGACGAGGCTAAGCCAGGAGGTCGACAAGTACCGGGCCCAGGCGGATCAGGCCATCGACCTGTCCTCGGTCGATCCCAACACCGGCATCGCCGCGATGCAGAGCGCCGACAAGACCTTCGCGGGCCTGAGCCAGACGATGCAGGCCATGGTCAAGCGCGGCGAGACCAGCTCGGGCCAGACCGTCGTCGCCGCCGACACCCATCGCCAGCGCATCAGCTGGTTGCTCGCCGCCCTGGGTCTGCTCAGCGCGGCGCTTGCGGTGGGCCTGTCGTGGTTGATGCAACGCAAGCTGACGTCCGAGCTGCAACGCGCGACCGCCATCGCCGGGGAGGTGGCGGCCGGCAATCTCGCCGTCGACGCCAGCAGCGCGCGCAACGATGAGGTCGGCGATCTGGTTCGCGCGCTGGGTGCCATGGCCCACCAGCTGGGCAGGTCAATGCGCGAGGTGCTCCACTCGTCGGAGTCGATCCGCACCGCCAGCGCCGAAATCGCTACTGGCAACCAGGACCTGAGCCAGCGCACCGAACAGACGGCCTCCAGCCTGCAGCAGGCGGCCTCGGCCATGGATCAACTGACCCACACCGTGCGGCAGTCGGCCGACTCGGCCAGCGAGGCCAACCGGCTGGCCGGCTCTGCGGCCGAGGTCGCTGCTCGCGGCGGCGATGTCGTCGCTCAGGTCGTGAGCACGATGGAGGACATCAACGTCAGCTCGCGCAAGATCGGCGACATCATCGGCGTCATCGACAGCATCGCCTTCCAGACCAATATCCTGGCGCTGAACGCCGCCGTGGAAGCCGCCCGCGCCGGCGAACAGGGGCGGGGCTTCGCGGTTGTGGCGGGGGAAGTACGGTCGCTGGCGCAGCGCAGCGCCCAGGCCGCGCGTGAAATCAAGACGCTGATCGGCGTCTCGGTCGAGAAGGTCGAGAACGGCTCCCGCCTGGTCGCCAATGCCGGCCAGACCATGACCGAGATCGTTGGCAGCGTGCAGCGCGTGTCCAACATCATCGGCGAGATCACCGCGGCGGCGGCGCTGCAGTCCGACGGCATCGGCGAGGTCAATGGTTCGGTGGTACAGCTCGACCAGATGACGCAGCAGAACGCGGCCTTGGTGGAGCAGTCCGCCGCCGCGGCGGAGAGCCTGAAGGAGCAGGCGGTCAAGCTGGCCCAGATCGTCAACACCTTCAAGCTCGACAATGGTCGCTGAGGCCGGCCCGCCAGGCGCAGCCCCCTGCGGGCTCAGCCCGTGAAGCTGTAGCGCTGCGCCAGAGCAGCGTAGCGACGGAGCAGCATCAGCTGCCGGTCGGACGACCCGCTGTCTGAGTCGGCCAGGGCGTGCAATGCGCCCAACAGGTTTCGGCCCTCCGGCGAGCCCGCGAGGTCATCCTGGCCTTCGATCGAGGTACGCAGCCCGGCAAGTCCGGTGGACGCAGGCACCTGCTGCACCGCCTGCAACCAGGGCAGCAGCAGGCGCGGCGCGCCGGTGACCACGGCCACGTGCGTCATCAACGCGCGGTGTCCCTGCTGGCCGGCCAGCAGGGACAACTCCTCGGCACCGAGGCTGGATTTCATCACCCGATAGACATTCAGAAAGCGCAGCGCCCGCCGCGGTGAGCCACCGACAAAGGGCGCCAGCGTGGCCATGAACTCGCGCTCGTCGGCACTGAAGTTGAGGCTGAACACTGGCGTGCGCGGTGTAGGGGCAGGGGGTGCAGGCGGCGGCTCGACCTGCGCCGGTGGCGAGTTCGGTGTCGAGGCGGATGGGGGCTCCGGTTCCGACGCGCCTGGCGCTTTCGGCAGCGTTTGCGGCGGCAGTGCCGGCGGCGCGGGCAAGGACGACGGCGCGGGTGGTGGTGGTGGTGCAAGCTCCGCCGAGGTGCTGCGATGGGCCAGGAAGGTGGCGCTGGCCTCGGGCGTCATCGGCCGCACCCAGTAGGGAATCTGGAAGATCTTCTCCAGATAGTCGTGGGCGGTGGCGATGCTGCCGGTCTGGGGCTGGCCGGGCGCCGCCAGCGTGGTCGGGTAATGACTCTCCAGCGCGCGGCTGACCCAGCGCACATCGACGGCCACCAGCACGACGAACAGCGGAAAGCCCAGCAGCAGGTGTACGGCCTGCAGCACATCGACCACTTTGGCAGGGGCGCAGCGGTCGAGGTCGTCGATGTACAGCACGATGCGGTTGAACACCGGGATCTCGACGGCCGGGCCGGGCGAGGGTGGCTGCAGCTTGGCGAACTCCTCCTCCTTCAGCAGGCCCTCGGCCTGGGCGCGCAGGGCCTTGATGCGCTGCTCGAAGGCCGCGCGCTGCGCCTGCTCGCGCTCGGCGTCGCGCTCCACCGCGCCCATGGCCGCGGCCAGCTCCTCGAAGTCCTTGCGTATTGCAGCCACCAGGCCCAGGTGCTTGGCATAGTCGCCGTTGACGGCGCGCTCGCGCACAAAACGCATCAGGCGGCCGCGCCCGGTGCCGCTGGCGTATTCGCGCTCGGCCTCGGCCAGCCGCTCGCTGGAACCGGCGAGCTGGGCCCTGGCCTCCTCGACCTGGGCCTTCAGGCGGGCAAAGCTGTCCTGCGCTTCCTTGACCTCTTTCGCCGGATCGCTGACCTGTTGCTCGATCGCCGCATCGAGCTGGGCGCGAAAGCCCTCGACATGGTCGATGGCCACGCGCACGCGGCGGGCCATCCAGCCGAGTGCGCCGGCAACGGTGGCCATCGCCCCGGACACTGTCAGCACCGCAGCATTGATCTGCGCCAGGCCCGGCCAGTGCAGGGCGGTGGCCAGCAGGTCGCGCGCCAGTACCAGGGCGGCCGGCACGGCCAGGCAGCCCATCAGCAGGGCCGGGGGCACCCACCAGGCACCGGCCTGGCGCAGCACGGCGCCGGTGACCAGGCGTCCGCGCTGGGCCTGCTGGGTCAAGGCCTGCATCGCCTCGGACAGCGCCTCGGCGTCCCGGCCGGCCTGTGGCAGGCCCAATGTCTCGGCCGCCTGCTTCAGTTTTTTCTGCGCATCGCTGTCCTGGCCCAGCGCCTGCATGAAGGCCTGGGACACGGCATTCCAGTAGACCTGGGGCGCGCTACCGGCACGGCTGCGCGCGGCCATCAGTTCCCGCTCGGCCTCACCCAACTGCACGGCCGCCCGCTGCTGCTCCTTGCGTCGGCGCAGCAGCCGCTCGGCGGCGTCCAGGGTCAGTTCTCGCGCCGTCGCCAGCTGCTCGAACAGCTGGTCGGCCTGGCTGGCCTGGCCGGCCTTGGCCTGCTCGCCGACCCAGCGGTCCAGCTCGACGAAGATGTGATCGACCAGGCTGGCCCACAGGCTGCTGTCGGCGTAATGCCAGGCGTTGAAGCGGATCTGCACGATCTGCTGGTGGAAGGTATCGATGTCGAACTCCTGCGCGTCGCCCCTGGCCAGCAGGGCGACATGCTCATGCACCAGCTTCAGGAAGAAGGACTTGCCCGCCCCCCACTCGCCGAACACGCCAACGGCCATCGGCGGCGCCAGCGCCTTCGAGGCCAGCAGGCGCGCAAAGGCCTGGGCCTCGTCCTGGGCGCCGAGGCTGTCTGTCAGCCTCGGCGCCCAGGGGTCGTCATTGCCGTGGGCGGCGACGCCAATGCCCGCGATGGCTGGGATTCCGGGGTTGGGGGCCGGTGCTGGGGCCGGATCGGCCGTATCGCCGAGCGCGGTCCGCCAGACCTGCAGCAGCTGAGGGTGGTCGGTGCCCATTTCGTTCAGCAGCTGTGTGCGCAGCCGGGGTCGCTCCAGACCCTGCTGGAGCAGATTCTCCAGCAGCCGCCCCCGCCCGGTGCGCAGCACGGCGGCCAGCATGGCATCGGCGCTCAAGGCTTCGTTGCCCAGCACCGACCTGCCGATCTCGGCCGCCTGCCTGAGCACGGCCCAGGCGTTGTCTGTGGCACCCACCGAGGCACCCGAGCGCTCCTTCTTTTCCGGGTCGGCCAGGTAGGCCTCGCGCAGCCGGAACAAGGCCTTGTCCAGCGTCGGGTCGGAGCGCAGCAATCGCGCGAAGCTCTGCAAGCCCGGCTCGTGCTGCAGCACGTCGATGGGCCCCTGCGCCAGGCTGTGCAAGGCCAGGAGCAAGCGCGTCGTCGAGATGCGGCGGGGTGCACCAGGCACGGGCTGAGCCGCCTGTTGCAGCACGTGTACCGCGGTCGGCGTGGCGCCGACGACACCCAAGCGCCCCAGTAGGTCTGCTAGCCAGGAAGACGCCTCCTCGGCTGCGTTCGCCTCATGCTCAAGCAAGCCGTCCAGCGGCGGGCGACGGCGCTCGGGCAGAAGCTCGGCCAGACGCCGAGCCTCATCAGGGGCGATGCGGAAATTGGTGCCCTGCGGCGCACGCAGCAGCAGATTGCCCTCCAAGGCGCCTGACCTGATCACCTCCTGGCGCCGTATGGGCCGGCCCAGCCAGACCCGCTCGTCGACGACCACACGGATCGTCGTGCGGCCCTTGACCGGCTCCTCCGGGCTGTCGATGCGCGCAATCTCGCCCCAGCCGCGCAGCCCGCCCTTGTCGGTGGTCTGCCATAAGAACACCAGATCGCCGGGCCGCATCTCGGCCGCCCAGCGCTGCACCGGCCAGTCAGTCGGCGTGCTCTGGTCATTGTCCTGATCGTGGCGGCCGGAGCCTGGCTCACGGTCCTTGTACTGGAACAGCCAGGCATGGCGGATCGGTGCATTCACGGCTTGCGGCTCCCCAGGCGCGCAGAGTGGACGCGCAGCGCGTCAGTGTGCAGCCGCCGCCGCGGCGCTGACATCCTTCAAGGTAGGGAGCCTGGTGCCGCGCTAGTTGAGACGAATGGCCCCTGCCCCAAACAGGCCGACCAGCCCGATCACGATCAGGTAGATGGCAACGATGAAGTTCAGCAGCTTGGGCATGATCAGGATCAGGATGCCGGCGAGCAGGGACAGCAGCGGGGTAAGACTCAGATGGAGGTTCATGCTTTTTCCAGTTCGGCGCCGGGCGCAAGGGGCAGCGGCCTCGGATGGAACGAGTGTGAGCTCTGCCTCGCCCCGCGAACATCGGCCCGCATCGCCATCGCCTGTAGTACAGCGCCTACGCGATATCAGAGAAAAAGGGCCGGGTCTTGCGCCCCGGCCCTGATTCATGCCCTGCGCCGTATCAGAAGCTGTGGCGGATGCCGCCGACGAACTCGGTGATATTGCGCTCGCCGCCACTGGTCAGGCCGGCCGGCACCGAGCTGGCAATGCGGGCGGTGTAGCCCACGCCATCGTTTTTGAAGCGGGTCAGCGACGAGTACAGCGCCGTGCGCTTGGACAGGTCGAACTGGTAGCCCACACCCAGCGCCTGGGTCTTGCCCTCGAGGCCGTTCTTGCGCTTGCTCTCGACATACTGGGTCTTGAACGTATGGTGGCCCAGACGGTAGTCGCCGCCCAGCCAGTAGCCTGTGCCATCGGCATTGGCGACCGAGCGGTCATCGACCGAGATCACCCCGGCCACGACGCGGAAGGCGTCGAAGCTGTAGGCGCCGGCCGCCGACAGGGTCTGCACATCCAGATTGGCCGCGGCCTTCTTGTCGGTCACGTACGACACCATCGCATCGACACCGCCCTGGGTGTAGCGGGCGTAGATGTCGCCAACGCGAGTCTGCTTGGTCCCGCCGGCGACCTCGCCGAGGCCCACCAGCGCGCCGGCCTTGAACCCGTTGTAATTGACGCTCTCGAACTTGACCGAGTTGTTGACGCGCGCCGGCCCGCCGTTGAGGGCGCCCGAGGCATCGCTGCCGCGCACCGGCTCATAGCCGCCAAAGCCGCCGATCACCGCCGTGCTGGCGCCATACGAGTTGTTGGAGAACTGGCTGAAGTCGCTGGTCAGGTTGTAGATGCTGCCGTACTGGCGGCCCAGGCTCACCTGGCCGTATGGCGTGCCCAGGCCGACGAAGGCCTGGCGGCCCCAGAACGCGCCCTGGCCGCTGGTGCCCTCGTCGAGGTTGATGCCGCTCTCCAGGGTGAAGAAGGCGCGCAGACCGCCGCCCAGGTCTTCCGTGCCGCGCAGGCCGAAGCGCGAGCCCTGCAGGCCGCCGGACTGCACACGGGTCACCGTGCTGGCGCCGTCGAGCACCTGGACGTTGGCGTCGACCACGCCGTACAAGGTGACCTGGGTGCCGGTCGTCTGGGCCAACACGGCGGAGGAGGAGGCTGCCAAGGCAGCGGCGACGGCCACGGCCGAGAAGATGTTTTTGTTGCGAGACATGTCGTGATTCCTGCTTGCTAGCGAAGTGCGATCCATGCCGCCGACCTGAGGGCCGGCGGCCCCGACCCGCGCCTTGAAAGGCTTGGGTCATGGCTCCCAACTGGGGGCGGGTTTGCACCTAGAAAGCCCGGCTTCCTGCAACGCAACGTTCCGGAATCGACAAAAATCAGTGGGCGCTATGCGCGCAGCGTCATGCAGCCAGGGCGGGGACTATTCCCCCGCCCGCAACCACCCGGCCGCCCGTTCGGCAATCATCAGCGTCGGCGAGTTGGTGTTTCCGCTGGTGATCGTCGGCATCACGCTGGCATCGACCACGCGCAGGGCGGCCACACCGCGCACGCGCAGCCGGCTGTCCACCACGGCCATGGCGTCGTCGGCGCGGCCCATCTTGCAGGTGCCGACCGGGTGGAAGATGGTGGTGGCGATGTCGCCGGCCAGGCGGGCCAGCTCCTCGTCGGTCTGGTACTGCAGGCCAGGTTTGTGCTCTTCCGGCTGATAGCGCTGCAGCGCCGGCTGGCCGACGATGCGGCGGGTCAGGCGCAGGCTTTCGGCGGCGATCTTCCGGTCTTCGGAGGTAGAGAGGTAGTTGGGCGAGATGGCGGGCGCATCGCGATAGTCGGCCGTGTGCAGCAGCACCGTGCCGCGGCTGCTCGGGTTCAGGTTGCAGACGCTGGCGGTGAAGGCATTGAAGCCATGCAGCGGCTCGCCGAAGGCGTCCAGCGACAGCGGCTGCACGTGGTACTCCAGATCGGGCCAGGTCTTGCCCGGACTGCTGCGCGTGAAGGCGCCCAGCTGCGAGGGTGCCATGCTCATCGGTCCGCTGCGCTTGAGCGCATATTCCAGGCCGATCATCGCCTTGCCGAAGAGGCTGTTCGCCAGCGTATTCAAGGTCTTGGCCCCCTGCACCTTGAACACCGCGCGTATCTGCAGATGGTCTTGCAGATTGGCGCCGACGCCGGGCAGGTCCTGCTGCACTTCGATGCCCAGCGACTGCAGATGCGCGGCCGGGCCTATGCCCGACAGCTGCAGGATCTGCGGCGAACCGATCGCGCCGGCCGACAGCAGGACCTCGCCGCCGGGCTTGAGCTTGATCTCCTCGGGCCCATGCGGCGTGCGCGCGGCCACGCCGGTGCAGCGCAGCGCGCCGGTTTCGTCGCGCTCCAGCAGCAGGCGGCTGACCTGGGTGCCGGTCCACAGCTCGAAATTGGGCCGGCCAAAGGCCTTGGGGCGCAGAAAGGCCTTGGCCGTGTTCCAACGCAGGCCGCTTTTCTGGTTGACCTCGAAGTAGCCGACGCCCTCGTTGTTGCCGCTGTTGAAGTCTGCGGTGGCGGGCACGCCGGCCTGGGTGGCGGCGGCGGCAAAGGCATCGAGCACGTCCCAGCGCAGGCGCTGCTTCTCGACCCGCCATTCGCCGCCATGGCCGTGCGTGGCGGCAAACGAGGCGTTCTGGTCCTGGGGTTTGTCGAGCCGCCAGTGGTCCTCGTGTTTCATGAAGGCCGGCAGGCAATGCTCCCAGCGCCAACTGGCATCGCCGGTGGCTTCGGCCCAGCCGTCGTAGTCGCGGGCCTGGCCCCGCATATAGATCATGCCGTTGATGCTGGAGCAGCCGCCCAGCACCTTGCCGCGCGGGTAGCGCAGGCTGCGGCCATTGAGGCCGGCGTCGGGCTCGGTGTTGTAGAGCCAGTCGGTGCGCGGGTTGCCGATGCAGTACAGATAGCCGACCGGAATGTGTATCCAGTGGTAGTCGTCCTTGCCGCCGGCCTCGATCAGCAACACGCGCTTGGAGGCGTCGGCGGTCAGGCGGTTGGCGAGCAGGCTGCCGGCGGTGCCGGCACCGATGATGATGTAGTCGAACGCGGGATTGCTCATCGGCCCTGTCAGGTCAGTTGTTGATGTGGGAAGCGAGCACCGGGAAGAGCTTGATCAGCCCGTCGGCCAGCAGCTCCACGGCCAGTGCGGCCAGTATCAGACCCATCAGCCGGGTCATGATGTTGATGCCGGTCTGCCCCAGCACCTTGGCGATGCGGCCCGAGGCGGTGAAGACCAGATAGGTGACCAGCGCCACCACCACGCCATAGCCGACCAGCACGGCCAGCTCCCACCAGTGGCGGGTCTTCTCGGCATAGATCACCATCGTCGAAATCGTTGCCGGCCCGGTCAAGAGCGGAATCGTCAGCGGCACGACGGCAATGCTGGCACCTGCATCGACCTTATGCGCCCCCTCGCTGACGTCCTCCTTGCGCCCCTCGGCCGGCTGGGCATTCAGCATCTGCAGCGAGCTGATCAAGAGCAGCGTGCCGCCGCCGACCTGGAACGAGGCCAGCGAGATGCCGAAGAACTCGATGATCTTCAGGCCCATCAGCGCGCTCAGGCCGATCACGCAGAAGGCGGTGAAGGCACTGACGCGTATCGTCTGCTGGCGCTGCTGCCGCGTGAAGTTCTGCGTGAAGTGGATGAAGAAGGGCACCACGCCAATCGGGTTGACGATGGCCAGCAGGGCGACGAGGGGTTTGTACAGGTCCATGCCGGATTGTGCGGCGGCGGCGTGCCCCCGTCACTGCGGGCTTGCCAGCCCCCGCAAATAAGCCAGCCCGGCGCCAGCGCGGGGGCCATACCAGCTGAGCAGCTCGCCATCGACCAGCTGCACGGTCGACTGCGGGCACAGCGCTTGGGCCAGCGGCAGATGGCCAGCGTTGAATGAATAGGGCTCGGAGCTGAGCAGCACCCGCTGCACGCCGGCCAGCCAGGGCTCGTTGCCGGTCAGCGCCGGGTAGCGCGCCGCGCCATGCGCGCCGCCGATGACCTGCGGCCAGGTCTGCCAATTCACCTGGGCCAGCATGCGGGCGATATAGGTGTCGGTGGCCACCGTCATCCAGGGCTCGCGCCAGATCAGGTAGAGCACCCGTTGCTCGAGCCAGGTCTGGGCGGCGCAGGCCTGCAGTTCCCGCTGCAGCTGCTCACTCAGCGCCGCGGCACGCTCGGTGACACCGGGCAGGTAACCGAACAACGCCACCATCTGCTCAAGCAGCACCAGATTGTCCTGCGGCGTCTGCGGGTGGGTGACGACGATCTCGGGCACGAACTCGCGCAGTGCCTCCACCGTCTCAAGCCGGTTCTCGTCCACATTGACCAGCACATGGGTGGGTGCCAGGCCCTTCAGCTTGGCCAGATTGACATCCTTGGTGCCGCCGACCTTCGGAAGGTCCACCACCTCCGCCGCCGGGTGAACGCAAAACCCGGTGCGCGCTACCACATGCTGACGCAGGCCCAGCGCCAGCAGCAGCTCGGTCAGGCTGGGCACCAGGCTGGCGATGCGCGGCGGGCTCATCGTCACAGCGCGTCGGCTTCTTCGGGTTTCAAAGACAGATAAACGGCACAGCAACCGCTCAGGTAGACCAGGCCTGGCAGCACCAGGGCCACCGCGAACACCAGGCCGCCACCGACCACCGCCGCCATGCCCAGCGGCGTGGCCGCCACCGGCGCTCCGGCAGCACCCAGGCTGCGCAGGCCGTAGCCGAACAGGCCGGCCATCACCTGTTGCGGCGGCAGGTCTATGCCCACCACCCAGACCGCCAGCAGGGCCATCGCCCGGCCGCCGGTCATCACGACAAAGGTGACGATGGCGCTGACCAGGGCCGTCAGCACCAGCACCGCACCCATCAGCAGGGCCACATCGAGCAGACCGCCGCGCCAATGCCGCCACAGCAGCTGCAGCGTCGCACGCACGCCCTGGCCGGCCCAGATCGACGGCCCGGTCAACGGGCCCACCAGCACCGCCACGGTGAACGACGTGACGCCCATCGCCACCACGCCTACCGGTACCAGCAGGCCGAACAGCGGCGTGCCCACCATCGGCAGGCGCACCAGCCACAGCAGGCCCAGCAACAGTCCCAGGCCCAGGATGGCGCCCAGGACAACGACGAGCAGGGTCAGCAGCACGCGATGGGCACTGCCCAGCGCGTCGGTGAAGGCATCCTGCACGTCGCGCACCGGTCGGCCCAGGGCCTGATCCATCACCAGCAGGCCGGTGGTGTTGATGCCGTAGAAGGCGGTGGTCAGCGCCAGCCCGGCCCAGATCACGCCCCATGGCCCGTCGGCCTTGGCCAATGAGGACTCGGCCATGGCCAGCAACAGGCCGGCCATGCAGAAGGTAGCCAGCAAGGCCCATAGCGCCCGCCCGTTGCGGACCGCCTCCAGGCTATTGAGAACGCGATTCAGGGTGTGGAGCGAGATTTTTGGCTGCATTTGGCATGGATGATAAGCAGCACCATGGAAATCCCCTGGTTTACCCCGAAGGCCGAAAAACAACACTCACAGTGAGTTCACTTTGCACAGTTCCGTGGCTTACTGATAATCCAAGGTCTGTGTATGGACGCCGCGCCGTCGATTGAATGGTTCACGATGGGTTGAAGCTCCACATGGTTATCTGGAATTGAAAGGGCTTCCCCATGGGAAACAAGCTTTACGTCGGCAACCTCGCTTACAGCGTGCGTGATGAGTCTCTGCAAGAGTCTTTCGGCCAATTTGGTACTGTGACCTCCGCAAAGGTCATGATGGATCGCGACACCGGTCGCTCAAAGGGTTTCGGCTTCGTCGAAATGGGTTCTGACGCTGAAGCGCAAGCCGCTATCAACGGCATGAACGGCCAGGCTCTGGAAGGCCGCGCCATCGTTGTGAACGAGGCTCGTCCTCGTGAAGAGCGTCCGGGCGGCTTCGGTGGCGGCGGTGGCCGCTCCGGTGGCGGCGGCTTCGGCGGCGGCGGCGGTGGTGGCGGCTTCGGTGGCGGTGGCGGCGGTGGCCGTTCCGGCGGCGGTGGCTTCGGTGGCGGCGGTGGCCGCTCCGGTGGTGGCGGCTTCGGCGGTGGCGGCGGTGGCCGTTCCGGCGGTGGCGGCGGCTACGGCGGCGGCGGTGGTGGCCGCGGCGGTTACTGATCTGCCGGTGCAGCGCTGATATCAGCGCTCTGCCAAAGAACAAAAGGGTGCCTCTGGCACCCTTTTTTATTGTCCGGTCGCCCTGGCGGCACGCGCGCGGAGACGGCTGCGGCGCTCGAATCGGATCCAGAACCACCAGGCGAAATACACAATCGCGTAGGTCAGCAGCCCCAGCACCAGGCCGGCCAGCGGCAGCCCCACCAGCAGCGGCTTGCCCAGCGACAGCAGCCAGGCGCTGATGGCGCCCCACCAGCTGCCCGGATCGGTCCAGTCCAGGCCTAGGGTGGGCACCAAGGATTGACCCGGTTCATGGGGCAGCACCAGGGAGCCCAGCGTGATGGCCAGGCTCCAGATCGGCACCAGGGTGAAGGGGTTGGTCAACCAGGTAGCCGCTGCGGCCGAAGCCACGTTGGCCCGACAGATGATGGCCGCGACGGCCGCCAGGCCCATCTGGCCGGGCCCGGGAAACACCCCGAAACCCACACCCAGCGCCGCACCCAAAGCCACTTTGCGCCGGTGCGCGACCCATAACCACGGTCGGTGGGCCAGATAGCGGCCGAGCCAGCGCAAACCGGGGGTTTGGCTGAGGGTGGCAGGGCTGGGGAGTATGCGTCGGGCAAATCGGCTAGCGGGCACGCGAGGACTTTCGAAAAGCGATGGCGGCACGACATCGGTGCAGATCAAACATATGCGGCGATGCCGCCGAACTACAAGGAGCTCCCGAGTATCGCGCCACCGAAGCCCCAGCCCGCTTTCTCCAGTTTCGTCATCGTTCGAAGGTATGCACCGCCTTGGCAAACAACTCGGTGCTGCGCTGCCGGCCCGGTTCGGCGCTGGCCCGGGTGGCGCCGATGCTGAAGCTGCGGCCCAGGCCCAGCCGATGCTGATAGACCAGGGACAGGCTGCGGCCCTGCAGATCCTCGTCCGCCAACGCCGCCTCGCCTCGCCGCTGATAGCCGGTGCTCTGCACGATGGCTCGTACCGAGTCGCGCGGGCTCAGGTGCAGGACGGCCAGCGTACGGGCGGCGCGGTCGGTGAAGGCCCGCTCGCTCTGCGGGCGGCGCACAAAGCCCTGCTCCAGCCGCTGCTCCAGCTCCAGGCTCCAGTGCGTCGGCAGGCCCGGCAGCGGCAGGCGCAGCTTGGCTTCAAGCAACACATTGGCGCCGCCGCCGACGCGGTCGGCCTCGACGTCCAGGCGTCGGCCCAGCTCCAGCTCGCCGGTCACGTAGCTGAGCCAGGGCGCCGGATTGCTGCCGAAGCCAAGGTTCAAGGTGCGCAGCGGATGCATCACACCGCCAGCCTTGGCGCGCTGCTGATCGAGGCTCAGGTGCGCCCACACATCGGTGTTGCGCGCCGCCACGAACCAGAAGCCCGGATGGATGCGCCGCTCCACCACCTCGCCGGCGCGCACGCCGTGGGCGGCATCACGCACCGTGCTGATCTGCTTCAGGAACAGCTGCCACTCCGCCTCGAAGACCTGGAAGCGCGACCACTCGCCCAGTGGTGCCAGCGACTCCGGCGCCACGCGCCGGTTCAGTTGCAGGCTGGCCTGGCGCACGCCGGACTGGCTGACGAAGCCGTTGTCATTGGCGAATCTCGGGCTGATCTGCTCGATATGGGCGGTATTGGCCCAGTCCTCGCTGGAATGGCGCCAGCTCAGCCAGAGCTTGTGCCCGGTCTCGGCGCGGATGGCGACCGGCGCGCCCTGCGCATCGAAGCCCGCCGTGGTGCGCGAGAACAGCGCATGGCCGCGCAACTGGTCCTCCGCCCCGGCCCGCCAGCTGCCGTCCAGGCCCAGCACACGGTTGTTCTGGCCCGAACCATAGTCACGCGAGGACATCAGGCCGCCCAGACCGAACGCCTCGGCCTGCCAGCGCCCGCGCGCAAAGGTCGCCTGCGACACCCGGGCCTGCTCATGGCTCTCCGTGCCATAGGCGCTGGCACGCAAGATCTGACCCCCGCCGGCATCGCGAAGGCTCAGAGCGGTAGCTTCGGCATTGGCACCGCGCCAGGTGCTGCGCACGCCCCACTCCGGGTCGGTGATGGCACGCGAGTAGAAAGCGGCCAGGCCACGTGCATCGCCCTGATCGACCGCCTGGCCCAGGCCGATCACGTCGGTGCTTTCGAGGAAAAACGGCCGCTTCTCGGGCACGCTCAGTGCAAAACGGGTGTTGCCGGCCAGCTGCGGTGTGTCCAGCTCGACCTGGGAGAAGTCGGGGTTGAAGGTGGCGTCCACCACCCAGTCGGCGCGCGGCCGCCACTTCAACTCGGCACCGAGCGTGAACTTGCTCTGCTTGCGTGTTTGCGCGCCGTCGCGGTCGCGGGTCGTGCGCCAGGTCAGCTCGGGGCTGATGTTCAGGAAACTGTGCTCGCGCACCCGTTCGGCCAGATCGCCGAGGCCGCCAATCTCCTGCATCTCGGCGATGAAGCTCAGGGCGTCCTTGGTCAGCGGCGCGCTGACCAGCAGCAGGCTCGCCTCACGCGGAATGCTGCGCGCCACCATCAGCCGCCAGGGCGCGCCGTCGGCGTAGGGGAAGCGCAGGCTGGCCAGCGGCCAGCGCAGTTCGACGCTGTAGCCGTCGGGCAGGCGCCGCACGGCGGCTTCGAGGTCGAAGTCGGGGGCATAGTCCTCGCCATCGTCCTCGGCGGTGAACACGCCATCGGCAATCACGCCGGCCGCACTGATGCGCGCGAACTGGGCCGAGCGCCGCTGGCCCACCGCATCGAGCGCGACCAGCACGAAGTCCTGATCGCGCTTGACGTTGTCGCGCCGTGCCAGCTGGGCCCGTATCAGCTCGGGCCGTGGGTCATAGGCGCGGATGCCGAAGATCAGATGGTGTTCGTCGGCCACCACCTGGACGGTGGTGCGCATGGGCGCCGGCAGGCGGTCTTCGGGCTGGTGCTGCACAAAGGCGTCGTGCACCGGAGCACGTTGCCAGACGGCCTCGTCGAGCCGGCCGTCGATGCGCGGTGTAGCATCACCGGCCTGCAGACGCAGCGCCTGCGGTTGGGCACCGGCGGGATAGGGCAGCTCGGCGGCGGCACAGGCGCCAGCGGCCCAGGCCAGCCCCAGCGCCAAGGCTTGAGGGTTCAGTTTCATGGCAATCAATCATCCAGACATGGGAACGAACGACCGCTGTGGGCCGACCGATGCAGATGCGAGCGAGCCGAGTCGCTAAGGATGAATGACCTGGGCCATGGGAGCCTGCTTGCAGCGCGTGCCGCGGAGATTGAAACGGGCGGAGTATAGCTACTCGCCGCGACGGTGCTTGCGCGGCCGTCCGGCCAGCAGGCGGTCGAACCAGGCGTTGGGCAGGGCGCGCATCAGCTTGGCGACGAGACCCATCTGCCAGGGAATCACGCGGTAGCTGGCCCCGGCACTGATGGCGGCAAAGGCACGCTCGGCAAAGTCATCGGCCTTCATCAGGAAGGGCATGCCGTAGCGGTTCTGGCTGGTCAGCGGCGTGGCGATGTAGCCGGGCAGCAGGGTCACCACCTTGACGCCCGAGGGCCGGCACTCACCGCGCAGGCTCTCGCAATAGCTGACCACGGCCGCCTTGCTGGCGCAGTAGGCGCCATGGCCCGGCAGGCCGCGGATGGCGGCCACGCTGGCGATGCCCACCAGGGTGCCCGAGCCGCGCTCGCGCATGGGCGTGACGAAGGGCTGGAAGGTGGCCGCCATGCCCAGATTGTTGGTCTCGAAGGTGGCGCGCATCACCTCCAGGTCTTCGGCGAAGGCGGTGTCCATGCCGACGCTGATGCCGGCGTTGGCGATCACCACTTCGGGCAGTCCCTGGCGCGCGATGCAGTCCCGCCCGGCCTGGGTGATGGCGGCCACGTCGCGCACATCGGCGCCATAGACCTCGTGGCGCGCCGCCTCGAAGCCCGCGCCCTGCGCCCATTCGCGCAGTTCGGCGCTGCGCCGCGCCACCAGGGCAACGCGCCAGCCGGCGCGGTAGTAGGTGGTGGCCAGGGCCTGGCCGATGCCGCTGGAGGCACCGGTGATGAAGACAAGCGGGGCAGCGCTCATAGACCCGGCCGCGCGTTATTGGGCCGCGATGACATCTGCATGCGCGTGCGCCCGCTGAACTCCAGCAGGCCCTTCAGATTGTCGTAGTCCAAGGTCTGGGCGCGCATCTCGCCGCCGGGGTAAGTGATGCGCACCGGCAGATGGGAGCGCAGCTTTTCCAGCGCCACAAAGGCCTGGACGAACTCGCCCTGGATCTCGACCTGGGGCGCAGCGCCGAGCACGCCCTCCTTGTCGCGCACAAAGCGCTGCACGCGCACCTCACCGATGAGCTGCACCTCGCTGCCATCGGCATTGCTGATGCCGCGCAGGGCCTTGGCAATCATGATGCTGCCCTCCTTGCCGATGGCGTGCACCAGCACGTCGTCGATCTCCAGCGTGTCGGTGTCCGGATAGTGACGCATCTCGCGGCCGGAGACGCGCACGCGCAGCGCCCCCTTGGCGTCGAAACGCTGCACATCGAAACCCTGCATCAGGTAGTCCGGCTCATGGCGCTTGGGCACCGCCTCGGTCGGCCCCTGCGGCAGCGGCGTATTCTTCACCAGCCACCAGGTGCCCAGGGCCAGCACGCTCATCAGGACCAGGGGCAGATAGGCCGAGAAAAGCTCCTGCAGGCTGCACAGCCAGGAGGGCGCCCGCAGCCGCGTGGCCGGCGCCGCGATCGGGCCAAGCGCCGCCATCAGGCGGGGCCTCCGTCCAGCGTATCCAGATGGCCGGCGAACAACTCTGCATAGCGGCCGCAGGCCATCAGCAGGATGTCGCAGCACTCGCGGGCGGCGCCGTGGCCGGCGGCGGCCGTGGTCACATGGTGGGCCACGGCCAGCACCTCGGCATGGGCCTGCGGCGGAGCGCAGGCAAAGCCGGCGCGGGTCAGCAGCGGCAGGTCGGGCCAGTCATCGCCCATCGCCGCCACCTGATTCCACTGCACGCCCAGCTGGGCCAGCAGCGGCGTGGCCACGGCCAGTTTGTCCTTGGCGCCATAGACGGCATGCTGCAGGCCCAGGTCGGCAACGCGGCGGCGCACGGCCGGCGAATCACGGCCGGTGATGATGACGGGCGTGATGCCTCCTTGAGCCAGCAGCTTCAGGCCATGGCCATCGAGCGTGGAGAAGGCCTTGAAGCTCTCGCCCTGCTCGCCGATATAGATGCGGCCATCGGTCAGCACGCCGTCGACATCGAAGATGGCCGCCTTCAGACCCAGGCCGCTGCCCTGGGCCTTGAGCAGCAGCTCGGGAGCGAAGCGCAGCGCGGGCTTCAACATCAGATGACCTTTGCGCGCATCAGATCGTTGATGCTCAGCGCGCCCTGCAGCCGGCCAGCCTCATCGACCACCAGCACAACGGTGATGCGCGCCTCTTCCATCAGGTCGGCGGCATCGACCGCCAGCGCCTGGGCGCGCACCATGCGCGGCCTGGCGTGCATCACATCGGCAGCACGCAGATTGCGCAAGTCCTGGCCCTTCTCGACCAGGCGGCGCAGATCACCGTCGGTGAACACGCCCTGAACCCTGTCGCCGCCATCGACGACGATGGCCAGGCCCAGGGCCTTGGCCGACATCTCACGCATCATGTCGGTGAACGGGGTGTCGGCGGCCACGCGCGGCAGCGCCTCGCCGCTGCGCATCAGGTCATGGACATGGGTCAGCAGCTTGCGGCCCAGCGCGCCTCCCGGGTGGGAGCGGGCAAAGTCCTCGGCCTTGAAGCCCCGCGCGTCCAGCAGAGCCATGGCCAGCGCATCACCCAGGGCCATCTGCGCGGTCGTGCTGGCGGTGGGTGCCAGCTGCAAGGGGCAGGCCTCCTCGGCCACGGCGCTGTCCAGCACCAGGGTGGCGTGGCGGGCGAGGCTGGAATCGGCCCGGCCGGTCATCGCGATCACCGGCACACCCAGGCGCTTGAGCACCGGCAGGATGGCATTGAGCTCCTCGCTCTCGCCGGAATTCGACAGGGCCAGGACGATGTCCTTGGACGTGACCATGCCCAGGTCGCCATGGCTGGCCTCGGCCGGGTGCACGAACAGCGACGGCGTGCCGGTGGAGGCCAGGGTGGCGGCGATCTTGCGGCCCACATGGCCGCTCTTGCCCATGCCCATCACGGCGACGCGGCCGCTGCAAGCCAGCACGGCCTGCACGGCGGCGGCAAAGGCCTCCCCGAGGCGGGGCGACAGCTCGGTCAGCGCGGCGGCCTCGATCTGCAGGGCCCGCTGGGCGACGGACACCGCGCGGGCGGCGTCGAAGGGCAGTGATTCGGTCATGCGGCCAGTGTAGCGGCGCCGGCATGCCCGGATATAGCCGGCTGTTACCCGCCCGGCGCCCGCCGTTTCCACAATGGGCCCCAGGCGTTGCCACAAGCGCCACCCCACCCTCACCAGGAGACAAGCATGAGCGCAAAGAAATTGCTGCTATTGGCCGGCGACTATGTCGAGGACTACGAAATCATGGTGCCCTTCCAGGCCCTGCAGGCCGTGGGCCACACGGTGCATGCCGTCTGCCCCGGCAAGGCGGCCGGCGACTACGTGATGACCGCCATCCATGACTTCGAGGGCGCCCAGACCTATTCCGAAAAGCCTGGCCACCGTTTCGTCTTGAATGCCACGTTCGCCGACATCAAGCCGGCCGACTACGACGGCCTGGTGATCCCCGGCGGCCGCGCGCCCGAGTACCTGCGCACGATGCCCGGCGTGATCGCCACGGTCCAGCACTTCATCCAGGCCGACAAGCCGGTCGCCGCGATCTGCCACGGCGCCCAGCTGCTGGCCGCCGCCGGCGTGATACGCGGCAAGCGCGTGTCGGCCTATCCGGCCTGCGCCGCCGAGGTCGAACTGGCCGGCGCCAGCTATGCCGACATCCCGGTCGATCAGGCGGTGACCGACGGCAAGCTGGTCACCGCACCGGCCTGGCCAGCGCACCCGGCATGGATCGCGCAGTTCCTGGCGGTGCTTGGCACGCGCATCACCTATTGAGGGCAGAATCCGTTCAACAGGAGGTTTGCCATGTGCGAAGTCTTCATCAGCGCCAACCCCGAGTCCTACGAGTCGCGCACGCGCTCGGTGCGGCTGCACGGGGTGATCACCAGCATACGGCTGGAGAACCTGCACTGGGAGGTGCTGGAGGAGATCGGCGCCCGCGACGGCATGAGCGTCACCCAGCTGATCGAGAAGCTCTACGACGAGCTGGTGCAGGCCCGCAGCGCGGTTGGCAACTTTGCTTCCTTCCTGCGTGTCAGCGCCCTGCGCTATATGGCGCTGCAGGCACGCCAGCGCATCCCGACCGACCTTGGCGTGCCGATACGCTCGCTGGAGGCAGGGCGGGTGTTGCAGGACCTGCCGCCGAGCTGGCACAAGCCGCTGGAGCGGCTCAGCTTGTAGCCCGGATGGAATCCGGGGCCGCGCAATCGCCGGACCCCGGATTGTCATCCGGGCTACAAATCATCAGGGATACAAGCCCCGCTCCTCGCGCGCCTGCAGCACCCGCGTGCAGGCGACCACGAAGGCAGCCGTGCGCAGCGTGATGCGGTGCTGCTCCGAGGTATCCCAGATGTGCTTGAAGGCGCCGGTGATGATCTTGTCCAGGCGGACGTTGATCTCGTCCTCGGTCCAGAAGAAGCTGCTGAAGTCCTGCACCCACTCGAAGTAGGAGACGGTCACGCCGCCCGAGTTGGCGATCACGTCGGGCACGACGATGATGCCGCGGTCGGCAAGCACCTGATCGCCATCGGGGGTGGTCGGGCCGTTGGCGCCTTCCAGCACGACGCGGGTCAAGATGCGGTTGGCGCGCTCGGCGGTGATCTGGCCCTCCAGCGCGGCCGGGATCAGCACGTCGCTCTTCACGTCCCAGAAGTTCTCGTCGGCGATATGGTCGGCGCCGGCAAAGCCGCCGACGCCGCCGGTCCTGGCCACATGGTCCAGCAGGTTCTGCATGTCCATGCCCGAGTGATTCAGGATGGTGCCGGTGTGGTCCTGCACGGCGACGATCTTGGCGCCATTGGCGGCGAACAGCTTGGCTGCGATCGAGCCGACATTGCCGAAGCCCTGCACGGCCACGCGTGCGCCTTCCAGCGGCACGTTGAGGCGGCGCATTGCCTCGCGGCCGATCACGAACACGCCGCGGCCGGTGGCCTGCACACGGCCCAGCGAACCACCCAGCGGGATCGGCTTGCCGGTGACGACGCCGGTCGCCGTGGCGCCGGTGTTCATCGAATAGGTGTCCATCATCCAGGCCATGATCTGGCCATTGGTGTTGACGTCGGGGGCCGGGATGTCCTGCTGCGGGCCGATGATGATGCCGATCTCGCTGGTGTACCGGCGTGTAACTTTTTCCAGTTCCTTCTGCGACAGCTGCTTCGGGTCGAGCCGGATGCCGCCCTTGGCGCCGCCGTAGGGCAGGTTGACCGCGGCGTTCTTGATCGTCATCCAGGCCGACAGGGCCATCACTTCTTCGAGCGTCACGTCCGGGTGGTAGCGCACGCCGCCCTTGCCCGGGCCGCGGGTCAGGCTGTGCTGGACGCGGTAGCCCTCATAGTGGGCGATGGTGCCGTTGTCGAGTTCGATCGGCACATCGACGATCAGCGCGCGCTTGGGCCGGCGCAGCGTTTCCACCCAGCGTGCCAGATGGCCGAGGTAGGGCTCTACGGCGTCGATCTGGGACAGATAGGTGCCCCAGGGACTGTTGCGCGTGGGGGAAACGAAGGACAGATTGGGCATGTAATGCTCCGTAACTTTTCGGTGGCGCGAACGGTATCGCGAACCGGCTACGGCATGCCAGCGTTTCCAAAGCCGAGTTCACATGCAACTATGCGGCTTGTGCATAAGGGGCCCTATCGCCACTCCGACTTAAGTCAAAGCCGGGTGCCGCGTGCAGCAATAGTCAAGGCGGCGCCGACTTGCCGCCTGGTATCACGCTCTTGAGCTTGCTGCTCAAGGCGCCCGAAAGGGCCAGCTCGCTGATGCCGCAGATGGCACCAACCGCGAAGGCCAGCATCGCCGAGCCCTTGCCATCGACCGACAGGCTGGACAACTTGCTTGACGCGCCGATCGTGATGTCGAACACCCCGAAGGCGCTGAGCATGACCAGCAGCATGGTGGACAGGCCGGCCAGGACCAGCCGCGTCGGCACGTTCAGGCGGTCGGCATCCAGCCTGACCAGGTCTTCCAGCGCCAGACGGGGTTTGCGGTAGGCGTAGGACAGCCCCACACCGATGAAGCAACCCACCCAAAGCACCAGATAGTTAGCCATCACCGACGGGTAGATCTGCAGAGCACTCAGCAGACGATGCAGCAAATCACCGGGCGCACTCGTCTGCAGCACCAGATAGGCCAGCGCAAGCGGTGCCGAGAACCAAGCACCCCAGCGTGCCAGCTCGCGCAGATGCTGGTTCTTGATGCGCCCCTCCTCGTCGTCGATCAATTCGTCCTCGATGCGCTTGAGCTCGTTGCGGGCAAGGTCCAACCCTAGGCGTCCGCCTCGCGTCTTGCCACGGTCAAGGCTGTCGCCCTCGAGTGCCAATCGGGCCAGGTAGAAGAGGCTGACGAAGTGCTGCCGGAAGCGCTTCTCGCTGCCGTCCGCCGACGAAGGATAAAGCTCGGTCAGCACGTCATGGACGCGGCCGATGGCGGCATACATGTCCATCTCGTCCTTGGTGGGCTGCGGGCCGCCCTCGCGCAGCTGCAGGTCGAAGACGATGTCGCGGGCCTCCGGCTGCGTCGGATCGAATCGACGGTCGCCGGAAAACTCCGAGCCATCCTCCCGCACGACCCGCAATGCGAACACGGCCTGCCCCGTCTTGCCGGTGCTGTCGGGAGCCGGGGCGGCGGGAGGGTTGGCGGGCGGCGTGGCGGCGGTGCTCATGGAATGTCCTCCGGGATCACCCTTGGCCGACGGGTCATGGGTACAGGCACCTTAGGCCCGTGCCATTGCAGCGGCGTTGATTGGCGTCAATCCGGATCGGGCCAAGGCCCTTCTTTTGCCGTCCGCGGAATAAACGGGCCACCGCCACCGTCTGCCCTATGTCCATCCACCCGATACGGAGCTACCGATGTCCAAGACTCTCACCCTCAAGGCCCTGGCCGCGACCCTGCTTCTCGCCGCCGGCCTCGGCCATGCCGCGCCACCGGCCATCACCAACGGCGTGATGGCAGCATCCAACGGCATGACGCTCTACACCTTCGACAAGGACGCCGCCAACAGCGGCAAAAGCGTCTGCAACGGCCCCTGCGCCACGCTGTGGCCACCGGCACTTGCCATGCCCGGCGATCAGCCGGCCGGCGCATACTCGATCGTGACCCGCGATGATGGTGCCAAGCAGTGGGCCTACAAGGGCAAGCCGCTGTACTTCTATCAGGCGGACCAGAAGGCCGGTGAGCGCAATGG
>JADMJJ010000068.1 GCA_018780645.1 Burkholderiaceae bacterium
GGAACAAGCTCACCGTGGCGCACGGCTGCTACTGGAAGAAGTGCAGCTTCTGCGATGTGTCGCTGGACTACATCTCCCGCTACGACGGCGCCTCGGCCGCCACCCTGGTGGACCGCGTGCAAACAATAGTCACCGAGACCGGCCAGACCGGGTTTCACTTCGTTGATGAGGCGGCGCCGCCCAAGGCCTTGAAGGCGCTGGCCGCCGAGCTGATGCGGCGCCAGGTCGAGATTTCCTGGTGGGGCAATATCCGCTTCGAGAAGACCTTCAGCCCCGAGCTGTGCCAGCAGCTGGCCGACAGCGGCTGCATTGCGATCTCGGGCGGCCTGGAGGTGGCCTCCGACCGCTTGCTGACCCTGATGAAGAAGGGCGTGTCGGTCGAGCAGGTGGCGCGCGTCACCAAAGGCTTCTCGGATGCCGGCATTCTGGTGCATGCCTATCTGATGTACGGCTTCCCGACGCAGACGGTGCAGGACACTGTGGATGCGCTTGAGTATGTGCGCCAGCTGTTCGAGCAGGGCTGCATACAGAGCGGCTTCTTCCACCGCTTTGCCTGCACCGTGCATTCGCCGGTGGGGCAGGACCCGGCCGCCTATGGCGTGACCCTGCAGCCGCTGCCGCCGGTGTCATTCGCGAAGAACGATGTCGGCTTTCACGACCCGACCGGCGTCGATCACGACGCGCTGGGCCTGGCGCTGAAGAAGGCGCTGTACAACTATATGCATGGCATCGGCCTGGACGAAGACGTGCGCAGCTGGTTCAAGGGCCATGTGCCCAAGACCACGGTGCACAGGCACCGCATCGCCAGGGCCTTGGCAACTAACTCATGAAGCCCAGATCGCTGGTGGCGAAGTTGCCCAGGTTGGGGAACACCGTCAGCAGCGCCGCCGGGCTCAGGCCGAACCAGCGCGCCAGCGTCGCACCGAACTGATCGAGAGCGGTGGTCGGTATCAGCACGCCGCGGCTGCCGGCGTCGTCCGCACCGCCCAGCGCAGGTGTCGGAAACGTGCCGTAAAGATCCCCGCCGCGCACCGCGCCGCCCAGCAGCAGCTGGTGATTGCCCCAGCCGTGGTCGGTGCCGGTGCCGCTGGGTTGCAGGCTGCGGCCGAACTCGCTGGCGGTGAAGGTGGTGACCTGATTGGCCACACCCATCTCGCCGGTGGCGTTGTAGAAGGCCAGCATGGCCTCGCTGAGCTGGCGCAGCAGGTCCCATTGCTGCCAGCTCTGGCCCGAATGGGTGTCGAAGCCGCCCAGCGAGCAGAAGAACACCTGGCGGCCGACGCCGGTGCTGGCACGCAGCTTGATGATCTGCGCCACCTGCTTGAGCTGCTGGCCGAGGCCCGTGCCCGGGAAAGCCGTGCCCAGCCCACCGCCGCTGCCGGCGGCCTTCAGCAGGCCGTTCAGCGCGCTGGCGTCCTGGCGCACGCGGTTGGCCGTCTGCACCATGGCCAGGCCGCTGTCCAATGCGAGGATCTCCTGCAGCGCCTTCGCCTTGGCTGCGGCGGCGCTCGCCGGCCAGGCGGCCATGCCGTCCGGGGTCAGGTCGAAACCCGGCAGCAGGCTGGCCGACTGCACCGTCTTGCCGGCGCAGAACAGGGCCGAGCCGGCGACCGAGATCGACGGGGGAAAGGTCGTGCCGCTGTTGCGCGCCAGGCTGGCATCGGCAATGCGCCCGGCCCAGCCGGTGCCGCCGGCCGCGCCGATCGGGTCGCCGGCCTGCATCTGCACGATCTGGTCCGAGTGCGAGAACAGATTGCTGGGCAGATTGACGCTGGCCGCCAGGTACTGCGCGCGCGTCGTCGGCCGCACCAGCATGCCCATATTCGCCACCACGGCCAGCTTCTGCTGTGCCCACAGCGGGTGTAGCGCGCTCAGGCCGCTGTTCAGGCCGTAGGGCACGCCGTTTCGGGCGGCCACCGAGAGCAGCGTGGTGTTGTTGTCCGGCAGGGCCAGGCCGGGGCGGGCGGTCTTGTAGGCGTTGAAGGCCGCCGGGCTCAGGGGCACGACCATATTGTGGCCATCGTTGCCGCCCATCAGGAAGATGCAGATCAGGGCCTTGTAGTCACTGGCGGTCTGCGCCTGGGCGGTCAAGGCGCCGAGGCCGCCCAGACCAGCCCCGAGGGTCTGGCGCAGCAGCGTGCGGCGGGTGAGAGGTGTCGGAGTCATCAATCTGGGCCTCAATGTTGAATGGCGTATTGACCGGACAGCGCCGTCAGATACAGGGCGGTCAGCGCCCTGCTGCGCGCATCGCCCTGGGCGCTGATGGCATTGGCCAGGCTTTGCCGCATGGCGGCCGGCATGCGGCCGTAGAGCAGGGCCTGATCCACCGCATCGATCAGGTTGGCGGTGTTGCCGGCCGCGGCGATGAAGGGGCCGATGTCCAGTGGGAAGTCCGCGCCAGGGTTGGAGAAGATGCGCCAGAACAGATTGCCGCGCAGCACCGCCTCGGTGGGGCTGTAGATCTGGAACTCGGGGCCGGCCAAGGTGCTGTGCGGGATGCGGAACAGCGGCGAGTAGAAGCTGAACACCGAGGGCGGCGTCAGCGGCGCCTCACCCATGCGCTCGAACTCCCAGCTGGCGCCATTGGTCGGCGAGACACTGCCGCCCAACGCCCTGACCAGGGCCACCGTGTGCATCAGCGGGTCCTTCAGCCGGCCGCTGTTGACCGGGGCCGCGTCCTGCCGCGCCTCCGCGTCCAGCAGCAGGGCCTTGACGACGGCGCGCAGATCGCCGCGCACGCCGGCGCCGTTGTTGTTGAACACACCGGCGATGCGTGCCACATAGGCCGGCGAGGGGTTGCTGGTGACCATGCTGCGTATCAGCCTCGTGGCGATGAAGGGGCCGACATTGGGGTGCTTGTAGATGCAGTCCAGCGTCGCCGTCATGTCGGCCGCGGTGCCCTGGCCGGCACCCAGGCTGCAGCCCAGAAAGCTCTTGGCCCGCATATCGTGGTTGACGTCGCGGGCCTGCAGCGGGCCGCTGAAGTTCTCCCAGTTGTTGTTGCCGGTGCCGGCATAGGTCCAGCCGGTGAAGGCCAGGGCGATCTGCTGCACCGTGGTCTGGTCGTAGGCGGCCAGCGGCTGGCCCTGACCGTCGAGCTTGGCCGAGCCATCGGTATTCAGCTGCACCAGGCCTATCGTGAACAGCTGCAGCAGCTCGCGTGCGAAGTTTTCGTTGGCGTTGCTGCCGGCATTGGGCTTGTTGCTATTGGCCAGGTCCAGGTACTTGCCCATCTGCGGGCTCGCGGCAATCTCGCCCAGCAAGGTGCGGTAATTGCCGAAGGCATTGCGGCTGAGTATCTGCAGATAGGGCACGACCTCCTGCGGATAGTTGTTCTTGTTCATCGAGATGACCAGGATCTGGCCCAGCGCATAGGCGACGCGCTGGCGCAGCTGGTCCGGCGCGAGCGACAAACGGCTCATGTACTGCGAGCGCACGGCGCCGTTGCCGGCCGCGTTGCCGGGGTCGGCGATGGTGCTTTCGGGCAGGGTGAACTGCTCGTTCAGCCAGGCTTCGGTGCCTATGCGCTTGACCTTGGCCAGCTCGGTGGGCGTTGGCCCGAAGGCGGCCTGCTCCAGCCATCGGCCGGCGGCCAGATTCGGTGTTCCCAGGCCCGGGCCTGGCGAGGGGCTCGGCGTTGGCGTGGGCGTCGGGGTAGGTGTCGGAGTTGGCGTGGGGGTAGGCGTCGGCGGCGGCGGCGTGACAGCGGCCTTGATGGCCAGATTCACCGCGTCCGTCGTCGTGCCGCCGGGTCGACTGTCTTTCACCTTGATGGCCACATTCGTGCCCACCAGCGTCGTCGGCGCCGTGCCGGTGGCCAGCAGATCGGTGCTGGACAGCCGCGTTGTGCTCAGCGCTGTGCCGCCGAAGTAGGCGACCGAATCCGCCGTGAAGTTGCGCCCGTTGAGGCGGATGCTGAAGGCGCCTGCGGCCACACTCTTCGGCGAGGTGCTCCACAGGTACAGCGGCGTCTGCGTCACGCTCAGCTTGACCTCGCCGTACTTGGCCGGGAAGGCGGTGCTGGTGGCGCGCACCGTCACCACCGTGGGCATGGGCACTGTGGCCGGCGCTGCGTACAGCCCGCTGGCCGAGACCAGGCCCAGACTGGCATTGCCGCCGGGCACGCCGTTGACCGTCCAGCTCACGCTGTTGGGGCTCAAAGGCACATAGGCGGTCAGCTGGCGTGACTCACCCACCGCCACCGTGCCGCTGCTGTACACGGTGATCTGCTGGGCCATGGTGGCGCCGGCACCCAGCAGGCCCAGGCAGGCAATTCGCAACATGTGGGAACAAATACGGCCAATCGCGCTCACAGGGTCTCCTCGTGTGTGGCCGGGCTTTGGAGCTCATGCCATTCCGCGTCAAAGGCGCCATGTTCCTGTGTGTCGGCTGGGCGAGCAATCGAAGAAATATTTCAATTGCAAGCGAGCGTGACAAGACTTGCATCCGATGGTCGCTCCCACGCGTAATGACGGTGCAAAGGAGTACCGGCGCATGCTGATGACCAAACTCGCGCAACGCAATCTGATCTTGAAACTAGAAGCCGCTCCCGTCGTGACCAGCGCCATCACCATTGCTCGCCCAGCCGCCGAAGTGTTTGAATTTGTATCCACGCCCGCCTACTGGTCGCGCTGGCACCCGGCCACCCGCCTGGTGCACGACGCCCCCGAGCGCCCACTGGTGCTGGGCGAGACCCTGCTGGAGCACTTCAGCGTGGCCGGCCGGCGGCTCAAGGCCCGCTGGACGGTCTGCGTCTGCGAGCCGCACAAGCGCTGGGCCATTGCCACCGACACGCCCCATGGCGTGGCCCGCATCAGCTACCAGATCAGTGCCGAGGGCACGGGCTGCCGCTTCGAGCGCAAGCTGCAGTTCCGCTCCAAGTTCTGGCTCTGGCGCCTGCTCGACTCCAATCTGACCCGCTGGGTACTGGAGCATCAATCGGATCGCGCCTTGCGCCGGCTCAAGGCCCTGCTGGAAGCGCGATGAGCCTCAACTGGCCGCGCTGGGCTGCCGGGGCCGCGCTGCTGGCCTTCAGCGGCTATGCGCTGGCCATGGGCTGGCTCTATCTGCGCCAGGAAAAGCTGCTGTTCCAGCCCGATGTGCTGCCGGCCGACCACCGCTTTGCGCTGGGTGATGATGTGCATGAGCTGAGCCTGACCGTGCCTGGCGCGCGCCTCTCGGCCCTGCATCTGAAGCTGCCCAGCCCCAGGGGCCTGGTGTTCTTTCTGCATGGCAATGCCGGCAGCCTGCAGAACTGGTTCGTCAATGTGGACTTCTATCGCCGGGCCAACTACGACCTGTTCATGCTGGACTATCGAGGCTATGGCAAGAGCACCGGCCACATCGGCAGCGAGGCCCAGCTGCGCGCCGATGTGCGCATGGCCTGGGAGCAGGTGGCGCCGCAGTACAAGGGCCTGCCGCGCGTGGTCTACGGCCGCTCGCTGGGCACCGGCCTGGCGGCTGGCCTGGCGGCGGAGGTCGGGCCGGACCTGACGGTGCTGGTATCGCCGTACAGCAGCATGCAGGCGCTGATGCGCGAGCACTTCCCGCTGGTGCCGCCGGCGCTGCTGCGCTATCCGCTGGACACCGGCCTTGCCGCGGCGCAGATAGCCCGGCCCCTGCTGCTGGTGCATGGCACGCAAGACCCGCTGATCGCGCCTGCCCATAGCGAGGCGGTGCGCGCTCGGGCGCCGGGCGCCCGGCTGGTCTTCATCGAGGGGGCGGCCCACAATGATGTGCATGAGTTCGACAGCTACCTGCGCCTGTTCTCCGAGACACTGGCGGCCCTGTGAGTTTCGATTCTAGGGGGGCACCTCAGCCGCGGGGTTGACCGTCCGGCGTGGCGAATGCCATAAACAGCACACCTCGGTACCGTCGCTGGAGACACTCATGCATTTCAAGAGCCTGCTGTTGAGCACCACCCTGGGTCTGAGCGCCCTGTCGGCTCAGGCCGTCACAGCCTACAGCCAGGACTTCGAGTCCGGCCCTCTGGGCACCGAATGGTCCGGCGCCGGCACGATACAAGGCAGCCAGGGTCTGAGCGCCTTCGGTTTCGGCCAGCTGCACCTGAAGAATGACGGGAGCAGCACCACACAACTGAACCTGACTGGCCTGGCAGCGCACACGACGATGACGCTGAGCTTCTCGCTGGCGATCTGGGACAGCGCCGACCTCGGTGACTTGTTCCAGGTGGCGGTGGATGGCAACTTCCTGTTCAACAGCACCGACTTCGGCAACTACTACCCTGGGGACAATATCTCCCACGGCCCCGGTGTGCACATCACAGCGCCGTTCACCGACTTCAACACACCCAACTACGGCTACAACTCGTACCACGATGCCGCGCAGACCGTGAGCTTCACCTTTGCGCACAGCGCTTCGACGATGCAGTTCAACATCCAGTACCCCAGCAGCCAGGGTGCACCCGACGAGGCCTTCGGCATCGACAATGTGATGGTGGTGACCAATGCCGTGCCCGAGCCGGGCACCTACGCGATGATGGCCGCCGGTCTGGGCCTGCTGGGCCTGGCACGCCGCCGCCGCAGCTGAGCGGCGATGCCCCAAGAAAAAACTCCGCCGCGGCGGAGTTTTTTGATGGTGAAGTCGGGCTTCAGGGCTTCTTCAGCAGGATCTTCTTGACCCAGCCCTCGCCGCGGCCCGACTGCACCTTCAGGAAGCCGTTGCGCTCCTCGCCGAGGTAGATCACCTCGTCGCTGCGCTGCAGCGACTGCAACTCGGGTGCGCCGTCCTGAGCCTGGCGCAGCACCTTGGCGCCGGAGATCTTGGGCACCATCACATCGCCCTCGGCGGCCGCGCCGGCCTGCACGCTGGCGGCGGCATTCTGCTTCGAGGCCGTGCCCGAGGTGGCCTGTATCAGCGAGGGGTTGTTGCGGATCGCGCGGACGATGTTGTTCCAGTTGTCGATGAAGGAGGCCACCACGACCTTGCCCTCATTGGTGCTGGTGTAGCCGCCCAGCGAGGCGCCACCACCGCCGCCGAACAGCGCGCCACCCAAAGCAAAGTCGGTCTTCTCGGCGCTGCCCTCCGCCGCGGCCACCTGGATGCCCGAACGGGTATCGACCAGCAGCATGCTGGTCTGCGCCTGCTTGAACTTCAGGCCGCCGACCAGGCCACCGATCAGGCCGGCGCGCCCGCCCAGCAGGCCCAGCACGCCGCCGCCAACGCCGCCGGCATTGTTGTCGGAGAACACCACGCTGGGCGTGACGATGAAGTCTGCTGCGACCATCTGGCCGGCGCCGACATTCTGGCCGCCCTGCATCTGGCCCGATTGCGACAGCGCCCGCTCCTGCATCATGTTCTGCATCGCCGCGCCGCGCTCGACGATCTGGAAGCAGTTGGACTGCTGCACCAGCATCCGAATGACTGCCGTCGGCGAGCCCAGGCCATAGCGCTGCAGATTCATGCCGACCTGGTTCTGCGGCTCGACCACGGCCAAGGTGCCCTTGGGCGTTTCGCAGCGCTCCAGCTGCGCATTGGCGTTCTGCGCGCCGTCAGGCCCGGCGCTGCCGCTGGCCATCGAGCCGCCCTTGCCCAGTTCCTGCGCGCCCACCAGCAGCGGCATACCGGCGACCAGCATGCCCAGGCTCAGGCGCTGCAATTGGTGGAACTTGGACATGGTGGAGGCTCCCGTTGAGGCGTTGATTGATCTCATTTGATTCTAGCCAGCTTGGCGTCGCGACGATACCGCGATACCGGCCGCGATCAGCGCAAAGGCCGCGCCATGAAACCACTGAGGCCACTCGCCCAGCAGGGCCGCCGACAGCAGGGCCGCAAACACCGGCGTCAGATTGCTGAAGAAGGCGGCCACGGCCGGGCCGACGGCCATCACGCCCAGGCCCCAGCAGCGGTAGGCGATCACCGAGGGGCCGATGGCCACATAGGCCAGGGCCAGCAGCAGCCAGGGGCTCCAGACCACCGTCATCGGGGTCAGTTCATGCTCGATGCCGGCGGTGATGCCCGAGAAGAACAGGCCGAACAGCGTCTGCACCAGCAGGAACTCGGCCCAGCCCCAGGCAGGCCGCGCCTCGCCCTGCATGCTCGCGGGCGGGCGCGCGAGCAGCCAGCTGTAGCCGCCCCAGCACATCACGGCCACCAGCATCAGCAGGTCGCCGGCGACGAAGTGCACCCGTGCCAGCGCCGACAGATCACCGCGCGACAGCACCAGGGCCACGCCCAGCAGCGACAACAGGGCGCCCAGCAGTTGGCGGCGCTGTGGATGCTCGCGGTAGAACAGCGCACCGATCAGCAGCATCCACACCGGCATGCTGGCCGCGATCAGCGTCACGTTCAGCGGCGTGGAGGTGCGCAGGGCCATGTACTGCAGCGAGTTGTAGCTGCCCACGCCCAGCAGGCCCAGTGGCGCCAGATAGCGCCAGCGGCGCAACACCTCGCCCGGCCGCTTCAGCGCCGTCCAGCCCAGCGGCAGCAGCAGGGCCAGGGCCAGCAGCCAACGCAGCAGGTTCAACATCAAGGGCGGAATATCAGGCACGACCAGTCGGCCGACGATGGCGTTGCCGGCCCACAGCAGGGGCGGCAGCAGGAGCAGCAGGGCAATACGTGGCGTGAGTGTCATTGGGGTCGGTAAAGGAGTGTCGCCAAGCGGGCGAAACGGATTGCTGGCACGATACCGGAGATCAACATCTTGATGTGGAGACAGGACATGAGCAGCCGTGAACGTGCGATCAAGGTACAGGTGCCCGGTGACGCCGACGCCATGCAATTGGTAGAGGTCGAGGTCGGGGATCCGGGCCCGGGCGAGGTTCGGATCCGCCACCAGGCCTGCGGCATCAACTACATCGACGTCTATCACCGCAGCGGTGCCTATCCGCTGCCCGCGCCGTTCGGC
Organism: Burkholderiaceae bacterium; assembly: GCA_018780645.1. GTDB lineage: Bacteria > Pseudomonadota > Gammaproteobacteria > Burkholderiales > Burkholderiaceae_C > Paucibacter. The sequence continues at coordinate 8,867 of JADMJJ010000068.1, forward strand.
CTGGGCGGCGAAGGGGCCGGGCTGATCGAAGCGGTGGGCGAGGGCGTCACCCACCTGGCCGTGGGCGACCGCGCCGCCTATGCCAGCCAGCCGCCGGGCAGCTATTGCACGGCCCGTGTGATGCCGGCCCGCAATGTGGTGCGATTGCCGGACGCCATCGACTTCGAGACCGGCGCGGCCATGATGCTCAAGGGCCTGACCGCCCAGTACCTGCTGCGCCGCACCCTGCCCCAGGGCGGCCTGCAGGCCGGTGACTTCGTGTTGTTCCATGCCGCCGCCGGCGGCGTAGGGCTGATCGCCTGCCAATGGGCGCGCGCGCTGGGGCTGCAACTGATAGGCACGGCCGGCTCGGACGAAAAATGCGCGCTGGCCGCCGAGCTGGGCGCGGCCTTCACGATCAATTACCGGACCGAGAAGTTCGTCGAGCGGGTCAGGGAGATCACGGGCGGGCGCGGCGTGAAGGTGGTCTATGACTCGGTCGGCAAGGACACCTGGGATGGTTCACTCGACTGTCTGCAGCCCTTCGGCCTGATGGCCAGCTTCGGCGCCGCCTCCGGCCCGCCGGCCCCTGTTGCAGTGAGCACCTTGGCCGCCAAGGGCTCGATCTACCTGACGCGGCCGACCTTGTTCACGCACATCGCCACGCGGGAGAACACGCAGGCCATGGCCGACGAGTTGTTCGAGGTGGTCGGCAGCGGCCAGGTCAAGATACGCATCGATCAGCGCTATCCGCTGGCCGACGCCCCCCGGGCTCACCGCGACCTGGAGGCACGCAAGACCACGGGCTCAGGCGTGTTGCTGCCCTGAGGTCACCGGCGCCAGGGCTTCGAGGCAGGGCCGTTTGAGCTGCAGCTCGAAGCTGAAGCAGCTGCCCACGCCGGGCAGGCTTTCGACCTCGATCTGGCCGCCCATCAACTGCACCAGCCGGTGCACGATGGTCAGGCCCAGGCCGGTGCCGCCGTAGCGGCGGGTGATGCTGCTGTCGGCCTGGGTGAAGGGGTCGAAGACATGCTGGATCTGCTCGCGCGTCATGCCGATGCCGGTGTCGTGCACGGCAAAGCGCAGGCGCTGCAGGGCGGGCTCGCCGGCCTCGGCCGGCCGGTCTTCCAGCATCTCGACCTCGACGCGCACCTCGCCCCGCTCGGTGAACTTCAAGGCATTGCCGACCAGATTGATCAGCACCTGGCGCAGCCGCAGCGCGTCGCCCAGCAGCTGGTCTGCCACCGCCGGCTGCACCAGCACCTTCAGCGTGATGCCGCGGTTATGTGCCTGCAGCAGCAGCGGGTGCAGCGACTCGCGCAGGCAGCCATGCAGCGAGAACGGCGCCTGATCGACGACGATGCGGCCCGACTCCACCTTGGCCACGTCCAGCAGGTCGTTGATGATGACCATCAGCCCCTTGGCCGAGTTGTGCGCCAGCTCGATGAACTTGCGCTGGCGTTCGTCCAGCTGGGTCTGCAGCACCAGCTCGGTCAGGCCCAGCACCCCGTTCATCGGTGTGCGGATCTCGTGGCTCATATGAGCCAGAAAACTGCTCTTGGACTGGCTGGCCGCCTCGGCCGCCTGGCGCGCGGCCTCCAGCATGGCCTGCGTCGCCTTCAGGTCGGCGATGTCGCGGGCATTGAGCTGCAGCACCAGCTCGCCGCTGACCGGGTCGCGCATCGGCCGTGCGTCCAGGCCGTGCCAGCGCCGGCCTATGGTGGTGATCAGCTCCAGGTCGGCGCTGAAGGTCTGGCCGCGCCGCACCTGGCCGAGGATGCGGGCCGGCACATCGGCGTCGGCGAACAGCGTCGAAAAGCCGACCGCATCGCGGCCCTGGTGCAGCGAGCCGAAGGCCGCCGCCGCGGCCGGGTTCAGCATCAGGGCCTTGCCGTCGCGCAGATTGAACATGGCGATGCGCACCGAGGTGTGCTGCAAGGCCTCGATGCCGCGCAGCATGGTCTTGTCGAAGCTGGTGGACAGCGGGTCTGAGGCAAACAGCATCACCTGGCGGCCCTCGTCGGTGAGGATGGCGCGCGACACCAGCGTGGCGGTGACCGGATGGCCCTTGGGATAGAGCGTCCACTGCTCGCGTATCACCTGACCCTTGGCATGTTCGGCCGCGGTGAGGTTCAGGCGCAGCCGGGCGCTCTCGCTGGCATCTGACATATCGCGGGCCAGGAACTCGGCCTCGCTGTCGGCCCGCCACAGGCTCAGCGCCGCAGCATTGGCCCAGAGATTGCGCTGACGGGCGTGATCGAACACCCAGACCGGCACATCCAGCCATTCATAGTGCGTCAGGCATGTGAAATCGAGCATGGATTCGGGGCGAGTGGTGCGCCCCATGCATCATGCCGCAAGCCGGGCCGCTTGGGGGCGACCACCCCTAACTCACTCGGCCGCGACGGCGGCCCGATAGGCATGCCAGCTGGCATGGCCCAGCACCGGCCCGACCACCAGCAGGCCGGCAAAGCCGGGCAGCATGGCCAGCACCACCAGCAGGGTGATCAGCGCGCCCCACAGCAGCATCACGCCGGTCTGGGTCAGCACCAGACGCAGGCTGGTCAGGCCGGCGGTGATGGCGTCCACCTGCCGGTCCAGCATCATCGGGATCGAGATCGCGCTGATCGCATAGATCAGGCCCGCGAACACCGCTCCGACACCGAGGTAGGTGACGATGAAGCCCAGATTGTCGGGAGACAGCAGCTTGGTGATCGAGCCGGAAAAGTCCGGCATGCCGTCGAAGCTGACGGCAAAGATCACCAGCGCAGCGCGGGCCCAGACCATCTCCAGTATCAGCAGCACGGTGCCGAAGATGGCCATCTGGCTCATATGCGTTTCCCAGGCGAGGATGGAGTCTCCCAGGTCCGGTGCCATGCCGCGCTCCAGCCGCAGGCTGACCTGGTACAGGCCCATGCACAGAAAGGGCCCCATCAGCAGAAAGCCTGCCGACAGCGCCAGCATATAGGCCGGGGCATGCTTGTAGACCGTCAGCAGGCCCCAGCCCATGGCCATGAAGCAAAAACCATAGAACAGGCCGATGCCGGGGTGGCGGAGGAAGTCCTTCCACCCCAGGTGCAGCCACTGGAATGGCTGCCGCCAGGCCAGGGAGTTGAGCTTGATCGTGAATGGCGACGATTCGTCGGGCGGGGCCGGGGGCTCGTGGGACACATGGGGCTTGGGTTCGCTCATGAACCAAGGCTAAGCCCAGCCGTCGGCCTCTGCCAGCCGTGGTTTACCTAGGCTCGACGCACGCGCCGCAATTCGTCCCAGATCAGCAGGATGGCGCCCAGGGTGATCGCGCTGTCGGCCACATTGAACGAGGGGAAGTACCAGCCCGCCCAGTGGAACTGCAGAAAGTCCACCACATAGCCGTGCAGCAGGCGGTCGACCACGTTGCCGATGGCGCCGCCCATGATCAGCGACAGCGCGGTGGCGAACAGCGTTTGCTCGCCATGTTTGCGCAGCATCACGATGATGAACACGGTCGCCACCGCGCCCAGGCCCACGAAGAACCAGCGCTGCCAGCCACCCGAGCCGGCCAGGAAGCTGAAGGCCGCGCCGGTGTTGTGCGCGCGCACGAGGTTGAAGAAGCCGGTCACGAAGCGGCTGTCGCCGTACTGGAACTGGCCCAGTATCAGGGTCTTGGTGAACTGGTCGGCCAGGATCACGATCAAGGCCAGGGCCAGCCAGAGGAGCAGGGGACGTTTTGCGCGGTAGTTCTTGGTCATTGGAGCGATCAAAATGGCAGGGGCGTAGCGCGCTGTACTGTACAGGCAAGGCCCGCCCGCACGCACCGCAAGTGTGCCTTGCCGCAATGCTGCTACACTCGCGCCTTCGGTGTGCGGCCTTGCGTCTTGTGCAAGGCCTAGGACGGCAGGCTCTCCCAAGGCCCCTGTCCGATGAAAACAAGCGAATCCAGCGAACGAACAGCAGCAAACTGCGCCTACGCTGATCCGCCAGATCAAAATAAAGTGTCGACCCATCGGCACCCCTGAGATCCCACCTCTGAGCTTCTAGCCGGCGCGCCAACGCCTCAGGCTTCACCGTTCAGCGCCCGTTCGGCCCCAAGCGCATGCCAAGCGTGGGGCCCGACCCGACCGAAACCGTCTCGACCCGCCGTTTGCGGGTCGCGTTTCACCCTGAACTGGACGCCGTGATGTCGAATCGCGGCCCACACCTCATGAACAACATCTATAAAAATGTTGAGGTGGGCAAATACCTTGTCTCACCTCTGTCCAAACTGGCCGACAACGGCCAATACCTCGCCTCGGTCTCGATTCGCTCGGGCCGCGGCAGCGCCACCCACGACCGCGTGCTGCGCTTTGTCCAACCCTTCACATGCCCCGACGCTGCTGCGGCCTATGCCACCAGCCAAGGCCTGGCCTGGGTCGACGAACGTCGGCGCGCCCTGCTCAACTGAGCAACTGCCGGGGCCGGGTCTTGCCCGGTTCCGGCGCTTGATGTTCGTCAAGAACAGGCGTACAACAGCCATCTGCCTTGCCATGCGGCGCAAGGGGCTGCCGCAGACATGGGCTTCACTCATCCCTGAGGAGCCATCATGCGCAAACGCATCTACTGGTTGTTGCCGGATCTGAGCAGCGCCACCCGGACCATGAACGATCTGCTGCTGGCCCGCATCGGCGACCAGCATATCCACTTCATGGCCGCCGAGGGCGCAGATATGAACGGCCTGCATGCGGCCAATGTGCTGCAAAGCTCGGACCTGGTTCAGGCCGCTCAGTCGGGCCTGCTGATAGGCGCGGGCCTGGGCAGCGCGGCCGGTGTGGCCGCCGCCTATACGCTGGGCAGCATGGCCGCCCCGGCGGCCGTGGTGATCGCGATGGCGGCACTCGGTGCCGTGCTGGGCACCTGGTCGTCCAGCATGATTGGCAGCTCCACCCCGAGCCGGCGCCTGCGACGCTTCGAGCAGGCTATTGGCCAGGGCCAGTACCTGCTGATGGTCGACGTGCCGCGTTCACGCGTCACCGAGATCGAGGCCCTGCTGGAGCGCACCCATCCCGAGGCGCATTTCGAGGGCATGGAGCCCAATGTGCCGGCCTTTCCCTGACACCGCTCCTTCCATGAAAAAAGGGCGCCTCGGCGCCCTTTGTGCTTTTTTAGCTTGAACTTATGCGAAGCGCCGTGCTTCGCCCTCGCCGTACAGATTGCTGACGCAGCGCCCGCAGATGCCGGGGTGCTCGGGCGTCTGGCCGACGTCGTCGACATAGTGCCAGCAGCGCTCGCACTTCGCCGCCGTGGCCGCTGCAACCTTGACGCTCAGCTCGGCCGCATCGACCAGGCTGGCGCCTGAGGTGATGGTGACGAAGCGCAGGTCATCGCCCAGCGAAGCCAGCAGCGCACGGTCTTCCGCATTGACGCCAATCTCCAGCACCGCCTGCAGCGAGGCGCCGACCTGGCCGGCCGTGCGCAGTGCCTCGATCTCCTTGTTGGCCACATCGCGGATCTCGCGGATGCGCGTCCACTTGGCCAGCAGCGCCTCGTCGGCGGCGTCGAACTTCCAGTAGGTCTCGGTGAACACGCTCGGCGAGTCGCTGGTGGCGCAGAACTTCCAGGCCTCCTCGGCGGTGAAGCTCAGGAACGGCGCCATCCAGCGCAGCATGGCCTGGGTGATGTGCCATAGCGCCGTTTGGGCCGAGCGGCGGGCCAGGCTCTTGGGCGCCGTCGTGTACAGCCGGTCCTTCAGCAGGTCCAGGTAGAAGGCGCCGAGATCCTCGGAGCAATAGACCTGCAGCTTGGCCACCACCGGGTGGAACTCATAAACCTTGTAATGGGCCAGCACCTCGGCCTGGAACTGCGCGGCGTGCGACAGCGCATAGCGGTCCACCTCCAGCAGCTGGTCCAGCGGCAAGGCGTCCGTCTTGGCGTCGAAGTCGCTGGTATTCGCGAGCAGGAAGCGCAGCGTGTTGCGGATGCGGCGATAGCTGTCGACGACGCGGGCAAGGATCTTCTCGTCGATGGCCAGATCGCCCGAGTAGTCGGTAGCCGCGCACCACAGGCGGATGATCTCGGCACCCATCTTGTCGCTGACCAGCTGCGGCGCGACGGTGTTGCCGACCGACTTGCTCATCTTGCGGCCCTGGCCGTCAACCGTGAAGCCGTGGGTCAGCAGGCCGCGGTAGGGCGCCCGGTCATTGAGGGCGCAGCTGATCAGCAGCGAGCTGTGGAACCAGCCGCGGTGCTGGTCGTGGCCTTCCAGGTACAGATCGGCCTCGGGACCTGTGTCGTGTGCGGCACCGGCATGGCTGCCCTTGAGCACATGCTGGAAGGTCGATCCGGAGTCGAACCAGACGTCCAGGATGTCGCTGCCCTTGGTATAGGCATCAGCCTCAGCGCCCAGCCATTCGGCCGCGTCGAGCTTGGCCCAGGCCTCGACACCACCGGCCTCGACCAGGGTGGCGGCACGTTCGATGAAGGCCAGTGTGTCCGGGTGCGGCAGGCCGGTGTCCTTGTGCAGGAAGATCGGCAGGGGCACGCCCCAGCTGCGCTGGCGCGAGATGCACCAATCGGGCCGGCCGGCGATCATGTCGCGCAGCCGGGCTCTGCCGTTCTCGGGGTAGAAATTGGTCGCGGCTATGGCTTCCAGCGCCGTCTGGCGCAGCGTCTTGCCGGCTTTGTCGAGCGTGAACACACCGTCGCCCTCGTCCATGCGCACGAACCACTGCGCGGCCGCGCGGTAGATCACCGGCGTCTTGTGGCGCCAGCAATGGGGGTAGCTGTGGGTGATCTTGGTGTGCGACAGCAGACGGCCTGCATCCTCCAGCGCCTGCGCGATGACCGGATTGGCCTTCCAGATGTGCAGGCCGCCGAACAGCGGCAGCTCGGCATCAAAAGCGCCATTGCCCTGCACCGGATTCAGGATGTCCTTGAAGGCCAGGCCATGCGACACGCAGGAGTTGAAGTCGTCCAGGCCATAGGCAGGTGCCGAGTGGACGACGCCGGTGCCGTCCTCGGCGGTGGCATAGTCGGCCAGATAGACCGGGCTCTCGCGGTCATAGCCCGCATCGACAAGGGCCAGCGGGTGCTTGAACTTCAGCATCGCCAGGTTCTTGCCCAGCGTCGTGGCCAGCACCGAGCCTTCGAGCTTCCAGCGTGCCAGGCATTTCTCGACCAGGGCCTCTGCGACCATGAAGATGCCGCGCGGCGTGTCGACCAGCGCGTAGCTGAGCTCCGGGTTCAGGTTCAGCGCCTGGTTGGACGGGATGGTCCAGGGCGTCGTCGTCCAGATCACCGTGAACGCTTCTTTGGCCAGCGAGGGCAGGCCGAAGGCGGCGGCCAGCTTGGCCGGCTCGGCGCTCAGGAAGGCCACGTCGACCGCAGGCGACTGCTTGTCTGCGTACTCGATCTCGAACTCGGCCAGCGAGGAGCCGCAGTCGAAGCACCAGTAGACGGGCTTGAGGCCGCGGTAGACGAAACCCCGCTCGAACAGGCGCTTGAGCACTCGGATCTCGCCGGCCTCATTGGCGAAGTTCATCGTCTGGTAGGGGCGGTCCCATTCACCCAGCACGCCCAGGCGCTTGAAGTCGTTGCGCTGCTGGGCTATCTGCTCGGTGGCGTAGGCGCGGCTCTTGGCCTGCACCTCGTCGCGCGGCAGGCCGCGGCCGAAGGTCTTCTCGATCTGGTTCTCGATCGGCAGGCCGTGGCAGTCCCAGCCAGGGATGTAGGCGGCGTCGAAGCCCTCGAGCTGGCGCGCCTTGACGATCATGTCCTTGAGAATTTTGTTCGCCGCATGGCCGATATGGATCTGGCCATTGGCATAGGGCGGGCCGTCGTGCAGCACGAACTTGGGCGCGCCGCAACGGGCGTCGCGCAGCTTCTTGTAGAGCCCAGAGTCATCCCACTCCTTGACCCAGCCCGGCTCGCGCTTGGGCAGGTCGCCGCGCATCGGGAAGGGGGTGTCGGGCAGGTTCAGGGTGCTGCGGTAGTCGGGCTTGGAACTTTGATCGGTCATGGCGGAACCTGAAAGGTACGGGCTGGGGCTGCCGAGAAGCGGGATACAGCGCTTGGGCGCTGCAGGCAGAAGAGGCGAGACGGTGGTGCGCGCTTCAGCGCAGGCAGCGTCAAATTCGGTCGCGGGTGGTCTGGCGCGAGCGCGCAGCGTGCGTGGCAAAGAAGCTGCGCGCGTTGTCGGCGTCCTGGCGGATGGCGGCCGTCAAGGCCTCCAGACCGTCATAGCGGGCTTCGTCGCGTAGTTTTTTGAGCAGTTCCACGCGCACCAGTTTACCGTAGCCCCCGTCCAGGCCCAGATCGGCGGGCCAGTCCAGGCAGTTCACCTCCAGCAGCAGGCGGCCGGCGTCCTCCACCGTGGGCCGCACGCCCAGAGACGCCACACCGTCCAGCGGCCTGTCCGTCAGGCCTTGGGTGCGCACCGCGTAAATGCCCATTGCCGCCGATTTGGCATGGTCAAAACGCAGGTTCAGTGTGCGAAAGCCGAGTTCCCGCCCCAGCTTGCGCCCATGGATCACATGGCCGCTGATGCTGTAGGGCCGACCCAGCAGCGCGGCGGCGGCGTCCATGTCGCCGGCCACCAGGGCCTCGCGCACGGCCGAGCTGCTGACCCGCTGGCCATGCACCTCGTAGCTCATCATCCGCGCCACGTCGAAGCCCTGCAGCTGGCCGGCCGCGTCCAGCATCTTGTAATCGCCCTGGCGCCGGGCGCCGAAGCAGAAGTCGTCGCCGACCAGCACGTACCGGGCGCCCAGACCCTGCACCAGCACCTGGCTGATGAAGTCCTGCGCCGACAGGCTGGCCAAGGCCTCATCGAAGCGCAGGACGATGGCCTGGTCGACGCCGCAGCGCTCCAGCTCGCTGAGCTTGTCGCGCAGCGTGGCGATGCGCGCTGGCGCCATCTCGGGCTTGCCCATCTTGGCGGCAAAGAAGTCGCGCGGATGCGGCTCGAAGGTCATCACGCAGCTGGGCAGGGCGCGGTGCCGGGCTTCGGAGTGCAGCAGGGCCAGCATGGCCTGGTGGCCCCGGTGGACGCCGTCGAAATTGCCTATGGTCAGCGCGCACGCGGGTGCGATGCCGGGATGGTGGAAGCCGCGAAATACCTGCATGGCGTCATTATCGGTGCTGGCGGCAGGGGGCCTTCAGCCTGGCTTGAGGGGGTTGCGCCGCTGCCACGGCGCCCGGGCGTCGGCCAGCGGGCGGGCCATATGAGGTATCTTGCTCGATATGTCAGACCTTACCTTCTATTGGCACGACTACGAAACCTTTGGCCGGGTGCCGCGGCGCGACCGGCCCTCGCAGTTTGCCGGCATACGCACCGATGCCGAGCTCAACGAGATCGGCACGCCGCTGATGCACTACTGCAAGCCCGCGCCCGACTTCCTGCCCGACCCCGAGGCCTGCCTGCTGACCGGCATCCTGCCCCAGACATGCCTGGAGCAGGGCCTGCCCGAGCACGAGTTCGCCGCGGCCATCGAGCAGGAGCTGGCCCTGCCGGGCACGGTGGGCCTGGGCTACAACACGATTCGCTTCGATGACGAGGTGACCCGCCACCTGTTCTGGCGCAACCTGATCGATCCCTATGCCCGCGAATGGCAGAACGACTGCGGCCGCTGGGATCTGCTGGATGTGGTGCGCTGCTGCTATGCCTTGCGCCCCGAGGGCCTGCAATGGCCGAAGCACGAAGATGGCCGGCCTTCGTTCAAGCTGGAGCACCTGAGCGCCGCCAACGGCCTGGCCCATGAGGCCGCCCACGACGCGCTGAGCGATGTACGCGCCACCATTGCGTTGGCCCGGCTGGTGCGGCAGAGCAACCCGCGGCTGTGGGACTTCTGCCTGAAGCTGCGCAAGAAAGACGCCGTGCTGCAGGAGTTCGGCCTGGGCCAGCCGCGGCCGGTGCTGCATATCTCGGGCATGTACCCGGTCGAGCGCGGCTGCCTGGCGGTGGTCTGGCCGATTGCCCAGCACCCGACCAACAAGAACGAGATCATCGTCTGGGACCTGGCCCATGAACCGGCCGACCTGCAGGGCCTGGACGCCGCCACCCTGCGCCAGCGCCTGTTCAGCAAGCCCGACGAGCTGCCCGAGGGCGTGAGCCGGCTGCCGATCAAGAGCGTGCACATCAACAAGTCGCCGGTGGTGATAGGCAATCTGAAGGTGCTGAGCGCCGAGCGGGCCGCCCACTGGGGACTGGACGTCGAACTGGCCCTGCGCCATGCCGAGCGGGCCGCCCAGTTGCCGGCACTGCCCAGGCAGCTCTGGGCCGAGGTCTATGCCCGGCCGGCCAGCGAACAGGCGCCCGATGTCGATGAAGATCTTTATGGTGGTTTTGTCGGCAACGAGGACCGCCGCCTGCTGAACCGCCTGCGCGGCCTGAATGCGGACAAGCTCGCCGGCCAGCACCCGGCCTTCGAGGACGGTCGGCTGGACGAACTGCTGTTCCGCTATCGCGCACGCAACTTCCCCGACAGCCTGAGTGCCCCGGAGCAGCAGCGCTGGCAGCAGCATTGCGCCGACCGTCTGCACGTGGGTGAGGGCGGTTCCAGCACCCTGAGCGCCTTCTTCGAGCGCATCGATGCACTCAGCGAGGAAGCCGACGAGCGTGGTCAGGCCATTCTCGGCGCACTGTATGACTACGCGGAGCAGATCGCGCCGCCGCACCCCTGAAGCCAAGCCGCGCGCACGTCCTCATGGTCAGCACCTCTGCATTCAACCCCGGCGGCACCGCTGCCGACGCAGTGCGTTCGCGCCGTGCCACCGTCTGGGCCATTCCGGCCCTGGTGCTGGCGATCGGCCTGGCGCTGACGGTGCTGGGCGTGTACTGGTTCCAGTCCGGCCTGGACGTGGAGGCCCGTGCCCGCTATGAGCGCCAGGCCGCCCGCATCGAAGACGATCTGCTGCGCCGCTTCAATCTGCCCGTCTACGGCCTCAACGGCCTGCGCGGCCTGTATGCGACCAGCGGTCAGATCGGACGCGAGGCCTTCCGTGACTATGTCGAGTCGCGCCAACTGAACCTCGAGTTCCCGGGCGTGCGGGGCTTCGGCTTCATCGAGCGCGTGAAACGGGAGGACGCGGCGCGCTTTACGGCCGCGGAGCGCGCCGACGCCGCCCCCGACTTCGAGCTGCGCCATAGCGCGGGCGGTGACGATCTCTACATCGCCAAGTTCATCGAGCCGCTGGCCTCCAATCGCGCCGCCTGGGGTTTCGACATCGCGTCCGAAGCGGTGCGACGCGAGGCGTTGGAGCGCGCGGTGCGCACCGGCGAGCCGACGCTGAGTGGCCGCATCACCCTGGTGCAGGATGGCAGGCGGGGGCCTGGACTTCTCTACATCGTGCCGGTTTGGCGGCGCCTGGTCGATCCGGCCTCTGCCAATCCGCGCATCAATGCGCTGCGGGGTTTTCTGTTTGCGCCGATCGTGGTCGGCGAGCTGTGCACCGGCATCGCGAACGTGGCCGATATGCAGCTGGACTTCGAGCTCTATGACGCGGGGCAGGTCGATCCGGCCCGCCTGCTGTTCGGTACGGAGCTGCAGGGCGATGGCGACCCGGGGGCTGCGCCGCGGGTCGCCTCGGACGGGCCGCTGTACCAGAGCACACGCTATATATCGGTGGGCGGGCGCACGCTGGCCCTGCGCACCAGCACCACCGCTGCGTTCGAGCGCGGGCTCGATCGCACCACGCCGACGCTGCTGGCCGCCGCTGGCACCCTGCTGAGCAGCCTGCTGGCGCTTGCGGCCTGGCTGCTGGTGTCGGGCCGGGCCCGCGCCGAGTCGTTGGCGGCGGAAATGACCGCCGATCTGGAGCGCCTGGCCAAGGTCGTGCGCCACACCTCGAACTCGGTGGCGATTCTCGATGCGCAGCGCTACATCGTCTGGGTCAACGAGGGCTTCGAGCGCCTGTTCGGCTTCACCTTGGCCGAGGCCCGTGGCCACAAGCCCGGTGATCTGACGCACAGCGAGCGCCTCGACCCCGAGCAGATGCAGCGCCTGCGCGAGCTGCTCGACAGCGGGCAGGCCTTCCGCGGCGAGCTGCAGAAGCGGCGCAAGGATGGCCGTGAGATCTGTACCCACGCCGAGGTGCAGCCGCTGCACGATGCGCGGGGGCAGCTGACCGGATTCATGTCGATCGAGTCGGACATCACCGACCAGAAGGTGGCCAAGGAGCGGCTGGAGGCGGCCCTGCGCGACACCGATGTGCTGCTGCGCACCATCAATCTGCATGCGATCGTTTCGGTGACCGACCGGCGCGGCCTGATCCTGGAGGCCAATGCGGCCCTGGTGCAGATCAGCGGCTACCCGATCGAGGAATTGCTGGGCCAGGACCACCGCCTGCTCGGCTCGGGCCAGCACCCACGCAGCTTCTGGGTCGAGGTCTGGCGCACCATAGCCAGTGGCCGCTCCTGGCGCGGCGAGATCTGCAACCGCACCAAGGACGGCCGGTTGTACTGGGTGGACAGCATCATCGCGCCCTTCCTGAACGCCCAGGGGCGGATCGAGAAGTATGTCGCCATCAGCAATGACATCACCGCCAGCAAGACCGCCGCCGCCGAGCTGGCGCTGCAGCGCGAGCGCCTGGCCAACATCATCGAGGGCACGCATGTTGCCACCTGGGAGTGGAATGTGCAGACCGGGGTCAGCCACTTCAACGAGCGCTGGGCCGAAATTGTCGGCTACACGCTCGAGGAGCTGCAGCCGACCACCATCCAGACCTGGCTGAAGCTGGCCCACCCTGACGATCTGGCCCGCGGGCAGGCTCTGCTGCAGCGCCATTTCGATGGTGAACTGGATTACTACGAGGTCGAGTCGCGCACCCGTCACAAGGACGGGCGCTGGATGTGGGTGCTGGGGCGCGGCCGCCTGTCCACCCGCACCCCCGACGGCAAGCCCGAGTGGATGGTCGGCACTCACATGGACATCACGCAGCGCAAGCTGGCGGAGCAGGCGCTGCAGCAGACGTTGCAGCGCTTTGTGCTGGCTGCGGACTCGGCCGGCATCGGCGTCTGGGAGATGGATGTGCAGCACCGCACCTTGAGCTGGGATGACTGGATGTACCGGCTCTACGGCCGCGCCAGAGTCGGCGAGTTCGCGCCCTACTCCCTGTGGAGCGAGAGCGTGCATCCGGAAGACCTGCCGACCGCGCAGCAGGAACTGGCCCAGGCCATCAGCGGCGAGCGCGAGTTCAATACCGAGTTCCGCATCCTCTGGCTGAATGGCGAGGTGCGGCATCTGCGCGCGTCGGCCCGCGTGGTGCGCAATGCCCGCGGCCAGGCGGAGCGGGTGATAGGCATCAACTTCGACATCACCGCGCGCAAGCGCGCCGAGCTGGAGCTGGGCCAGACCAGTGCGCTGCTGTCGTCGGTGCTGGACTCGGCCTCCGAGGTGGCGGTGATAGGCACCGACATGGACCTCAAGATTACCGTCTTCAATATCGGGGCGCAGCGCCTGCTGGGCTATACCGCGCAGGAGGTGGTGGGACACTGCACGCCGGAGATCTTCCACGATCCGGCGGAGATCGAGGTGCGGCTGGAGCAGCTGTCGCAGCGGGCTGGCCGGCGCATTCGTGGTCGCGGAGTGTTCGTCGACCCGGTGGCCATCGGCGACGAGCACGAGTGGACCTATATCGCCAAGAGCGGCCAGCGCACCCAGGTGGCGCTGACGGTGACGGCCATGACGGCCCATGACGGCCGCCCCATCGGCTACCTGGGCGTGGCCCATGATGTGACGCGCCACAAGCTCTATCAGGAATCGCTCAAGGTGGCGATGCAGAAGGCCGAGCAGGCGAATCTGGCCAAGAGCCAGTTCCTGGCCAATATGAGCCACGAGCTGCGCACGCCGATGAATGCCATCCTGGGCATGCTGCAGCTGCTGCAGAAGACCCAGCTGAGCGCGCGGCAATGGGACTACACGCGCAAGACCGAGGGCGCGGCGCGCTCGCTGCTGGGCCTGCTCAACGACATCCTGGACTTTTCCAAGGTCGAGGCCGGCAAGATGAGTCTGGCGCCGCACCCCTTCCGCACCGACACCCTGCTGCGCGAGCTGTCGGTGATCCTGTCGGGCAATCTGGGCCAGAAGGAGATCGAGCTGGTGTTCGACATCGACCCGGGCCTGCCGCCGGTCCTGGTCGGCGATGCGCTGCGTCTGCAACAGGTGCTGATCAATCTGGGCGGCAACGCGCTCAAGTTCACCGAACGCGGCGAGGTTGTGGTCAGCCTGCGCGTGCTGGAGCAGTTGCCCGGCGCGGTGCGGCTGCTGCTGCAGGTGCGCGACACCGGCATCGGCATTGCCGAGACCGATCAGCGTCATATCTTCGAGGCCTTTGCCCAGGCCGAGGCTTCGACCACGCGGCGCTTCGGTGGCACCGGTCTGGGTCTGTCCATCAGCCAGCGCCTGGTGCAGATGATGGGCGGTGAGCTGCGTCTGAGCAGTCACCCGGGCCGGGGCAGCTGCTTCCAGTTCGAGCTGGAGCTGCCGGTGGCCGACGATGTGCTCCCGCGCCTGGCCAACCGTGTCGATGCCGGTCCGCTGCGCACGCTGATCGTTGACGACAACGCCATTGCGCGCGAGGTGCTGGGCGAGATGGCGCGTTCGATGCAGTGGCAGGTGGACGTAGCCTCCAGCGGCGCCCAGGCGCTGCAGATGGTGCAGGCCAGGCTGGGCGGTCCGCAGGCCTATCAGCTGGTGCTGCTGGACTGGCAGATGCCCGGCATGGATGGCTGGGACACCAATCAGCGCCTGCGCGAGCTCTGCAAACCGCATTCTCCGCCGCTGGTCGTCATGATCACCGCCCATGGCCGCGAGATGCTGGCCGAGCGTGGCGCCGACGAGCAGGCGCTGCTGCAGGGCTTTCTGGTCAAGCCGGTGACGGCCTCGATGCTGCTCGATGCGGTGGTCGATGCGCAGGTCCGCGCCAGCCAGCCGGATCCGGTGGCGACGATAGCCAGGCCCGAGGGTGTGCTCCCCGGCGCGGGGCGCCTGCGCGGGCTGCACCTGCTGGTCGTGGAAGACAACGCCAACAACCGCCAGGTGGCGCAGGAGCTGCTCGGCGACGAGGGCGCCGAGGTGCAGATCGCGACCCAGGGCCGAGAGGGGGTGGACGCGGTGCTGGCCAGCCTGGCGCCCGGCGGCCGACCGTTCGACGCGGTGCTGATGGACGTTCAGATGCCGGTGCTGGACGGCTACGGCGCCACCGCCGAGATCCGCCGGCACGGCGCCGCGCGGGCCCTGCCCATCATCGCCATGACGGCCAATGCCATGCAGGCCGACCGCCAGGCCTGCCTGGACGCCGGCATGAGCGACCACGTCGGCAAGCCCTTCGATCTGGACCAGTTGGTGGCCTGCCTGCTGAAGCACACCTCGGGTGGTGGCTTGCCGGTGGCGAAGCTTGCCGTGGCGTCCGAGCCGGGCGCAGACCTGCACCGGGACGTCGATGCGGCGCTGGCGCGCATGGGCGGCAACCGGCGCATCTACCTGCGGGTGCTGGAGTCCTTCCAGCAAAACCTGGCCCTGCTGCCGGAGCAACTGTCGACCCTGCTCGGGGCAGATGCGGCCGGCGATGCGGAGCGGCTGGCCGAGGCCATGAACGCCCTGCACTCGCTGAAGGGCATTGCCAGCACGCTGGGGCTGAACGCGCTGGCGGCCTGCGCCGCCCGGGCCGAGCAGGCGCTGCGCCAGCCCGACGGCGCTGCGCCTGCCGCCGAGGTGCTGGCCACGGTGCAGGCGGCTGTGCAGCAGGGGCAGCGTGACATCGCCAGCCTGTTGCCGGTGATGCGCGGGCGTCAGGCCGAGGCGGCCGCCAAATAGGCGATTACAGCGGTTTGACGAACTTCATCGTCAGGCGGTCGCTTTCGCCGATCGCCTCGTAGCGGGCGCGGTCCTTGTCCTTGTTGGCATAGGTGGGCGGCAGCGCCCAGACGCCGTTCTGATGGTCGGCGCTGTCCCTGGAGTTGGCGTTGACCTCCGATCTGCCGGCAAGCTTGAAGCCAGCACTCTCGGCCAGGCGCTGCACATAGGCCTCATGCAGATAGCCGCTGCCGACCTTTGCGTCCTGCTCGCGTGTTGCCGGCAGGCGATGGTCAACCACGCCAAACACGCCGCCCGGCTTGAGGCTGGCGAACACGCTCTTGAACACGGCCAGGGTCTGGGCCTCGCCATCCGCCGCCCAGTTGTGCACATTGCGGAAGGTCAACACCAGGTCGGCACTGCCCGGCGCCGCGTACTGCAGCTTGGCCGGCGGCGCAAACACCGCCAGCTGCACCCTGTCGTAGACGGCCGGCTGGGCGGCCAGCTTGGCCTTCAGGCGCTCGATGCCGCGGCGCGCATAGGCCTTGTCCGATTCGGGGTCGTCGGCGGCCAGTATCAACTGACCCTTGTCGCGCAGATAGGGCGCCAATATTTCCGTGTACCAGCCGCCGCCGGGCACCAGTTCGACCACCGTCTGCCCGGGCTTGAGGCCGAAGAAGCTCAGTGTCTCGTAGGGGTGGCGCGCGTTGTCACGGGCCGCGAAGGCGGGCGTGCGGTGGGCACCGGCGATGGCCGCCTTCAGGGCATCGTCTGCCTGGGCGGAGCCGATCAGGCACAGGGCCATTGCAACGGCGGAGAAGCATTTTTTCATCATTGAACGACCTTTTGAGAGCGAGCCAGGGAAGTGGTCGCGCAGTATCGCCGTCAATCGATTCTCCGGTGGGGCCGCTGAGATAGAGCCGGCAATTCGAGTGATGAGCGCCGATGTTGCAGGAAGGCGCGCACGGCCGGTTCGGTCGTCAAGCCGGTGCGGCTTGGCAGGTTCAATCGGCCGCCAGCCAGTTGCGCACGTAGCCGGGCGCCGGTGTGCTGCAATCCGGGGCGGTGATCGGCGCCAGCCGCTGCTGGGTGAAGGGCAGCACGCCGACCCAGGCCTGCACGCCGATGTCCTCGGCATCGTCGATCGGAGGGCCTTGACGCACCTTGCAGGCGGCTTCGTCCAGCGAAATGCGCAGCACCGTGGTGGCGGTGAACTCCTTGTCATTGCCGGGGCGGATCTCGGCCTGGCGGCCGACGGCGATCTTGTCCATGAAGCGGGCCAGCGAGGCCCGCTTCTCGGCATCGCCGGTCACTGCCTCGAAGCGGCCGTAGATGACGCAGGAGCGGTAGTTCATCGAATGGTTGAAGGCCGAGCGGGCCAGCACCAGGCCATCCAGATGCGTGATGGTGATGCAGACCTGGGTGTCGCCCAGCAGCTGCCTGACCAGGCGGCCGCCGTTGGAGCCATGGATGTAGAGATGCTCGCCCTCGCGCCAGCAGGCCATCGGAATGCAATGCGTGCCCTTGGCATCGGCAAAGGCGATATGGCACAGATAGGCGGCGTCGATGATGGCGTGTAGCGTGGCGCGCTCGTAGCGGGCGTTCTCGGTGACGCGGCGGATCCGGGTGCGCTCGGTTGGCGGCGCGATATCAGAGGGGTTCATGGCACTCACAAGAAGGTAGAAGGCAAGAAGAAGGGCGCAATGTAGTTAAGCTGTGGCTCTTGAGAAAGACCCAGTCCTATTGTTTTTTTTAGAGCCACAGAATGGATTACGCCCTCTTGATGGCCGCCTTCGCCCAAACCGGCGCACAGCCTGGCTGGTCTGGCCAGCGCCTGCTGCACGAATGCCTGCGCCAGGCGATACGCGAGGGCACCTTGGCCGGCGGCACGCGGCTGCTGGCCAGCCGCGCGCTGGCCCGCGAACTGGGCGTGGCGCGCAACAGCGTGCTCTATGCCTACGAGCAGTTGGCCACAGAGGGCTTTGTCAGCTCGGACCGGCGCGGCACCAAGGTCAGCTTCAAGGCCGCGTCGGCGCTGCTTCCGGAGCCGTCGCAGACCTTGCGCACCGGCCTGTCCAACCGCGCCCAGAGCCTGGCCAGCCTGCCGGTGGCGCCCGAGCTGTCGGCCGCCTTCGCGCCCGGCGTGCCGGCCCTGGCCGAGTTTCCGCAGACCTTGTGGCGCCGCCTGCTGGAGCGCAGCTGGCGTGGCTTGAGCGCGGCCCAGCTTAACTATGGCGAGGCGGCCGGCGAGTCCACGCTGCGCAGCGCCATTGCCGACCATCTGCGCGCCGCACGCGGCGTGGTCTGCGATGCCAGCCAGGTCTTCATCACCGATGGCACGCAAAGCAGCCTGGATCTGTGCGCCCGCGCCTTTGCCGACGCTGGTGACCGGGTCTGGATGGAGAACCCCGGCTACGGCGGCGCGCTGGCCGCCTGGCGCGCGGCACAGCTGAGCGTGGCCGGCATCCCGGTCGATGGCGGCGGCATCGCCCCCACGGCCGCCGATTGGCGCCGCCAGCCACCGAAGCTGATCTATCTGACGCCCTCGCACCAGTACCCGACCGGTGCAGTGCTGGGCCTGGAGCGCCGGCTGGCGCTGATTCGCCAGGCCACCGCGGCCGGGGCGCTGATCATCGAGGACGACTACGACAGCGAGTTCCGCCACGACGGTCCGCCGCTGGCAGCCCTGCAGGGCCTGACGCCCGATGCGCCGGTGGTCTACCTGGGCACCTTCAGCAAGACGCTGTTTCCGGCGCTGCGCATCGGCTTTGTAGTCGCGCCTGCCGCCCTGGCTCCGGCGCTGGCCGCCTTGCTGTCTCGCTCGCTGCCACGCGGCCGCGCCGCCGACCAGCTGGCCCTGGCCGAGTTCCTGCGCAATGGTCACTTCAGCCTGCACCTGCGCCGCATGCGCCGGCTCTACCGCCAGCGACGCGATGCACTGGTCGAGGCGTTGGAGTCACGCCTGGCCGACGTGGCGAGCGTCCATGGCGCCAGCGCCGGCATGCACCTGGCACTGCGCTTCCACGATGAGCTGCGGCTGGACGACGCCCGCATCAGCTCACTGGCCCTGCGTCAGGGCATCGTCGCCCCGGCGCTGAGTCAGCATTCGGTCGGCGGCCGAGCCCATGGCTGGCGCGGGCTGATGTTGGGGTACGCGCAGGTGCCGGTGGAGCAGATGGGGGTGCTTGTTGAGCGGCTGGAAGCGCCGATCAGATCATAGTGGGTGGCGGCACAGGCACAGCCCCGCCAGCCGCCGGGCTTCAGTGCGGGGGTCTTCGACTACCTTGCGGTGCTCGCGACTTGGGCCGGGCGCAAAACTCGGACCGTTCGCTACGCTCACTCACCTCGGACAATCGCGCCCAGCTAGATTTGGAATCGCGCGCCAAGGCGCGCTGGCCCAAGCCACTCCGCTCCTCAGCCCCGCACAGGCGCCCGGCATCTGGCGGGACTGCGCCTGCGCGGAACCAGGGTGGCGGGGCAAGAGTGGTGTGCCACCGACGGTGCCTGCATTGCGAGCCGGTGGCGACGGCACCCCTTATGCGGCGCCGAGCAGCGCAGCGGCCTGAGGTTGCCCATCGCTCCGGGCGATGGGCCGAGCGTCTTTGTTCGAGCACCGACCACAGGCAGCTGCCAAAGGCAGATGCCGGCCCCGCAGGGGGTGGGAGGGCGAGTTAGGCGCGCAGCCTCAGGACGTAAGCAGCGCAGGGAACTTGGCCCGCAGGGCCAAGCGCCGCATTCGGGGTGACGGCGACGCCGGCTCGCAATGCGCGACCAAAGTAAAAGGCCCCACCGTCACCGGCAGGGCCTCACGCTCAGATCAAACAGTGCTGATAGATCAGGCGCTCACAGTCGCCGCAGCGTCGCTGAATTCCTCGATCTTGTCGAAGTTCAGGTACTGGTAGATCTTGCTGCTGTCGGCGGTGAGCACGCCCATGCCGGCCAGGTACTCTTCCTTGGTCGGGATCTTGCCCAGGCGGGAGCAGATCGCGGCCAGTTCGGCGGAGCCCAGATAGACGTTGGAGTTCTTGCCCAGGCGGTTCGGGAAGTTGCGCGTGCTGGTGGAGAACACGGTGGCACCTTCCTTGACCTGCGCCTGATTGCCCATGCACAGGCTGCAGCCGGGCATCTCCATGCGGGCACCGGCATTGCCGAGCACGCCGTAGTGGCCTTCGTCGCTGAGCTTCTTGGCGTCCATCTTGGTCGGCGGAGCGACCCACAGCTTGACCGGGATGTCGCGCTTGCCTTCGAGCAGCTTGCTGGCGGCGCGGAAGTGGCCGATATTGGTCATGCAGGAGCCGATGAAGACCTCATCGATCACCGCGCCGGCCACGTCGGACAGCATCTTCACGTCGTCCGGGTCGTTGGGGCAGGCGACGATGGGCTCATGGATGTCGGCCAGGTCGATCTCGATCACGGCGGCGTAGTCGGCGTCGGCATCGCCCTTCAGCAGCTGCGGATTGGCCAGCCAGGCTTCCTGGGCGGCGATGCGGCGCTGCAGGGTGCGCGGGTCGGCATAGCCCTCGGAAATCATCCACTTCATCAAGGTGATGTTGCTGTTGATGTATTCCTTGATCGGCTCGGGGTTCAGGTGCACCGTGCAGCCGGCGGCCGAGCGCTCGGCCGAGGCGTCGCTCAGCTCGAACGCCTGCTCCACCTTCAGGTCCGGCAGGCCTTCGATCTCGAGGATGCGGCCCGAGAAGATGTTCTTCTTGCCCTTCTTCTCGACCGTCAGCAGGCCGGCCTTGATCGCGTACAGCGGGATTGCGTTGACCAGGTCACGCAGGGTCACGCCGGGCTGCATGCTGCCCTTGAAGCGCACCAGCACCGACTCGGGCATGTCCAGCGGCATCACGCCGGTGGCCGCGGCGAAGGCCACAAGACCTGACCCCGCCGGGAAGCTGATGCCGATCGGGAAGCGGGTGTGGCTGTCGCCGCCGGTGCCCACCGTGTCGGGCAGCAGCAGGCGGTTCAGCCAGCTGTGGATCACGCCGTCACCAGGGCGCAGCGACACGCCACCGCGCGTGCTGATGAACTCGGGCAGCTCGTGGTGCATCTTCACATCGACCGGCTTCGGATAGGCGGCGGTGTGG
Organism: Burkholderiaceae bacterium; assembly: GCA_018780645.1. Lineage (GTDB taxonomy): Bacteria > Pseudomonadota > Gammaproteobacteria > Burkholderiales > Burkholderiaceae_C > Paucibacter. The sequence goes on from JADMJJ010000068.1 coordinate 29,682, forward strand.
CAGAAGGACTGCATCACCAGGTCGGCGCTGAAGCCCAGGCAGGCCAGGTCCTTCAGCTCGTCGCGGGTCATCGGGCCGGTGGTGTCCTGCGAACCGACCGAGGTCATGCGCGGCTCGCAATAGGTGCCCGGGCGCACGCCCTGCTGCTCACCGGCGACGACCGGCAGACCGCAGGCGCGGCCGACCATCTTCTGGGCCAGCGAATAGCCCTTCTTGGTGTCGGCCGGGTTCTGCGGCAGACGGAACAGCGTCGAGGCGGGCAGGCCCAGCGCCTCGCGGGCCTTGGCGGTGAGGCCGCGGCCGATGATCAGCGGAATGCGGCCGCCGGCGCGCACCTCGTCGAACAGCACATCGCTCTTCACGGTGAACTCGGCGATGACCTTGCCATCCTTGAGGGCCTTGCCCTCATAGGGGCGCAGCTCGACCACGTCGCCCATATTCATCTGGCTGACGTCCAGCTCGATCGGCAGGGCGCCCGAGTCTTCCATCGTGTTGTAGAAGATCGGGGCGATCTTGCTGCCCAGGCAGACGCCGCCGAAGCGCTTGTTCGGCACGAAGGGGATGTCTTCGCCGGTGAACCACAGCACCGAGTTGGTGGCCGACTTGCGGCTGGAGCCGGTGCCGACCACGTCGCCCACGTAGGCGACCAGATTGCCGCGGGCGCGCAGGTCTTCGATGAACTTGACCGGGCCGCGCTTGCCGTCTTCCTCGGGCGTGACGCCGGGGCGGGCGTTCTTGTGCATGGCCAGCGCGTGCATCGGGATGTCCGGGCGGCTCCAGGCGTCGGGCGCTGGCGACAGGTCGTCAGTGTTGATCTCGCCAGTGACCTTGAAGATGCTGACGGTGATCGACTTCGGCACCTCAGGACGCGAGGTGAACCACTCGGCGTCCGCCCAGCTCTGCAGCACGGCCTTGGCGTGGACATTGCCCTGGTCGGCCTTGGCCTTGACGTCGTGGAACTGGTCGAACATCAAGAGCGTCTTCTTCAGCGCTTCGGCGGCGACGGCGGCCACGGCCGTGTCGTCCAGCAGCTCGATCAGCGGATGGATGTTGTAGCCGCCCAGCATCGTGCCCAGCAGCTCGGTGGCCTTGGCGGGGCTGATCAACGCGCACTTTTCGGTGCCATGGGCCACGGCGGCCAGATAGCTGGCCTTGACCTTGGCGGCATCGTCCACGCCGGCGGGCACACGGTGGGTGATCAGCTCGACCAGGGTGGCCTCCTCGCCAGCGGGCGGGTTCTTCAGCAGCTCGATCAGCTCACCGGTCTGCTTGGCGGACAGGGGCAGGGGCGGGATGCCGAGCGCGGCGCGCTCGGCGACATGTTGGCGATAGGCTTGAAGCATGGGGTTCTCCGTTGGGTGAGGCTGGTCGGGGGTAGGGTGCGGGCCGCTTTTTCAGTCAAGCTTGGGCTTGAGCAGCTTGAGGCCCTTGAAGTAATCGCGAAAAAAACCTTCATCGCTGGTGATCAGGCCGCTGCACTGCAGCAGCGCGTGGGCGCCAACGATGAAATCGGGAACTGTGCGCTCACGGTGGCCACCGCGGGAGCGGTAGCGGCGCTGCATCTCGCCGGCGCGGATGGCGGCCTTCTGCTCGACGGCGCTGTAGCTGATGCCCATGTCTTCGAGCACCTGCATGGCCTGGTCGCCGTCCTGCAGCGAGGAGCAGACCTCGGACACGACCACGTCGCAGACGACGACGGGCCCGTGGCTCAAGGCCTCGCGCAGCGCGGCCTCGGCCAGGTCGGCGCGCTCGCTATTGCTGAGCAGGTCCACGAGCACCGAGGAGTCGATGGCGATCATGCAGGCTCAGGTCTCGACCGGATCGCCGGGGGCGCGGCCACGGATGGCGCGCATCGCGTCATCCACCGATGCAAAGCCATCGAGCTTGAACTTGCCGCGGGCGCGGGTGATCGCGTCGTCGACGTTCTTGCGCAGGATGATGCGGCCGCCGTCCAGCTCGACCTTGAGCGTCGTGCCCTTGGTCAGGCCCAGTGCATCACGCACCGCCTTGGGCAGGGTGATCTGGCCGCGTTCGGCAACGGTGGCTTCCATGGTTCACTCCAGTATGGCGCGAGAAGTATGCATTGATTGTACATACTTTGTCGTCCATACCGCAATGTCGATCACGGGCGCGCCCCGGGGGCGCTCGGGCGTTCAGCGCGTCGGCGTGACCGCCGGCGTGCCAGCAGCCACCACCGGTGGTGCCTCGGGCGTGGCCGTGCCATCGGTGGACGTGCTGGTGACCATATTGGTGGTGGTCCGCGGACCTGCAGCTACGGTCGGACCGGTGACCGGCACGATGCCGATGCCTCCACCGGTGGGGTTGGCCGCGTTGGCTGCGATGGTGGCGCGTTGCTCCGAATGGGTGCAGCTGTCCACCATGCGCTGGCCGATGCGGCTGTTCATCAGCATCGACTTGGTCGGAATCTGCAGCCACATCATGCCGTTGCGCTTGTCCTCCAGGCGCACCGCGCCGGTGGTGGTGGGCTCCGGCGCCATCGTGAAAATCTGGTTCTTGAACAGCACCTGGAACAGGCCGGCCCGCTGCGGATGCGGCACGACCTTGACGGTCTGATTGAACTCGCACTGGGCATCGCCGCGATTCACCCGCTCGGCGGCGGCGAGCTGGTCGGGGCTCAGGTTCTCGTCCTCGGCGGCTATCGCAACCGGAGCGGGTGCAACCGGGGCAGGCACCTTCTTGGCCGCTGGGCGGGGGCGCTGTTTTGGAGCCTCTTTGACGGCGGCCGCGGCCCAGGCCGTGTTCAGCTGCAGCGTCGCGAGCAGGGCGGCAAGCGCGATAAGAGTGGGTTTCGTCATGATGTGTCTGCGGGGGCAGTCTTGCGTTGGCTTGCCAACAATTGTGCGGGTGATTGGAAACCCTCTTGTGACGATTTGCAATCAGGGCTTGCCATCGAAGTAGGCCACCCGCACCTCGGCCGGCAGCGGCTGGCCGGTACGATGGGCCCGCTCCAGCAACTGCCAGAAGTAGCGGAAGCTGGCACGGTCGTGCAGGGTGTCCTGGTTGCCGTGGCGGTGGCTGATAGGCGCCCACTGGGCAGCCTGGGCGGCCTGGATGATTTCGATCGCCTCGTCGATCTCGGCCGCGCTGGGCGCGAAGGCGTCGATGATGGGCTGGATCTGCGCCGGGTGGATGCTCCACATGCGCGTATAGCCGAACTCGCGCGAGGCCTTGGTGGCCGCGGCCTCGATCGCGTGCTTGTCCTTGAACTCTGTGACCACGCAGTGCGACGGCGTCTTGCCGCAGGCGTGGGCGGCGGCGGCGATCTCCAGCTTGGCGCGCACCACCAGCGGATGGGTGAACTGGCCCTGGGCGCCCATCGCCGTCTTGGGGATGGCGCCGCGATGGGCGGACACAAAGTCCATCAAGCCGAAGGACAGCGACTGGAGGCGCGGCTCGGCGGCAATGGCCTGCACCTCGCGCAGGGCGCCGTGCGTCTCGATCAGCACATGTACGGGCAGGTCCTGGCCCTTGCCATGCACGCGGGTCGCATGGGCGATATGTGCCAAGGCCTGCTGCACATCGGCGAGGCCCTGCGGTTTTGGCACCATCAGATAGGCCAGGCGGTCGCCGGTGCTTGAGACCAGCGTGTCGACATCGTCGGCAAAGGACTTGTGGTCCACCGGGTGGACGCGGGCGCCGACGCGGCCATGGACGTTGGCGGCGCTGCCCACCATCTCGGCCACCATGCGCACATGCTCGGCCTCGCCGCCGATCGGCGCGCCGTCCTCGCAGTCCAGCGTGATGTCGAATACCGGGCCCAGTTCGGCCTGCAGTTCCAGGCTCTTGCGCATGCGCACCTCGACGCCGCAGTAGTGATCGCACACCGGCAACTGGATGGCGGCGTCGCCGTCTTCGAACAGGGCGTCGCGGGGATGTAACGAGGTCGTGATCACTTTTTTGCGAGTCCAGATGCGGCAAGAGCCGTCATGTTGCCATGACGGCTCTTGCGTTTAAACAACAGAGAATCAGTGGATCAGAGCAGGTGCTTCACGCCGTCCTGCTCGCCCTGCAGCTCCGCCAGGGTCTTGTTGATGCACTCTTGCGAGAAGGCATCGATCTCCAGGCCAGCCACGATCTTGTACTCGCCGCCCTCGCAGGTGACGGGGTAGCCGAACATGACTTCCTTCGGAATGCCGTATTCGCCGTTCGACGGGATGCCCATCGTCACCCACTTGCCGTTGGTGCCCAGGGCCCAGTCGCGCATATGGTCGATGGCGGCATTGGCGGCCGAGGCGGCCGAGGACAGGCCGCGCGCTTCGATGATGGCCGCGCCGCGCTTGCCGACGGTGGGCAGGAACACGTCCTTGTTCCAGACCTGGTCGTTGATCATGTCCTTGACCGAGGCGCCGTCGATGGTGGCGAAGCGGTAGTCGGCGTACATGGTGGGCGAGTGGTTGCCCCACACGGCCAGTTTCTTGATGCTCGCCACGGGCTTGCCGGTCTTGGCGGCGATCTGCGAGGCGGCGCGGTTGTGGTCCAGGCGCAGCATGGCGGTGAAGTTCTTGGCCGGCAGATCCGGGGCCGACTTCATCGCGATATAGGCATTGGTGTTGGCCGGGTTGCCGACCACCAGCACCTTGACGTTGCGCGAGGCCACGGCATTCAGTGCCTTGCCCTGGGCGGTGAAGATCTGGCCGTTGATGGCCAGCAGCTCGGCACGCTCCATGCCGGCCTTGCGGGGCATCGAACCGACCAGCAGCGCGTAGTCGGTGTCCTTGAACGCGGTCATCGGGTCGCTGTGTGCTTCCATGCCCACCAGCAGCGGGAAGGCGCAGTCTTCGAGCTCCATCATCACGCCCTTGAGCGCCTTTTGCGGGCCCTCGACCGGCACTTCCAGCAGTTGCAGGATGACAGGCTGGTCCTTGCCCAGCATTTCGCCGGAGGCGATGCGGAACAGCAGGGCGTAGCCGATCTGGCCAGCGGCACCGGTGACGGCGACGCGAACGGGTTTCTTGCTCATGAGAAGGCTCCTAAAGCGTGGGGATGGAGAGAGGGAGGAACGGAAACAGCTTGAAATTGGGTGCAGGCATGGGTGGGCTTGTTCCAGGCCGGACAGCCCGCAAGTGTAGGGCAGACCAAGGGAGAACCCGAAGCGAAAAGCCTGAATCGGCTCAATCCTATGTCTTATATAAGACAAAAAGGCCCGGCCTGTGGTGCAATGCGCGCCATGGCCCCTCCCAACTCCTCACTGCTCGATGCCGAAGCGCAGGCCGGCGCCGCCGGGCCCAATTTCAGCCCGCTTTACAAGCAGATCAAGGGTTTGTTGACGCGCAGCCTGCAGTCGAGCGAATGGAAGCCCGGCGAGGCGATTCCCAGCGAGATGGAGCTGGCCGCCCGCTACAAGGTCAGCCAGGGCACGGTGCGCAAGGCCATCGACGAGCTTGCGGCCGAGAACCTGCTGGTGCGCCGTCAGGGCAAGGGCACCTTTGTCGCCACCCACGCCGAGCAGAAGATCCAGTACCGCTTTCTGCGCCTGACGCCCGACCTCGGCGCGGGGCCAGGGCTTGAGCGTCAGCTACTGGACTGCCGCCGTGTGCGTGCCCCGGCCGAGGTGGCGCGGTCGCTGGGCATGCGCACCGGCGATGCGATGGTGCAGGTGCGCCGCATGCTGCACGCCAAGAGCGTGCCGGTGGTGCTCGATGAAATCTGGCTGCCCGGCCATCTGTTCAAGGGCCTGACGGCCGAGCGACTGAACGAGCACCGCGGCCCGATGTACGGCCTGTTCGAGACCGAATTTGGGGTGCGCATGATACGGGCGGAAGAAAAAATCCGTGCGGTCGCCGCCGATACCCTCAGTGCCGGGCTGCTGCAGGTGCCCGAGGGCAGCCCTTTGCTCAGCGTTGAGCGCCTATCGCACACCTATCATGACCGTCCGGTGGAGCTGCGGCGCGGGCTATACAACACCTCCGGACACTTCTACCGCAACGAACTGAGCTGAAGCTGACGCGCACGTGGCGTGCAAATCACGTCATTGCGTCGGGCAAGAGTGCTGCATTGCAATAAAATCATCGGGTTTCATCGGATTACATAAAAAAGGCGAAGCATGGCTGCAACTCAAAAACAAAGACCGGGAACCATGCGTCTGATCGACGCCTTGCAGTACCGTCTGCCACTGGCCGGGGTGGTCTCCATCCTGCATCGCGCCAGCGGCATGCTGATGTTCCTCCTGATGCCCTTCATCATCTGGATGTTCGACACCAGCCTCTCGACCGAGATCTCCTACGACCAGTTCACCAACGCCTTCGTGGCCGGCATCGGCTTCCTGCCGGGCTGGTTCATCAAGCTGGTCTGCCTGGGCCTGATCTGGGCCTATCTGCACCACTTCATTGCCGGCGTGCGCCATCTGTGGATGGACATGACGCACAGCGTCAGCAAGGAGCAGGGCCGCTCCAGCGCCGTCGTCACCCTGGCCGCTAGCCTGCTGCTGACCGCAGCGCTGGGCGCCAAGCTGTTCGGCCTGTACTGAATCACGAAGGAAGAGGACGTATGAATCCCAATTTTGGTTCCAAGCGCCTGGTCGTCGGCGCGCATTACGGCGCCCGCGACTGGCTCGCGCAGCGCGTCACCGCGGTGCTGATGGCCTTGTTCACCGTCGTCCTGCTGGCGCAGGTGCTGTTCACCAGCGGCCCCATCGGCTACGACAAATGGGCCGGTATTTTTTCGCAGCAGTGGATGAAGTTCCTGACCTTCGTCACGATTCTCTCGCTGCTGTACCACGCATGGGTTGGTATGCGTGACATCTGGATGGACTATGTGAAACACGTCGGCGCACGCCTCGTGATGCATGTGTTCACCCTTGTTTGGTTGGTGGGTTGTGCCGGCTGGGCGATCCAAGTGCTGTGGAGACTGTGATGACGGTGGCAACTTTGATTCCGAAGCGTAAATTTGATGTGGTCATCATCGGGGCCGGTGGCTCGGGCATGCGCGCGTCGCTGCAACTGTCGCTTGCCGGCCTGAACGTGGCCGTGCTGTCCAAGGTCTTCCCGACCCGCTCGCACACGGTGGCCGCACAGGGTGGCATCGGCGCGTCCCTCGGCAATATGAGCGAGGACAACTGGCACTATCACTTCTTCGACACCGTCAAGGGTTCGGACTGGCTCGGTGACCAGGACGCGATCGAGTACATGTGCCGCGAAGCGCCCAAGGTCGTCTATGAGCTCGAGCATTTCGGCATGCCCTTCGACCGCAACCCCGACGGCACGATCTATCAGCGCCCGTTCGGCGGCCACACGGCCAACTACGGCGAGAAGCCGGTGCAGCGCGCCTGCGCCGCCGCCGACCGCACCGGCCACGCGATGCTGCACACGCTGTACCAGCAGAACGTCAAGGCGCGCACCCAGTTCTTCGTCGAATGGATGGCGCTGGACCTGATACGCGACGCCGAGGGCGATGTCTGTGGCGTGACCGCGCTGGAAATGGAAACCGGCGAGCTGCACATCATGGAAGCCAAGACCGTGCTGCTGGCCACCGGCGGGGCAGGGCGCATCTTCGCCGCCTCGACCAATGCCTTCATCAACACCGGAGACGGCCTGGGCATGGCGGCCCGTGCCGGCATTCCGCTGGAAGACATGGAGTTCTGGCAGTTCCACCCGACCGGCGTGCACAACGCCGGCGTGCTGCTGACCGAGGGCTGCCGCGGCGAGGGCGCGATCCTGCGCAACGTCAATGGCGAGCGTTTCATGGAGCGCTACGCGCCTACCCTGAAAGACCTGGCCCCGCGTGACTTCGTCTCGCGCTGCATGGACCAGGAGATCAAGGAAGGCCGTGGCTGCGGTCCGAACAAGGACTACATCCAGCTGGACATGACCCACCTGGGCGGCGAGACCATCATGAAGCGCCTGCCCAGCGTGTTCG
>JADMJJ010000101.1 GCA_018780645.1 Burkholderiaceae bacterium
GGCGTGGTCAGCGGCATCACGATGAGCTTCCAGTTCGGCACCAACTGGCCGGGCTATATGGAGAAGGTCGGCAATATCGCCGGGCCGCTGCTGGGCTACGAGGTGCTGACGGCGTTCTTCCTGGAGGCCACATTCCTGGGCGTGATGCTGTTCGGCCATGGTCGGGTCAGCGAGCGGGTGCACCTGCTGGCCACCTTCATGGTCGCCTTCGGCACGACGATGAGCGCCTTCTGGATCTTGAGCCTGAACTCCTGGATGCAGACGCCGGCCGGCTACGAGATCATCAATGGCGAGTTCCATGCCACCAGCTGGCTGGCCGTGGTGTTCAACCCCTCCTTCCCCTATCGCCTGGCCCACGTCTTGCTGGCCTCGGGCCTGACGGTGGCCTTCGTGCTGGGCGGCGTCAGCGCCTGGCAACTGCTCAAGGGCAGGGCCCAGGTTTACACGGCCCGCGTGCTGCGCGTCGGGCTGACGGCGGGCGCGGTGCTGATACCGCTGCAGATACTGGTCGGCGATATGCACGGCCTGAACACCTTGAAGCACCAGCCCGCCAAGATCGCCGCGATGGAGGGTGTCTGGGAGACCGAGAAGGGTGCGCCCTTGCTGCTGTTCGCCTGGCCCGACGAGGCTTCGCGCAGCAACCGATTTGCCATCGGCGTGCCCAATGGCGCGAGCTGGATACTGACGCACGAGCCGCAGGGCGAGATCCGCGGCCTCAATGAATTCAAGGGCGCGCATCCGCCGGTGGCGCCGCTGTTCTTCGGCTTTCGCATCATGGTCGGCGTGGGCCTGGCGATGCTGGCCTTCAGCTGGCTGGGCCTGTGGCTGTACCGGCGCAGTGGCTGGGTCGCCGAACGCCTGCCCCGGCCGCTGCTGTGGGCCCTGAGCCTGATGACGTTCTCGGGCTGGGTGGCCACGATCGCCGGCTGGTACGTGACCGAGATCGGCCGCCAACCCTTCATCGTCTACGGCCTGCTGCGCACCGCCGATGTGGCGTCCAAGACGCCGGCGGCGATGATTGCCACCACCCTGGTCGGCTATCTGATCACCTACGCCCTGCTGATCGTCGCCTATGTGATGGTGGTCAAGCGCATGGCCGAAAAATCGCCATTGCCCGTGCCGCAAGTGCCCGGTCTGATGGGTCAAGGAGTCGCAGCATGAACGCACAGCAATGGCTGCCGCTGGTCTTCATGGCCCTGATGGGCCTGGCCATGTTGGCCTATGTGATTCTGGACGGCTATGACCTCGGCGTGGGCATGCTGATGGCCCGTGCCGATGACGCGCACAAGGACCGCATGGTTGCCTCCATCGGCCCGTTCTGGGACGCCAACGAGACCTGGCTGGTGCTGGGCGTGGGCATCATGCTGATCGCCTTTCCGAAGGCTCACGGCATCGTGCTCGGCGCGCTGTACCTGCCGGTGGCCGCCATGCTGCTGGGCCTGACACTGCGCGGTGTGGCCTTCGAGTTCCGCGCCAAGGCGGCCGACGAGCACAAGCGGCTGTGGAACCGGCTGTTCACGGCCGGGTCAGGTCTTGCCGCGCTGTCCCAGGGCTGGATGCTGGCGCGCTACATCACCGCCTTCCAGGAGGGCTGGCAATACACCCTGTTCGCCGCCTGCATCGCGCTGTCGCTGGCCGCGGCCTATGTCTTGATGGGGGCCTGCTGGCTGATCATGAAGGGCGAACACGAGCTGCAGCGCGACGCCGTGCGCTGGGCCAAGCGTGCCTGGCCGCTGATGTGCCTGGGCCTGGTGGCGATCTCGCTGGCCACGCCCTGGGTCAGCCCCACGGTGCGCGACAAATGGTTCCGCCTGCCCGAGTTCATCGCCCTGCTGCCGATCCCGCTGATGAGCGGGCTGGCCCTGCTGGCGCTGCGCGGGCTGCTCAACTCATCGCGCATCCTGGGCAAGCTGTGCTGGCTGCCGTTCGCCCTGCTGGTGTGCGTGTTCCTGCTCGGCGCCCTGGGGCTGGCCTACAGCATCTTCCCCTACGTGGTGATGGACCGCCTGACGCTGTGGCAGGCCGCCAGCGCCACCAGCTCGCTGCAGATCATCGCGGTGGGCTGCGCCGTGGCGGTGCCTGCCATCATCGGCTACACGATCTTTGCCTACCGGGTGTTCTGGGGCAAGGCGACGGATCTGAAGTACGCCTAGCCGATCTTCGACGCCAGCACCGCCAGGGTGCTGGACAGGGTGGACTGGACCGCGATCGGCACGAAGGGGTTGGCGTCCAGCTCCTGCACTATAGCGTCGCTTTTCAGGAAGCCCTGGTACTTCGCGATGATGTCGCGGGCCTCGTCGTGGTGGCGCTTCTTGACCGCCGGGTCGGCGCTGTTCAGCGCCGCGTCCAGCGCGTCGTTCAGCGACTCGTCGAACACCTCCAGCACCTGGTCGAGCTTGCGCACGCCCTTGGCCACCTCGGGCAGCACGGTGTGGTCCTTGTAGGCGTCCAGGATGGCCTTCTCCAGTTTCTGCAGCTCGCCCTGGATCTTCTTGCGCGTGGCGCCCCAGGCCAGGCGGGTCTGGGTGTAGACGATGGCCGGGGCGATGGTGGGCTTGGTCGAGGGGGCCGGAGGTTCTGACGAGTCTGGCTCGGCCAGCAGCGCCTCGGCCTCGTCGAGCAGGCGGGTGGCGGCGTCCCACTCGCGCTTGCGCGACAGGGCGCCTGCCTCGCCGGCCTTCAGCCGCGCCGCCTCGGCCGACGGGTGGGCCGACTTGAGCTTGGGCATCAAGGCCTCGAGGCGGGCCTTGAAAGCCAGCGCCGGATCGGGCCCATCGCCTGGGGGCAGCGGCGGCGCCTGAGGAATGTCCGGCGCGTCGCCCGGCACATCCTGCTCGGCGCCTTCCTCTTCGCCATCGGCATCCTCGCCATCGTCGCCGCGCACCTTGACCTTCAGCCGCAGCTCGGTCTGGTCCAGCAGGGCCTGGCGCAGCCGCTTGGCCAGGCCCGCCGCCTGGCTCTGCACGATGAAGGTCAGCACCTTGTCTTCCAGCATGCATTCGGCGGCGATGTACTTGGCCCCGCCCTTGGCATCCACCGCCTCGGCCAGCAACTTGCGGCGGGCGGGGGCGATGGGGCGGCGCATGATCAGCAGCGCGGTGTTCTTGCCCGCGGTGCAGATCAGCGCGTGCATGGTCACGCCACCCTTGCGCAGCTCGCGCACCAGCGGCACCATTTTCCTGGTCAGCAGGATGGGGGTGTCTTCCTCCTCGTCGCTGCTGGCCTCGGCCTTCGCGGCGGCCGTCGCGGTCTCGGCCAGCTTGAGCTGCTCCTCGGCCACCTCCAGCAGCGCATAGAGCTTGTCCTTGACCTCGCCGAAGACCTTGTCGCCCAGCTCCTTCTTGCGCTTGGCCAGCGCGATGACCTGCTTCTTGATCAGCTCGATCAGGTCTTCGAGCGCATCCAGGCGCGGCTCCGGTTTGGCGATGTCGGTCTTGTCCGCCTTGGCCAGCGCCTTGATCAGCGCGCCATCGTCCAGCTCGAGCTTGAGCTTCTTGGTGAAGGCGGTCCAGTTGGAATCGGTCAGTTTCTCGGCCATGGCCCGCTCCTTCAGGTTTCGGCCGCGGCGTCGCCGCCGAAGCCGAGTTCCTCGCGCACCAGATTGCTCTGGCCGGCCAGTGCCTCGATCAGGCTGCCCAGCGCGGCGCCGCTCATGCCATCGATGGGCACGCGACCCCACAGCACCAGGGTGCCGGCGGCGTCACACGACACCCGGAACGGCGCCAGCGGACTGTCATAGAAATTGCGGCGCATCAGCCACAGCACCAGGCCGTAGTCGAGCTTGGCCGGCAGCGGCATCACCGGGGCCACCAGCATCAGCGAGTATTCGTCCTCGGCGAACAGGATCACGGTGCTGTCTTCGCCTATCGTCAGCTCCAGGCTGCCGGAGGCATCGGCCGGCAGCTCGGCAACGCCCAGCGTCTTGGCCAGCTCGGCATAAAGGGAAGCGGTGCTCTTGAACATGGGGCGTATCCTTCAATGAGACTCAGCGGATGAAGCGGCGCTGCAGCTGCTGCGCGAAGGCCTTGTGGCCGCGCTTGGGCAGGCGGCGGTCGGGTTTGTCGAGAAAGTGGTCGATGGCGATCTGCAGCGCGCCGTTCACATCATCGATTTCCTGTGCGCCGCGCAGCAGGCCTTCGACGATGCGCAGCGTCTCGATGCCGGCACCGCCCTCGGGCTCCTGCTTCATCTTCGGATAGACGAGGTCCTTCAGGATGTTCTGCGCCTGGTTGCGCGCCTTCACCGCGTCGGCCACGGCATAGGTGGCGGACAGCGCGCCGCTCTTCATGCCACCCTTGCGTGCGGCGGCGAACAGATTGTCCAGACCCTCGCGCTTGTTGATCTCGCGGGCCACGTAGCCTTGGTAGTCCACGTCCTTGCCCGCCAGCGTGTCGAACTCGGTGATGGCCGACTTGGCGCCCGGGTCCTGCAGCACACGGGTGATCTGGCCGTCGCCCTTGGCGAACTCCGTCTTCACCGCCTGCTGCAAGATGCCCAGCAGGGTGACCACCCGCTCGCGGAACACCAGCGCCTGCGCCGCGCCCTCATAGCCACCCTTGGCCAAGGTCTGCAGCTCGGCAAGGGGGATCGAGACGAACATCTGCGCATCGGACGCGAACTCGCGCGTCCGCGGCTGCCCGGCCCGGTCGATCTGGTCATTGGTCGCGGTCTCGGTCTTGTCCTGGTACTTCAGCTTGGCCTCCATCGACAGGCCGAAGTTCAGGGTGCCGCCGCGCATATCGGCGTCGGGGTCGACCTTGCGCTTCCAGGGCTTGAGCTTCTGGCGCTGGTACCACTTCATCGCCTTGGGCTCTATCGTCAGCGGCACCTCGACGATCTCCTCCGGCCGGTCGCTGACGACCCGGTTCTTCGCATACTCGGCGCCCGCGTTCTCGGAGCCGACGAACCAGTCCTGCAGCCGCGCCGTCAGGCCCTGCGTCGGCGCGACGGTGCCCTTCAGCAGGTCCTTGCTGGCGCCGCCTTCGTCCTCGAACACAAAGGTCATGCCGCGGCCCTCGGGTATCGGGTCCAGCTCGCGCTCCCGGCCCAGGCTCGACGAGGTCGGCGTGTTGTTCATCACCCCGCCGTCGATGAAGCGCACCTTCAGGCCGATAGCCAAGGTGATGTCCACCGGCTTGAACGCCGCCGGAAACGAGGCCGAGGCATGCACCGCCACCGCCACCTGCAGATCGGGCTCGCTGTCGGCATCGAACACATAGAGCTGGCCGGTATCGTTCTGGTTCTCGAAGTCCTTCTGCGAGGCCTTGTCCACGGTGCCCAGCTCGGTGGTGTAGGTGCCGGTGATCACCACCTCCTTCACCGCCGGAATCGCTTTCGATAGCTTGCGCAGGTCCATGAAAGTGGGGCCACGTTTTGCCAGCGCTTCGGCCACCTCGGCCACGCCTTCATCGGGCTTGGTGCCGGTCTTTTCGCACTGCATCGTGTACTCGTGGATGCGCTTTCGCAAGGTGTCGTCCAGCACCTTGCCGACCACCTTCTCCAGGCCCTGGCCGGTGAGCGGGTTCAAGGTGCCGCCGGTGAACTTGTTCTTCAGCGCCGCGCCCAGCAGGCCCAGCTTGGTGCCGCCGCTGCCCTCGGTGATGGCGTCGGTGGTGGCATCGTCGTTGGCTATTCGAGTGAACTCTTCGGCGGTGATGCCCGCGGCAATCAAGGCCGCCGTCATCGACCCCACGGATGCCCCGGCGATCTTTTTGGCGTCGCGCAGCACGCCGCTGTCCTGCAGCGCCTTGATGGCGCCGGGCAGCGCCGCGCCCTTGGCGCCACCACCCGAAAACGTGATCTCGCGCACCGGCGGCGGCGGTGCCGTGTAGACCGTGCCACCGCCCGGCTTGCGTGCCACGGCAATCTTCTTCTTGCCGCCGAGGTCGAATTCGTCGGGCCGCAACACCGGCGGGGGCTGGATACGCCCGCCCGAGCGCGGCCGGGTCTGCGTGATCTGCGCGCCGCCCGTGGGCCGGGTGATCTGCTGAGGCACGGTGGCGAAGCGCACCTGTTTGGCCGTCGGGCCGGGCGTTGCGCGCGGCACGCTCACGCCGAGTACGCGCTTGAGCCATTGGTCTTGAGTCAGGCTATCGGGCATGGCAGGCGATCCGCTGAAGAGTTTGCGATCAAGCTCGTTCCCATGGCCGAGCCCCGGGCCACATTGTGCGCTGAACTTGGGCTTGCCTAGAGGCCGCTTCAGTACAGCCGGATGGCCATGTCGAAGTGCCAGGTGCGGCGAATCTCGACCACATCGTATTCGCGGGCCAGGGCCGGCTGGAACGGAGGATAGTTGGCCTGGCTCTGCACGATGCGCCGTATCGCCTCGTCGATGGCCGGCACGCCGCTGGAGCGCACGAAGCTCACCGACTCCACCGAGCCGTCGCTGCGCACGGCCACCGTCACCACCGG
>JADMJJ010000073.1 GCA_018780645.1 Burkholderiaceae bacterium
GGGCGGTGCGGGGGCCGGCTCGGCAATCAGCTTGGCGGCCAGGGCGGTCAGCTGCTTGGCCAGCTCGGTGCGCTCATCGGCATGGGCCGAGCCGGCGCCAAGCAGGCCCGCCGCGATGGCGGCGCACAGCGGACTCAGGCGTGGTCGTCGTTCAGAGTTCAAAAGCATGGTGATCTTGATGCGGAGAAGGGTCGGATAGGTCAGGCCGCAGGCCGCACGCTGAGGCGAAAGCGCATCGGCAGGGTCAGGTGAGGCGGCGGCGGCAGCTTGAACAGGCGCGAGGTCTCGCTCAGGGCCGCCTGCATCTCGGCATCGGCCTTGGCGTCGCCGCTGGGCAGCAACTCGAAGCGCTGGATCGCACCGTCGGCGGCGAGCCAGATGCTGAAGGTGGCCGTTAGCTGGGAGGACTCGCTCTTCAGCCGCTTCTCGATCTCGTCGCGCAGCAGCTGGCGGGCGTTGTTCGCATAGAGGCGCTCCTGAGCCCGATCGGCCGGCGTGCCGCCCGCAGCCGGCGCGCCGGTATTGGGTGTGCCGCCCTGGTATTCGCTCTTCACACTGCCGGCGGCAAAGGCACTGGGGCCATCGCCCGCCGCGCCTTCCATCTTCAGCGGTTCGTTGGCGGCCTTGGGCGCCTCCTGCTTCGGCGGCTCGTCGCGCATGGCCTGCTTGGGCTCGTCCTTGGGCGGCTCGGGCTTCTTTTCTTCCTTGGGCGGTGGCGGAGGCGGCGGTGGCGTATCAGGAAGGATGCTGATCTTGGCCACCTGGCGCTTGTGGCCGGCATCGCCCGAGCCCAGGCCGCGCAGCCAGACCGCCAGGGCGGCGACCAGGGCCACCACCACGAGTGCGATCGCGGCACGAAGCAGCCATTGCTTCTTGCTGACCGGCTGCAGGGAGTCTTCGGCGAGTGCGGACATGGCTCAGCTGCCGATCTTGGCCGTGATCAGGCCCATATTGACCTGCAGCTTGTTGCACAGGTCCACCACCGCGACGATGCTGGCGTACTGCGCCTTCGCATGGCCCTTGATCGCCACCGACATCTGCGCATCGGCGGCCTTGGCCGACAGCAGCTGCGCCTCAAGTTCCTCCATGCTCAGGCCCACGCCATTGAGCAGCAGCTGGCCGCCAGGCATCACCTGGACGATGCGCAGATCGTGCTTTTCGGTGCTCGGCTTGTTCGAGGGCTTGGGCATGCTGATCGTCAGGCCCTGCACCGAGGCCGTGGTCATCAGGATGAAGACGACCAGCAGCACATAGGCCAGGTCCAGCATCGGCGTGACGTTGATGGTGTCGAAGGGCTTGGCTTCGGTGTTGATCTGCATGGCTGAGTCCTACTGCGGGGCGCGTTTGGTGACCAGGCCGATCTCGGTGATGTCCAGCTTCTTGGCCACCTCAAGCACCTGCATCACACCCTCGTACTGCGCAGCCGCATCGGCCTTCAGCACCACCGGCAATGCCGGGTTGGCCGATTTGTACTGGGCCAGTGTGCTGCTCAGCTGCTCCAGGGTGACCGGATAGGCGTCGAGGTACATCGCGCCATCGGCGGTGATGGTGATGGCCCGCGTCTGCGGCCGCGCCAGGTTGTTGGCCGCCTCGGTGATGGGCGCCTGCACCTTCACGCCCTGCACCGAGGCGGTGGTCAGGATGATGAACACCACCAAGAGCACATAGGCCAGGTCCAGCATCGGCGTGACGTTGATCTCGTCGAAGGGCTGGTTATCTTCTTTGATGTCGGCGGACATGGGGGTGGCTCAGGTTTTCCGACTCAGGGCGCGCCGTAGATCTCGGCCACGCGGGTGGTGAACTCATCGACAAAGATCTGCATGTCGGCCGAGATGTTCTTGATGCGCGAGGCCAGGTAGTTGTAGGCAAACAGCGCCGGTATGGCGACGGCAAGACCTGCCACCGTGGCCAGCAGCGCGGCGGCAATGCCGGGGGCGATGGCGTTGACGTTGACGTCACCGGCAGCTGCGATCGCGGCGAAGGTGATCATCACGCCCAGCACCGTGCCGAGCAGGCCGATGAAGGGGCCGCCCGAGATGGCGATCGTCAGCAGCACCATCTGCGAATTCAGCCGGTGGCTCTCGCGCACCAGGTCGGCATCGACGGCGGCGCGCACCGCGCTCAGCGAAGCGCCCGACAGGGCCTTGGCCCCCTCCTCGCCGACCTTGCGCTTGGCCAGCTCGCGCACGCCGGCGGTGTAGAGCCGGAACAGAGGCGAGTTCGGATGGGCGCCGCCCTGCTCCAGGGTCAGCAGGTCATGGGTGGCACCGCGGAAGCGCCCGAGGAAGCTGCGGTTGGCCTTGTCGGCCCGACCGACGAACCGGGCCTTGCTGACGATCACCCACGTGGCCACCACAAACATCAGCGCCAGCACGATGATCACCACCCAGGCGTCGGTGGTCAGGTTCTTGATCAGCACGGCAAAGTGGCCACTGCCCTCGCCCTCGGCGGCATCGCCGGTCTCCCGCAGCGAGGCGACCAGCTTGCTCTGCGCGCCCTGCGCACCGGCGGCCACGAGCAGCCACTCGCCGCTGCGCACGGTGTTGGCGATCAACAGCGCGTCGGCCTGGCCCTTGACGCCGTCGCCCAGGCGCAGCTCGCCAGCCAGGGCCGGGGTGGCGAGCTCGGCCTGGTCGGCGGCCACGCCGTTGATAAAGAGCTGCGCCTTGCCGCCGCCCAGGGTCAGGGCCAGCTGCGTCCAGACATTCGGCGCCAGGCCGCCACCGATCAGCTCGGCCTTGCCCACGCGCACGCCGACCTTGCCGGCCGCCAGCCTCACCATCAGCGGGCCCCATTGCAGCACGGTGCCGCTGTTGACGAACTCCGGCTTGATCCACAGGCTGATCGTCACCGCGCCGCCGGCCTCGACCTTGAGCTTGTCACTGCCGGGCCAGACGATGGCCGTGCCGTCCAGCCGGGCGCTGGCCGCCAGCAGGCCGTTGGCATCGATCGCCACCGGGGCTGCCGCCTTCAGGCCGGCCCTGGCGTCGACGCCCTGAGACTCCTTGTCGCTGAACTGGATCGCCGCCAGCGTGGCCGCGTCATGGGCGCCCGCCTCGGCCGCCTCCGCGCCGGCCTTGGCATTGCCGGCATAGACGTAGATGGCGTTCTTCTCGCTGCCCGGCGCCACCACCGGCACCTGCACCCACAACACCGCCAGCTCGTTGATGCCGTCAAAGCGCTCGACGCTGAACTTCAGCGGCGTCTTGTCGTCACCGGCCAGCAGACGCAGATCGCTGCCATCCTCCTTGGCCGCGGCAAAATCGAAGTTGCCCGAGTGCAGACGCACCGCCACGCTGACGTTGCTGGCCGGCTCCTTGGTCTCCAGGCCCTGGGCCGAGGTGTTCAGAGTGATGCGGGTGCGCTGCGTCCAGTCCTTGCTCCACCACGCGTGGGCGGAGCTGGGCAGCACGGTGGCAGCAGCGAAGGCTAGTGAGATCAATACGTTTCGCATGGAAGGAAGTCCGGAATAGGTCGTCATGTTTGCAGCGCTTTGTTGCAGCCGTATCAGTTGCCGGGGCCGAAACCGAGAAAATCGAGCAAGAGGGTGCGACGTGCGCGCTTCTTGCGGCGCTCGTCGTCGTCTTCCTTGGTCGCGGCCGGGCCGGCAGCGGTGGGCGCCAGTGGCAAGGCCCCCGGAGCCACCACAGCGGCCGGTGTGACGGTGGGCGGGGGGCCGCCCGAGGCCGCTCCACCGACCTGGATGTCGATCGCGTTGACGAAGCGCACCGCGCCAAAGAAGGCATTGCCCTGTGAACGGATGCCCGCCTCACCGGCATTGATCTCGCCCGCGGGCGCGTATAGGTCGAGGTCGCTGTTGGCGTCGAGCACGGCGATGCCGCTGCCACTGAACGAGCCCGAGGTGTCGAACACCAGCCGGCCTTGATCGTCCAGCCGCAACACCGGTGCCGGGGCGCCTGTCACCGTCTTGGCGCCGCGGCCGGCGTCGATATTGCCGACCGAGGACCAGAGCAGCACATTGCCTTTCTTGAGCGTGAACACCCGCGACTGGTTGACCTCGAAGTCATCTTTCACGACCGCAGAGACATCACCGCCGTTGACCGTGACGATGCCCAGATCGCTGGCCTTCTTCGCAATGCCGGTGGAGGCAATCTCGCCGGCATTGATACCGCCGCCCGGGGCCATCAGCGCGACGCCCGCCTGCTGCAGGGTCTTGACCTGGCTGGTGGGCATGCGGATGTCGCCCTTGGGCCGCTGGCCGTCGGCATCGACCGGGAAAAGCAGCTCGATGGCGCGGTAGCCGCGCGCATAGGCGGCCGTGCGGGCCTCGCCATCGCTGCTGGCAGCCATTCGACCGGCAGCACGCAGCTCATGCACCAGCACCTGATTCAGCCAGACCATCTGGCGCTCGATCGGCAAGGCCTCGAAGGCGGCGATGGCATCAAGGTCGCTGACGCCCGCGCCCAGCAGGCCACGCACATAGCCGCCCAGCGCCTGGCGCTGCTCGGCGCTCGCCAGCGACGCCACGAAGACAGTGCGCTGCTGCTGTGGCAGTTGGGCATAGGCGCCGGCCAGCATAGGACCGACGGCCACGCGCTGCTGCTCGGCCGGCATGGCTGCGAACGCGGCCAGGGCCTGGGCCTGGCTCAGCCCGGGCTTGTCCGCCGCGCGCGGCAGGGCCTGCACATAACCTGCCACGGCCAGTTGGTAGCGCTGCTCGCCCAGCAGCGCCTTCAGCCGCTGCAGCTGGTCGCCGGTGGACAGGGCCTTGAACTCGCGTGCGGCACTGCTGCTCGCGGCGGCGCTGGCATCGGCCTGGCCTGTCAGCAGGGCATAGAGCGCATCGGCGCGGTCGGTCAGGCCCGAGCCACCCAGCAGGTGGAAGCCCTTGGCCGCCGCCTGGGCATAGTCGCCGGCGTCGCTGCGGTAGCCGGCCACCAACGTGATGCCAGCAGCTCCTTCGGGCAGCAGGGTGCTGTTGTTGATGTTGCCCACAGCCACGACACCGCGGCTGACGCCCAGGTCAATGTTGCGGCCGGCCAGCAGCATCAGTTCGCCGGGGCCGGCGAGTTCGATGCCGCCCTGGGGCGAGCTGTTGTTCATGATGATGTCGCGGCCGGCGCTGATCTGGGTCAGCTCGCGCGATGGGGTCAGGGTCTGCCCGCTCGCATCCAGCCTGGCGGGCTGATGCTGGACCGTCAGGCCGTTGCCCAGCAAACGCACGTCGCCGCCGGCGGTGATGCTGACGGGTCGCGCGGAGGTGACGCCACCCGACACCACGACGTCGCCACGCTCGGCACGAAGCTGCACCGGGCTGCGATCGCTGCGATCGAGCGTCTGCCCGACTGCAAACTGGCCCGCGGCCTGGGCATCCAGCAGTTCACCCCGCTCATGCACGCCGATGGCCGGGGCCGGCCCGGTGGCATTGACGCGCAGCTGGTCGATGCTGACATCGACGCCGGCCAGGATCTGCAGGCCGCGCAGCTCGGATCCGGAATCAGACAGCGTGGGCTGCTGAATCACCCTCGGTCCACTGCTGAAACTCACCGAGCCTTCGGGCGCGGCAAAGCGGGCCAGTCCGGGAATGATCTCGTTCAGGCCGTTGGACCCGCTATTGGTCTGCTGCGGCTGCACCGCGCTCAGATAGCTCACCGAACCCGCGGCACTTTGCACCAGCAGGCTGGCACGGTTGTCCAGCCCGGCAATGGCCTGAGCGCTGCCCAACTTGTTGTCCACGCCGGCCAGGCTCATGCCCGCGCTGCGTGCGCTGGCCAAGGTCAGGTCACCCATGGCCTGGATGCGGATCTCGGTGTCCTGATAGAGCAGTTGCAGGCCCGGATCGCGCTTGCTGCTGAGGTTTTGATCCGCACGAATCGCGCCAGCGGCAGTCACATCCAACCGGGCACCGCCTGCATAAAGGTTGCCGTTGACGACATCACGGCCGGCCTGCACCAGCAACTTGTCACCGCCAAAGGTGCGCGTCGAGGCTTCGGTGGCGGTGCTCGGATCTACCGGCACAACCCAGCCGCTGGTGGCGGTTGCGGCCTGCAGATTGATCAGGTCCCGTCCTGCCTGAACGTTGATGCGGCCGCCGCCGAAAGTGGCCAGCCCCTGCTGGAACAGGTCGTAGCGCGACCACCAGGCCTGCGGATTTTCGCCGCCGCTGCGCCACCACCAGTCGGTCTGGTAACTCTGCCTGGCATTGGTCAGCCCGGCACCGAGCACGTCGCGCCCGGCGTTCAGCGTGATGGCACCGCCACCACTAAGGAAGGGGCTGCCCGAGCCAACCAGCATCTCGGTGGTCAACGCCTCCAGGCTCACAGGAAGCACGGCTAGAGGAACCTCAGCAGGGGCAGGCGTGGGGGCCGGCGTTGGCGTTGGCGTTGGCGTTGGCGTTGGCGTTGGCGTTGGCGTTGGCGTTGGCGTTG
>JADMJJ010000065.1 GCA_018780645.1 Burkholderiaceae bacterium
ATCTTCCACGAGCAGGAGCCGGTGCAGTTCACGCCGTGGGTGGAGCGCACGATCTTGTCGTGGGCCCAGCGGTTGCGGTAGGCGTCTTCCCAGGTGCGGTCCTCGCCGGTGGTGAGGCCATGGCCGTCGGAGAAGCTCTCCTTGGGCTGCGAGAAGTGGGTGAGGCGGTCGAGAAAATGGCTCATGGAAACTCCTCAGCAGGGCATCGGTGCGTTCTTGCGCGCGTAGTGCCACCAGGTGATGGCGATGCACAGCAGATAGAACGAGAAGAAGACGTAGAGCGCGGCCTCGGGCCCGCCGGTCAGCGAGATCGAGGTGCCATAGCTCTTGGGGATGAAGAAGCCGCCATAGGCCGCCATCGCGGCGGTGAATCCCAGCGTGGCCGCGCCCTCGGTATTGCCTTCCTTGGTGGCGCGGGCCACGGCCGCGGCGTCGCGGGTGTCGATCTCGCTGAGCTTCTGGTTCAGGAAGATCACCGGAATCATGCGGAAGGTCGAGCCGTTGCCGATGCCGGTGGTCAGGAACAGCACCAGGAACATCAGGAAGAAGCCGGTGAAGTTGCCGCCCGATGGGCCCGTGGGTAAAAAGTAGATCACGCCCAG
Source organism: Burkholderiaceae bacterium (assembly GCA_018780645.1). GTDB lineage: Bacteria > Pseudomonadota > Gammaproteobacteria > Burkholderiales > Burkholderiaceae_C > Paucibacter. The sequence goes on from JADMJJ010000065.1 coordinate 603, forward strand.
CACCGCGCCGGCCATGACGATGAAGTTCCAGAAGGTGACGCGGGCGCCACCGGCCTTGTCGGCCAGCCAGCCGCCGACCGGGCGTATCACCGCGCCGACCAGCGGGCCCAGCCAGGCATAGGCCAGTGGGTTGATGCCGGGGAACTGGCTCTTGATCAAGAGCGGGAAGCCGGCCGCATAACCGATGAAGGAGCCGAAGGTGCCGAGGTACAGCAGGCACATCAGCCAGTTGTGCTTGCGGCCGAAGATGGTGGCCTGCGTGGCGAACGAGGCCTTGGCGTCGGCGATGTCGTTCATGCCGAACCAGGCGGCCAGCGAGGCCAGGGCGATCCACGGCACCCAGATGAAGGCGGCATTCTGCGTCCACACCTGCAGCGTCTGGCCGTTCTTGACGATGGTCTGGGCATCACCACCGAACACGCCGAAGATACCGGCCGTGACGACCAGCGGGCTCAGGAACTGCACCACCGACACGCCCAGATTACCGAGGCCCGCGTTGACGCCCAGCGCCGAGCCCTTGCGCTCCTTCGGGAAGAAAAAGCTGATATTGGCCATGCTGGAGCTGAAGTTGCCGCCGCCCAGGCCACACAGCAGTGCCAGGGTCAGCATGGTCGGGTAGGTGGTGGTGTTGTCCTGCACCGCAAAACCAATGCCCAGGGCCGGGATCAGCAGGGTGGCGGTGGAGATCGCCGTCCAGCGTCGGCCGCCGACCAGCGGCACGATGAAGGAGTAGAAGATGCGCAGGGTGGCGCCGGACAGCGCGGGTGCCGCGGCCAGCCAGAACAGCTGGTTGGTCGAGTACTTGAAGCCCAGGGCGGGCAGACCCACGGCGACCACGCTCCAGACCTGCCAGATGGCAAAGGCCAGGAACAGCGCGGGCACCGAGATCCACAGATTCAGCTTGGCCACGGCCTCGCCTTCGCGCTCCCAGAAGGTCTTGTCCTCGGGTGTCCAGATCGGCAGGACTTTCCCGCGCTTACTGGCTGTTGCGTTGTTCATGATGGTTCCTAGCGGAAGGGAATCAGGCGCTGGCCGGCACGGTGTGCGGGCCCAGCAGGTCGGTGCGGCGCACCTCGGTGAAGTACATCCAGATCAGCGAGACCCAGACCACGCCATACATCAGCATGAAGGCCGAGGAGCGGATGCCGGTCAGATCCACCAGCACACCGAAGGCGATGGGCAGCACGAAGCCGCCCAGGCCGCCGGCCAGGCCGACGATGCCGCTGATCGTGCCGATGTTCTTGGGGTAGTCGTCGCTGATGTACTTGAAGACGCTGGCCTTGCCGAAGGCGAAGGCGATGCCGAGGATGAACATCAGGCCGGTGAAGGCATAGACGTTGAGGCCGATGTGGAAGGTGGTCGCGCCGTTGATGGTGGTGACGGTGAAATCGGTCTGCGGATAGGACAGCAGGAACAGGCAGATCCAGCTCACCCACATCACCCACCAGGTGACGCTGTGCGCGCCGTACTTGTCCGACAGCCAGCCGCCGATGGCGCGCAGCACGCCGCCGGGCAGCGAGAAGCAGGCGGCCAGCAGGGCGGCGACGCGGATGTCCAGACCGTACTCGCCGACGTAGTACTGAACCATCCACAGCGACAGTGCCACATAGCCGCCGAACACGATACTGTAGTACTGGCAGTACTTGAGCACGGCCGGGTCCTTCAGCGCCTTCAGCTGGTCACGAAACTTGACGGTGCTGGGCACCAGATGGGCTGGGTCGCTGGCGCTGAAGAACCAGAACAGCAGCACCGCACCCAGCATCACCGCGGCATAGACCTGGGGCACCATGGCCCAGCCGAAGCCCACCACCAGGGCCGGGGCGACGAATTTGTTGACCGCCGCACCGGAGTTGCCGGCACCATAGACGCCCATCGCAAAGCCCTGGCGGCTCTTCGGAAACCAGCGCGCCACGTAGGGCGTGCCGACCGAGAACGAGCCGCCGGCCAGGCCGACGAACAGGCCTATGGTCAGGAAGTGCCAGTACTCTGTGGCATAGGCCATCAACCAGATCGCCGGCACGGTGATCGCCATCAGGATGGTCATGACGATGCGGCCACCAAACCGGTCGGTCCAGATGCCCAGCGGCACGCGTATCAGCGAGCCGGTCAGCACCGGCGTGGCCGTGAGCAGGCCGAACTCGGTGGCATTGAGGTTCAGCGCCTTCTTGATCGGTATGCCGATCACGCCGAACATCATCCAGACCATGAAGCAGACGGTGAAGGCCAGGGTGCTGACGATCAGCACCGAGAGGGCCTTGCCGTTGTGATTGGTACTGTTTTGAGAGGGGCTTGAGGGGATTGATAGGGCCATGACGGACTCCAGTTCTTTGGGAGTCACTGTCCGCTTTTGACGCTTGGCTGAACATCCGTCGGTGGTAGGTCGGCGGCGGGCCAAAGGCAGGAGGGTCGGAGTCACCGGTCTAGTTCTGAAGAACTAGGGCGACCGGTAGCGAGTCAGTTCTTGCGCTGGATCAAGCCCGTTACCATGGTCACTGCTAACCAAGGACACTCATGCAATACCACTCACTGGGCAAGAGCCCGCTCCAGGTCTCGCGCCTGTGCCTGGGCACGATGATGTTTGCCGATCAGACCGAGCTGGCCGAGGCGCGTAGCATCGTTGACCATGCCCAGGAGCATGGCGTCAACTTCATCGACACCGCCGATGTCTATTCCAAGGGGCGCTCGGAAGCGATGGTCGGCGAGCTGCTGAAGGGCCGGCGGCAGGACTGGGTGCTGGCCACCAAGCTGGGCAACCTGATGTCGGAGCGGCCCAATGAGTCGCAGTACTCGCGCGCCTGGATGCTGCGCGAATGCGAGGCCAGCCTGCAGCGCCTGGGCACCGACCATATCGACATCTACTACCTGCACCGCGACTTCAATGACATGGACCTGGAGGAGCCGCTGCGTGCCATCGCCACGCTGCTGCAACAGGGCAAGATCCGCTACTGGGGGGTGTCCAACTTCCGCGGCTGGCGCATTGCCGAAATGGTGCATATGGCGCGGGCGCTGAACATGCCAGGCCCTGTTGTCTGCCAGCCCTATTACAACCTGTTGAACCGCCAGCCCGAGGTCGAGGTGCTGCCGGTCTGCGCGCACCACGGCATCGGCATCGTGCCCTACAGCCCGATCGCACGCGGCGTGCTCTCCGGCAAGTACGCGCCGGGCAGCCAGCCCGCCGAGGGCTCGCGCGCTGCCCGGGGCGACAAGCGGATGCTGGAGACGGAGTTCCGCGAAGAGTCGCTGCAGGTGGCGCAGACCTTGAAGGCACACTGTGACTCCAGCGGCCGCGCGTTGAGCCATTTCGCCACCGCCTGGGTGCTGGCCAACCCCCGCGTCAGCTCGGTGATCGCGGGCCCGCGCACGCTGGCGCAATGGACCGACTATCTGGGGGCGCTGGATTGCGCGATCAGCGCCGAGGACGAGGCGCTGGTCGATTCATTGGTGCGCCCGGGTCATCCGTCGACGCCGGGCTATACGGACCCGGCGTACCCGCTCAACGGGCGTTGAGCTGCTTCACAGGCGCTCAAACACCGTAGCAATCCCCTGCCCGCCGCCGATGCACATCGTCACCAGCGCATAGCGGCCGCCGCTGCGGTGCAGCTCGTAGATCGCCTTGGTGGCGAGGAACGCGCCGGAGCAGCCTATCGGGTGGCCCAGGGCGATGGCGCCGCCGTTGACATTGGTCTTGCTCATGTCCAGCTCAAGGCCTCGGGCCACGGCGATGGCCTGGGCGGCGAAGGCTTCGTTGCTCTCGATCACGTCGATCTGGTCCAGGCGCAGGCCGGCTTTTTGCAGCGCCAGCTTGGAGGCGGGGATGGGGCCCTCGCCCATGATCTCGTTGGGCACGCCGGCCACGGCATAGGACACCAGGCGAGCCATAGGCTTGTGACCGGCGGCTGCGGCCACGGCGGCATCGGCGAGCACGAAGAAGGCCGCGCCGTCATTGATGCCCGAGGCATTGCCGGCGGTGACCGAGCCGTCCTTCTTGAAGGCCGGTTTCATCTTGGCCAGCGTCTCCATCGTGGTGCTGGCCTTCACATGCTCGTCGGTGTCGAAGACGACCTCGCCCTTGCGGGTCTGCTTGACGATGGGCACGATCTGGTCTTTGAAGCGGCCCTCGGCAATGGCCGCAGCGGCGCGGCGGTGCGACTCGACGGCCAGCGCATCCTGCTCTTCACGGGTGATGCCCCATTTGGTCACCAGGTTCTCGGCCGTGATACCCATATGGCCGACGCCGAACGGGTCGGTCAAGGTGGCCACCATCATGTCGATCAGCTTGGTGTCGCCCATGCGGGCGCCGGTGCGCATTGCGGCGGACAGATAGCCGCTGCGGCTCATCACCTCGACGCCGCCGCCGACGCCATAGTCACAGTCGCCGAGCAGGATGTTCTGCGCCGTCGTCACGATGGCCTGCAGGCCCGAGGAGCACAGGCGGTTGACCGACATCGCCACCGAGTCCATCGGCAGGCCGGCCTGGATGGAGGCCACGCGGGCCACATAGGCAAAGCGGCTTTCGGTCGGGATGGTGTTGCCCACGGTCACATAGTTGATCGCCTTGGGGTCCACGCCGGAGCGCTGCACAGCTTCCTTCATCACCGTGCCGGCCAGCTCCGCCGGCTCGATATCCGCCAGGCCGCCACCAAAGGTTCCGATGGCCGAACGGGCCGCACCCAACACCACCACATCACGCTTGCTCATGCTCTGTCTCCTAGGGGTTTGATGATTGATACCGGAGTTGACGCCTCGGGTCTGGCATTCAGCTTACGTCCGACGGCGTGGAACTACCAATCGCACTATAAATGTTGCGGTGCACAATAGGCCAATTGCAGCAGCTGCCGGAGTCTTCATGCGACGCGTCGTTTTCAACCAGAAGGGCGGGGTGGGCAAGTCCACCATCACCTCCAACCTGGCGGCGATTGCCGCGTTCCAGGGTCAGCGCACCCTTGTGGTCGACCTGGACCCTCAGGGCAACAGCACCCGCTACCTGCTGGGCGATGCCGCCGACGAGCCCCAGCCCGGTGCTGCCGAATTCCTGGAAACGACCTTGAAATTCAGCGTGCGAGCGCCCAAGACCAGCGATTTCATCGTTGCCACCCCCTGGGAGAACCTGCACCTGATGGGCTCCAGCCCGCTGCTCGACGAGTTGCACGGCAAGCTGGAGAGCCGCTACAAGATCTACAAGCTGCGCGACGCGCTGGTCGAACTGGGCGAGGACTATGACCAGATCTGGATCGACACGCCACCGGCGCTGAACTTCTACACCCGCTCGGCCCTGATTGCCGCCGAGACCTGTCTGATCCCGTTCGACTGCGACGACTTCTCGCGCCGGGCCCTGTACAGCCTGCTGGAGAGCGTGACCGAGATCCAGGCCGATCACAACAAGGGGCTGACGGTGGAGGGCATCGTCGTCAACCAGTTCCAGCCCCGCGCCGTGCTGCCGCAGCGCACCGTGGACGAGCTGATCGCCGAAGGCCTGCCGGTGCTGCAGCCCTACCTGAGCTCCAGCGTGAAGATGAAGGAGTCGCACGAACTGTCGCGGCCGATGATTCACCTGGACCCGCGCCACAAGCTGACGCAGCAGTTCGTCGAGCTGTACGAGGCGCTGGGCTGATCAGCGATCGGCCGGCACAAGCCCGCGCTCGCTGGCAAACACCGCCGCCTGCACGCGCGAGCTCAGATTGAGCTTGCGCAGGATGTGCTGCAC
>JADMJJ010000116.1 GCA_018780645.1 Burkholderiaceae bacterium
TGGAGGAGACGGAGGGATTCGAACCCTCGAGGCGCGTTTTAGCGCACCTACTCCCTTAGCAGGGGAGCACCTTCGGCCACTCGGTCACGTCTCCGGCACAGCCTCGTATTCTAGACCAAAATCTGGCCGGTTTTTACGAGTTTGGCTGATCCAGTTCAAAAGCTTTGTGCAGCGCGCGCACGGCCAGCTCCATGTACTTCTCGTCGATGACGACGCTGGTCTTGATTTCGCTGGTCGTGATCATCTGGATGTTGATGCCCTCCTCGCTGAGCGAGCGAAACATCTTGGACGCCACGCCCACATGCGAGCGCATGCCGATGCCGACGATGCTGACCTTGCAGATGTTCTTGTCGCCGACCACCGAGGCGGCGCCGGTGTCAACGGCCACGCGGGTCTTCAGCAGTTCCATCGTGCGCTGGTAGTCATTGCGGTGCACGGTGAACGAGAAGTCGGTGCGGCCATCGTGGGAGACGTTCTGGATGATCACGTCCACATCGATATTGGCGTCGGCCACCGGGCCCAGGATCTGGAACGCGATGCCGGGCTTGTCGGGCACGCCCAGCAAGCTGACCTTGGCCTCGTCACGGTTGAAGGCAATGCCCGATACGACGGCTTGTTCCATTTTTACGTCCTCTTCAAAGGTGATCAGGGTGCCTGACTTGGCTTCCTCTTCGATATCGATGTCCCACGGCGTGAAGCTCGACAGCACGCGCAGCGGCACGCGGTACTTGCCGGCAAACTCGACCGAGCGGATCTGCAGGACCTTGGAGCCGAGGGACGCCATTTCCAGCATCTCTTCAAAGCTGATGGTGTGCAGCCGGCGGGCGTCACTGACGATGCGCGGGTCGGTGGTGTAGACGCCGTCCACATCGGTGTAGATCAGGCATTCGGCGGCCTTCATGGCAGCCGCCACGGCCACGGCCGAGGTGTCGGAGCCGCCACGGCCCAGAGTCGTGACATGGCCGTTCGGATCTATGCCCTGGAAGCCGGTGATGATGACCACCTTGCCGGCGGCCAGATCGGCACGCACGCGCTGGTCGTCGATGCTCTCGATGCGGGCCTTGGTGAACGACGAATCGGTCTTGATCGGCACCTGCCAGCCGGCGTAGCTGACGGCCTGCATGCCTTCGGCCTGCAACGCAATCGCCAGCAGACCGACCGAGACCTGCTCGCCGGTGGCGGCAATCAGGTCCAGCTCGCGGTTCAGCTCGGCGCTGCTGCTCTCGGGCGACAACTCCTTGGCCAGGCCCAGCAAGCGATTGGTCTCTCCGCTCATGGCCGAGGGCACGACCACCATCTGGTGACCGGCGCGCGCCCACTTGGCCACGCGTTTGGCGACTTGACGTATGCGTTCGGTCGAACCCATAGACGTGCCGCCGTATTTATGAACGATCAGTGCCATGTCGATGTGTGAATACGCGGGGGTCGGGAGCCCGGATGGGCGGTTGCGCCGCGGTCGCAACCCGCAATTCTAGCTGCTGCACTGCAGCAAGCATTTGTCAAGCTTGGCTCAAGCCTTCGCCATTGCATCAGGCAGCCATCGCAGCGTCATCATGCGTTCGCCGGCCGTGCCCCAGACGCGGGCATCGATACCAAGGCCCGGCACGAACACCAGCCGCTCCCCGGCAAACAGCAAGGGCCCTTCGCGCTCCCAGGCCGGCACGGAGGCCTCCTGGAAGCACTTCTTCAGGCTGCGTGCGGTGCTGGCCGGTGCACGCTGGAATTGCTCGCCGCCCTGGCGCGGCCGGAGCTTCAATTGGGCCAGCAGGGCCAGCACCACGCCGCCCTGCTTCACCGCCTGCACCTGCAGCACGCCGCCCCATCCGGCCAGGCGGTAGCGGCCGGCGCGCGAGATGCTCATCTCGGTGGCTGGCGAGTCACTTGGCTCCATCGATGCCGCAGGCGCAAAGCGCAAGCGCCCGCGATAGCGCCGCAGTTCGCCATCGCCATGCGGCCAGGCCGCCGGGGCCAGCGCCTGGCCCAGCTCGGTCATCAGCCGCTGCACCAGACTGGCGGGCGCCGCCTGGCCCGAGCCTTGCAGGATCCAGGCGCGCAAGGCATTGCTGCGCCGGGCCGGCGAGAGCTTCAGCCAATCGCCGAGACGCAGCGCCCGCTTCTCATCGCAAAGCGCCGCCAGATCGGCCTCGGCCAGTTCCAGCTGCAGGGCCAACGCCTCCTGAGCCCATGCCGCGCTGGTCGCCAGACAGCCTTCCGCTTGAGGAAAGGACTCCAGCAGCTGCGGCCAGACCTGCAGGCGCAGGCGATTGCGGGCATAGCGCGGGTCGCCATTGCTGTCGTCGTCGATGAAGCCGAGTTGATGGGCTTGTAGATAGGCCTCCACCTGTTCGCGCCCGGCATTCAGCCAGGGCCGCGCCCAGACCAGACCGCTGCGCGCCACCGACTCGGGCATGGCCGACAGACCCGCCATGCCAGCGCCACGCAATGCCTGCAGCAAAAAGGTCTCGGCCTGATCGCGCCTGTGATGGGCCAGCAGGATCAGCTGGGCGCCCTGCTCCTCGGCCATCTCTTGCAAGGCAAGGTAGCGGGCATCGCGTGCCCAGGCCTCGATGCTTTCGCCCTTGGCGGGCTTGCCAGACAGGCGTCGGAATATGAACGACACCGGCAGTCCGGCCGCAGCCCAGCCCTCGACCTGCTGCCGGCAATGCACCAACCAGTCATCGGCGTGTTGGCTGAGCCCATGGTGCACATGCAGGCCCAGCACCTGCACGCCGGCACTCAGCGCGGCGCGGGCCGTGGCATGCAGCAAGGCGGTGGAATCGCGCCCGCCGCTGTAGGCGACGGCCACCCGCTGCACAGGCACCGTATCAGCGCTCCTTGGTGTCGCTGAAGCGGCCGTAGGACTGCAGGCGATCGTAGCGCCGCTGCAGCAGTTCCTTGGGCTTGAGGTCGCTGACCTGGCGCAGCGCATCGTTCAAGGCGCGCTTCAGGAAGGACGACATCTGCTTGGGGTCGCGATGCGCGCCGCCGACCGGCTCGCTGACGATCTTGTCGACCAGGTTCAGCGCCTTCAGGCGGTGGGCGGTGATGCCTAAAGCGTCGGCGGCGTCGGACGCCCTTTCCGAGGTCTTCCACAGAATGGAAGCACAGCCTTCCGGCGAGATCACCGAATAGACCGAGTACTGCAGCATCAGCACCTGATCGCCGACCGAGATCGCCAGCGCGCCGCCGGAGCCGCCCTCGCCGATGATGGTCGAGATGATGGGCACTTCCAGCTGCGCCATCTCGAAGATATTGCGGCCGATCGCCTCGGACTGGCCGCGTTCCTCGGCGCCGATGCCGGGGTAGGCGCCGGGCGTGTCGACGAAGGTGAACACCGGCAGGCCGAACTTCTCGGCCAGCTTCATCAGGCGCAGGGCCTTGCGGTAGCCCTCAGGGCGCGACATGCCGAAGTTGCGCGCGGCGCGCTCCTTGGTGTCACGGCCCTTCTGGTGGCCCAACACCATGCAGGCCTGGCCGTTGAAGCGGGCCAGACCGCCGACGATGGACTGGTCATCCGCGTAATGGCGGTCACCGTGCAGTTCCTGGAACTCGGTGAAGATGTCGTTCACATAGTCGAGCGTGTAGGGCCGCTGGGCGTGGCGCGCAATCTGCGTCACCTGCCAGGGCGTCAGGCTCGAATAGATGTCTTTGGTGAGTTGAAGGCTTTTCTTGGCCAGCCGGTCGATCTCTTCGGAGATATCGACGGCCGACTCGCTTTGCACGTAGCGCAGCTCTTCAATCTTGGTTTCGAGCTCGGCAACGGGTTGCTCGAACTCCAGAAAGTGTTTTTTGCTCATCCTGTTAGGGGCTCTCAGAGATGATGATGGCCCGTGGGTCCAGGGCAGTATTCAGGCCTGGGCCGGGGGTAGCGGGTCCAGGCTGCGCCAAATGTACCATGTGGCTACCGAGCGGTAAGGCGCCCAGGCATCCGCAACTTCCCTGGCTTCGGCGCGCGAAACGGGCTCGCCGCTGAAGTAGTTCTGGCTGATGCCCTTGATCAGGCCGGGGTCGTCCAGCGGCATCACATTGGGCCGCATCAGGTAGAAGATCAGGAACATCTCGGCCGTCCAGCGGCCGATGCCGCGGATGGCCACCAGTTCCTCGATGATGGCCTCGTCGTCCATCTGCTGCCACTGCGGCACATGGACGCTGCCGGCCTCGAAATGCTGGGCCAGATCGCGCAGGTAGTCCACCTTGCGTACCGACAGGCCCGCCCCGCGCATCAGCGCGGAGTCCAGGGCCAGCACGGCGGCAGGCGCCACCTGGTTCGGCGGGCCGGCCATCAGCGCCAGGAATTTTTCCCACATCGCCTGGGCGGCCGGCACCGAAATCTGCTGGCCGATGATGGAACGGGCCAGGGTGGTGAAGGCGTCGCCGCGGCTTTCCAGCCGGGCCTCGCCAAACTGCGGGATCAGCTTCTTCATGACCCGGTCGCGCTTGGCCAGGTGGCGGCAGGCCTCGTCCCAGTACAGCGGGGTCACGCCCACGGTCGGGCCGTCGGCGGGCGTGTTTCCATCGGGCCTGGCGCCCGTTGCAGAGGAGCGCGGCACGTCAGGCCTTGACCCAGCTCGTGCCCTGGGGCGTGTCTTGCAGGGCAATGCCCTGGGCCAGCAGATCCTTGCGGATCTGGTCGGCTCGGGCAAAGTCGCGCGAGGCCTTGGCGGCCGCGCGTTCGGCAATCAGTGCGTCGATGGCGGACTCATCAACCCCGCTGCCGCCCTGCAGATACTGGCGCGGCGCCTGCTGCAGGATGCCTAAAGTGGCGCCCAATTGCTTGAGCACGGCCGCATCGGCCAGCGAACCGGTGCGGTTGACGGTGTTGGCCAGCTCGAACAGGGTCGAAACAGCCAGCGGCGTGTTGAAGTCGTCGTCCATCGCGGCGCGGAAGGCAGCTGCGGACGGATGGGTCCAGTCGAGTTCCACCTCGGGCACATCCAGGCCATCCAGCGCCGTGTACAGCCGGCGCAGCGCATTGCGCGCGTCGTCCAGGTTCACATCGCTGAAGTTGAACGGGCTGCGGTAGTGCGTGCGCAGCATGAAGTAGCGCAGGGTCTCACCGTCATAGCGCTTCAGCACATCCTGAATGGTGAAGAAATTGCCCAGGGACTTGGACATCTTCTCGTTGTCCACATTCAGGAAGCCGTTGTGGACCCAGAAGTTGACGAAGGGGTGGCCCAAGGCACCCTCGCTCTGCGCGATCTCGTTCTCGTGGTGCGGGAACTGCAGGTCCATGCCGCCACCGTGGATGTCGAAGCGCTCGCCCAGCAGCGCGCAGGCCATGGCCGAGCACTCGATATGCCAGCCCGGGCGGCCGGCGCCGTAGTTGCTGGGCCATTTGGCGTCTTCGGGTTCGCTGTCCTTGGCGGACTTCCACAGCACGAAGTCCAGCGGGTCGAGCTTGCCGTCATCGACGGCCACGCGCTCACCGGCGCGCAGATCGTCCAGCGACTTGCCGGACAACTTGCCGTAGCCGGGGAACTTGCGCACCGCGTAGTTTACGTCGCCATTGCTGGCGTGATAGGCCAGGCCCTTGCTCTCCAAGGTGCCTATCAGGTCCAGCATCTGGCCGACATAGTCGGTGGCGCGGGGCTCATGCGTCGGCCGCTCGACGCCCAGGGCGCCGATATCGCGGTGCATGGCGGCAATCATCTCGTCGGTCAGCGCCCGGATGCTGATGCCGCGCTCGACGGCGCGCTTGATGATCTTGTCCTCGATGTCGGTGATGTTGCGCACATAGGTCACCTTGTAACCCGAGCTTTTCAGCCAGCGCTGCACCACATCGAAGGCCATCATCATGCGGGCGTGGCCCACATGACAGAGGTCATAGATCGTCATGCCGCAGACGTACATGCGCACATGGCCGGGTTCGATCGGGGTGAAGGGCTCGACCGCGCGGGTCAGCGAGTTGTAGATGCGCAGGGACATGGGGGAAGATTCGTGATGCAAAAATCAGTATAGCGGGTGAGGCCGGCGCCACTGGGCGACAATAGCGCCCGCTCGGGGCCTGGACACCATCGTCCGCTGGCCCGCTTCTGCCCCTCAACCGGAACGCTGTGACGCCATGATCTCTCCCGTCCGTTTCACCTGCGCCCTCGCCGCCACGGCCGCCCTGCTGCTGGCCCAGGTGGCAAGCGCGCAGACCGTCAAACTCGCCACCACCATGGGCGACATCCGCATCGAACTCGACGCCGAGAAGGCGCCCAAGTCGGTCGCCAACTTCCTGCAGTATGTAAAGTCCGGCCATTACAACGGCACGATCTTCCACCGCGTGATCCCGACCTTCATGGTCCAGGGCGGTGGATTCACCAAGGACCTGAAGCAAAAGCCGACCAAGGCGCCCATCCCGCTGGAAAGCCGCAACGGCCTGAACAATGTCATCGGCACGGTGGCGATGGCACGCACCGGCGACCCCAACTCGGCCACTTCGCAGTTCTTCATCAATGTGGTGGACAACCCCTTCCTCGACGCCGCCAACTCGCGTGACGGCAATGGCTATGCCGTGTTCGGCAAGGTCGTCGCCGGCATGGACGTGGTCGAGAAGATCAAGGCCCTGCCCACCGCCCCCATGCAGATGCACGAGAACATGCCCGTGCAGCCTGTCATCATCACATCAGCCACTGTGGAGAAGTAAACCATGACCAAGACCGTAGAACTGCAAACCAACCACGGCGCGATCCGCATCGAACTCGACGATGCCAAGGCGCCCATCACCGTGGCCAACTTCCTATCCTATGTGGCCAAGGGCCACTACGACGGCACGGTGTTCCACCGCGTCATCAAGGGCTTCATGGTCCAGGGCGGCGGCTTCGAACCCGGCATGAAGCAAAAGGCCACCGACGCGACGATTCAGAACGAGGCCAACAACGGCCTGACCAATGACCACTACACGGTGGCCATGGCACGTACCAGCGCCCCGCACTCGGCCAGCGCCCAGTTCTTCATCAACACCACCGACAACGGCTTCCTGAACTTCAAGTCCGAGAGCCCCTCGGGCTGGGGCTATGCCGTGTTCGGCAAGGTCGTTGCCGGCAAGGAAGTCGTTGACGCGATGGAGCGTGTCAAGACCGGCCGCAACGGCGGCCACGACGATGTGCCGCTGGAAGACCTGGTGATTCAGCGCGCCGTTGAAATCAGCTGATCGCGCTTCGGAGGGCGCCCTGCCCCTCTTCGAAGAACACTCGGCATCGTCCGCGTGGGCGCAGATCGACTTCCTCTCCGATCTGCATCTGGCGCCCGACACGCCCGCCACCCTGGCGGCGTTCGGTCGCCATCTGCACGACACCCCTGCACAGGCGGTGTTCCTGCTCGGCGACATCTTCGAGGTCTGGGTCGGCGACGACGCACGCTTCGATGGTTTCGAGGCGCAATGCACGGCCCTGCTGCACCTGGCCGCCCAGCGTCTGCAACTGTTCTTCATGCCCGGCAACCGCGACTTTCTGGTCGGCTCTGCCTTACTGGCCGACGTCGGCATGCAGGGCTTGAGCGATCCGACGGTGCTGACCGCCTTCGGCCAACGCATCCTGCTCAGCCACGGCGACGCCCTGTGCCTGGATGACGCCGACTACCAGCGCTTTCGCGCCGAGGTCCGAGGCCAGGCCTGGCAGACAGGTTTTCTCTCCAAGCCGCTGGAGGAACGCAGGACAATAGCCCGCGGGCTGCGCACCCAGAGCGAAGACCGCAAGCGCGGGCAGATGCCCGGCGACTGGTCGGATCTCGACGCTGCCGCCTGCCTGGACTGGCTGGCCCATGCCAAGGCCGATCTGCTGATCCACGGCCACACGCACCGCCCCGCCACCCACGCGCTGGCCGCCGGCAAAGAACGCGTGGTGCTCAGCGACTGGGATCTCGACGGCCAGCATGGCCCGGCACGCGCCGAGGTGCTGCGCCTCAGCGCCGCCGGGCTGCAGCGGCTGTCGCTGGTCTGATGAGGCTCGGCGCACGTTGGCGCGCCTGGCGCGAGTCTCGGCTGCTGCAACGCCGCGCGATTCCCGATCCGCTGTGGCGGCTGACCTTGGCCCGCTACCCCTTTCTGCATCTGGATCGGCCGGATGACCAGGCGCAGCTGCGCCGTCTTGCCACTCTGTTCCTGGCCGAGAAGGAGTTCCACGGCATTGCCGGCTTCGAGGTCAGCGACGAGGTGGCCGTCGCCGTCGCTGCGCAGGCCTGCCTGCCGGTCCTGCATCTGGGGCTGGAGCGCTATGGCGGCTTCGTCGGCATCGTCATGCATGCCGACCAGGTGCTGGCCAAGCGCGAGGTGATGGATGAGGACGGTCTGGTCCACGAGTATGAGGAGGAGTTGTCCGGCGAGGCGATGGAGGGCGGCCCGCTGATGCTGTCCTGGGCCGATGTGGAGCAGGCCGGCCTGGACGGTGGCCCGGCCTACAACGTCGTTATGCATGAGTTCGCCCATGTGCTGGACATGGCCGACGGCCTGGCCAATGGCGTACCGCCACAGGCCAGCGCGGGCGAGCGCGAGGCCTGGATCGCGACCATGGAGGCCGAGTTTCAGCGCTTCTGCGACCTGATCGATGCCGGCCATGAAACCGCCATCGACCCCTACGGCAGCGAGGGGCTGGAGGAGTTCTTCGCGGTCGCGGTCGAATCCTTCTTCGTCACGCCGCTGGCGCTCTTGGCCGATCACCCGGGCCTCTACGCGCTGCTGGCCGGCTACTTCCGGCAGGACCCGGCGGCACGGCAGCGGACATGAAAAAGGGCCCCGAAGGGCCCTCCCAAATCACGCCCAACAGACTCAGGCCGTCGCCGGCTCGGCCTTGGGCTTGTCGCGACGCGTGGGCTGGATGTCCAGCACCGTCTTGCCCTCCTCGTCCACGTCCACGCCGAGGCGTCCGCCGTCCACCAGGCGGCCGAACAGCAATTCGTCGGCCAGGGCCCGGCGTATCGTGTCCTGGATCAGGCGCTGCATAGGCCGCGCCCCCATCAGCGGATCGAAGCCCTTCTTGCCCAGGTGCTTGCGCAGCGCGTCGCTGAAGGTCACCTCGACCTTCTTCTCGGTCAGCTGGCCCTCGAGCTGCAGCAGGAACTTGTCGACCACGCGCAGGATGATGTCCTCGTCCAGCGCACGGAAGGACACGATCGCATCCAGCCGGTTGCGGAACTCGGGCGTGAACAGGCGCTTGATGTCGGCCATCTCGTCACCCTGCTCGCGCGAGTTGGTGAAGCCTATGTTCGACTTGCCCAGCGCTTCGGCACCCGCATTGGTCGTCATGATGATGATGACGTTGCGGAAGTCGGCCTTGCGCCCGTTGTTGTCGGTCAGGGTGCCGTGGTCCATCACCTGCAGCAGCACGTTGAAGACGTCCGGATGCGCTTTCTCGATTTCATCGAGCAGGAGCACCGCATGCGGCTTCTTCGTCACCGCCTCGGTCAAGAGGCCACCCTGGTCGAAGCCGACATAGCCAGGAGGCGCGCCGATCAGCCGGCTGACCGCGTGGCGCTCCATGTACTCGCTCATGTCGAAGCGCACCAGTTCAATCCCGAGGATATAGGCCAGCTGCTTGGCGACTTCCGTCTTGCCCACGCCCGTGGGGCCGCTGAACAGGAATGAGCCGATCGGCTTGTCCGGCTTGCCCAGGCCCGAGCGCGCCATCTTGATGGCGGCGGCCAGTGCCTCGATGGCCGGCTCCTGGCCGAACACGACGCTGTTCAGGTCGCGGTCCAGGTTCTTGAGCTTGCTGCGGTCGTCGTTGGACACGCTGGCCGGCGGGATGCGCGCGATCTTGGCCACAATCTCCTCGACCTCGGTGCGGGTAATGGTCTTCTTCTGCTTGCTCTTGGGCAGGATGCGCTGGGCTGCGCCGGCCTCGTCGATGACATCGATCGCCTTGTCAGGCAGATGGCGGTCATTGATGAACTTGGCCGACAGCTCGGCGGCGGCCTGCAGGGCACCCAGCGCGTACTTGACGCTGTGGTGCTCCTCGAAGCGCGACTTCAGGCCCTTCAGGATCTCGATCGTCTGCTCGACGGACGGCTCCACCACGTCAATCTTCTGGAAGCGGCGTGACAGCGCCGCATCCTTCTCGAAGATGCCGCGGTACTCGCTGAAGGTCGTCGCGCCAATGCACTTCATCGCGCCTGAGCTGAGCGCCGGCTTGAGCAGGTTGCTGGCGTCCAGCGTGCCACCCGAGGCCGCGCCGGCACCGATCAGGGTGTGGATCTCGTCGATGAACAGGATGGCGTTGGGCTGGTCCTTCAGGTTCTTCAGCACACCCTTGAGGCGTTGCTCGAAGTCGCCGCGGTACTTGGTGCCGGCCAACAGGGCGCCCATGTCCAGCGAATAGACGGTGCACTCGGACAGCACGTCGGGCACGTCGCCCTCGGTGATGCGCCAGGCCAGGCCCTCGGCAATGGCCGTCTTGCCCACGCCGGCCTCGCCGACCAGCAGCGGGTTGTTCTTGCGGCGGCGGCACAGCACCTGCACGACGCGCTCGACCTCGTGCTCGCGGCCGATCAGCGGATCGATCTTGCCGTCCTTGGCGAGCTGGTTCAGGTTCTGCGTGAACTGCTCCAGCGGCGAGCCCTTGCCGCCATCGGCCTCTTCGCGCTCGCCCTCATTGCCGCCCTGGCCTTCCGGGCCCTTGGCAGGCTCCGGCGGCTCGGACTTCTTGATGCCGTGGGCGATGTAGTTCACCACGTCCAGTCGCGTCACGCCCTGCTGGTGCAGGTAGTAGACGGCGTGCGAGTCCTTCTCGCCGAAGATGGCGACCAGCACGTTCGCGCCGGTGACTTCCTTCTTGCCGCTGCCGGTGGACTGCACATGCATGATGGCGCGCTGAATCACCCGCTGGAAGCCCAGCGTGGGCTGCGTGTCCACCTCGTCCGCGCCACCGACGGTGGGCGTGTTTTCCTTGATAAATTGCGACAAGCTCTTGCGCAGGTCATCAATATTGGCCGAGCAGGCACGCAGCACCTCTGCGGCCGAAGGGTTGTCCAATAGCGCCATCAACAGGTGTTCCACCGTGATGAACTCATGTCGCTGTTGGCGAGCTTCTACAAACGCCATGTGCAGGCTGACTTCAAGCTCTTGCGCAATCATGCGGCCTCCATAATGCACTGCAGGGGATGACCAGCACGCCGGGCAGCGGCCAGTACCAATTCCACCTTGGTCGCGGCCAAGTCCTTGGTGAAAACACCGCAGACTCCGCGCCCCTCGTGGTGGATCTTCAACATGATCAGAGTCGCCGCTTCAAGGTCATGCTTGAAATACTCTTGCAAGACCATGATGACGAACTCCATGGGGGTGTAATCGTCGTTCAGCATCACGACTTGATAGAGCCGCGGGGGTTCCGTTTTCAGGGTCTCGCGCTCGGCCACAGTCGCTCCACCCGCGTCGTCGCGACGTGGATCCTGGCCCGGTGGACCAGGAGGCTGGGTAGGTTCGTCAGGCATGGAATGATTCTATCGAGTTGAGCCCGGCATAGCGGGCCTTCCAAAGCCATGTTGTGCCAAGTGTGACACTCTGCAATCCCCGAGTTGAGGAATTTAGTGGCCGCATTTCGCGCCCTCGTTCGCTTTTGCCAATTTTGGCTTGCCAAGCACCTGGGAAACCTCTAGCTGTACACCCGCCCAGCGGGGTTTGAAAATCTCTGCCCACGGTGCCACAAGACACCGGGATGGAGAAGACAAAATGGCCAACGGGACAGTCAAGTGGTTTAACGATGCCAAGGGATTTGGTTTCATTGAACCCGAAGAAGGTGGGGACGATGTATTCGCACATTTCTCCGCGATTCAAATGGAGGGCTTTCGCACCCTCCGCCAGGGAAGCCGGGTGAGTTTCGAGGTCGTGCAGGGCCCCAAAGGCCAGCTCGCCCAGAACATTCTCGCGGTCGAGCCGCAGCCCGCAGCGCACTGACATCCACTCGCCAAGGCGAGACTCAGTTCACTGAGTATGCTGAGAAGTAAAAAGGCCCGCTGGACGCGGGCCTTTGGTGCTTGCCATGCCCGTCACCGGGCCCGCCTCACATCTGGTCGATCATGACCTGGCCGAAGCCGGAGCAGGACACCTGCGTCGCACCGTCCATCAGGCGGGCGAAGTCATAGGTCACCTTCTTGCTGGCAATCGCCGCCTCGAGTGAACGGATGATCAGGTCGGCAGCTGCTGTCCAGCCCATATGGCGCAGCATCATCTCGGCCGAGAGGATCTCGCTGCCCGGGTTCACATAGTCCTTGCCGGCGTACTTGGGTGCCGTGCCGTGCGTGGCCTCGAAGCAGGCGACCGAGTCCGACATATTGGCACCCGGGGCGATGCCGATACCACCGACCTGCGCGGCCAGGGCATCGGAGATGTAGTCGCCGTTCAGGTTCAGGGTGGCCACCACCGAGTACTCGGCAGGCCGCAGGAGGATTTGCTGCAGGAAGGCGTCGGCGATCGAGTCCTTGATGGTGATGCCCTTGCCGGTCTTCGGATTCGTCAGCCGGCACCATGGGCCGCCATCGATAGGCTCGGCACCGAATTCCTTCTGCGCCAGCGCATAGGCCCAGTCACGGAAGGCGCCCTCCGTGTATTTCATGATATTGCCCTTGTGGACAATCGTCACGCTGGGCTTGTCATTGTCGATCGCGTACTGGATGGCCTTGCGCACCAGCCGCTCGGTGCCTTCGCGCGACACCGGCTTGATGCCTATACCTGAAGTGTTCGGGAAGCGGATCTTCTTGACCCCCATCTCGTCCTGCAGGAACTTGATCAGCTTCCTGGCCTTGTCGCTCTCGGCCTCATATTCGATGCCGGCATAGATGTCTTCCGAGTTCTCGCGGAAGATGACCATATGGGTCTTCTCCGGCTCCTTCAGCGGCGAGGGCACGCCCTTGAAGTACTGCACCGGGCGCAGGCAGACATAAAGATCCAGCTCCTGGCGCAGCGCCACGTTCAGCGAGCGTATGCCGCCACCCACCGGCGTGGTCAGCGGCCCCTTGATCGAAACCACATATTCGCGCAAGACCGCCAGGGTTTCTTCTGGCAACCAGACGTCCGGGCCATAGACCCGGGTCGCCTTCTCGCCGGCATAGACCTCCATCCAGTGGATCTTCTTCTTGCCGCCGTAGGCCTTGGCCACCGCGGCATCGACCACCTTGAGCATGACCGGCGTGATGTCCATGCCGGTGCCGTCGCCCTCGATGTACGGAACGATGGGCTCGTCCGGCACATTGAGCGACATGTCGGCATTGACGGTGATCTTGCTGCCCTCGGCGGGGACCATGATGTGCTGATACATGTAAAAAAGTCTCCGGATCAGCCCGCAACCGTCGCCAGCGCCGCATTGAATGTCGCGCTCGGGCGCATCACGGCTTCCAGCTTCGCCATGTCGGGCAGGTAGTAGCCGCCGATGTCCACCGGCTTGCCCTGCACGGCCGCCAGCTCGGCGACGATGGTGCTCTCCTGATCGGCCAGCGCCTTGGCCAGCGGTGCGAACCTGGCGGCCAGCTCGGCGTCATCGCCCTGCGCGGCCAGGGCCTGGGCCCAGTACAGGGCCAGGTAGAACTGGCTGCCGCGGTTGTCCAGCTGTCCGGTCTTGGGGCTGGGGTTCTTGTTGTTGTCCAGCAGCTGGCCAGTCGCCGCATCCAGCGTCTTGGCCAGCAGCTTGGCCTTGGCGTTGTTGTTCTTCAGACCCAGGTCCTCAAGGCTCACGGCCAGGGCCAGGAATTCACCCAGCGAGTCCCAGCGCAGGTGGTTCTCTTCCACCAGCTGCTGCACATGCTTGGGCGCCGAGCCGCCGGCACCGGTTTCGTACATGCCGCCACCGGCCATCAGCGGCACGATGGACAGCATCTTGGCCGAGGTGCCCAGTTCCATGATGGGGAACAGGTCGGTCAGGTAGTCGCGCAGGATGTTGCCGGTGGCGCTGATGGTGTCCAGGCCGCGTATCACCCGCTCCAAGGTGTAGCGCATGGCGCGCACCTGGCTCATGATCTGGATGTCCAGGCCAGCAGTGTTGTGCTCGTGCAGGTACATCTTGACCTTGGTGATCAGCTGCGCCTCGTGCGGGCGGTACTGGTCCAGCCAGAACACCACCGGCATGCCCGAGTTGCGCGCACGGTTGACGGCCAGCTTGACCCAGTCGCGGATGGCGGCGTCCTTGCACTGGCACATGCGCCAGATGTCGCCCTGCTCCACATCCTGGCTCATCAGCACCTCGCCGGAGTCCAGATCGGTGATATTGGCCACGCCGTCTTCGGCGATCTCGAAGGTCTTGTCGTGCGAGCCGTACTCCTCGGCCTGCTGGGCCATCAGGCCGACGTTGGGCACGGTGCCCATGGTCTTGGGGTCGAAGGCGCCGTGCCACTTGCAGAAGTTGATGATCTCCTGGTAGATGCGGGCGAAGGTCGATTCGGGCATCACGGCCTTGACGTCCTTCAGCCGCCCATCGGCGCCCCACATCTTGCCGCCGTTGCGGATCATCGCCGGCATCGAGGCATCGACGATGATGTCATTGGGCGAGTGGAAGTTGGTGATGCCCTTGGCCGAATCGACCATGGCCAACTCCGGGCGGTGCTCGTGGCAGGCGTGCAGGTCGCGTTTGATCTCGTCCTGCTTGCTCTGCGGCAGGGTGGCGATCTTGTTGTAAAGATCGACCATGCCGTTGTTGACGTTGATTCCCAGCTCCTCGAACAGCTTGCCGTGCTTGTCGAAGGCCTCGCGGTAGAAGATCTTGACGCAGTGACCGAAGACGATGGGGTGCGAGACCTTCATCATCGTGGCCTTGACGTGCAGCGAGAACATCACGCCGGTCTTGTGCGCATCCTCGATCTCGCGCTCATAGAAGTCCAGCAGAGCCTTCTTGCTCATGAACATGCTGTCGACCACCTCGCGGTCCAGCAGTGCCACCTTGGATTTGAGCACGATGGTCTTGCCGCTCTTGGTGATCAGTTCCATCTTGACGTTGCGCGCCCGGTCCAGCGTCATCGACTTTTCGCCGTGATAGAAGTCGCCGCTGTGCATGTGCGAGACATGCGAGCGCGAGGCCTGGCTCCAGTCGGCCATGCTGTGCGGGTTCTTGCGCGCGTATTCCTTGACGGCCTTGGGCGCGCGGCGGTCGGAGTTGCCCTCGCGCAGCACCGGGTTCACCGCGCTGCCGGTGCACTTGCCGTAGCGCGCGCGCAATTCCTTCTCTTCGTCGGTCTTCGGGCTCTCGGGGTAGTCGGGAATCGCGTAACCCTTGTCCTGCAACTCCTTGATGGCCGACTTCAGCTGTGCCACCGAGGCGCTGATATTGGGCAGCTTGATGATGTTGGCCTCGGGCTTCAAGGTCAGCTTGCCCAGAGCGGCCAGATCATCGGACACGCGCTGCGCTTCGGTCAGGCATTCCGGGAACTGACCCAGGATGCGGCCGGCCACGGAGATGTCGCGGGTTTCGACGTGAACGCCCGCAGGCGCCGTGAAGGCGCGGACGATGGGCAGGAACGACGCGGTCGCCAGCAGCGGCGCCTCGTCGGTCAGGGTGTAGATGATGGTCGGTTGGGAAGTTGTCATGTTGTGTCCAGATCGGCCCATCCATCAGGCGCAAGGGGTGAAACAATTAGAGCGGCGATTCTAAGTCAGCCAAGGCGGGCCGGCGAACTCAGTCTTATATAAGTCTTGGCCTATTCGAGGCTCCCCGGGCTTCTCAGAAAGCCTGGCTGCAGAACGCGGCGATCTGCGCCCAGACCCCGTGGCCCAGCGCCCAGGTCGAGCTGAGCACCAGGGCCAGACCGGCCAGCCGAATCGCCCAGACCATGCCCAACTCGGCGTCCTTGACGCCCAGCAGGCGCCACAGCAGGGCGGGCCCGAGCAGCAGCCCAAGGCTGGAGGTCAGGGCAAAGCCCGACATCACGGCCGCGCCCCAGGCCGGGGTGGAGGCCAGCGCGGCCAGCACCAGGGCCGATTGCAGCAGGCCGCAGGGCCAGGCGATCCAGGCCAGACCGGCGGCGCCGCTGCGCAGCGGCGCCGAGCGCGGGACCCAACGGATCGAGGCCACGCCACCCGGGGCCAGTTGTTGGCCCATGCCCATCATCCATGCCGGCTGGCGGCCGCGCCAAATCAAGCTCAGGCCCAGCAACAGGACGGCCATGTGCAGCAGCACCCAGAACGGCCGCAGCGCGGCGCTGGCCTGGGCCAGCTGCGCCATCACGCCGACGCTGGCAGCCGCGACCCCACCGCCCAGCGCATAGCTGAGCAGGCGCCCGAGGTGAAAGGACAGGCGAGCAGGCGCCCGCCCCTGCGTCACGCCCGCGCAGGCGGCTCCGCACATGGCGGCGCAATGCGGCGACCCGGCCAGGCCCATCAACAGGGCGGAGCCGAGCAGGCTCAGATGATCCGTGAGAAGCGCTCCCGATTGCGATCGGCCTGCAAGGCGCGATCAAACACCATGGCCACCGCGCGCACAAAGTACCAGCCCAGGGCCGTGACCTGAATCGCGCGGGGCTCCAGCGTAACCAGGCCCAATTCTGCCAAACCGCGCAGCTGCTCCAGCTCGGCCGCGAAATAGCTGTCCATCTTTAGCAGATGGGCCAGCTCGATCGACTCGTACTCCACCCTGCCCTGGCACATCAGGGCCATGATGACGGCGCGGCGCACCAGGTCGTCCCGGCTCAGCGCCAGGCCGCGCACCACCGGCAGCTGGCCTTGGCGCAGCGCGTCGTAGTACTCGGGCAGGGTCTTGGCGTTCTGGCTGTAGCTGGCACCGATGCGGCCGATCGACGACACGCCCAGGCCGATCAGGTCGCAGTCGGCCTGGGTGCTATAGCCCTGAAAGTTGCGCTGCAGCCGGCCCTGGCGCTTGGCCACGGCCAGCGAATCGGTGGACAGGGCGAAGTGGTCCATGCCGATATAGCTGTAGCCATGCGACAGAAAGCCGCCGATCGCACCCGACAGCATGGTCAGCTTGTCGCTGGCCGGCGGCAGGCTGGCACCATCGATACGGCGCTGCGGCTTGAAGCGCTGCGGCAGATGGGCGTAGCCATAGAGGGCGATGCGATCGGGGCGCAGCGCGCCGACCTGGCTCACTGTGCGGGCGAAGGACTCCGGCGTCTGCAGCGGCAGGCCATAGATCAGGTCCACATTCAGCGACTCGAAGCCCAGCGCGCGGGCCTCGACCATCAGCGACTCGACGCTCTCGTAGCTTTGCTGGCGGTGCACCGCCTTCTGCACCGCAGGGTCGAAGTCCTGCACGCCGAAGCTCAGCCGGTTGAAACCCAGGTCGCGCAGATGTTTCAGGCGCTCCTTGGTCACCGTGCGCGGATCGACCTCGATCGAGGCCTCGATGCCGGGCTGGAACTTGAAGCAGGAGCGGAGATCGCTCATCAGGCGGCTCAACTCTGCGTCGCTCAAGAAAGTCGGCGAACCGCCGCCCAGATGCAGCTGCGAGATGGCCGGCGGTCGCTTGAGCTCGGCCAGCGTCAGGTCCATCTCGGTGCGCAGCGCATCCAGGTACTCGCCGGCCCGCTCATGGTGCTTGGTGATGACCTTGTTGCAGGCGCAGTAGTAGCAGACCGATTCGCAGAACGGTATGTGAACATAGACCGACATAGGCGCCACGCCCCCGACCATGGCACCGGTGGCGCGCTGGGCCAGCACCTGGCGGTACTGCGGCTCGGCGAAGGCCTCGACGAAGCGGTCGGCGGTTGGGTAGGAGGTGTAGCGCGGGCCCGGCACATCGAAGCGGCGCAGAGCCTCCTCGGTGATCAGCTCGGGGCCGAGCTCAAGGGTCGAGGACGCGTTCTTCACGATGGAGGGGGGGGATGTAGCGAGCATGATGGCCGAACTCTGCCAAGGTGATTGGCCTGCCCCATTGACCTGCATCAAGAAGCGATCGCGGGCTTGCGCCAACAATCGGCAAAGCCTTGAGGAACATCATGTTCAACACCACCCCTGCCCCCCATGCCCCCCTTGCCTGCCGTGAAGCCAGCGAAGCTGGTGACGGACCCTGCGCCGTGCAGCGCTTTGTGCGGCTCAACCCCGCCCAGCCAGGCCACACGCCGATACTGGCAGAACCGTTCAAGGTTGCCTGCTCCAGCTGCAATCTTCGCGAACTGTGCCTGCCGGTCGGCTTGAACAAGACCGACCTGGACCAGCTCGACACCCTCGTCGAGACACGTCGTTCGGTGGCCCGCGGCGAGACCCTGTTCCGCACCGGCGACAGCTTTCAGTCGCTGTATGCGGTGCGCACCGGTTTCTTCAAGACCTGCGTGTCATCCGAGGACGGGCGCGATCAGGTCACGGGCTTCCAGATGGCCGGCGAACTGCTGGGCCTGGACGGCATCAGCACCGAACGCCATGCCTGTGACGCGGTCGCCCTGGAGGACTCGCAGGTCTGTGTGATCCCCTATGAGCAGCTCGAATCGCTGTCGCGCGAGTTCGGTGATCTGCAGCGTCAGTTCCACAAGATCATGAGCCGCGAGATCGTCCGCGACCATGGGGTGATGCTGCTCTTGGGCAGCATGCGCGCCGAGGAGCGCCTGGCCGCCTTTCTGCTGAACCTGACCCAGCGCCTGCAAGCCCGGGGCTTCTCGGCCTCCAGCCTGGTGCTGCGCATGACGCGCGAGGAAATCGGCAGCTATCTGGGCCTCAAGCTGGAGACGGTCAGCCGGGCCTTCTCGAAATTCCAGGAGCAGGGCCTGCTGGAAGTGAAGCAGCGCCAGATCCGCATCCTGGATCAAGAGGGGCTGCAGAAACTCGTGAACAGCGGCACGTCGACCTAATCAGTTGGGGACAGCCCTGCCGCTTGCAGGCGGTCGGGGCCTTCGCCAGCCATCAGTAAGGCCACTTCCTCGCCACCGCATTCGGCGACTCGCCTGGCGGCGTCGTCATCAGCAGCGCCGTCAGCGCGCCGGCCAGGCTGATCACCACCCAGAACACGAAGAAAGCCAGGCTGTAGATGGCCTGGTGGCTCAGCTCCATGCTGGCACCGCCGAACCAGTGCAGATCGGCCGGATCCACGCAGGCGAACACCAGCATCTCCAGCACGCCGGCCATCAGGAACGACGGCCAGACGATGCTCAGAGCCCAGCGCCCCACCCTCGACACAAGGACTTGGGGCTCGCTCATTGACCACCCGTGGCAGCGTGGTTGCGGGCCTTCATCGCTGGCGTCAGGGCCGCGCCGGGCGCATTCGCTTCAGCGGCCGTCTGCACCGCATCGGCCCCTTGGCCTCTATCCTCGATCACCGCATCCGGGAACTTCAGGGCCAGCCCCAGGGTGACGAAGCTGGCCACCACGACGATGCTCGGGCCCCCGACCACCAACCACATGGTCGGCTCCTTCCACCAGGGCTGCTTGCGTCCATCGACCGTGGTCTTCGAGATTTGTTGGGACATGCTCTGCTCCTGAGTTTGCTTTGAGCCCTTGTGCGCGTACCGGTCAGCGGGGCACGACAAAGGTTGACTTTTCCAGCACCGTGGCCATCGCTTGCCCGGTCTCGCCCATGCGCTCGATCTTGAACTTCATTGGGTGAGCCCCGGGCCCGGCCGCCTTGGCCGACCCGGGCGGCAACTGCACCGCCACCGACACCCAGCGTGCCTCGGTCGAGGCCACGGCAACTTCGCCGCCACTGCCCAGCCGCAGGCCAGGCAGGCCTTCGACAGCGATGCGATAGCGCTGCTCGGACTCGGTGCCGTTCATGATCTGCAAGCGATACACGTTCTCGATGAAGCCATCGTCCACCAGCCGTGCCAGCGAGGCGCGATCGCGCACCACAT
Source organism: Burkholderiaceae bacterium (assembly GCA_018780645.1). Lineage (GTDB taxonomy): Bacteria > Pseudomonadota > Gammaproteobacteria > Burkholderiales > Burkholderiaceae_C > Paucibacter. Next base: position 19,687 of record JADMJJ010000116.1, read on the forward strand.
CGACGCGGAAGGGGCTGCGCAGATTCAGGCTCAGCAGCAGCCCGGCACAAAGCGCCAGCAGGATCACGGTATAGATCAGCACGCGCGGACGCAGCACGCGCTGGAACATCTGCTTGCGCGTCCAGCCGCCATCGATGCCATGCTGGGTGGCATAGCGGATCAGGCCGCGCGGATAGTTCATCTTGTCCATCACCTCGTCGCAGACGTCGATGCAGGCCGCGCAGCCTATGCACTCGTACTGCAAGCCCTTGCGGATGTCGATGCCGGTCGGGCAGACTTGCACGCACAGGGTGCAATCGATGCAGGAGCCCAGATTCAGCGCCGCCGGATCGGCCTTGCGCGAGCGGGCACCGCGCGGCTCGCCGCGTTGTGCGTCGTAGCCGATGATCAGCGTGTCCTTGTCGAACATCGCGCTCTGGAAGCGCGCGTACGGGCACATGTACTTGCACACCTGCTCGCGCAGGAAGCCGGCATTGCCATAGGTGGCCAGCCCGTAGAACAGCACCCAGAACCATTCCCAGGGGCCAAAGCCCAGGCTCATCGCCTCGGCGGCCAGCTCACGTATCGGCGTGAAATAGCCAACCAGGGTGAAACCGGTCCACAGGCTGAGCAGCAGCCACGCCAACTGCTTGCCACCCTTGCGCGCCAGCTTCTCGGCCGACCAGGGCGCCGCGTCCAGGCGCATGCGCGCGGTGCGGTCACCCTCGAAGTGGCGCTCTATCCACAGAAAGATCTCGGTGTAGACGGTCTGCGGGCAGGCGAAGCCGCACCACAGCCGCCCGGCCACCGCGGTGAACAGGAACAGCGCGTAGGCGCTGATCAGCAGCAGGGCCGTCAGGTAGATAAAGTCCTGCGGGTAGAGCACCAGGTCGAAGATATAGAAGCGTCGCGTGCCGAGGTCGAACAGCACGGCCTGGCGCCCGTTCCAGGGCAGCCAAGCCAGGCCATAGAACACCAGCTGAGTGATCCAGACCAGCGCCCAGCGCCAGGCGGCGAACCAGCCATGCACCGAGCGCGGGTAAATCTTCTTCTCCGACACATACATCGAGACGATCTCGATGCCTGCGGCTCCCCCGGCGCTCGATGCCACCACCCGCCCCGCCCCCTTGGAGGCGGCCGGGGCCGGCGTGGCTGGCTTGCTGCTGTCGTCCATGTCGCGCGCTTACTTCGCTGCCACCGTGCTGGACTGCGACAGGCCCCAGACATAGCCGGCCAGCACATGGATCTGCTCGGCGCTGAGGCGGGTGTCATGGGCGGGCATGACATTGTTCTTGCCCTGGACCATCATCGCCACCACCGCATCCTCGCCCCAGCCGTGCAGCCAGACCTTGTCGCTCAGATTGGGCGCGCCCAGGGCCTGATTGCCCTTGCCGTCCATGCCGTGGCAGGCGGCGCAGGCCGCAAACTTCGCCTTGCCCAGTTGGGCCGCGACCGAGTTGTGCGGGCTGCCCGAAAGGCTCAGCACATAGTTGGCGACATTGCGAACATCGTCGGGCCCGCCGACCGCGGCGGCCATTGGCGGCATCATGCCGTTGCGCCCCTTGGTGATGGTCTCGGCAATGGTCTCGAGCTTGCCGCCCCACAACCAGTCCTGGTCGGTCAGATTGGGAAAGCCCTTGCTGCCCTTGGCATCAGAGCCGTGGCAGGCCGCACAGTTGTTGGCGAACAGACGCTCGCCGATGGCCATGGCCTGGGGGTCCTGATGCAGCTGCTCGGCGCTCATGGCACTGAACTTCGCATAGATCGGGGCCATCGCCGTGCGGGCCTGATCCATCTCGGCCCTGTGCTGGCCGGCACTGGTCCAGCCCAGGCTGCCGCCAACGCTGCCAAGACCCGGATAGAGGCCCAGGTAGATGCCGGCAAAAACAACCGTCAGCACGAACAGCCCCATCCACCAGCGTGGCAAGGGGTTGTTCAGTTCGCGCAGATCTTCATCCCAGACATGGCCGGTGGTGTTGTCATTGGCCATCACCTTGCGGCGGCTGGCGATGATCAGCAGGACCAGGCACAGCAGGAGGCCGAGAATCGTGGACCCGGCCACGAACAGCGACCAACCGGAAGAGAAAAAGTCGCTCATGCAGATCTCCCCTTGGTTGCGGGTGCGGCGGCGGCTTCGGCCGCCAGCAGGGCGTCGTCTTCCTGCAGTGGCAACGCCGCGATGGCGTCGAACGCATGCTTGTTGTGCCGCGAGTAGGTCCGCCAGACGATGACCAGGAACGCCACCAGCGACAGCACGGTGACCAGGGCCCTCATAAGATTGATGTCCATTTGCTTTCCTTATTTCACCGCGGTGCCCATGACCTGCAGGTAGGCGATCAGGGCATCGAGCTCGGTCTTGCCCTTCACCACGTCACCCGCCTTGGCGATTTCGTCATCGCTGTAGGGCACGCCCAGCGTGCGCAGCGCACGGAACTTGGGCGCCATGTCTGCCGGGGCCAGGTTGTTGGTCGCAAGCCAGGGGTAGGCCGGCATGTTCGACTCCGGGACGAGGTCACGCGGGTTCAGCAGGTGGATGCGATGCCATTCGTCGCTGTACTTGCCACCAACTCGCTGCAGATCCGGCCCGGTGCGCTTGCTGCCCCACTGGAAGGGGTGGTCGTAGACGAACTCGCCAGCTGTCGAGTAGTGCCCATAGCGCAGTGTCTCGGCGCGCAGCGGACGGATCATCTGCGAGTGGCAGTTGTAGCAACCCTCGCGGATGTAGACGTCGCGGCCCGCGAGCTGCAAGGCGTCATAGGGCTTCAGACCCGGCACCGCCTGCGTGGTCGAGCGCTGGAAATACAGCGGCACGATCTCGACGATGCCGCCCACGGCCACCGTCAGCAGTATCAGCACAATCATCAAAAAGTTGCTGGTCTCGATTCTCTCGTGACCGGCGGGCGCGTGTGGAGTCGCCATTGTTGTTCTCCTCGAGTCAAGCATGGGCCGGCATGGCCGGCACCTGCGGAATTGCGACCGGCGTTGCCCGGCCAGCACGCACCGTCATCACCACATTCCAGGCCATGATCAGCATGCCGCTCAGATAGAGCAGGCCGCCCAGCAGCCGCACCACATAGAACGGGAAGGTCGCCTTGACGCTCTCGACAAAGGTGTAGACCAGGGTGCCGTCCGGGTTGATGGCGCGCCACATCAGGCCCTGCATCACACCGGCAATCCACATCGCGGCGATGTAGAGCACGATGCCCAGCGTCGCGATCCAGAAGTGCAGCTCGATCGCCGACTTGCTGTACATCTGCGTGCGGCCGAACATGCGCGGTATCAGGTGGTACAGCGCGCCCATCGAGATCATGCCCACCCAGCCCAGGGCCCCGGAGTGCACATGGCCGACGGTCCAGTCGGTGTAGTGGCTCAGCGCGTTGACCGTCTTGATCGACATCATCGGACCCTCGAAGGTCGACATGCCGTAGAAGGACAGCGCCACGATCAGGAACTTCAGGATCGGATCGTCACGCAGCTTGTGCCAGGCACCCGACAGCGTCATCACGCCGTTGATCATGCCGCCCCAACTCGGCGCCAGCAGCACCAGCGAGAACACCATGCCCACGCTCTGCGCCCAGTCCGGCAGTGCCGTGTAGTGCAGGTGGTGCGGACCGGCCCACATATAGGTGAAGATCAGCGCCCAGAAGTGGACGATGGAAAGGCGGTAGCTGTAGACCGGACGACCCGCCTGCTTGGGGATGTAGTAGTACATCATCCCCAGGAAGCCGGCGGTGAGGAAGAAGCCCACCGCATTGTGGCCATACCACCACTGCACCATCGCATCCTGTACCCCGGCGTAGGCCGAGTAGCTCTTGAACAGGCTCACCGGAATGGCGGCGCTGTTGACCAGATGCAGCAGGGCCACGGCGATGATGAAGGCGCCGAAGAACCAGTTGGCGACGAAGATGTGATTGATCTTGCGCCGGCCGACTGTGCCGAAGAACACGACCGCGTAGGCCACCCAGACCAGGGTGATCAGGATGTCGATCGGCCACTCGAGTTCGGCGTATTCCTTGCCGCTGGTCATGCCCAGCGGCAGCGTGATCGCCGCGGACAGTATCACCAGCTGCCAGCCCCAGAACACGAACCAGGCAAGACCTGGCGCGAACAGCCGGGTCTGACCGGTGCGCTGAACCACATGCAGCGAGGTGGCCATCAGCGCACAACCGCCGAAGGCAAAGATCACCGCGTTCGTGTGCAGCGGGCGCAGGCGCCCGTAGCTCAGGAAGGAAATGCCCAGGTTCAACTCGGGCCAGGTCAGCTGCGCGGCGATGATCACGCCCACCAGCATCCCCACCACACCCCACAGCACCGAGGCCAGTGCAAACATGCGCACCACGCCGTCGTCATAGACGGGGCCTGGTGGTCGCCCCTGACTTGCAGCCAAACTTGCCATTTAAGTACTCCTCATACCCTAGATACGAACAAGGGAATTGTTAGGGCGCGGACGGCCGTGCACCTTGATGAGCATCAAGCTCCAGGCCGTCTTCTTCCACGATTCGTGCGCCCTCACGCTCAAGGTCTTCCAGTTGGCCGCTGTTGAGCGCCCAGCCGAACACGCCAAGAATCAACAGCACAAGCAAAACCGAGATCGGGATCAGCAGATAAAGAATGTCCATCGTCTCGCTCAGTCCCTGTTGTCAAGACCGCGCCCCAGGCGCAGGCTGTTGCTTACCACCAGCAGCGAACTTGCCGCCATGCCGATGCCAGCCGCCCAGGGAGGCAGCCAACCCATCAGGGCCAGCGGAATGCAGGCCATGTTGTAGGTCAATGCCCAGCCCAGGTTCTGCACGACCACGCGCCGCGTGCGCAGGGCCAGTTCGCGCGCGGCGGAGATATCGGCCAGCCGCCCGGACAGCAGGAAGCCATCGGCCTGGGCCTTGGCAATCAGGGCGCCCTGCCCCATCGCGACCGACGCATCGGCCTGGGCCAGCACCGGCGCGTCATTGATGCCATCGCCGACCATCAGCACCTTGTGACCCTGGGCTTGCAGGGCGCTGACATGGGCCAGCTTCAGTTCCGGTGTGGCCCCAGCCACCGCCTGCGCAATGCCAAGTCGTGCGGCCACCTCGTCGACCCGCGCTGCGACGTCGCCCGACAGCAGGCTCACCGCCAGCCCCTGGGCCTGCAGGCGCTGCACGGCCAGCAAGGCGTCGGCGCGCAGGGTCTCCTGGAAGTGCAGCGCCAGTGTCGGGGCACCGTCAGCCGGGTAAGGGCCGAACATCAGACGGGCGGCCTCGCTGCCATCGGTTGGCGTGGCCGGCATGACCCAGGCGGGTGCACCCAGCCGCCAGACCTTGCCGTCAGCGTCCCGGGCCTGCAGGCCACAGCCGGCCACTTCGGCGACGTCGGTCCAAAGGCCCTGCTCCGGCCCCTCGGGCGGACAGGCGCGCGCCAGGGCTCTGGACAGCGGATGCTGCGACTGCCGCGCGAGTGCCGCCGCAAGGCGCAGCGGGCGCGCATCCAGCGCCTCGGCGGCGATCAGCTCCAGGCTGTCCTCGGTCACCGTGCCGGTCTTGTCCAGCACCACATGGGTGACTGTGGCCAGGCTGTCGAGCAGCTCGATGCGTTGCAGCAGCAGGCCGCGCCGCGCCAGCGCCCCGGTGGCGGCCAGCCAGGCGGACGGCGCAGCCAGGGCCAGCGCACAGGGGCAGGTGACGATCAGCACGCTTACCGCCACCCAGACCACTCGCGAGGGATCGATCTGGCTCCAGGCCAGCGCCCCGGCGGCGGCCAGCAGCAACACACCCCAGAGGAAGACCGCCGCCACCCGGTCGGCCACGCGCAGCTGCTGTGGCCGGCGCGTCATCGCGCCGCGCATCAGCGCCTTGATGCCTTCCAGTCGGGTATCGGCGCCCACCCGTTGCACCTGCACCAGCACCGGCGACTGCAGGTTGACGCTGCCGGCCACCACAGCATCCCCCTCATGCCTGGGAACCGGCCTTGACTCACCGGTCAGCAGCGCCTCATCGACCTCGGTGGCACCCCGCAGCACCAGGCCGTCGGCCGGAAAACCCTGGCCGGCCAGCACCTGCACATGGTCGCCGACGACCAACTCGCCAATGCGCACCTCGCTGACCCGACCATCGGCGCCGAGGCGCTGCGCCATCTCGGGCCGCTGCGACAACGCCGTCTCCAGCGAGTCCGCCACGCGATGGCGGGCGCGCAACTCAAGGTAACGGCCGCTGAGCAGGAAGGCGACAAACATCGTCAGCGAATCGAAATAGACCTCGTGGCCGAACAGCCCCCCCGGATCAAACGTGGCCCCGGTGCTGGCGATGAAACTGACCGCCAGGCCCAGCGCCACCGGCACGTCCATGCCCAGACTGCGTTGACGCAGCTGGTGCCAGGCCGCCTGGAAGAACGGGCCGGCGGCGAACAGCATCACCGGCAGACTGAGCACCCAGCTGCCCCACTGCATCAGCAACTTCAGGTCGGGAGCCATGTCGCCGGGCTCCGCAAGATAGGCGGGCGCGGCCAGCATCATCACCTGCATCATCAGAAACCAGGCCACGAACAGGCGCCAGACTGCCTTGCGGTGCTCGGCCTTGCGCAAGGCCAGAGCCGGCGCGGCCACATCGGGGGCGGCGCCATAGCCGGCCTTGTTAATGGCCCTGAGCAATGCAGGCGCATCGGTCAAGACCGGACTCCATTGCAGGGCCAGTCGTTGGCTGGCAGCATTGACCTGGGCATCGAGCACGCCCGGCTGACGGCGCAGCGCCGACTCGATGATGCCGGCACAGGCGGCGCAATGCAGGCCGCTGAGCACCAGCTGAGACAGGGCCAGGCGCTGGCCGTCTGTGCTGCTCTGCCACTGCGAGCACTCGGCCAGGCTGCCCAATCCGCTGCCCGCGGGCGCGGCCGGTGCGGCTGGCGCACTGGCGTCGCCTGACATGACGGGCAGGAGCGTGGGGTAGGAGGCAGAGGACATCGGTGCTCGTATCAATGCAAGCAGGCAGCGCCCATAATCTAGGGGAGACTACCACCGGCCCACATGATCTATATCAAGCCCTTCCCCCTATCGCACCTTCGTGCTCGCATATTGACAGCGCTGAGCGCTCTGGTGTTGGCGCTGCTGTCGGCGCTTGCCGGCACGGCGATGGCCCAGGACGGCCCGCAACGGCTGCCGGCCGTGACCCTCGGCCTGGGCATGCACAAGATCAGCGCCGAGGTCGCGCAGTCGCCCGATGAACGCGCCATCGGCCTGATGCACCGCAGCAGCATGGGTGCCAGCCAGGGCATGCTGTTCATCTTCGAGCAGGCCGGCCAGCAGTGCTTCTGGATGAAGAACACCCTGCTGCCGCTGGCCATAGCCTTTGTGGCCGATGACGGCACCATCGTCAACATCGACGAGATGAAACCCCAGACGCTGGACTCGCACTGCTCGACCAAGCCGGTGCGCTTCGTGCTGGAGATGAACTCGCGCTGGTTCGACAAGCGTGGCATCAAGGCCGGGGCCAAGCTCAGCGGCGCGCCATTCAAACCTTGAGTTCTAGCAGCTCAGCACCATGCTGATGCGCAGGCCCGGGTAGTCCGGTCGCGACTCGGCCAGCAGCCGCCCGCCCAGCCGCACCACGACATCATGGGCGATGGCCAGGCCCAGGCCGGTGCCACCGTCAGTGCGGGTATCGGCACGCTCGCCGCGCCAGAAGGGCTCGCAGATGCGTGGCAGGTGCTCGGCGGCAATGCCCGGCCCGTCGTCCTCGACGCTGAGCAGCGCCCCGCCCGGCTGCGGCAGGACGCGCACGACAATATTCGGCCCGCCATAGCGCAGGGCGTTGTCGATCACATTGGCCAGTGCCTCACCGAGCCACAGACCATGGGCGCGGGCGAGCACGATGTCGTCGGGCGCGTCTAGGGCCAGGTTGCGCCCGTCGCGCAGCGCGCGCAGCGCCAGCGGCTCGGCCGCCTCTCGAACCAGGGGCACGATGTTCTGCAGCGACTGCTCGCCCTCGAAGGACAGCGCAGCTTCCGAGCGCACCAGGCTCAGCAGTTGGCCGATCAGACGTGACAGCCGGTCGCTGGACAGCAGCAAGGCGTTGATCACCGGCGCATGAGCCTGGTTGGCGCAGCTGGCCAGCTCCTGCTGCAACTCCTGGGTCAGCACCCGTATGCCGGCCACCGGCGTGCGCAGCTGATGGGCGGCGTCGGCCACAAAGCGGCGCTGCACCGACACCGAGGCCCGCACATCGCTGAGCAGGGTGTTGATGCGCTCGATCAGCGGCAAGGCCTCCAGCGGCACCTGATCCAGCGACAGGGGCCGCCAGTCGCGTTCGCCGCGGCCGGCCACCTCCGCGGCCACGGCCTGCAGCGGCCGCACGCCGCGGCTGATGCCCCAGGCGAGCAGGATGAAGGTCAGTGATCCAAGGGCCAGCGCAGGCAGGGCCATGGCGACCAGAATGTCGCGAAGCAGCGCCTGGCGCTTGTCGGGCGTCTCGACGACGATCAGGGTGACCGAGCTGTCCAGCATCGGCGAGGCAACGGAGAACATCGCCGCACGCACCGTCTTGCCCTGGTGGCTGGTATCAACCAGCAGCGGCCGCTCGAAGCTGGCCGAGGGCCCCGCCAGGGTCGGGACGGGCAGCGGCACCGGCACCAGCGCATCGCCGGCCAGCACCGTGCCATCGGCAGCAAGCAGCACGAAGCCGTTGCGCTCGGCGCCGTCCCAGCCGGGTGCCTCCATGGCCTGGCGCGTGCGGTCCAGAAAGGGGCCGCGGTCCGACCAGGTGATGCGCGCCGCCAGCGCCGCGGCCTCGTCCTGCAGGCCGCGGTCGAAGGCGGCGCTGGCGCTGCTGCGCGCCAGCCAGAAGGCGCCCATCACGGCCATGCCCATGCCCAGCAGCCAGACCCAGGCCAGCGGCACCAGCAATTGCCTGCGCAGGCTTCGCCGACGGCGGCCGCCGATCGAGATCATGGCAACTCGGGCGGCTCGGCTGCCTCCGACGGAGCGCTCAGTTCCATCATGTAGCCAAAGCCCCGCACCGTGCGGATGCTGATGCCCAGCTCGGCATAGCGCTTGCGCAGCCGGTGCACATAGACCTCGACCGAGTTCTCGCTGAAATCCGCCTCCCAGCTCGACAGGGTGGCGACGATGGCGTCCTTGCCGACCACCTTGCCGGAGCGCTGCATCAACATCTCGGTCAGGGCGTACTCACGCGGGCTGACGCGCACCGGCGCGCCGCGAAAGCTCAGCTCGCGGTGCGCCACATCGAGCTGCAATTCGCCCAGTTGCAGCGTCTCGGTGACGCGGCCGTGCACGCGGCGTTTGAGCGCACGCAGCCGGGCGATCAGCTCGGGCAGGTCGAAGGGCTTGACCAGATAGTCGTCGGCGCCCGCATTGAGTCCGGCCACCCGGTCGGCCAGTTCATCGCGGGCGGTCAGCAGCAGCACCGGCAGCGTCGCGCCACCGGCCCGCCAGCGGCGCAGCACGCTCATGCCATCCAGGCGCGGCAGGCCCAGGTCCAGCACCGCCAGGTTGTACTGGGCGATCAGGCCTTGAGCCACCGCATGCTCGCCATCGGCCAGCAGGTCCACCTGCCAGCCCTCGCGCTCGAGCGCACGCACCAGGCCCAGGCTCAGTGCAGGATCGTCTTCAACGAGCAGGATACGCATCGTGAAAAAGGCCGGTCAACGACCGGCCTTGTAGATGAGCACCAGGCTCAAGCGAAGTTGGCTTCGGCGAAGTCCCAATTCACCAGGTTGTTCAGGAACACCTCGAGGAACTTCGGGCGCAGATTGCGGTAGTCGATGTAGTAGGCGTGTTCCCAGACGTCGACCGTCAGCAGCGCCTTGTCAGCGGTGGTCAGCGGCGTGCCGGCAGCGCCGGTGTTGACGATGTCCACCGTGCCATCGGGCTTCTTCACCAGCCAGGTCCAGCCGGAACCGAAGTTGCCCACTGCGCTCTTGGTGAAAGCTTCCTTGAAGGCGTCGTAGCTGCCCCACTTGGCATTGATCGCGTCGGCCAGCGCGCCCTTGGGTGCACCGCCGCCGGCCGGCTTCATGCAGCTCCAGAAGAAGGTGTGGTTCCAGATCTGGGCCGAGTTGTTGTAGATGCCGCCGCTGGACTTCTTGATGATCTCTTCCAGGGTCATCGCCTCGAACTCGGTGCCCTTCTGCAGATTGTTCAGGTTCACCACATAGGCGTTGTGATGCTTGCCGTGGTGAAACTCCAGCGTTTCTTGGCTGTAGTGAGGGGCGAGTGCATCCTTGGCATAGGGCAGTGCGGGCAGGGTGTGTTCCATATCGGCTCCTTGGCTTGTGAGAATAGTTGGGACGGGGTCTGGGCGGCATTGTAGGCAGCTTCGCATGGCCCGCCGGCAGCAGGCCGGCAAGCCCCTGTTCAGGGTGCGGCGTCGGGTAGCACCGAGCGCACCTGCAGTTGGGCCTGGCCGTCGGCCAGCACCGCATGCAAGTCCTGACCCTGGTGCAGCTGAGCGACCGAACTCAGCGGGTTGCCCTGGCCATCGTCCAGCCAGGCAAAGCCGCGCGCCAGCACCTGGCGCGGGTCGAGGCTGCGCAGGCGCCCTTCCAGTGCGTCCAGATGCAGCTCGGCGCTCATGCGGCGTTTCGGGCCGGCCAGCAGCAGGCGCCGGCCCAGGCGGCCGGTCAGCTCGGCCTGCCGGGTCTGGCTACGTTGCACGGCCACGCTGAGCCGGTGCGACAGCCAGGCCAGCCGCTGCTGCTGGCTGGCCAGCGCATCGGCCGGCCGGGCCAGGCGCAGGGCGACGCGGTCCAGGCGCTGGGCGGCGGCCTCCAGGCGCTGATCGACGCGGCGGGTCAGCGCCGCGGCCAGGGCACCCAGCGCATCCAGATTGGCCTGGCGCGACGGTGACACCAGCTCGGCCGCCGCCGTAGGCGTGGGCGCGCGCAGATCGGCGGCCAGATCGGCCAGGGTGACGTCGGTCTCGTGGCCGACGCCGCAGGCAATCACCAGGCCCGAGGTGGCAATCGCCCGCACCACCCGTTCATCGTTGAAGGCCCACAAGTCCTCCAGCGAGCCGCCGCCGCGGCAAACGATCAGCACGTCCACCTCGGACCGCTCGTTGGCGGTCTCGATCGCCCGCACCAGCGCCTCGGGTGCCTCGGCGCCCTGGACCAGGCTGGGGTAGACGATGACCTCGACATGGGGCGCGCGGCGTTTCAGCGCCGTGAGCACATCGTGCAGGGCGGCCGCGCCGCGCGAAGTGATCACGCCGATGCGCTGCGGAAAGGCCGGCAAGGCACGCTTGACGCTGCCATCGAACAGGCCCTGCGCCTCCAGCTTGGCCTTCAGGCGCAGGAACTGCTCGTACAGCGCGCCGGCGCCGGCCCGGCGCATTGCCTCGACCACCAGCTGCAACTCGCCACGCGGCTCATAGACCGCCAGTCGTCCGCGCAGCTCGACACGCTGCCCATCGGCCGGGGCGAAGTCCAGCAGGCTGGCGGCGCGCTTGAACATCGCGCAGCGCACCAGCGCCGCCGCGCCATCGGCGTCCTTCAGCGTAAAGTAGCAATGGCCGCTGCTGGCACGGCTGAAGCCGGACAACTCGCCCTCGACCGTGCAGCTGGCAAAGCGCGCCTGCAGCGTGTCGGCCACCGCCGCCACCAGCCCGCCGACGCTCCAGGTCACCCGTTGCAGACCCCGTCCGGCGGCCTCAACCACAGGCCGCTCCAGGGGCAGCCACGGGCCGGAACTCCACAGCGCCGGCGGCGATGATCCAAGCGGCCCATATACCAGTCACGAGCCTGAAATATCGGTGTATGTGCTTGATTTCAAAAGATTTTTTCATGCCCAATTTTTAAGCAATCTGTTGCAGGCCCTGTGTTTTCGCGGCTTGGCGGGCATTCCAGCCCGCTTGTTCACAAAGTTGTCCACAGCCACGGTGGATTGTCCGAGTCCTGTGCACAAGTCCGGCGGCGGTCACGGCCGAAAAGGCTCCGGGTTCAGGCCATAATCGCGCGTCCCGAGCCCGGGCGGTGAGCAGCCTGCACGCCGCCCGGCGCTTGATCTGCCGGACCTGCATCAGGGGGATGTCCTTGTTTTCGATCATACAAGCCGCTGGCTGGCCGATCTGGCCCTTGCTTCTGTGCTCGGTGGTGGCGCTGACGCTGATCATCGAACGCTTTTCCAGCCTGCGCACCGTGCGCATCGCGCCGGCCACGCTGCTGGACGAGGTGATGTCGGTCACCCGAGCCAATCTGCCGGCGGCCGATGTGGTCAACAAGCTGGCGCAGAATTCGGTGCTGGGCCTGCTGATGGCCACCGGCCTGCGCGCGGTGATTGCCGACGCCCGCATCAGCGAGGATGGGCTGCGCCAGGTGTTCGAATCGGCCGGCCGCGCCGCTGTGCACCAGATGGAACGCTACCTGAACGCGCTGGGCACGATTGCCTCGGCAGCACCCTTGCTGGGTCTGCTGGGCACGGTGGTCGGCATGATAGAGATCTTCGGCTCGCAGTCGCCCACCGGCGGCAACCCGGCCCTGCTGGCGCACGGCATCTCGATCGCGCTGTACAACACCGCCTTCGGCCTGATCATCGCCATCCCCTCGCTGATGTTCTACCGCTATTTCCGCGGCCTGGTCGACGGGTTCACCCTCGACATGGAGCAGGCCACCGAGCGCCTGGTGCCGCACCTGATGCGCTTCTCGGTGCGCACGCCGCCGGCCGTGAACGCCGCAGTCACCGCTGCGCCCGCTGCACCTGCCCCCGTCGTGGCAGCCCCGACATAAGGGAGGCACGCCCATGCGCTTTCGCCGCCACGAACGGGACGAGCCCGAGATCAATCTGATCCCCTTCATCGACGTGCTGCTGGTGGTGCTGATCTTCCTGATGCTGTCCACCAGCTACTCGAAGTTCACCGAGCTGCAGATCAGCCTGCCGGTGGCAGACGCCGAGCGCGCCCGAGACCGGCCGCGCGAGGTCATCGTCGCCGTGTCGGCCGATGGCCGCTACTCGGTCAACCGTCAGCTCATCGATGGCCGCTCGCCCGAGATCCTGGCCCAGGCGCTGACGGCCGCCAGCGGCGGCTCGCCCGAGGTGATCGTGATCGTCTCGGCCGATGCCTCGGCCGCCCACCAGTCGGTCATCAATGTGATGGACGCCGCCCGCCGCGCCGGCCTGGCCAAGCTGACCTTCGCGACCCAGACCAACCCCGGCGGCAGCCCGGCCGCCAGCCCTGCGCGCTGAGGTGCGCCGCCCCATGTCCCTGGCCCAGCGCATCGAGCGGTCCTGGCAGGTGGGCGGCTTGCTGCAGCTGGCGCTGCGCCCGCTGTCATGGCTCTATGCCGCGCTGAGCGGCCTGCATCGCTGGCTCTACGCCACCGGACTGCGCAAGCGCCAGGTCCTGCCGGTGCCGGTCATCGTGGTCGGCAATCTGATCGTCGGCGGGGCCGGCAAGACGCCGACGGTGCTGGCCCTGCTGCAGCTGCTGCAGCAGCGCGGCCTGCTGGTGGGCGTGATCTCGCGCGGCTATGGCCGACACACGGATGCCGTGCAGGTGCTGGACGCGCTGAGCACGGCCGCCCAGGTCGGTGACGAACCGCTGCTGATCCACAAGCGCGGCGGCGTGCCGGTGGCCGTCGGTCGCAGCCGCGTGGCTGCGGCACTGGCGCTGCTGGCCGCCCACCCGCGGCTGAACCTCATCATCAGCGATGATGGCCTGCAACATCTGCCACTACCCCGTGCCCTGAACGTGCTGGTGTTCGACGCGCGAGGCCTGGGCAATGGCCGTCTGTTGCCGGCCGGCCCGCTGCGCCAGCCCGCGCCCGCGCTGCTGCCCGCCGACACGCTGGTGCTCTACAACGCCGGGCGGCCCAGCACCCACTTGGCCGGCTATCTGGGCCGGCGGCAACTGACCGGTGCCGTGACCCTGGCCGACTGGTGGCTGGGCCGCCCGGCCCTTGCCCTGGCACTGGAAGCATTGCGCGGGCGGCCGTTGCTGGCCGCCGCCGGCATGGCCCAGCCGCAGCGCTTCTTCGACATGCTGGTCGCGGCCGGACTGAACATCACAAAGCTGCCCCTGCCCGACCACCATGACTTCACCACCCTGCCATGGCCCGCCGACACGGCCGATGTCGTGCTGACCGAGAAAGACGCGATCAAGATCCGGCCCGCGGCCGCCGGCGCCACCCGGATCTGGGTAGTGGCGCTAGACTTCCAACCCGAGCCGGCCTTCGAGCCGGCCCTGCTGCAGGCCCTGCAGCCCCACCTCAAACACCGACCAGGCTGAGGCCTGGCCCCACCGATGGATCACCGCTTGTTGGAATTGCTGGTCTGCCCCGTTTGCAAGGGCCCGCTGGAGGGTCTGCGCGAAGCGCCGGGTGCGCCGCTACACGAACTGGTCTGCCATGCCGACCGGCTGGCCTTCCCGATCCGCGACGGCATTCCGGTGATGCTGGAGAACGAGGCCCGTGCGCTGCCTGCCGCGGGCTCGGACGCCCCGGACCCCGTAGCACCATGAGTTTCACCGTCATCATCCCGGCGCGACTGGCCTCGACACGCCTGCCCGGCAAGCCGCTGGCCGACATCCACGGCCTGCCGATGATCGTCCATGTGGCCCGTCGTGCCGCGCTGTCGCGGGCCGGCCTGGTCGTCGTCGCCACCGATGCCGAGGAGGTGCGTGCCGCCTGCTCGCAACATGGCGTACGCGCGGTGATGACACGCGCCGACCATGCCAGCGGCAGCGACCGCCTGGCCGAGGCCTGCGTGCAGCTGGGCCTCGATGGCCAGGACCTGGTCGTCAATGTGCAGGGCGATGAGCCCTTGATCGCCCCCGAGCTGATCAATGCCTGTGCCGAGATGCTGCTGGCCCGCCCCGACTGTGTGATGAGCACCGTGGCCCATGCGCTGGAGCGGGCCGCCGATTTCGCCAATCCGAATGTGGTCAAGGTCGTGCTTGATGCGGCCGGACGCGCGTTGTACTTCTCCCGCGCGCCGATACCCTGGTGGCGCGACGGGTCGGTCGATGGCAAGGCCACGCCGCACGCCATCACGCCGCTGCGCCATGTCGGCCTCTATGCCTACCACGCCGGCTTCCTGCGCCGCTTCCCTGCGCTCGAGGCCAGCCCGCTGGAGCAGATAGAGGCGCTGGAGCAGCTGCGCGTGCTGTGGCATGGCGAACGCATCGCCGTGCACGTCAGCCAGGCCCTGCCCGGCCCGGGCGTGGACACACCGCAAGACCTCGACCGGGTGCGCGATTTGCTCAGGCCCGGGCCCTGTTTGTAAGGGTAGCGCTAGAGTGCCCATGCTATCCTCACTGACAAGCCCGAGGCGCTGTGCAAGCGCCCTCACACAGCATTGAGGAGACCCATGCGACTGATACTACTGGGCGCCCCCGGCGCCGGCAAAGGCACCCAGGCGGCCTTCATCTGCAACAAGTTCGGCATTCCGCAGATTTCCACCGGCGACATGCTGCGCGCGGCCGTCAAGGCCGGCACGCCACTGGGCCTTCAGGCCGATGCGGTGATGAAGTCCGGGGGCTTGGTCAGCGACGATCTGATCATCAGCCTGGTCAAGGAACGCATTGCTCAGCCGGACTGCACCAACGGCTTCCTGTTCGACGGTTTCCCGCGCACCATTCCGCAGGCAGACGCAATGAAGGCAGCCGGCGTGAAGCTGGACTTCGTGCTCGAGATCGACGTGCCCTTCGAAGCCATCATCGAACGCATGAGCGGCCGCCGCTCGCACCCGGCCTCGGGCCGCACCTACCATGTCAAATTCAACCCGCCCAAGGTCGAGGGCCGGGACGACGTGACCGGCGAGGCGCTGATCCAGCGCGATGACGACAAGGAAGAGACCGTCAAGCATCGTCTGAACGTCTATCAGGCCCAGACGCGGCCGCTGGTCGACTACTACGGCAGCTGGGCCAAGACCGGCGATGCACAGGCGCCGCAATACCGCCGCATCGCTGGCATGGGCACGGTGGACGAGATCACCGCACGGGCGCTGGAAGCACTTGCCTGAGCCTGCTTCAGGCCCCCAAGCAAAAGCCGCTTTTCAGCGGCTTTGTTTTTGGCCGACAATTGACGTTTACGTCAACGTAACTCGACTCTCATCTTCAGGAGACGTTTCCATGGAAATCGCAGGCAAGGTATTCATCGTCACCGGCGGGGCTTCGGGCCTCGGTGAAGGCACGGCACGCATGCTGGTGCGCGAAGGCGCCAAGGTGGTGATCGCCGATCTGGCCGCCGATCGCGGCGAGGCACTGGCGGCCGAGCTGGGCGCCGACGTAGCCGCTTTCGTCAGGTGTGACGTCAGCCAGGAGGCCGACGGCCAGGCCGTGGTGGCCAAGGCCACCAGCATGGGCAAGCTGATGGGCCTGGTGAACTGCGCCGGGATCGCCCCCGCCGCCAAGACCGTGGGCAAGGAAGGCGCACACGCGCTGGGCCAGTTCGCCAAGGTCATCACCGTCAACCTGATCGGCAGCTTCAATATGATCCGCCTGGCTGCCGAGGCCATGTGCAAGAACGATGCTGAGGCCACCGGCGAGCGCGGCGTGTTGATCTCGACCGCCTCGGTCGCCGCCTATGACGGTCAGATCGGCCAGGCCGCCTATGCAGCCTCCAAGGGCGGCGTCGTCGGCATGACCCTGCCGATCGCCCGCGACCTGGCACGCAATGGCATCCGCAACATGACCATCGCCCCGGGCATCTTCGGCACGCCGATGCTGTTCGGCATGCCCCAGGAGGTGCAGGACGCGCTGGCCGCCGGTGTGCCCTTCCCTTCGCGCCTGGGCA
>JADMJJ010000066.1 GCA_018780645.1 Burkholderiaceae bacterium
AGCCTGGACGCACTGGCCGAGCAGACGGTGGCCCTGGTCACCCATCCGACTTGAAAGCCTGACGTGAGACTGATCACACTGTGCATCGCTTCGGTGGCCTGGCAGAGGGGTTGGGGGGGGCTGCCACGGCGGGCTGAAGCTTGGGCCGGTCCTGAACGTACCGACCTCCAGCTTCCTTATGCCCGCCGTGGCAACCCCCCCCAACCCCTCTGCGGATACGCTGGTGGCCGCCGCCCCCGAGTAGTGCGCAGGCATTGGGGCTTGGCGCGCCCGTACACCCGAAAGTGCTGGGATGAGGGTGCGTCGGTCGCAGCGGGCATAAAGAAGCCGGAGTCCGGCCCGTTCAGGGCCGGGCAAGGCTTCAGCCCGCAGCGGCCGGCGCACCCTCGTCCCAGCCGCCCCAAGCTTCCAATGTCGGAGGGGCCACCCCAAGCGCCCTGGAGCAGGTGAGATGAAAAAGATCCGCCTCGCCTCCGGCCTCGGCTTCTACGGCGACAACTGGGAGCCGATACGCGCGGCAATCGAGTTCGGCGAGGTGAACTACGTCTGCTCCGACCACCTGGCCGAGCTGACCCTGGCGATTCTGCGCAAGGACCAGGCCAGGGACCCGGCCGCAGGCTTCACCCGAGACCTCGTGCCCATGCTCAGCGCCCTGTGGCCGATGGCCCAACAGGCTGGCGTCAAGTTCGTGCTGAATGCCGGCGGTCTGAACCCGGCCGGCGCGCGCGATGCGCTGCTGGCCGCCTTCAAGGCCAGGGGCTGGACGGCGCGCATCGCCGTCGTCACCGGTGACGCGCTGCTCGACCGCATTGATGCCCTGCGCGCCCAGGGGCAAGACCTGGCCCACCTCGACACTGGCGCGGCGATAGACGAGGTGCGTGAGCGGCTGGTCTTCGCCAACACCTATCTGGGCGCGGCGCCCATCGTCGAGGCGCTGGCCCGCGGCGCCGACATCGTGCTGACAGGCCGCGTGGCCGACGCCGCACTGTTCCTGGCGCCTCTGGTCCATGAGTTCGGCTGGTCGCTGCAGCCCGACGACGCTGAGGGATGGAACCGCCTCGCGCAGGGGCTTTGCGTCGGCCATCTGCTCGAATGCTCGGGCCAGGGTGCCGGTGGCAATTTCGGCTCGGCGGGAGCCTGGCAGAAGGTGCCGGACCTGACCCACATCGGCTACCCCATCGCCGAAGTGTTCGAGAACGGCAGCGCCCTCATCACCAAGGCGCCGGGCACCGGTGGGCGCATCAACTTCCACACAGTGCGCCAGCAGCTGCTCTACGAGGTGCACAACCCGCAGCGCTATCTGTCGCCCGATGTGGTGCTGAACATGAGCACGATACAGCTCGACGAACTGGGTGGCAGCCGCGTGCGCGTGCGCGGCGCCACGGGCTCGGCGCCACCAGCGACGCTGAAGCTGGTGGCCGGCTACGAGAACGGCTGGATGGGCTCGGCCGTGCTGGGTTTTTGCTGGCCCGACGCGATGGCCAAGGCCCGCGCCGTGGTCGCCTCGATCAAGACCCAGATGGATGAGAAGCGGATGCGCCACGATGAGCTGCACGTCGAGTTCCTGGGCCATGACAGCTTTTTGGGGCCGCACGCCGACACCACGCGAGAGGCCGAACTGAACGAGGTCTGGCTGCGCATGGCAGTGCGGGCTTCCGACAAGCGCGTGGCAGACGCCTTCCCTCGGCTGTTCCCCTGGATGGCCCTGTCCGGCCCACCCTTCATGGGCGGCTTTCATGGCATCCAGCCGGCCAGCCAGCTGCTGGGTCTGTGGCCCAGCCAGGTGGCTCGTGAGCTGATCGAGCCGATGGTGAAGGTCGAACTGAGCGAGGTGCAACCATGAAGCTGCGCCTTGCAAGCATTGCCCACGCCCGCAGCGGCGACAAGGCCGACCGCGCCGACCTGGGCCTGTTCGCCTGGGATGCGGCGGGATACGCGACGCTCTCTCGCGTCATCACCCGCGAGCGCATCGCCGCGCACTTTGCCCATCACCTGGGCAGCGCCGACGCCGGCCGCGTCGACCTCTACCTCTTGCCCAATCTGCTGGCGATCAAGCTGGTACTCAACGGCGCGCTGAACGGTGGTGCGGCGCTGAGCCTGCGCAGCGACAACCTTGGCAAGACCCTGGGCGCGCAGCTGCTGCGCATGGAGGTCGAGTTGCCCGATGACGAGGCGGCCATCGTGCAGGCCGGCGTCAAGTTGGCGCTGGAGAATTTCTAGGGGCGCTGCCATGGAAGAGGACTGCGTGCTGCTTGAGGTCGATGGCCCGGTCTGGACCCTGACCCTGAACCGCCCCGAGGCGCGCAATGCCATCGACGGCGCCACCGCGCGCCGCCTGGTCGAGCTGTTCACCGCCTTCGATGCCGACGTCAGCGCCCATGTCGCCGTGCTCACCGGTGCGGGCGGCAACTTCTGCGCCGGCGCCGACCTGAAGGCGCTGGCCAGTGGTGAGCCGGAGCGCGCGCTGAAGGTCGAGGCGAATATGCAGGCCCCCGGTCCGCTGGGCCCGACGCGCATGCTTCTCGGCAAGCCGGTCATCGCCGCCATCAGCGGCTATGCCGTCGCCGGTGGCCTGGAGCTCGCGCTGTGGTGCGATCTGCGCGTGGCCGACCCGACAACCCAGTTTGGCGTGTTCTGCCGCCGCTTCGGCGTGCCCCTGGTCGATGGCGGCACGGTGCGCCTGCCCCGGCTGATCGGCGAGAGCCGTGCGCTGGACATGATCTTGACCGGCCGCGCCGTCGCCGCCGACGAGGCGCTGCAGTTCGGCCTGCTCAATCGCCTGGTGCCAGAGGGCCAGGTCTTGATCGCCGCCCAGCAACTGGCCCATGAACTCGCCGCCCTGCCCCAGCACTGCCTGCGCAATGACAGGCGCAGCGTGCTGAGCCAGAGCGGCCTTCAGTTCGATGCGGCGATGGCCGAGGAGACGCGCCTGGGCCTCGTCACCTTGGCCAGCGGCGAGACGCTGCAAGGCGCCGGCCGTTTTGCCTCGGGCTCGGGCCGGCACGGCGAACCGGAATAGAAAAGGCCCGGGGTCACCGGGCCTCTTCAAGGTTGCGAGGAACCGGAATCAATCCGCGTCCTGGAACGCCTCCTCGCGCTTGTTCTTGATCGACGGCAGCATCACCACCACCACCATCAGCACGGCGGCAATCAGCAGACCGGCGGACAGCGGACGTGTCATGAAGGTGCTCCAATCGCCGCGCGACAGCAACAGCGCGCGGCGCAGGTTCTCTTCCATCATCGGGCCCAGGATGAAGCCCAACAGCAACGGGGCCGGTTCGCAGCTCAGCTTGTAGAACACATAGCCGACCAGGGCGAAGATGGCCGTCATGAAAACGTCAAAATTGTTGTTGTTCAGCGTGTACGTGCCGATGCAGCAGAAGGTGACGATGGCCGGGAACAGAAAGCGGTAAGGCACCGTCAGCAACTTGATCCAGATGCCGATCAGCGGCAAATTCAGTATCACCAGCATCGCGTTGCCCACCCACATCGACGCGATCAGGCCCCAGAACAACTCGGGGTTGCTGGTCATCACCTGGGGTCCGGGCTGGATGCCCTTGATCGTCATCGCCCCGACCATCAGCGCCATCACCGCGTTGGGCGGAATGCCCAGGGTCAGCATAGGGATGAAGCTGGTCTGAGCACCGGCGTTATTCGCCGCCTCGGGCCCGGCCACACCCTGGATGGCGCCCTTGCCGAAGGGCACGCGCGGGTTCTTGACCAGCTTTTTCTCCAGCGTATAGGCGGCGAACGAGGACAGCAGGGCACCGCCGCCGGGCAGCACGCCCAGGATGGAACCCAGGGCGGTACCGCGCAGCACCGAGGGCCAGGCCTCCTTGAAGTCCTGCTTGGTGGGCCACAGCCCCTTCACGTCCTTGGTGAAGACCTCGCGGCTCTCGGCCGGCTGACCCAGGTTGGCGATGATCTCGCCAAAACCGAAGATGCCCATGGCGATGACCACAAAGCCGATGCCATCGGTCAACTCGGGAATGTCGAACGAAAAGCGCGGCGTGCCCGAGATCACATCGGTGTTGATCTGCCCCATCAGCAAGCCCAGCAGAATCATGGAGATGGCCTTGACCAGCGAACCCGAGGCCAGCACCACGGCACCGATCAGGCCCAGCACCATCAGCGAGAAATACTCTGCCGGCCCGAACTTGAAGGCCAGCTCGGTCAGCGGCGGCGCGAAGGCGGCGATCACGATCGTGCCCACGCAACCGGCAAAGAAGGAGCCCAGACCGGCCGCCGCCAGCGCAGCCCCCGCCCGCCCCTGCCTGGCCATCTGATAGCCGTCGATGGCGGTCACCACCGAGGACGATTCACCGGGCACATTGATCAGGATGGCGGTGGTCGAGCCACCGTACTGGGCGCCGTAGTAGATGCCCGCCAGCATGATCAGTGCGGGCGTGGCGTCCAGCGCATAGATCGAGGGCAGCAGCATGGCAATCGTCGCGACCGGGCCCAAGCCCGGCAACACGCCGATCAGGGTGCCCAGCATCGCGCCACCGAAGGCATACAAGAGGTTCTGCAGCGTGAAGGCCACGCTGAAGCCAAGCGCCAGATTGTTCAGTAAGTCCATGCTTTGCTCCTCAGGCGCCGGCGGTGATGAAAGCAGGCCAGAGCGGAATGATCAGATTCAAGCCCCAGATGAAAATGAACCAGCTGCCCACGGTGAGGATCACGCTGTTCAACAAGGCGTCCTTCCAGTGGAACTCATCCCCGGCCAGCGACGACACCGTGATCAGCAGCGGCAAGGTGATGACCATGCCCAGGCGAGGTAGGGCGAGGCCGAACATGACGATGGCGCCGATGATGATCAGCAGAGGGCGCCAGGCGATCTTGCCGATAGGGTCGCCCCCCTCGGATTCGATCGTCAGCGCCTTGAACAGCACCATGCTCCCGAGGATGGCCAGCAGCACGCCGAGCCAGAACGGGAAGTAGGCCGCACCGGGTCGAGCCGAGCTGCCGAAGCTGTAACTCGTGGAGGCCCAGGCAAAGGCCACCCCTATCAGCACGAACATCAGACCGGAGAAAAAGTCTCGCTGACTTTTTATTTTCACTTGAGTCTCCTGCAAGCTTGTTGGATGCAGGAGATTCTATGGAGCGACCATGGGTCGCGCGTCTGTGGATTACACGTAGCGCCCCCTAGGGATGACCCTAGGGCCTCGTAGCCCGGATGCAATCCGGGGCCGCCTCGATGACACAAGGCCAACCCGGATTTCATCCGGGCTACGGTTCAAGCTTCCCAGCCTGGTGTACTTCGCAGCACTTCCTCAACCGTCGTCAGCCCCTCGGCCACCTTCATGGCGCCTGCCAGGCGCAGCGGCCTTAAGCCCTCCTGCATCGCTTGGCGGCGCAGGGCCGTCAGGTCGGGGGTCGGGTGCAGGGTGGCCTTGACGGCCTCGCTGACGGTCAGCAACTCGTACAGGCCGGCGCGGCCGCGGTAGCCGGTGTTGCGGCATTCGATGCAGCCCACCGGCCGGTAGGGCTTGACACCCCCATTCATGCGCCAATGCTTGACCAGCTCGTTGAGCGAGTCCCGCGTGGTGTCGGGATCGGGCTCCTTGCAGGCCTCGCACAGGGTGCGCACCAGGCGCTGGGCGAGCACGCCGATGACGGTGGCGCTGATCAGGTAGCCGGGCACGCCCAAGTCGGTGAGGCGCGTGATCGCCGAGGCGGCGTCATTGGTGTGCAGTGTGCTGAACACCAGATGGCCGGTCAGCGCGGCCTGGATGGCCATCTCGGCCGTCTCCAGATCGCGGATCTCGCCGACCATGATGATGTCCGGGTCCTGCCGCATCAGCGCACGCAACCCTTCCGCGAAGCCGAAGTCCAGGACGTTCTGCACCTGGGTCTGGTTGAAGGCCGATTCGATCATTTCGATCGGGTCTTCGATGGTGCAGACATTGACCTCGTCGGTGGCCAGGCGCTTCAAAGTCGAGTAGAGCGTGGTGGTCTTGCCCGAGCCGGTCGGGCCGGTGACCAGGATGATGCCGTGGGCGCGCGCGGTCAACTCGTTCCAGCGCTTGGCCTCGTGCGAGGCGAAGCCCAGCGCGGCCGTGTCCTTGACGGTGGTGTCGGGATCGAAAATCCGCATCACCATCTTCTCGCCGAAGGCGGTGGGCAGGGTCGAGAGGCGCATTTCCACCTCGTCGCCGACCGGGTTGCGGGTCTTGATGCGGCCGTCCAGCGGGCGGCGCTTCTCGACCACGTCCATGCGGCCCAGGAGCTTGATGCGCGAGGTCATCGCCGACAGCACCGTGGGCGGCAGGCGGTACACGGTGTGCAGCACACCGTCGATGCGGAAGCGGATCACGCCGGTGTCGCGGCGCGGCTCCAGATGGATGTCGCTGGCGCGCTGGTCGAAGGCGTATTGCCACAGCCAGTCCACCACCTGCACGACGCCCTGGTCATTGGCGTCCAGCGCCTTGTTGTTGCGCCCCAGTTCGACCAGTTGCTCGAAGCTGGCGGGCTGGTTGCTCTCCCCGCTCTTCTGCGCCGCGCGCACCGAGCGCGCCAGGGTGAAGAACTCAGTCGTGTAGCGCTGTATCTCCAGCGGATTGGCCACCGCCAGAATCACGCGCTTGCGCGTGTGCGACTCGATCTGCCCCACCCAGTCCAGGTCGAAGGGCTCGCAGGTGGCCACGGTAACCTCGGTCAGGCCCACCAGCACCGGCAGGCTGCGGCGCGCCTCGGCGTAGCCGGCCGACATGATGTCGCCGATGCGGCCCACATCGGACTTCAAGGGATCGATGCGCAGATGCGGCAGGCCGGCCCGCCTGGCCAGCCATTCGGTCAGCAGGTCCAGGTCCAGCGCCTTGCCATCGGCCTGCCGGGTCAGATTGGCATGTGACAGGCGCACCAGGCCATGCATCGAGGTGTCGGCAGCGCCAAAGCGTTGCTCGGTGCGCTGCACCTGTGCCTCGTCGATCAGCCCGTCCTCCAGCAGCCAACGCAGCATCTCGCGCCAGGACAGGCGGCCCTTGTGAACTTCCTTGCGCGGCGCGGCGATGCTGGCTGATTTCATGGCATGTCGTTTGAGTCGTCAGCTGGCAGGGTTGATGATGGACTGCGGCAGCGGCCGCACCATGCGCAGCCATTTGCGGGCCGGCAGCTCGAACCGCGACTCGATATTAGCCGCGCGGCGCTCCAAAGTGTCACGATCCGGCACCTGCACGCCACGGGCGGCGACCAGAATCGTGTTGCCCTCCTTCGTGGGCGTCAGGCTCCAGACCTGGTCGGAGCCGAAGATCTGCGCCACGCGCCGGGCGGTGCGGGCAAAACTGGCGTCGCGGCCGAACAGATTGACCGTCATCACGCCACCATCGTCGAGCACGCGGTGACAGCCCGCGTAGAAGGCCTCGTCGTCCAGCACCGGCGAGGCGGCGTCCTGGTCGTAGAGATCGACATTGAGCACCTGCACGGTCTGCAAGTTGGCGTCGTCGGCCACCCATCTCGCCGCATCGGTGTTCTGCACCGTCAGGCGCTTGTCATCGTCGGGCAGATGGAACCAGGCACGGCAGGCGGCAATCACCGAGGGGTTGATCTCGACCACCGTGGTTTGCATGCGCAGCACCTTGTGCGTGAAGCGGGTCAGCGCCGCGGCACCCATGCCCAGCTGCACGGCATGGCCCTCGTTGATTTCGTTCTCGGGCCGCCACAGCATCCAGGCCATCATGCGCTTGATGTAGTCCAGCTCCAGCGCTTGAGGCTTGCGTATGCGCATCGCCCCCTGGACCCAGATGCTGTCCAGGTGCAGAAAGCGCACGCCGTCGAATTCGGACATCGTGGCCGGGGCCAGGGCTATCTTCTTGCTTGTTCTCATGGGGCTCGCAGCGGGGAATCGCCGGCCATGATAAGCGCCAGACTCAGGTCACAGCCGCCTGCAGGGCCAGCCAGGCCGTGCGCTTGTGCGCATAGGCCAGGGTATAGGCGGGGCTGCTGGAGGGCAAGGCGACGATGCGGTAGCGCCCGGCCTCGTTGCCCAGCTGCTTGAGGCCGATGCGCGCGGCGGTGCCACCGTTGAAGGCCAGCGTCGTCACGGCCGGCAGCTCGGCCAGCAAATTCAGCAGATCGCTGCCGATATGGGCGCGGATGCTGCTGTCCAGGCTGCCCTCGCGCTGCGCCCGGGTAATCACGTCCCACAGGCCCACGCGGTGCCGCTGCAGCGTAGCCAGGCGCTCGGCATAGGGCAGCGCGTACAGCTCCTCGCCCAGCACCTCACCCATCAGCCGCCAGAAGTGGTTGCGCGGATGGCCGTAATACTGCTGCACCTGCAGCGAAGCCACCCCGGGGAAGCTGCCCAGCACCAGCAGGCGGGTGTCCGGGCCGGCGACCGGGGCCAGGCCTTGCTGCAGCGTCATCAGACCAGGGCCGCCAGCCGCGGCAGCGCCGCACGCGCATTGGCGCTGGTGATGGCCGCCGTCTGCTCCAGGCTCCAGCCGCGCAGCTCGGCCAGTTGCTGGGCTATGCGCGGCAGCTCGGCCGGCTCGTTGCGGCTGCCCTCACCTGCCGCACGCTGCTCGGCGGTCTTGTACAGCCAGTGCGGCGGAATATCCGGTGCGTCGGTCTCCAGCACCAGGGTCGTCTCGGGCAGGTCTTTGGCCAAGCGGCGGATCTGCAGCGAGCGCTCGAAGGTCAGCGTGCCGCCAAAGCCCAGCCTGAAGCCCAGCTCGACAAAGGCCTGGGCCTGCTGATCGCTGCCATTGAACGCATGGGCAATGCCGCCGGCTACCTTGATGCGCCGCAGATGCTTCAGCAGCTGATCGGCGCTGCGCCGCACATGCAGTATCACCGGCAGTTCGAAGCGCTTGGCCAGCTGCAGCTGCGTCGCATAGAAGCGCTCCTGGCGGCCGGGGTCCAGGCCCGGCACGAAGTAGTCAAGGCCGATCTCGCCCACTGCCACCAGGCGCGGGTCGTGACGATGGGCCAGCAGCGCAGCCTCCAGCTGCACCAGGTCGTCATCGGTCGCGCGGCCGGTGTACAGCGGGTGTATGCCCAGCGCATAGCTCAGGCCGTGGCGGTGGGCCAGCTCGCGCACGGTGCCGAAGTTGCCGCGCTCCACCGACGGGATCACCATTTGCGTCACGCCCGCCTGAACCGCCCTGCGCACCACTTCATCGCGGTCGGCATCGAACTCCGGCGCGTCGAGATGGACGTGGCTGTCGGTGAACATCAACGAAAGACCACGGTCCTTTTGCCGTTCATCAGCACCCGGTGCTCGGCATGCCACTGGATCGCCCGCGCCAGCGTCACGCACTCGGTGTCCCGGCCTATGGACACCAGCTGCTCGGGCGCCATGCTGTGGTCAATGCGGGCCACCTCCTGCTCGATGATGGGGCCTTCATCCAGATCCGAGGTCACATAGTGCGCCGTCGCGCCGATCAGTTTGACGCCCCGCTCATGGGCCTGGTGATAGGGCTTGGCGCCCTTGAAGCTGGGCAGGAAGGAGTGGTGGATATTGATCGCCCGGCCGGCCAGGAACTGGCACAGCTCCTGGGACAGCACTTGCATGTAGCGAGCCAGCACCACCAGATCGACCTGCTGCTCGGTCAGCACCTCGCGCACCTTGGCCTCCTGGGCGGCCTTCTGCTCAGGCGTGCTGTTCAGCAGCGGCAGGTGGTGGAAGGGGATGTTGTGCGAGGCGGCCAGCTGGTAGAAGTCGCGGTGGTTGGAGACGATGGCGACGATCTCCACCGGCAGGTGCCCGGTCTGCCAGCGGAACAGCAGATCGTTGAGGCAGTGGCCCAGCTTGGACACCATGATCACCACCCGCGCCTTGGCCTCCTTGGCGACCAGGGTCCAGTCCATCTGCAGACGCGTGGCCAGCGCCTCGAAACCCTGCCTCAGGCTGGCCGCGTCCTGCGATGCATCGGCACATTCGAACTCGATGCGCATGAAGAAGCGCTGATGGTCCGGGTCGCCGTGCTGGGCCGAGGTGATGATGTTGCCGCCGCGCTCGAGCAGATAGGCGCTGACGGCATGGACGATGCCCGCCTGGTCGGGGCAGCTGAGTTTGAGGATGAAGCGGGGCTTGGCGGTCATTTTGAGCAAGAGAGTTCCTGCCCGCATCCTACAAGCCCCACGTCGCCCGGATGAAATCCGGGGCCGCCCCGCGTCAAACCCCGGATTGCATCCGGGCTACTTCAACCAGGTCAGCGGATCGACCGCCTCATAGCCCAAGGCATGGGCCACCTCGGCATTCGTCACCGAGCCCCCGGCCACATTCAGGCCGGCGCGCAGATGGGCGTTGTCCAGCAGGGCCTGGCGGGCGCCCTGGTCGGCCAGCTCCAGGATGAAGGGCAATGTGACGTTGTTCAAGGCCATCGTCGAGGTGCGCGGCACGCCGCCGGGCATATTGGCCACGCAGTAGTGGACGATGCCGTCCACCTCGTAGGTCGGCTCGGCATGGGTGGTGGCCCGCGAGGTCTCGAAGCAGCCGCCCTGGTCTATGGCCACATCGACGATCACCGCGCCGGGCCGCATCAGCTTGAGCATGGCCTTGCTGACCAGCTTCGGTGCCGAGGCGCCGGGAATCAGCACGCCGCCGATGACCAGGTCGCTGTCGGCCAGATGGCGCTCGATGCTGTCCCGCGTGGACACCGCCGTCTGGATGCGGGTGCCGAACTGAGCCACCAGGCGCCGCAGCACGTCGACCGAGCGGTCGATGACCACCACCTGGGCGCCCAGCCCTATGGCCATGATGGCGGCATTGCTGCCGACCACACCGCCGCCCAAGATCAACACCTTGCCGGCCTCCACGCCCGGCACGCCGCCCAGCAGCAGGCCGCGCCCGCCCTTGGAGCGCTCCAGACAGGAGGCACCGGCCTGGATGGACATGCGGCCGGCCACCTCGGACATCGGCGCCAGCAGCGGCAGGCCGCCATTGGCCGCCGTGACCGTCTCATACGCAATGCAGGTGGCGCCGCTGGCCACCAGGTCCTTGGTCTGCTCGGGGTCGGGAGCCAGATGCAGATAGGTGAACAGGGTCTGGCCGGCGCGCAGCTGGGCCCGCTCCACGGCCTGCGGCTCCTTGACCTTGACGATCATCTCTGCCTGCCCCCAGACCTCGGCGGCCGTATCGGCAATGCGCGCGCCGGCAGCGCGGTAGTCGGCATCGCTGGCGCTGATGCCGGCCCCGGCGCCGGTCTGCACCAGCACCTCATGGCCGTGGGTCACGGCCTCCCGCACCGAGCCCGGCGTCATGCCGACGCGGTATTCATGATTCTTGATTTCCTTGGGTACGCCTATCAGCATCTTGTTGTCTCCTCAATGTGATGGAAGGCCGGCGCCGGATGGGCGCACGCGGCCCGCGTTCTGCCCCAGGTGATCGCCCCGGGACATGGCGCCCAGAATAAGCGATCCCGTCGACTGCCGTACGCAGGAAATCCTGGCGTTGCAGCCCAAGGGTTTACGCGGGAAATCGCACGCTGCGCCGTTGTCGGCAGACTTTACAACCAGGCGCGCTGCGGCATCGCCGCGAATCGCTCGCGCCCAAGCAAGCAATTGATTCACTTATGAAATATCAAAATTGAGCAGCCATGGCACAGAAAATGCACCAGGCGTCCCTTGCGTTGGGATCAAGGAAAACAGTGCGAGCAACGCACAAATCAAGGCCTGACCCTCCGGGTCGGGGACTCAACCCTAGGGAAAGGTAAGCATGTCCAAACTTCACCTCAAACCGGCGATGATCGGCACCCTGCTGCTCGGCGCCACGTTGGCAGCACAGGCCGCGGTCGTGACCGTTCTCCCCAGCGACGCCAGCTGGGGCACCACGGGCAATAGCGGAGCCGGCAGCAGTGCCATCACTGCAGCGGCCCCACACCTGGGCAATGGCTCGATCGAGCTGCATGGCGACCGCACCCGCTTCCAGAAGGCCACCGGCGATCTGGGCCTGCTCAACGACGTGTTGAGCCTGACCTTCGATTGGTCCATCGCCATCGGCAGCACGTCCAATCTCGCGGCCGACTACACACCGGCGCTTCGCCTGCTGGTGGTCGATGGTGGTCAGTTCAGCGAGCTGATCTGGGAAGGCGCCTACAACGGCACCTATGGCAACACCACCAAGGGGCAGTGGTACTCCAGCGGCGCCAACGATGTGTTCCACCGCTGGGTGACCGGCGTCGGCGAAACGCAGGATGGTGGCGCGCAGGTCAAACTGTCGATCGACGACTGGGCCGACGACGCCAGCTCGGGCGGAAACCAGTGGTACAGCGACGCTGCACGGGTCTATTCAATCAGCGTCGGTGCCGGATCCAGCGTGGGCGCAGGCTATCAGGCCTATGCCGACAACGTGACCTATGCCACCACCGCCGGCAGCACGAGCTATAACTTCGAGGTACGCGCCGCGGCCAACGTGCCCGAGCCGGCCAGCCTGGCCCTGGTCGGACTGGCCCTGGCCGGGGCCGCCTTCACCAGCCGCAGAACCCGGCGCTGAGGCAGGGGCGCCCCATCGATACCCCGCCCCGGCGGGGTATTTTTTTTCTCATCAGGCCGGCACCGGCGTGTAACCCGCCGCGGTGATGGCCTCGCTCAGCTCGGCCGTGTCGGCATGGGCCGGATCGATCTCGACGCGCAGCGCGGGCACATCGAAGTACACGCGGGCCTGCGGGTCGGCCTCGCGCAGGGCGCGGTTGATCTTGCTGGCGCAGTGGCCACAGCTCAGGTCCTTGACTTGAAAGGCAATCATCGGAGGCTCCGCGGGTTTGACAAGCCTCAAGCGTCGAGTTTGACATGCGGTTAAGGTCAAGGGCTCGCGCAAGATGCCCACACCGCCGGTGATGGCAATCGCCGGCGGCGCTTGACCCTCCCATGATGGCAAGCTTGACCATCACCGAACCGATCACTCCCCCCGAGGTCCCCATGAGCACCGCACTTGCCAACGCCCTCAGCCATGCGCCCGATATCCAGCTGCAGATAGGCGGCATGACCTGCGCCTCCTGCGTGCTGCGGGTGGAGAAAGCCCTGCTCAAGGTGCCAGGCGTGGCCGCGGCCAGCGTCAATCTGGCGACCGAGCGGGCTACCGTGCAGGCCGGGCCCGAGGTGGCCCTCGATGCGCTGACGGCGGCCATCGTCAAGGCCGGCTACGAAGCCAGCGTCTACCAGGACAGCCCGCCCGCGGTCGAGGGCGGCGATGCGCCAGCCGATGAAGCACTGCACCTGCCCGAATGGTGGCATGTGGCCCTGGCCGGTGCGCTGACCCTGCCGCTGATGCTGCCGATGCTGCTGAGCCCGCTGGGCATCGAATGGATGCTGGGCGGCTGGTGGCAGCTGGCCCTGGCCTCGCCGGTGCAGTTCTGGCTGGGCGCGCGCTTCTACGTGGCGGGCTTCAAGGCGGTGCGTGCCGGCGCCGGCAATATGGACCTGCTGGTGGCGCTGGGCACCTCGGCAGCGTACGGCCTGTCGGTCTATCTGCTGCTGCGCCACGCGGACCACGGCATGATGCACCTGTACTTCGAGGCCTCGGCCGCCGTCATCACGCTGGTGCTGCTGGGCAAATGGCTGGAGGCCCGCGCCAAGCGCCAGACCACGGCTGCGCTGCGCGCGCTGAATGCGCTGCGCCCCAGCACCGCCCGCGTGCGTCGCGACGGGCAGGAGCTGGACCTGCCGATCGCCCAGGTGCGCATCGGCGACCAGGTCGTGGTGCGCCCCGGCGAACGCATTGCCGTCGATGGCCAGGTGCTGGAGGGCCGCAGCCATGTGGACGAGGCGCTGATCACCGGCGAGAGCCTGCCGGTGGCCAAGGAGCCCGGCACCCGCGTCAGCGGCGGTGCGCTGAATGGCGAGGGCGCGCTTCTCGTCAAGACGCTGGCCATCGGCGCCGAGACCACCCTGGGCCGCATCATCCGTCTGGTCGAGTCGGCCCAGGCCGCCAAGGCGCCGATACAGCGCATCGTCGATCGCGTCAGCGCCATCTTCGTGCCGGTGGTGCTGGGCCTGGCCCTGCTGACCCTGCTGGGCTGGATCTTCTACAACGGCGACTGGGAGCAGGCCCTGGTCAACGCCGTCTCGGTGCTGGTCATCGCCTGCCCCTGTGCACTGGGCCTGGCAACGCCGACGGCCATCATGGTGGGCACCGGCGTGGCCGCCAGCCACGGCATCCTGATCAAGGACGCACAGGCGCTGGAACTGGCCCATGCGGTGACCACGGTCGCCTTCGACAAGACCGGCACCCTGACCGAGGGCCATCCGCAGCTCAGCCATCTGCAGGCGGCCGACGGCAGCAGCGAGCGCGAGCTGCTGACCCTGGCCGCCGCGCTGCAGCGCCAGAGCGAACACCCGCTGGCCCGCGCCGTGACCACCCGTGCCCAGGCCGACGGCCTGCAAGCCCCCGATGCCCAGGACCTGCAGGCCCTGCCCGGCCGCGGACTGCAGGGGCGTGTCGACGGCCGCCTGCTGAGCCTGGGCAGCGACCGGCTGGCCCAGGAACTCCATGCCACGCCCAGCGCCGCCCTGGCTCAGGCGGCTCAAGGCCTGCAAACCCAAGGGCAAAGCGTCTCCTGGCTGATCGAGCAAACCACAGACGGCCAGCGCATCCTGGGCCTGCTGGCCTTTGGCGACACCCTCAAGCCCAGCGCCGCCAAGGCCGTGGCCCGCCTGCATGCACTGGGCATTGCCACGGTGATGCTGAGCGGCGACAACCTCGGCGCTGCCAGCGCCGTGGCCCGGGAGCTGGGCATTCAGACGGTGCGTGCCCCCGTACTACCGGCCGACAAGGCCGCCGCCGTGCAGGCGCTGCGCGCACAGGGCCAGGTGGTGGCCATGGTGGGCGACGGCATCAACGACGCGCCGGCCCTGGCCGCCGCCGATGTGGGCATCGCCATGGCCAGCGGCACCGATGTGGCGATGGAAACCGCCGCCATCACGCTGATGCGCGGTGACCCGCGCCTGGTGGCCGAGGCCATCCACGTCTCGCGCCGCACCTACGCCAAGATCAAGCAGAACCTGTTCTGGGCCTTTGCCTACAACGTGGTCGGCATACCACTGGCCGCCCTGGGCCTGCTGAGCCCGGTGATCGCCGGCGCGGCGATGGCCTTCAGCAGCGTCAGCGTGGTCAGCAATGCGCTGCTGCTCAAGCGCTGGAAGCCGGAGTCCGATGTCAAATCGGGAGACTGAGGAAACCCACCATGCAAGCCATCACCATCGGTGCCGCGTCCAAGGCCTCGGGCGTCTCGGCCAAGATGATCCGCCACTACGAGCAGGTGGGCCTGCTGCCGGGCCCGACGCGCAGCGAGTCCGGCTACCGCCTGTTCACCCCGGCCGAGGTGCATGTGCTGCGCTTCATACGCCAGGCCCGCGATCTGGGCTTCTCGATCGCCCAGATCGGCGAGCTGGTCGGTCTGTGGCAGGACCGCAAGCGCCCCAGCCGCCAGGTCAAGGCGCTGGCCCAGGCCCATATCCAGGAGCTGGAGCAGAAGGTCCGGGAGCTGCTGGCCATGAAGGCCACCCTGGAACACCTGGCCCACTGCTGCCATGGCGACGACAGGCCCGACTGCCCGATCCTCGACCAGCTGTCGGGCCACAGTCCGACGCTGTAGCCGTGGGGGCGCTGATACAGCGCAACGCTGAATACCAAGGCTTGTGCCTTGGCTCGGTGGGCTCATGCCCCTAGGCTGGCGCTACCGCCCCTGGAGCCCCCCGTGTTGACCGAATTGCTGCCCCTGATGACCTACTGCATGGTGATGTCGGGTACGCCCGGCCCCAACAATATGATGCTCACCGCCTCGGGCGCCAACTTCGGCTACCGCGGCGCGCTGCCGCAGATCCTGGGCATCAGCAGCGGCGTGTTCGTGCAGACCCTGCTCACCTGCCTGGGCCTGGGCAGCGTGTTCGCCGCCTATCCTGTGGCACACAGCGTGCTGCGCGTGGCCGGCGCGCTGTACCTGATCTTCCTGGCCTGGCAGCTCAGCGGCGCTCGCATCGGCGAGGCCCGCGCGCCGCGCCCGGCCACCTATCTGCAGGGCGCGCTGTTCCAGGCCATCAACCCCAAGAGCTGGGTGCGCGCCATCACCATCGCCTCGGTCTTCATGCCGCCGGGCATGGAGCCGGTGCCCGGCGCCCTGCTGGTGGCCATGGTCAGCCTGATGGTGGGCTTTCCCTGCATTTCGATGTGGGCGCTGTTCGGCGTGGCGATACGCCGCCTGCTGACCGACCCGCGCAAGCAGCGCATCTTCAACCTGGCCATGGGCGCCGCGCTGGTGGTGCTGGCGCTGATGTTCTTGCGCTAAGCTGACCGCGTGTTTGCCCTAGACCGCACCTCCTCCATCGCCCTGGCCGACCAGATCGAGGCCCGCCTGGGCGAGCTGATCATCGAGGGCAGGCTGCCCACCGGCGCGCGGTTGCCGTCGATACGCCAGCTGGCCGCCCAGCTGGCGGTGAGCCCCAACACGGTGGTGGCGGCCTATGACCGGCTGGTTGCCGCCGGCCTGATCGACTCGCGCGGCACGGCCGGTTTCTTCGTCTGCGTCGGCGGTGAAGGGCGCGGCGCCGTGCCCGACCCTGTGGCGCTTGAGGCCGGCGAGGAGCAGGAGGGCATCTGGCTGGCCCAGCAGGCCAATGACCAGCGCGCCGGCATGTTGCTGGCCAGCAGCGGCGCCCTGCCCCCGGCCTGGCTGGAAGATGCTGTGCCCGCCGCCGCGGTGCAACGCGGCTTGAGCCGGAGCACCGCCGGCATGGCCACACGCTGCCCACCGCAAGGGCTGCCCGAGTTGCGCGAGCGCCTGGCGCTGATGCTGCGGGGCGTCGGCATCGCGGTCGACGCCGGCCGCATCCTCACCACCTATGGCGGCACCCATGCGATCGACCTGATCTGTCGCGCCTTTCTGCAGCCCGGCGACACGGTGCTGGTCGAAGATCCCGGCTACTTCCTGATGTTCGATCGCCTGCGCCAGGACGGCTTGCGCATCATCCCGATCAAGCGCCGCCCGGACGGGCTGGATCTCGAAGGTCTCGAAGCCGCCTGCCGCGAGCACCGGCCCCGCCTGCTCTTCATCCAACCGGTGCTGCACAACCCCACCGGCTGGAGCAGCAGCCCGGCCAATCTGCACAGGGTGCTGATGCTGGCCCACCAGTACGGCTTTCTGATCGCCGAGGACGATGTGCAGGGCCACTTCCACCCCGGCCACGCGACGCGGCTGGCCGCCCTCTCGGGACTGGACCGGGTGATCTACTACTCGAGCTTCTGCAAGGCGCTGAGCCCGGCCCTGCGCATCGGCTATGTGGCCGCCGACCCGGCACTGCTCAAGCCCCTGCTGCGCGCCAAGATCTACTCGGTGCTGACGACGCCGGCGCTGAACGAATACGTGCTGCTGGAGGTGCTGATGGCCGGCCGATGGCGCAAGCATCTGGAGCGGCTGAACGCCAAGCTGCTGAGCGCACGCAACGTCAGTGCCCGCCAGCTCAGCGCGGCGGGTATCCGGCTCGACCATCCCGGCGAGGGCGGCCTGTTCCTCTGGGGCGAGGTGCCCGAGGGGGTGGACCTGGATCTGCTGGTGCAGGACGCCTACCGCAACCAGATCCTGCTGGCCCGTGGCGCCACCTTCTCGGCCAGTGCGCAGGCCAGCACGCACCTGCGCTTCAACGTGGTGTTCAGCCAGCAGCCGCGGCTGGCGGACTATCTGCGGGAGCGGTTGCAGGCGCTGGCGGGGGCACGGGCGGCGCTCAACCTGACCGTGGCCCGGATGAAATCCGGAGGCGTTGCGTGACATGGGCCCCGGATTGCATCCGGGCTACGAAACCCTCACTCGTAACGCAAGGCCTCCGCCGGCTGCACGCGGCTGGCCCGCCAGGCCGGGTACAGCGTGGCCGCGAAGGCCAGCAGCAGCGAGGTGATGGCGATCGGCAACACATCGGCCTGTTGCGGATCGCTGGGCATGTGATCGATCAGATAGACGCTGGGTGACAAGAGGCTGGCGCCCAGCACCCGCTCGATGGCCGGCACGATGACGCCGACATTGAACGAGATCAGTAGCCCGAGACCGACGCCGGACAGCGTGCCTATCACCCCCGACACTGCCCCCTGCATCATGAAGATCGCCATGATGGAGCGGGGGCTGGCACCGAGCGTGCGCAGGATGGCGATATCGGCCTGCTTGTCGGTCACCGTCATCACCAGGGTGGAGACCAGATTGAAGGCGGCCACCGCGACGATCAGGGTCAAGATCAGCGACAGCATGCGCTTCTGGTAAGGCAGGGCCTCGAACCAGATGCGGTTGGCCTGGGTCCAGTCGCTGACGCGCAGGCCGGGGCCCAGGCTGGCATGCAGCTGGTCACCGACAGCTTGCGCCAGCGCCGCATCGCTGAGCCTGAACTGCACCCCATTGGGCCCGGCGACGCGGAACAGCTGCGCCGCGTCATCGATGTGCATCAGCGCCAGCCCGCTGTCGTACTGGAAGTGGCCCGCCTCGAACACACCCACCACGGTGAACGGCGTCAGCCGCGGCACAAAGCCGGCTGCCGAGGCCTGGCCGCCGGGCGCCACCAGGGTGACCTTGTCGCCCTCGCGCACGCTGAGGGTTCGCGCCAGTTCTGCCCCGAGGATGATGCCCTGCTGGCCCGGCTGCAGCTTGGCCAGCATGCCGCTCAGCCGCGCGGCCAGCGCCGACACCTTGGCCTCCTCGGCGGGAACGATGCCGCGCACCAGGGTGCCACGCAGGTCCTCGCCGCGGCCTATCAGCGTCTGCGCGGCCACAAAGGGCGCCGCCTCCAACACCGCCGGGTTCTGCTTCGCCCGCGCCGTGGTGGCCTGCCAATCGGGCAACGCCGCCAGATCGGCCGAAGTGACCTCGACATGCGCGATCACCGCCAGCATGCGCTCGCGCACCTCCTTCTGGAAGCCATTGATCACCGACAGCACGATGATCAACGCCGCCACGCCCAGGGCAATGCCCAGCACCGACACGGCCGAGATGAAGGACACAAAGCGCGTGCGCCGCCCGCCCCGGCCGGCGCGGGCGTAGCGCCAACCGATCTGCAACTCATAGGGCCAGTTCATCAGTTCACCAACACGCCGACACCCATCGTCAGGCGGCGCGCGCAGCGCTGCGCCAGCTCGGAGTCATGGGTCACCAGCACGAGGGCCATGCCGCGCCCGGCGGCCAAGTCCAGCATCAGCTTGAACACGCCGTCGGCGGTCTCGCGGTCCAGGTTGCCGGTGGGCTCGTCGGCCAGCACGCAGGCCGGCTCGGTGACCAGGGCGCGGGCGATCGCAACGCGCTGGCGCTCGCCACCGGACAGCTGGCCCGGCCGGTGTTCGACCCGGGCGGAAAGGCCCACCTGCTCCAGCATCGCACGCGCCTTGGCTCGGGCCGAGGCCAGATCCATGCGGCGCATGCGCAGCGGCATGGCCACATTGTCCAAGGCGGTGAACTCGGGCAGCAGATGGTGGAACTGATAGACAAAGCCCAGGTGCTGGTTGCGCCAGCGCCCCTGGGCGGCGGCGTCCATCGCCGCCATGTCGGCGCCGGCCAGCAAGACCTGGCCCTGACTCGGCGCATCCAGACCACCCAGTAGATGCAAGAGCGTGGACTTGCCCGAACCCGAGGCGCCGACGATGGCCAGGCTTTCGCCGCGGGACACGCTGATGTCCACGCCGCGCAGCACATGCACATCCAGACCACCCTCGCTGAAGTGCTTGTGCAGACCTCGGGCTTCGAGCACAAAGCCAGCTGAGTTATTCATAGCGCAGGGCCTCGGCCGGTTGTACGCGGCTGGCACGCCAGCTCGGATAGACGGTGGCCGCGAAGGCCAACAAGAGTGATGTGACGGCAATCGGCACGATATCGCCCCGCTGCGGATCACTGGGCATATGGCTGATCAGGTAGACGCTGGCCGGCAGAAAGGCGGTGTGCAGCAGCCGCTCGATGGCCGGCACGATGACATCGATATTGAAGGCCACCAGCAGGCCCAGGCCGACGCCGGACACCGTGCCTATCACGCCCGAGGCGGCCCCCTGCACCATGAAGATGCCCATGATGGAGCGGGGGCTGGCGCCCAGCGTGCGCAGGATGGCGATATCGGCCTGCTTGTCGGTCACCGTCATCACCAGGGTGGAGACCAGATTGAAGGCGGCGACGGCGACGATCAGGGTCAGGATGATGAACATCATGCGTTTTTCCAGTTGCACGGCATCGAACCAGCTGCGGTTGGCGCGGGTCCAGTCGCTGACTCGAACGGCAGTGCCGAGGCTCGAAGCCAGCTGGTCGGCAACCTCTCGCGCCTGCTGCACGTCCTTGAGCTTGAGCTGCACGCCGGTCGGCCCCTCGACGCGGAACAGCCGCGCGGCGTCGTCCACATGGATCAGCGCCAAGGCGCTGTCGTAGTCGTAGTGGCCCGAGTTGAAGGTGCCCACCAGGGTGAAGGCCTTCAACCGCGGCACCATGCCGGCCGGCGTGACCTGGCCCCCGGGGGCCACGATGGTGACCTTGTCGCCCTCGCGCAGGCCCAGTGAGCGCGCCAGCTCGAAGCCCAGCACGATGCCCCATTGCCCCGGCTGGAGTCGGCCGAAAACGCCGTCTTTCAGCTGTGCCGCGAGCGGCGTGACTTGGGCCTCATCGGCAGGCGAGATGCCGCGAACCATCGCGCCGCGCATGTCCTCGCCACGGGCAATCAGCGCCTGGGCGGACACAAAGGGCGCCGCGCCGACCACCGCCGGGTTCTGCCGGGCCTGGGCCATCGTCGCCTGCCAATCGGGCAGGGCGCCTTGGTCGGCGGCATGGACCTCGACATGCGCGATCACCGACAGCATGCGGTCGCGCACCTCCTTCTGGAAGCCATTCATCACCGACAGCACGATGATCAGCGCCGCCACGCCCAGCGCAATGCCCAGCACCGAGACGCCGGAGATGAAGGAGATGAAGCGGTTGCGGCGTCCGCCGCGGCCGGCGCGGGTGTAGCGCCAGCCAATCTGCAACTCATAGGGCCAATTCATGGGGAGATGCTAACCGAGGCGTCACGCCGGGCATGGCATCATGGCCCACGGGCACAAAGTCTCAGGAGCCCACCGATGATCCGCTTGCTACGCCGCTATACTCCGTCGCTGCCACTTCATGCGCTGCTGGCCTGGCTGGCCCGGCTGTCCTTGGCCCTGCACTGCGTCGGCGCATCGGCCCTGACCATAGGCAGCCCCGACAACTCCGAGGTCGCGCAGATGGCCCAGGCGGTGCTGCGGCAAGCCTATGCCAAGGCCGGCATTGAGTTCCGGCCGACCTCGCTGCCGCTGCGGCGCTCCCTGCAGATGGCCGACCGCGGCGAGACCGACGGCGAGATGATGCGCTCGGCCGGCACCCTGCAGACCATGCCCCAGCTGATACGCATAGATGTGCCGGTGGCGCGGCTGGTGCTCACCGTCTACCGCCGTGGCGAATGCCCCCGCAGCACCAGCGTGGCCGAGCTGAGCCAGCAGCGCGTGGCCTATTTCCGCGGCACGCGTTCGATCGAGCGCCTGCTGCCGGCCAGCGCCCTGATGCCTGCCGACGACACCTGGGACGCGCTGCGCCGCCTGCAGGCCGGCATCGCCGATGCCGCCATCGGCGCCGAGCTGGAGACCGATGCGCTGTTGCTCGCCCACGGTGTGCACGGCATCTGCAAGATCGCCGAGCCGGTGTCGGACGCGCCGCTGTACCACGCGCTGCACGAGCGCCATGCCGCCGCGGCCGCCAAGCTCGAGCAGGTGCTCAAGGAGATGCAGGCCGGCGGCGAGGTGGCGCGCATCTGGGCGGCCGAGGAGAGGCGCATCCGCGAAGAGGCGGTGCGCAAGTCGCGGATGCCGAAGTAGACCAGGCCATCGGCGATCAGTGCGCCTCGTCCCAGTTCGCCCCCACGCCCACCTCGGCCAGCAGCGGCACCAAGAGC
Organism: Burkholderiaceae bacterium; assembly: GCA_018780645.1. Lineage (GTDB taxonomy): Bacteria > Pseudomonadota > Gammaproteobacteria > Burkholderiales > Burkholderiaceae_C > Paucibacter. The sequence goes on from JADMJJ010000066.1 coordinate 21,850, forward strand.
CGTGCCACGCCGGCCATCAGCCGCGGGATGGCCGTCTTCGCCCAGTCGAGCTCGGCGTCGGGCACTTCCAGCACCAGTTCGTCGTGCACCTGCATCACCATCCTTGAGCGCAGCTCGGGCTTGGCGTCCAGCTCGGTCTGCACCGCCAGCATGGCCAGCTTGATCAGGTCGGCGGCCGTGCCCTGCATCGGCGCGTTAATGGCCTGGCGCTCTGCGCCGGCGCGGCGCGGGCCATTGCCGCCCTTGATCTCGGGCAGATAGATGCGCCGGCCGAACAGGGTTTCGACATAGCCCTTGTCGATGGCCGACGCGCGGGTCTCGTCCATATAGCGCTTCACGCCGGCAAAGCGGGAGAAATAGAGCTCAATGTACTCCTTGGCCGCCTTCTGCTCGATGCCCAGGCTCGATGCCAGGCCGAAGGCACCCATGCCGTAGATCAGGCCGAAGTTGATGGTCTTGGCATAGCGGCGCTGCTCGGTCGTGACGTCGCCCACCGGCGTGCCGAAGACCTCGCTGGCAGTGGCTCGGTGCACGTCTATACCCTGCTCGAACGCGCGCAGCAGGCCCGGGTCCTCGCTGATATGGGCCATGATGCGCAGCTCGATCTGCGAATAGTCGGCGCTGACGATATGGTGGCCCGGCGGCGCGATAAAGGCCTCTCGCACGCGCCGGCCCTCGGCGGTGCGGATCGGGATGTTCTGCAGATTCGGGTCGTTGCTGGACAGCCGCCCGGTCACCGCCACCGCCTGGGCGTAATTGGTGTGCACGCGGCCGGTGTCAGGGTTGATCATCAGCGGCAGCTTGTCGGTGTAGGTGCTCTTCAGCTTGGCCAGGCCGCGGTGCTCCAGCAGCTTGGCCGGCAGCGGGTAGTCGGCGGCCAGCTTCTCCAGCACCTCCTCGTCGGTGCTCGGCGCGCCGGTGGCCGTCTTCTTGCCCACCGGCAGGCCCAGCTTGACGAACAGGATCTCGCCGATCTGCTTAGGTGAACCGAGGTTGAACGGCTGGCCGGCGATCTCGTAGGCTTCCTGCTCCAGCGCCACCAGGCGCTGGCCCAGCTGCTGGCTTTGCTGGTTCAGCCGGGCCGGGTCGATCAACACACCGGTGCGCTCGATGCGCGCCAACACGGCACTGGTCGGCATCTCGATCTGCTCGTAGACGAACTTCAGCCCCGCCTCGGCCTCGAGCTCGGGCAGCAGCGTCTGGTGCACATGCAGGCACATATCGCTGTCTTCGCAGGAGTACTCGGCGGCTCGCGCCACATCGACCTGGGCGAAAGGGATCTGGTGCGCGCCCTTGCCGCACAGGTCCTCGTAGTCCAGGCCTTTGCGGCCCAGGTGGCGCTCGGCCAGGGCCGCCAACCCATGGGTGCGGTGCGCCTCGACGACGTAACTCTGCAGCATGGTGTCGTGGCGGTAGCCGCGCACTTTGACGCCGTGATTGGCCAGCACATGGGTGTCGTACTTGATGTTCTGACCCAGCTTGGCAGCGCTGGCATCCTCGAGCCAGGGCTTGAGCCTGGCCAGCACTTCGTCCAGCGGCAGCTGCTCGGGCGCGTCCGGCCCGCTGTGGCGCAAGGGGATGTAGCAGGCCTCGCCGATGGCAACGCTGAAGGATAGGCCGACGATGCGCGCGCGCATGCCGTCCAGCGAATCGGTCTCGGTGTCCAGCGCCACCAGCTCGGCGGCCTGCAGCTTGGCCAGCCAGGTGTCGAACTGGGACCAGGTCAGCACGGTGTCGTAGTGATGGGCCATCTTGTCGGGCGATGCCACGGGGGCCGACACCGGCACCTCGTCGGCGAACAGGTCGCCATTGCTGCCGGCGGCCGGAGCCGGTGCCGCGGCCGGCGCAGCCACCACGCCCAGCGAAGCCTCCAGCTCCTTGCTCCAGCTCTTGAAGCCATAGCGCTTGTAGAAGTCCAGCAGGCCCGGCTGATCGACCTCGCGCAGGGCCAGGGCCTCCAGCGCCGGCCACTGCTCGACATGGCCGGTGAGATCGCAGTCCAGCACCACGGTCACCAGCCTGCGGCCGGTGGGCAGCCAGTCCAGCGCCTTGCGCAGGTTCTCGCCGGCCACGCCCTTGATGCTGGCGGCGGCGGCGATCACGCCGTCCAGCGAGCCATGCTCGGCAATCCATTTGGCAGCGGTCTTGGGGCCGACCTTCTCGACGCCGGGCACGTTGTCCACGGTGTCGCCCATCAGGGTCAGGTAGTCGATGATGCGATCCGGCGGCACACCGAACTTCTCCTGCACCCCGGCCACGTCCAGGCGCTCGTTGCTCATCGTGTTGATCAGCGTCACCTGGGGGTTGACCAGCTGGGCCAGGTCCTTGTCACCGGTGGATATGACGACGCTGTGGCCGCTCTCGGCCGCCACGCGCGACAGCGTGCCGATCGCGTCGTCGGCCTCGATGCCGGGCACTTCCAGCACCGGCCAGCCCAATAGCTTGACAACCTCGTGGATGGGGGCGATCTGCTCGCGCAGTGCGTCGGGCATCGGTGCTCGCTGGGCCTTGTATTCGGGATACCAGTCATCACGGAAGGTCGGGCCCTTGGCGTCGAACACGCAGGCCGCGTGTTCGGCCGGGAACTGCTCGCGCAGCTTCTTCATCATCGCCACGAAGCCATGGATGGCGCCGGTCGGAAAGCCGTCGGGCGCGCGCAGATCGGGCATGGCGTGGTAGGCGCGGTACAGGTAGCTGGAACCATCGACCAGCAGCAGGGTAGGGGTGCTCATGCCCGAATTGTGCGGGATGTGAAGGTCTCCGCCGGCACCCAAGCGGTGGCGAGGGCGCGGGCGCCTAGAATCGGGCCCATGAAAACCCTGCCCCTGCACGCTCTGCGTCATGCCGCCCTACCGGTGCTGGCCGCGGTCTTGGTTTCAATGGGGTCGGCCGCCACCGCAGCCACCACCCCGCCAGCCGCACCAAAGGCTGAATCCGCCCAGCTCACCGCCTCCGCTGGCACGCCCGAACCCGCGGTGCGCGACGTGATCATCGAAGACGAGGCCATGCGCATAGAAGAAACCCGTGTGCGCGGCCAGCTGACCAAGGTCACCGTGCAACCGAAGGGCAGCAAGGCGCCGGCCTACGAAATCCTGCTGCCCACGCCGGGCCAGGATGTCTCGGGCACGCCCGGCCCGCAGCGTGGCGGTGCCGGCCAGCGCGTCTGGCGCGTGATGAGCTTCTAGCCAGCCCCCTATTTCAGAAGAACATGGCCGTATTCACCGAAGTGACGCGCGAACAGGCGTCGCAACTTGCCGCCGAGCTGCGCTTAGGCGCCCTGACCGATCTGCGCGGCATCAAGGCCGGCATCGAGAACACCAACTACTTCCTGACGACGGAAGCCGGTGAGTGGGTGCTGACGGTATTCGAACGCCTGACGTTCGCGGAGCTGCCCTTCTATCTGCAGCTGATGAAGCACCTGGCCCGCCACGGCATCCCGGTGCCGGACCCGCAGGCCAATGCCAGCGGCGAGATCCTGCTCAGCGTGGCCGGCAAGCCTGCCGCCGTGGTCAACAAGCTGGCCGGCGGCCACCAGCTGGCGCCCGATCTGTTCCATTGCGAGCAGCTCGGCGCGATGCTGGCGCGCATGCATCTGGCGGCCCAGGACTTCGAGCTCTACCAGCCCAATCTGCGCGGCCTGCCCTGGTGGACCGAGACCGTGCCGGTGGTGCTGCCCCATGTGACGGCCGAGCAGGCCGAGCTACTGAGCAGCGAACTGGCCTATCAGCAGACCTTGGCGGCCTCGGCCACCTATGCCGAGCTGCCGCGCGGACCGATACACGCCGATCTGTTCCGCGACAACGCGATGTTCGAGGGCCTGCCCGGCCGCGAGCAGCTGACCGGCTTCTTCGATTTCTATTTCGCCGGCGTCGATGCATGGCTGTTCGACATCGCCGTGTGCATCAACGATTGGTGCATAGACCTGGCCACCGGCCGGCTCGACGAGGCCAGGGCCCAGGTGCTGGTCAATGCCTATGCCAAGGTGCGCCCGCTGAACGGCGCCGAGTACCGCCTGCTGCCTGCCCTGCTGCGCGCGGCGGCGCTGCGCTTCTGGATCTCGCGCCTGTGGGACTTCCATCTGCCGCGCGACGCCGCCCTGCTCAAGCCCCATGACCCCGGCCACTTCGAGCGCGTGCTGCGCGAGCGGGTGGCACGGCCCTGGCACGCCCTGCAGAATTGACCATAACCCGTGACCCAGCCCTTCTGATGAGTGACAGCGAGCCCTTGATGACGACGACGATGGCCTTGCGCCTGCAACAGGTTCCCGCCAGCCATGGGGTGCGCTGGCTGCGCCATGGTTTCAAGGTGTTCAAGCGCTTCCCGCTGGGCTTTGTCGGCCTGTTCGGCATGTTCATGTTCGCCGGCCTGGTGGCCATGCTGCTGCCCGTGCTGGGCACGGCCCTGCTGTTGATGGCGCTGCCGATTCTGTCACTGGGCTTCATGCTCGCCACCCATGGCGCACTGCAGGGTCACCGGCCCACGGCGGCGGTGTTCATCGCGCCCTTCCGCCTGACACCGGCGCGGCGCAAGACCCAGTTGGTCCTGTGCGCCAGCTATGCGTTGGGCACGGTGCTGATCATGGTGCTCAGCGACTGGATCGATGGCGGCGCCTTCGATCGCTTCGAGACCCTGCTGTCCAGCGGCAAGGTCGATGAGGCCAAGGTGGCCGAGGCCCTGGCCGACCCGCGGCTGGCACTGGGCTCGCTGACCCGCCTGGGCCTGGCCGCCCTGCTGTCGGTGCCCTTCTGGCACGCCAGCGCCCTGGTGCACTGGGGCGGTCAGCACAGCCTGCAGGCGCTGTTCTCCAGCACCCTGGCGGTATGGCGCAATCGCGGCGCGTTCTTACTCAATGCGATGGCCTGGTTTGGCGTGTTGATTGCCTTCGGCGTCGTCGCCAGCCTGGTGGCTGCCCTGCTGGGCCTGAACAACTTCGTGGCCGTGATCGCCGTGCCCGCCGGCCTGCTGTTTTCGACCGTCTTCTACGCCTCGCTGTACTTCACCTTCATCGACAGCTTTCTGTTCACCAATAAGGACGAGCCGCCGGCGACCGAGCCCGATCCGGTGGCCTGACCCGCTTGCTCCCGACAATGAGAAAAAGGGCCCGCGGGCCCTTTTCCTTTTCTTGCCAGGGCACCTGGCCCCGCATGCTTCAGCTGCCGATCACGCCGCCATCGTTCTTGGTGATGACGATGGTTGCCGAGCGCGGGCGCTTGCCGGCGCCGTAGCCGGCGTTGCTGGGCCACTGGCTCAGATACTTGCTGGCATCGGCGGCATTGGCCGAGCTGATGGTCTCGCCCGGGTGCTGGATGTTGACGAACAGCGCCTTGCCATCGGGCGTCTCGGCGCAGCCGGTCAGCTCGCAGTCCACCGGGCCGACCAGGAAGCGCTTCAAGGTGTCGGCGGTCGGCGCCTTGCCGACGTAGGTGTCCACCGTCTTGCCACCGGCATAGCTCAGCGTCTTCTTCTCGCCGTCGCCCACCTTGCCGGGAATGCCGGCCAGCATCATGCAGTTGGTCTTGTCGGTGTAGGCACCGTCGTCGGTCTGTATCCAGCACACGCCGGTGGCGCGGCTGAACCACAGGCCGTCGGGGCTGGACATGTCCTGATCGTCGGTCAGCGAGGACAGATTGACCAGGCTCTTGTCGGCGCCGGCTTCCGAGCCGAACAGATAGACGTCCCACTTGAAGGTGGCGGCCGCGGCTTCACCGTTGACTTCAGCGACGCGGATGATGTGGCCGTTGACATTGCCCGACTGCTTGGTCGCCGTGCCCTTGGTGTCTTCATAGAAGCGCGGATTGGCGGCATCGACGGTGGCGGCCGTGCGGTTGGAGTTGTTGGTCAGGGTGAAATAGACCTCGCCGGTGGTCGGATGGGCGGCGCACCATTCCGGGCGGTCCATCTTGGTGGCGCCCACGGCGTCAGCGGCCAGGCGGGCATTGACGACCACATCGGCCTGATCGGCAAAGCTGTAGTTGGTCGCGGCCTTGATGGCAGCATTGTTGATGCTCAGCTCGACCCATTCGCCGCTGCCATCGGCATTGAACTTGGCGACGAAGAGCTTGCCCTTGTCCAGGTACTTGTCACCGGTGGCGATGCGGTCGGCGGCCGTGGCATCGGCTGCGGCCCATGCGGCCTCGGACACCCATTTGTAGATGTACTCGCCGCGCGAATCGTCACCCATATAGACGGCCAGCGGCTTGCCCTCGACCAGCTTGCTGAAGGCGGCGCTCTCGTGGGCGAAGCGGCCCAGGCTGGTGCGCTTCTTGATCGCTGCGGCCTTGTTGTAGGCATCGATCTCGACCAGATAGCCGAAGGTGTTCAGCTCGTTGCGGTAATCGTCGCTGCCGTCGGCACTGGCGCCCTTCTTCGAGATGTCCCAGCGGGCGTACTTGTCGTCCGCACCGCCGGTTTCCCAGCCATGCCGGCTGGCCGCGCCCTGGTTGCGGCCATAGCGCTTCAGCGAGGTCACGCTCTTGTCATTGGCGCGCGCCGCATCGTCGGCCGCGCCGCGGGTGAAGTAGCCCGACCAGTTCTCTTCGCCGGTCAGGGTCGTGCCCCAGGGCGTGGTGCCGGTGCCGCAGTTGTTGAGGGTGCCGCGCGCGGTCTTGCCGTCGATGGCGTACTTGGTCTTCATCAGGCCCGAGCCGGCGGCCACGCCGGACAGTACCACCGGCGTCAGCGGCGTGATACGGCGGTTGAAGGCCGAGTCCTTGACATAGCCGAAGGCGGTGCCGGTCTTCTTGACCTCGACCACCGACAGGCCGTGCAGCGGCACCTCGCGGTCAACCTCGGCGGCCGGGCGCGGCAGCGTGTTGGTGCCACCGGTCAGGTGCACAAAGGCCGAGGCACGCTCGGTGCCGGCATGGCTGGTGGCCTCGTGGTTGATGACCAGCAGGCCGCGGTCCGAGGCCTTCAGATCGGCCTTGCCGTCGGCCGACAGGCCGTAGTACTCCATGCCGTCGTGATGGTCACCGGCGCGGCTCTCGAAGTCGCCATCGCTGCCGTCGTTCTTGTAGGCGGTGGCCGCGGCGGTGATAGGGTCGCCCAGCGCATACAGCACGGTGGCCGTGTAGCCGGCCGGCACGACGACCTTGTCTTCCAGGCTCTTGGCCACGGCGGCAAAGTTGAGCTTCTCCAGCGGCTTGGCTGCTGGCGCCGGGGCGGGAGCCGGTGCAGGCGCGGGCGCCGGAGCCGGGGCCGGGTCATCGCCACCACCGCAGGCCGACAGCGATACCGCGCTGAGCATGCCGGTGACGGCCGTGCCCAAGGAGCCGCGCAAGACATTGCGGCGGCTCAGGCGGGCGGTCAGTACCGATTGGAAGCTGGGGTTGTTCGAGGTGTTGTGGTCTTCGTCGTCAATCAGGCTCAGGGACAGATCGTGGGGCTTGTTCATGTACATACAGCTGGCAACAGCTCGCGTTGAGGAATGCGCGAGAGACTACGCAGCAGCGATGAAACGAAAGTGACCGATCTGTGACAGGGCCGTGAATCGTTCGGCTCAGGGGTTCACCCGCAGACATCCGCGCGCAGCTATCAGGGCAGGAACTGCAGATAGGCATCCAGCGCCGCGCCCTGGGCCTCGCGGAAGGCGGCACACAGGCGCAGCCGCTCAAGCGCCTTGGCCAGTGTGCCTGGGCCCGCCGCATAGGCATTGGCCCTGGAGCCGAACAGGCGCTGCAGATCGTCAGCCTCGGCTGCGCTGCAACCCTGGCCCAGCTGCTCGGGCCAATAGGCAGGCGCCTGGCTGGGCATGCGCTTGCGCATGGCCTCAGCGTGCTTCATCACAAAGGCCCGGATCACTGGCGCTGACGACGCTTGGCGCGATTGGCGCCTGAGGAGCTCGGGCGCGAGCTCGCGTATATCCAGCCGAGGGTCCAGCATCAGGCCACGGGCACGCTCGGCCAGCACAGGCGACTCAAACCAGCCGAGTGCCTGCAGCAGGTCTTCGCGCACCTGGCGCTGCGGCGTCTGCAGGGCACGCTTCAACATCGCATCGAACAGCGCCGCATCGCCCTCGATGGCGGCGCTTTGCAGCAGCGCGCCACGCAGGCCGGGGTCCAACTCGGTGGCCTGCGGCCCGGCCAACCAGGCCTTGACGCGCTCGCGCGCCTGCGCCCTCAGCGCAATATCCCGACCCAGATCGGCCAGCAGCGGCAGCAGCAGTTCGCGCAGCAGCCGGCGGTCCTCGCTGTCACCGGCCTGCACGGCCCAGCCCAGCTCGCGGGCCAGTGCGCCATAGCGCTGCTGCCACAGACGCGCAAAGGCAGCTTGCTGCTGCGGCTGCACCAGCGGTCGCAGCTCGACCAGCAGCCGCGTCACCGCCTCGGCGATTTCCCGCCTCGGGTCGCGTGCCAGCTCGGTCGCCAGCGCCAGCACCTGGTTTAGCGGCACGTCGCCGCTCTGCGCCAGCGCCATCTGATCGTCCAGCAGCGCCAGCCATTCATTGATAGACAGCTCGCCGCGGGGCAGCTCAGGCGTCAGGTGCGCGCGGTAATACCCTTGACCACCCGGATTCGGCTGCAGCCAGGCCGGGCAGTCACGGTCGGGCAGCGTGAGTGTCGTGCTGGCCGTCTTCAGCCAGTGGCGGGTGGTGCCGGCCGGCGTGCGCAGTACCAGTGGCACCTGCCACAGCGCCGGGGCGGTGTCGGGGGTGCCCAGTGGCCGGTAGCGGCTCTGCTCGACCTGCAGCCGAACCGAACCGCTCTCGCAGAGCAGGCGCAGATTCAGCTTCGGAATGCCGGGCTGGTCGATAAAGCTGGAGAACGCGCGCACCAGTTCCTGATCGCCATCGGCCAAGGCCGCCATGAAATCATCGCCACTGGCACTGCCCCAGGCGTGGCGGGCCATGTAGCGCCGCACGCCGGCCTGCATGCGGTCCGGCCCCAGCCAGCCCTCGAACATGGCCAGCACGGCCTGGCCCTTGGAGTAGGTGATCTCGTCGAAGGCCGTGCCCAGATCCTGCGGTGTGTCCACCGGCTGGCGCACACGCCGGGCGCTGGCCAGGCGGTCGCCGAGCATGGCCGACCGCCGCGCGTGCTGGCCGCTGACCTCCCAGCGCCAGTCAGGCCGCACTTCGGCGGTGATCTTGTCGCCCATCCAGGACGCGAAGGACTCGTTGAGCCACAGATCGCTCCACCAGCCCATGGTCACGTAGTTGCCGAACCACTGGTGGGCGATCTCGTGCGCGGCGGTGGACACATAGTCGCGCTGCAGCGTCCGGCTCTCCTCGCCAGGTCGGGCCAGCATGATGCGCGAGGCATAGGTGATCAGGCCGGCGTTCTCCATCGCGCTGAACCAGTCGGTCAGCGGAATGACCAGGCTGTCGAGCTTGTCATAGGGGTAAGGCAGGCCGAAATAGGCCTGCAGGCGTTCGACAATGGCCGGCGTCACCGCGGCGGCAAAGGTGGCGTCCTGGGCCTTGCCCAGGGGCGTGAGGTAGCGCAGCGGCAAGGTGCCGGTCGGCACGCCCTGCAGCACATCGAAGGGCCCGACGGCAAAGGCCAGCAGATAGCTGGGCATCGGCGGGCTGGGCTTGAACTCCAGCCGCTTCCAGCCCGCGCCGGCCGGACTCTCGCGCAGCACCGGCATATTGGCAAAGGCCTGCTGGCCGCTGGGCACGGTCAGGGCCAGGGTCCAGGGCACCTTCCAGCCCGGCTCGTCGAACAGCGGGAAGGCGCGGCGGGCGCCGACGTCCTCCAGCTGCGTGAACGCATACCAGCGGCCGCCCTCGCGCTGGCGGAACAGGCCGAACACGTCCTTGTCGCTGATCTGGCCCTCGAAGGCCAGGGTCAACCGTGCGCGGCCTGCCGGCACCGGTTTGTTGAAGTGAAGATAGGCACTGTCGTCATCGGCCTTGGCGGCGCGGCCCTTCAGCGCGGCGCCTTGCTCGGGCTGCAGACTGACCGTCGAGATGCGCAGTTGCTTGGCATGCAGGCGCAGGCGCTGCAGCGGCGCCTTCAGCTCCAGCTCGATGGTGACGCTGCCGCTGTGGCGCGAGCGGTCGGGGTCGACGCGCAGATCCACCGCATAGGCCAGCGGCCGCGCGGCATCGCCCAGGCGCATCGGCAAGGTGGCCGAGGTGGCCAGGTTGCAGGTGAAGAACAGCGCAGCGCTCAGGCTGCACGCGATCAAACGCTTCATGACCACCCTCCCCGGGTGCTTTCTTGATGTCAGTCGATGGGCGTCAGCTTGGCCACACTCAAGGCCAGCCACTTCACGCCATGCCGGCCGAAGTTGACCTGCGCGCGCGCATCCTGGCCCTTGCCCTCCAGGGTCAGCAGCACGCCCTCGCCGAACTTGGTGTGGAACACGCTCTTGCCCACGCGCAGGCCGCCATGCTCGTTGTCGACCTTCTTCAGCATCGCCTGCGGCACCGGCGGGTTGGTAAAGGCCGGCCGCTCGACCCGGCCCGTGCCGACCATGGACTTCAGACCTGACCCTCGCTCCCAGGCGTTCTGGTACTCGCGGGCAAAGCCTGAGCCAAAGCCCTGGTTGCGCGGCGTCAACCACTTCAGGCAGGCCTCGGGCAACTCGTCGAAGAAGCGGCTCTTGACGTTGTAGCGGGTCTGGCCATGCAACATCCGCGTCTGGCTGAAACTCAAGTACAGGCGCTGGCGGGCGCGGGTGATAGCCACATACATCAGCCGCCGCTCTTCCTCGACGCCATCGCTGTCAGACAGCGAGTTCTCGTGCGGGAACAGGCCCTCTTCGAGGCCGGTGATGAAGACCGCATCGAACTCCAGGCCCTTGGCCGAGTGAACGGTCATCAGCTGCAGCGCGTCCTGGCCGGCCTGGGCCTGGTTGTCGCCTGCCTCCAGCGAGGCATGGGTCAGGAAGGCGGCCAGCGGCGACATGATCTCGCCGGTTTCGGCGTCGGGCGTGAACGGCGCGTCGGACACGGCGGCGGGCAGGCCGGGGGCGATATTGCCGGGCGAGAAGCCCTCGCCATGTTCGTCAACGGGCAGTGCCACGGCATCCTTGCCGAAACCCTCCTGCGTGACAAAGGCCTCGGCGGCGTTGATCAGCTCGTCCAGATTCTCCAGCCGGTCGGCGCCCTCCTTGTCGAGCTTGTAGAAGTCGGTCAGGCCCGAGCTTTGCAGCATCTGCTCGATGATCTCGCGCAGGTTCAGGCCCTGGGTGCTGGCACGCAGCGCGTCGATCAGCTGGGTGAAGGCGAGCAGATTGGCGCCGCCCTTGCCGCTGACCGCGGCCACGCTCTGGTACAGGCTGCGGCCGCTGGCGCGGGCGGCGTCGGCCAGCAGCTCCATCGTGCGCGCTCCGATGCCGCGGGTCGGGAAGTTGACGACGCGCAGAAAGCTGGTGTCGTCGTTCGGGTTCTCGATCAGGCGCAGATAGGACAGCGCATGCTTGACCTCGGCCCGCTCGAAGAAGCGCAGGCCGCCATAGACGCGGTACGGGATGCCGGCATTGAACAGCGCCGACTCCATTACCCGCGACTGCGCGTTGCTGCGATAGAGCACGGCGATTTCCTTGCGGTTCAGGCCGCCGCGGTGCAGGGCCTGGGCCTCCTCGACCAGCCACTGGGCCTCGGCAAAGTCCGAGTTCGACTCGAACACCCGCACCGGCTCGCCCGGCCCGGCCTCGGTGCGCAGGTTCTTGCCCAGGCGCCGGCTGTTGTGGCCGATCAGCGCATTGGCGGTGTCAAGGATATTGCCGAAACTGCGGTAGTTCTGCTCCAGCTTGATGACGGTGTCGACCCGGTACTGGCGTTCGAAGTCGGACATATTGCCGACCAAGGCGCCGCGGAAGGCGTAGATGCTCTGGTCGTCGTCGCCGACAGCGAACACGCCCTGATCGCCACCCGGAGGCGCGAACATCTTCAGCCAGGCGTATTGCAGGCGGTTGGTGTCCTGGAACTCATCGACCAGCACATGGCGGAAGCGCCGCTGGTAGTGCTCGCGCAGCGGGCCGTTGTCACGCAGCAGCTCGTAGGTGCGCAGCATCAGCTCGGCGAAGTCGACCACGCCCTCGCGCTCGCACTGGTCCTGGTAGGCCTGGTAGATCTCGACCTGCTTGCGCGTCTGGTCGTCGCCGATGTCGATATCGCCCGGGCGCTTGCCGTCGTCCTTGGCGCCGGCGATGAACCAGCTGACCTGCTTCGGCACGAAGCGCTCCTCGTCCAGATTCATCGCCTTGATGATGCGTTTGACGGCCGACTGCGAATCCTGCGTGTCCAGGATCTGGAAGCCCTGGGGCAGGCCCGCCAGCTTCCAGTGCGCGCGTAGGAAGCGGTTGCACAGACCGTGGAAGGTGCCAATCCACATGCCACGCACGTTCACAGGCAGCATCGCGCCCAGGCGCGTCAGCATCTCCTTGGCGGCCTTGTTGGTGAAGGTCACAGCCATCACCCCGGCCGGGGTGATCTGGCCGGTCTGCATCAGCCAGGCGATGCGGGTGGTCAGCACCCGCGTCTTGCCCGAGCCGGCGCCGGCCAGTATCAGCGCCGGCTTGGCCGGCAGGGTCACCGCCGCCAGTTGTTCGGGATTGAGGTTTTTCAGCAAACCGGGGCTCACCGCGGGCTGCGGGGCGGCAAACAGATCGTCTTCCAGATTCAGGCTCATGGGGCATTTTAGAAGGTGTGCCGAGAAACAACGCCGGACCACTGCAGCGGCAGTGGCAAGGGCGCGCCGGCCGCTGCGGGCTGAAGCCTTGCCCGGCCCTGGACGGTCCGGACTCCGGCTTCTTTATGCCCGCTGCGACCGGCACACCCTCGCCACTGCTGCAACGGGTGTGCAGGCTCGCCAATCCACAAGGCACGTGCACCACATGGGGGTGGCGGCCACCAGCGCATCCGCAGAGGGGGCGGGGGGCTGGCCACGGCGGGCATAAAGAAGCTGGAGGTCGGTCCGTCCAGGACCGGCCCAAGCTTCAGCCCGTCGTGGCCGGCCCCCCGCTCCCTCTGCCACACCATCGCGGCAAAACAGGGACGCAGTGGTGAGTCGATCAGTTTCATCTCAGGCAAGATCCAGCGCCATGACAAGCAATTCAAACCCCTGCCCCTGCGGCCGCCCGCTCCCATATGAGGCATGCTGCGGCCGGTTGCACCGCGCGTTAGCCGACAGCGGCCAGGGCGCGCCCGACGCCGAGGCGCTGATGCGCTCGCGCTACAGCGCCTATGTGCTGGAGCTACAGGACTATCTGCTGGCCACCTGGCATGCCAGCACCCGGCCGGCCGCGCTGGAGGCCAACGAGCATGGCCTCAAATGGCTGGGGCTTGAGGTGAAACAGCACAAAGTGCAAGACGCCGACCATGCCACGGTCGAGTTCGTCGCCCGCAGCAAGCTCGGCGGCCGGGCTCACCGCATGCACGAGATCAGCCGCTTCGTGCGCGAGAACGGGTTCTGGTTCTACCTGGATGCCCTGCCCGACTGACTGCTCAGGCGAATTCCTGGCGCACCTGGCGCGACATCAGGCCCTTGGCGGCCCAGGCCAGCACGGCACAGACCAGTACCGCAAGCAGCAGCCCGCGCAACGACAGCAACAAGCCCAGGCCGAGCGGCAGGACCACCATCACCAGCAACAGCAGCGCGATGCACAGGCGCCGCCCCCAGTCATGGCGCTGCCATTGAGCCACACCGGCCGCCAGCGCGGTGGCCGACAGCGCCACACCAGCCAGTACCAGCCAAGGCCTGTACCCGGTCGGATCGGCCATCAACAGCAGTGCAGCCACCCACAGGCCGGCAACGCCGGCCACCATCAGCAGCGCCGACAGGCAGCTCACCAGCAGCGAGCGGGATCCAACGGTGAAGGTCTGGGGCATGATCAGCAGCTCCGGGTCATCGACAAGCCGAATTCTTTCCGCCACACCCCGCCCTGTCATGTCCCCCTGTTGGGGGGGAGAGCCCGTTCTGTAGACCATCCCTTGCTACCTATCCTCTACCTCGACGACCATCTGGTCGCGATTCATAAGCCCGCCGGCCTCCTGGTCCACCGCACGGCGCTGGACGCCCACGAGCAGCGCTTTGCGCTGCAGATGCTGCGCGACCAGCTCGAGCGCACGGTCTGGCCGGTGCACCGCCTCGACAAGGGCACCTCGGGCGTGCTGCTCTTCGCCCTGAGCCCGGACATGGCCCAGATGCTGTCGCTGATGTTCGAGCAGGGGCAGATGGACAAGCGCTACCAGGCCCTGGTGCGCGGCTGGCCGACGGCCGAGGCCGGGCGGGTGGACCACCCGCTGGCACGCGACCCCGAGCTGCCCTCGCAGGGCCAGGTCTTGCTGGAGGCCCGAACCGACTGGCGGCTGCTGGCCCGGGCCGAATGGCCGCTGGTCACCGATGCCCGTTTCGCCAGCAGCCGCTATGCCCTGCTGGAACTGGCGCCGCACAACGGCCGGCGCCACCAGATCCGCCGCCATCTGAAGCACATCGCCCATCCCATCATCGGCGACTCCAC
>JADMJJ010000112.1 GCA_018780645.1 Burkholderiaceae bacterium
GTGTCCTTGGTGCCGCCGCCCTGGCTGCTGTTGACCACCAGCGAGCCCTCCTTCAATGCCACGCGGGTCAGGCCGCCGGGCACCATCTGCACGGTGGCGCCGGAGAGCACGAAGGGCCGCAGGTCGATATGCCGCGGCGCGATGCCGGACTCGACAAAGGTCGGGCAGGTGGACAGGCTCAGCGTCGGCTGGGCGATGTAGTTGCTGGGGTTGGCGATCAGGTGGGCGCGGAAGTCCTCGATCTCCTGATGCGTGGCCGCGGGGCCGACCAGCATGCCGTAGCCGCCGGCGCCGTGCACCTCCTTGACCACCAGCTCGCCCAGATGGGCCAGCACATGCTGCAGGTCATCGGCCTTGCGGCACTGGTAGGTCGGCACATTGTTCAGGATGGGCCGCTCGCCCAGATAGAACTCGATCATCTGCGGCACGTACGGGTAGATCGACTTGTCGTCCGCGATGCCGGTGCCCACCGCATTGCTGAGGCAGACGTTGCCGGCCTTGTAGGCCTCGATCAGGCCCGGGCAGCCCAGCGTCGAGTCCTTGCGGAAGACCTGCGGGTCGAGGAAGTCGTCGTCCAGGCGCCGGTAGATCACGTCGATGCGCTTGGGGCCCCGGGTGGTGCGCATGTAGACGACCTTGTCCTGCACGAACAAGTCCTGGCCCTCGACCAGCTCCACGCCCATCTGCTGGGCCAGGAAAGCATGTTCGAAGTAGGCCGAGTTGTACATGCCCGGCGTCAGCACCACCACCATGGGCTCGCTGACGCCATGCGGCGCCACGCTGCGCAAGGTTTCGAGCAGCAGGTCCGGGTAATGGGCCACCGGCGCGATGCGGTGCTGGGCAAACAGGTCCGGGAACAGCCGCATCATCATCTTGCGGTTTTCCAGCATATAGCTGACGCCGCTGGGCACGCGCAGATTGTCTTCCAGCACGTAGTAGCTGCCGCTGCCGTCCGGGTTGGCGGCGCGCACGATGTCCACGCCGGCAATATGCGAATAGATGTTCTTGGGCACATCCACGCCCATCATCTCGGGCCGGAACTGCGCGTTGTGCAGGATCTGCTCGCGCGGCACGATGCCGGCCTTGAGAATCTCCTGATCGTGATAGATGTCGTGGATGAAGCGGTTCAGCGCCGTCACCCGCTGCACCAGGCCGGCCTCCATCTCACGCCACTCATGGGCCGGTATCACCCGCGGTATCTGATCGAAGGGGATCAGGCGCTCGGTGCCCTCGCCGGTGTCCTTGTCGCCATAGACGGCGAAGGTGATGCCGACACGGCGGAAAATGACCTCGGCTTCCTCGCGCCTGGCGCGCATCAGGTCGACCGGCTGCACCGCCAGCCAGCGCTCGAAGGTCTTGTAGTGCTCTCGCGCCAGCGCATTGCCGGCATGCATTTCATCGAAGCTCGGTCTCATGGAGTCCCTCCTGCATTCTTGCTAGAGCAATAAGCGCACCAGGCATTCCGGCCTCTGCGGCCCGCAGCCGGCCCGGCGCCTGCCCAGTGTGCACCGTGCACCAGGGTCACCGCCAGCCCGCGCACCAAATGTTGGCATACGCACCACAAACGGGCGCTATGCGGCGGGTACGCCCCCTTCGCCAGTGGCATAGATGTTGCGTCGCACCAGGGTCAACCCTCACACCCCATGCTGACCCTGCTATCCCGATTTCTCGGCCGCCTGAGCGTGGGCCGCAAGCTGCTGCTGATCTTTCTGCTCGACATGAGTGCGGTGATCTATATCAGCGGCATTCTGGTGAACGAGAAATACCTGGCGATAGACTTTGCCCGCAAGGAGCTGGCCGGCAACAGCTATATCGCCGCGCTGCACAGCGGCCTGCTGGCCAGCAGCGCCGCCTCACCCATCGACGCCGGCACGGCGGCCCAGGCGCTGCAGTCGGTCAGAAAGGCCGAGCAGAAGCTGGGCGAGGGCATGGACAGCGAGGCGCTGAGCCAGGCCTTCGAGCAGGCGCTGCAGCGCCAGCAGGCCCGCCCGGGCGACCGGGCGCTGGCCCAGGCGGCTCTGGCCAGCGGCCGTGAACTCGTCACCCGCGTCGGCAACCAGTCGAATCTGATACTCGACCCCGACCTGGACAGCTACTACACGATGTCCATCATCCTGCTGCGCGTGCCCGAGTTGCTGGAGGCGGTGGCGGGGCTGAGCGGCCATGTGCTGCCCCATACGGTGGCCAGCAATATCAGCGAGAGTGACAGCCGCGCCCGCTTCCTGCTGCTGGAGGGGCGCCTGGACACCAGCCGCCAGGCCCTGGCCTCCGACTACGCCGAGGCCTTTGCCGCCGGCGGGCCGACGATGCGCCAGGCGCTGAACCCGGGCCTGCAGGCCCTGCTCGCCGCCATCGACAGCTACCGCAAGGCCGCCCGCGAGGCGATCGACGCCGGCAGCAGCCATGCGGCAGCCCGGCAGACGCTGGTGCAGGCCCATGCCCATTTGCTGGACAGCACCCAGCAGGCTTGGCAGACCGCCGGCACGCAGATGGAGCAGCTGCTGCGCCAGCGCATTGCCGGCTTCTTCGCCCGCATGTGGTTGCACCTGGGCACGGCGCTGGCCCTGCTCAGCGTCATCCTGACCGCGGTGTTCTTCGTCGCCCGGCAGATCGCCCTGCCGCTGCAGCGCCTGGCCCGCGTCACCGACGAGGTCAAGCGCACCGGCGACCATTCGCTGCGCGGCCACTGGAACAGCAGTGACGAGATCGGCCGCCTGGTGCTCGGCTTCAACGACATGCTGGCCCAGCTCGACCGCGAACGCCTGACCCAGCAGGAGCTGGCCGCCAGCGCCCGCGCCGCCGAGGCGCAGCAGCAGCTGGTCGAGGCGATGCCTATCCCGATGATGGTCACCGCCGTGCCCGGCCATCAGGTCCTGCATGCCAACAAGCCGGCCCTGGCCTGGCTGGGCAGCCGCACCGACGACCCCTGGCGCAGCGGCCTGGACGCCGCGGTGCGGGCACGCTTCTTCCAGCAGCTGGCCGACCGCGATGCGGTGGATGAATTCGAGGTGCGCTGGAAGAGCGGCGCCGAGCCGACCTGGGCCGTGCTCTCCGCCCGGCGGCTGGAGTTCCAGGGCCAGAGCGCGGTGCTGACCGCCTTCACGCCGATCAACCACCTGAAGTTCATGGAGCGCCGGCTGGAGCTGTGGGCCAAGGTCTTCGAGGCCTCCAACGAGGGCATCCTGATCATCGATGCCGAGCACCGCATCCTCACCGCCAACAGCGCCTTCTGCCGCAACACGGGCTACGAGCTGTATGAGCTGATCGGCGAGCCGGTGCGCGGCCAGGGCGAGGCGGGCACCGGCGCCTTCATGGCCGCGCTGGAGCCGCTGCTGGCGCACCATTCCAACTGGCAGGGCGAGATCGTCATCCAGCGCCGTGACGGCAGCTGCTACCCGGCCTGGCTGATGCTCAGCGTGATGCGCGAGGGCCAGCAGGGCAATGTCTCGCACACCATCGCCACCACCATAGACATCAGCGACCGCAAGCGCAACGAGGAGCGCATCCGCTTCCTGGCCCAGCACGATGTGCTGACAGAGCTGCCCAACCGCTCGCTGTGCATCGAGCGCCTGCGCATGGCCATGCAGCAGGCGCAGCGCCGTGGCGACAAGGTGGCCGTGCTCTTCATCGACCTCGACCGCTTCAAGAACATCAACGACACCCTGGGCCACCACATCGGTGACGGCCTCCTGCGCTCGGTCGCCAAGCGCCTGCTGCAGGCGGTGCGCGCCGGTGACACCGTCAGCCGCCTCGGCGGCGACGAGTTCGTCGTGGTGCTGACCGGCGTGACCGAGGTGCATGAGGTCGCGTCCATCGTCGATGAGCGGCTGGTGCCGCTGGTGCGCCAGGCGCATGACATCGACGGAGCGGAGCTGCAGATCTCATGCAGCGTCGGTGTGGCCGTCTATCCGGACGACTCGGACGACCTCGACACCTTGATGCGCCACGCCGATGTGGCCATGTACCAGGCCAAGGCCCAGGGCCGCGACAGCGCGCACTTCTTCACCCCCGAGCTGAACGAGCGCGCCCAGCGCCGCATGCGCCTGGAGTCGAACCTGCGCCAGGCGCTGGAGCGCCAGGAGCTGAGCCTGCACTACCAGCCGCGCGTGTGCGCGCAGACCGGCCGCACCCTGGGCGCCGAGGCGCTGCTGCGCTGGCACTGCGCCGAGCTGGGCCCCGTCGCCCCGGCCCAGTTCATCCCGATCGCCGAAGACACGAAGCTGATCGCGCCCATCGGCGCCTGGGTCATCGACGAGGCCTGCCGGCAGATGGCCGAATGGCGGGCGCAAGACCTGGACCTGCCCCAGGTCTCGGTCAATGTCTCGGCCCTGCAGCTGGTGGACGATGGCCTGCTGGAAACCCTGAAGGCCGCCCTCGCCCGCCACGCCCTGCCCCCCGGCACCATCGAGCTGGAGCTGACCGAATCAGCCCTGATGGACAAGGCCGAGCAGACGCTGGCCCGCCTGCACGCGATCAAGGCCCTGGGCGTGGACCTGGCCATCGACGACTTCGGCACCGGCTACTCCAGCCTCAACTACCTGAACCGCTTCCCGATCGAGCGGCTGAAGATTGACCGCTCCTTCATCCGCGACATGTTCGAAGACCCGACCGACCTGGCCATCACCCACGCCATCATCGGCCTGGGCCACACGCTCGGCCTGAAGGTGGTGGCCGAGGGCGTGGAGACCGAACGCGAGGCACAGACCCTGCGCCTGGCCGGGTGCGACGAGTTGCAGGGCTACTGGGTGGCGCGGCCGATGGCGGCGGAGGCGCTGGCGGGGTGGTTGGGGTTGCGGGATGTGGCGGCGGATGGTCGGGGGCGGGAGGTGAGGGCTGTGGTGGAGGTGTGAGGGTTGGGCGAGGGCAGTTGGCAGCCGGCAGCTGGCCTCAAACATGATGCAGGTCGAGCTGGTTTGGCCTAGACTTACGAAGACACCTACGTGTTCACGCAATGTGAGAAGGACAAGGGCAGGAAGGCCTCGGGCATGCACCTGTGAGCAAACCAGAGATATACGTGAGTACCGATATCGAAGCGGACGGCCCGATTCCGGGACCGCACTCGATGCTCAGTTTTGCATCAGCCGCGTACTTGGCTGACAAGACGCTGGTGGGTACGTTCACCGCCAACCTGGAATCGCTCCCAGGGGCAATAGGTCATCCCGAGACGATGCAGTGGTGGACCCAGAACCAAGCCGCCTGGGAGGCTTCGCGCTCAAACTGCGAATCGCCAGACGCTGCAATGCCACGCTACGTCGGCTGGCTCAAAAAGCTGCAGGGCAAGCCGGTGTTCATTGGCTACCCTGCGTCCTACGACTTCATGTTCGTTTACTGGTACTTGATGCGCTTCGCCGGCGAGAGCCCGTTTTCTCACTCAGCACTCGACATCAAAACGCTTGCCATGGTTCTGCTCAGGACAGACTATCGCAATGCCACCAAACGAAACATGCCCAAGGTCTGGTTCGACAAACTTCCGCACACCCATGTCGCGCTTGACGACGCCATCGAACAAGGGGCTCTGTTTTGCAACATGCTTCGCGTACTACAACGCCCTCAATAGGTAGCACGACGTTCAGTCGTCTCACCAAAGTTCTCGACAAGAGCCACGCGAAATCCTTGGGGAAGCAGCCGCTCCCGCACTTGATCATCAACAACAGAGGCATGGAGTGCAGATACTTCGACCCAGTAAGGCATGTCTTCATGCTGCGGATCGTCGGAGATCGAGATGTTGAACTCTGACTCGCTCGTCTTGCCGATGAAGTAGGTGCCGCCCGTATAGTTTTCGCTTTCCCGCTGCTCGTACCCTGCTACCCCCATAGCACCAAAGAAGGCGACGGCGAACCCTTCGAGAGTCTCGATACCGTCACGGCTCGAAATTAAATCAACTTGCTGCATCTCACCATCCTCGGAACACGATTGCAGGCTCCACCGGAACCGTTCCTGGTCGGAAACCAGCCGGTGTAATCTTGCGGCCGAGCTCATCAGACCACCGGGAAGACCACTCCTTCAACTCTGGAAAAGCTCTCATTACGCGTTTGGCATTGACCATTCCCTCAATTGCCAAAGATGTCGGCCGACCTTCAGTCAGGACCGCACTCTCTACCCAGAAATCAATGTCACTTTG
>JADMJJ010000080.1 GCA_018780645.1 Burkholderiaceae bacterium
AAACGCCTGTGTCCCTGCCTCCCGTTCTGCAAAACCTGCCCCTGCCCATCATCGGTTCGCCGCTGTTCATCATCAGCAACCCGAAGCTGGTGATAGCCCAGTGCAAGGCCGGCGTCGTCGGCTCGATGCCAGCGCTCAACGCCCGCCCGGCCGAGCTGCTGGACGAGTGGCTCAACGAGATCACCACCGAGCTGGCGGCCTATAACAAGGCCCATC
This sequence comes from Burkholderiaceae bacterium, assembly GCA_018780645.1. GTDB lineage: Bacteria > Pseudomonadota > Gammaproteobacteria > Burkholderiales > Burkholderiaceae_C > Paucibacter. Next base: position 217 of record JADMJJ010000080.1, read on the forward strand.
CGGACAAGCCGGCGGCGCCGTTTGCGATCAACCAGATCGTGCACAAGAGCAATGACCGGCTGGAGCACGACATGGCCCTGTGCGCCAAGTACAAGGTGCCCATCATCATCACCTCGCTGGGTGCGCGCGAGGATGTCAACCAGGCCGTCCACGCCTGGGGCGGCGTGGTACTGCACGACATCATCAACAACAAGTTCGCGAAGAAGGCGATCGAGAAGGGCGCCGATGGCCTGATCGCCGTGGCGGCCGGGGCCGGTGGCCATGCGGGGGTGAAGAGCCCGTTCGCGCTGATCCAGGAAATCCGCGAGTGGTTCGACGGCCCGATCGCCTTGTCCGGTGCTATCGCCAGCGGTGACGCAGTGCTGGCCGCACAGGCCATGGGTGCCGACTTTGCCTATATCGGCTCGGCCTTCATCGCCACCGAGGAGGCTCGCGCCACCGACGACTACAAGCAGATGATTGTCGACAGCAACAGCGACGACATCGTCTACAGCAGCCTGTTCACCGGCGTGCACGGCAACTACCTGAAGGGCTCCATCGTCAAGGCCGGCATGGACCCGGACAAGCTGCCCGAGGGCGATGTCAGCACCATGGACTTCGGTGGCGCCGGCGCCAAGAAGGCCTGGAAGGACATCTGGGGCAGCGGCCAGGGCATAGGCGCGGTGCGCGAGGTGGTGCCGGCGGCAGCGCTGGTAGAGCGCTTGAAGAACGAGTATCTGGCCGCGCGGGAGCGTTTGCGTCTGGCTTGAGTTGTCGCCCGAATGGATTCCGGGGTTCGCCTTCCGTGGCCCCGGATTTCATCCGGGCTACGGGGACTTTGTAGCCCGGATGCAATCCGGGGTTGGCGTAGATCCGCACCACGGCCCCCGGAAAGTAGCGCTATTGCCCAAGCTTCGCTGCCGCCTTGATCATGTCCGCCGCCTTCTCGGCGATCATGATCGTCGGCGCGTTGGTGTTGCCGCTCACCAATCGGGGCATGATGGACGCGTCGACCACGCGCAGGCCCTGCATGCCATGCACCCGCAATTGCGGGTCGACGACGTCCATGTCACTTGTGCCCATGCGGCAGCTGCCCACCGGGTGGTACTCGGTGTCGGCAAAGTTGCGCACGAACTGTTCGATTTCGGTGTCGGTCTGTGCGGAGGCCGAGGCTGCCGTTTCGCGGCCGCCGAAGCCGGCCAGCGCGGGCTGGGCGAGCAGGGCGCGCACGCGCTTGAAGCCGCGCACCATATCGTCCACATCCTCGCGTTCGCCGAGGAAGTTGGGGTCGATCAGCGGTGCGGCCAATGGGTCGGCGCTGGCCAGTTTCAGGCTGCCGCGGCTCTTGGGCCGCAACAGGCAGACATGGCAGGAATAGCCATGGCCCAGCACCGTCTTGCGGCCGTGGTCCACCAGCTTGGCGACGACGAAATGCAGTTGCAGATCCGGCCGGTCCAGCTCGGGGCTGCTCTTGATGAAGCCGCCGGCCTCGGCGAAATTGGTCGTGAACATGCCGCGGCGCTGATTGCGCCATTCGAAGATGCCCTTGATCGAACGCCAGGCACCGGGCAGCGAGATGCCGAACAGGTCTTTCAATTGCGGTGCATCGACCACCTCGACGACATTGATGTGGTCGTGCAGGTTCGCGCCGACGCCCGCAAGCTCATGCTGGACGGAAATGCCGTGCTGCTGCAACTGCGCGCCCGCGCCTATGCCCGACAACATCAGTAGCTGCGGTGACTGCAAGGCGCCGGCGCTGAGCAGCACCTCGCGACGAGCCAAGACCCGCTTGAGCTCGCCGCCCTGGCGGTACTCGACGCCCACTGCGCGTTTGCCCTCCAGCAGCACGCGGGTCGTGTGCGCCTCGGTGATCACGCTCAGATTGGGCCGGCTCAGGTTCGGCGTCAGATAGGCCTTGGCGGCGCTGAAGCGCTCGCCGGCCTTTTGCGTGACCTGGTAGATGCCCACGCCTTCCTGGCTGGGCCCATTGAAGTCTGTGCTCAGCGGATAGCCCGCTTGCACGCCGGCCTTGACGAAGTCGGGGCTGTAGCGGTTGGGGCTGGTCGGGTCCATCACGTTCAAGGGGCCACCGCTACCGTGGAAGGCGTTTGCGCCTCGCTCGTTGTTCTCTGCGCGGCGGAAATAGGGCAGCACCTCCTCGTAGCCCCAGCCGGGGTTGCCCTGGGCAGCCCATTCGTCGTAGTCCTCGCGCTGGCCGCGGATATAGACCATGGCGTTGACCGAACTCGATCCGCCCAGTGTCTTGCCCCGCGGTTGGTAGCCCCGGCGACCGTTCAGCCCGGGCTGGGGCACGGTTTCGAAGCCCCAGTTGTTGAAGCCCGTTTGCCCCATCAGGGCGAAGCCGGCAGGGCAGTGGATCAGCACGCTGGAGTCGCGCTTGCCAGCCTCCAGCAGGCACACCTTGACGTTGGGGTCCTCGCTCAGACGGGCCGCCAGCACGCAACCGGCCGAACCGCCACCCACGATGATGTAGTCGAACAATGCAGTCTCCTGTAATGAGCGCAGCCAGGCGCATAGTTTGGAGCCACCTTAGTCGCTGTGTGGGCGATCTGCATCAAGGGAAGCCCTGTGAGCTTCTAGACCGACGGCTCTAGCGGCAGCATGAAAAAAGGCCGCCCGGAGGCGGCCTCGAAGCTTCAGCGGCTTTCGATGTTCACTTGATCGAGGTCATGCGTGCCTCGGGACGGTCGTCCGAACGGTGCGTGGTCTCGACATTGACCTTCATCGCCCAGGGGCGCATCTGGTGGTGCAACGGCACGAACATATGCTCGTCGCGCACCCGCAGCAGCGCTTCGCGGATCATCGCGCTGCGCTTGGCCACATCGATTTCAGAGGCCATGCCGTCAACCAACTGGTCCACGCGGGCATCGCTGACCTTGGAGTAGTTGAAGTTGCCGTCGGCGCCGGTCGTCTTGGTACGGGCGAGCGACTGCAGCGCGTACTGCGCGTCATAGGTGGCCACGCCCCAGCCCAGCATGTACAGCGAGGTGTCGAACTTCTGGAACACCAGGCTGTGCTGGGCCATGGGCAGGGCCACCAACTTGATCTTGATGCCGATCTTGGCCCACATGGCCGAGACGGCCTGGCAGATCTCTTCGTCGTTCACATAGCGGTTGTTGGGGCAGTTCATCTGCACCTCGAAGCCATCGCCGTAGCCGGCGTCGGCCATCAGCTTCTTGGCCTTCTCGGGGTCGGCCTTCAGCGGAGCGTCGATGTCGGGTGTGTTGCCATTGACGCCCGGGGCGACCATCAGGGCCGCCGGGATCGACAGGCCGCGCATGATGGTGCGCTTGATCGCCTCGCGATCGACGGCCAGGTTCATGGCCTCGCGAACGCGCTTGTCCTTGAACGGGTTCTTGCCCTTGACGCTGGAGTTCTTCAGCTCGTCGCTGCCCATGTCCATGGCCAGAAAGATGGTGCGCACCTCGGGGCCTTCGACGACCTTCAGCTTCGGGTCGGCCTTGAGCTTGGCCACGTCTTGCGTGGGCAGGTCGGTCAGCAGGTCAACGTCACCCGACAGCAGGGCGGCCACGCGGGTGGGATCGCTCTTGATCGGGGTGTAAAGCACTTCCGTAACGTTGGTGGCATTCTTGTTGTCCCACCAGTCCTTGTTCTGCACCATGGTCACGCGCTGGTCGGGCTGCCAGCCGGTGATTCGGTAAGGGCCCGTGCCGTTGACATTGCGCGAGGCGTAGTTCTCTTCCTTGGCCTTGTAGTCCTGGGTGTTGGTGGTCTTGTTCTTCTCTGCCCAGCCCTTGCTCATCATGCGGAAGTCGATGATGTTGCGCAGCAGGATGGGGTTCGGTGCCGACAGGATCACGTCGATGGTGTAGTCATCGATCTTCTTGATTTCGCTGATACCGGTCACATAGATCTGCATCGTGCCCTGGGGCTGCTTGATGCGGCCGAAGGTGAAGATCACGTCATCGGCGGTGAAGGGCGAACCGTCATGGAATTTCACGCCCTTGCGCAGCTCGAAGCGCACCTGCGTTGGGGTGATGAAGGTCCACTTGGTGGCCAGTGCCGGCTCGACCTTGTAGTCCTTGCCATAGCGCGTCAGGCCTTCGTAGGCATGCATCAGGATGGCGTTGGTCGTGGCATGGTTCTGCGAGTGCGGATCCAGGGTCAGGATGTCGTTCTGGGCGGCCCAGCGCAGGGGCACGGCCTGGGCGCTTGTGGTCAGCAGGCTCAGGCCCAGGGTGGCGCTGACAGCGGCGCTCAGCGCGGCGATTCTGATCTTGTGGTTCATATCGGTTCACTCCACTGATAGGGTAAGGAATCGAACATCGTAACTTCACAATCCATGGCCTGCGCTACGGGCTTGCCCGGAGCCGTGGGGTCAGTCGGCCGACGCGGGCGGTTGCTGGATTTGCAGTTCGGCATCACAGCCCTTGCCGGCCGAAATCAGCCGCCGCGCCCAGCGCACCGCCAGCGGCTGTAGCAGGGGCGCGAGCCATGGCAGGAACTGTTGTGGCGCGATGACCATGCCGCACAGATAGCGAGCCTGCTCGTCCGACCACAGCAGGGCCCTGCAGGTGCCGCGCCGGCGCCGGCTCACCAGCATGCCCACCGGACAGGGCTCCAGCAGGCAGCAAACGCCGCAGCCATTGCAGGGCGCGCCCAGCTCTGGCTTGGCCGGTGCTTCGGCCTGGATGTGAATGATTCGATGTTCGACCATAAAAAATCCACACCGCGGTGTGGCTATTGGTGCAAGATGCGGGCGCTACGTAGTCCGGGAAAACAGCAATAGTGCTACAGTCCGACCCACTTTAGATCCTTCCCGTCCCCTTTGCTGGCTTGCAGCTTAGGCGGGTCGCAATCCGCCAATCGGTCTAGCCGTGTCGCGGAAGGTTTTTCAACCAGCCAAATCCCTGGAAGCCGGGGTAAGAGGTGAGCGAAATGATGCAGCAATACAGGTCGAACTCGTACCTGTTCGGGGGCAATGCCCCTTATGTCGAGGAAATGTACGAGGCCTACCTCGACAACCCCGGCTCCGTGCCCGACAACTGGCGCTCCTACTTCGACGCGTTGCAGCATGTGCCGGCCGCCGATGGCACCGACTCCCGCGATGTGGCGCACGCGCCTGTGGTCGAGTCGTTCGCCCAGCGTGCCAAGGCCAATGCCTTCGGCAACAAGGCCTCCGGCGCCGATCTGGCGATTGCCCGCAAGCAGGTCCATGTCCAGTCGCTGATTGCCGCCTACCGTTTTCTGGGTTCGCGCTGGGCCGATCTGGATCCGCTCAAGCGCACCGAGCGCCCGAAGATTCCCGAGCTGGAGCCTGCGTTCTATGACCTGAGCGAGTCCGATATGGACATCCCGTTCAGCGCCAGCAACACCTATTTCTCCAAGGCCGAGAACATGAGCCTGCGCGAAATCGTGCAGGCCCTGCGTGAGACCTACTGCGGCTCGATCGGCGCCGAATACATGCATTGCACCGACCCCGGCGAAAAGCGCTGGTGGCAGGAAAAGCTGGAGGCTTCGCGCTCCAAGCCGGCCTTCACGGCCGAGAAGAAGAAGCACATCCTCGACCGCCTGACCGCGGCCGAAGGCCTGGAGCGCTATCTGCACACCAAGTACGTGGGCCAGAAGCGCTTTTCGCTGGAGGGCGGTGACAGCTTCATCGCCTCGATGGACGAGCTGATCCAGAGCGCCGGCGAGAAGGGCGTGCAGGAGATCGTCATCGGCATGGCCCACCGCGGCCGCCTCAATGTGCTGGTCAACACCCTGGGCAAGATGCCCAAGGACCTGTTCGCCGAGTTCGATCACACGGCCAAGGAAGACCTGCCCTCGGGCGACGTCAAGTACCACCAGGGCTTCTCCAGCGATGTGACGAC
>JADMJJ010000115.1 GCA_018780645.1 Burkholderiaceae bacterium
ATGCCGGGTGGTGTGGGAGGGGCTCGGCCGACAATGGCTGACCCCTATCCCGATGCCCGAAAGGTCTTTGTGACAAGTCGGCGACGAATTGTGACAATGGCCGCATCACTCTCAAATGGATGCGAATGGACCTGTTTATGACAGGCGGTGTCACATCACTGTCATCAGTCGTCCCTACAGTGCGAGGCATTGCCAACCCCTACACCGCGACAGGTGAATCATGAAAATTGCCCAGATTTCTAGCGTTTTGATTCTCTCGGCCACGATGGCTATGGCCGCCTCGGTTCAAGCTCAGGACGTCACCGGTGCCGGTGCGAGCTTCCCCGCCCCGGTCTACTCGAAGTGGGCCGATGCCTATAACAAGGCCACCGGTGCGCGCATCAACTACCAGTCGGTCGGCTCGGGCGCCGGCCTGAAGCAGATTCGCGCCAAGACGGTGGACTTCGGCGCCTCCGACATGCCGCTGACCGACGAAGAGCTGGCCAAGGACGGCCTGGTGCAGTTCCCCACCGTGATCGGTGGCGTCGTGCCCGTGGTCAACATCAAGGGCATCCAAGCCGGCCAGATCAAGCTGACCGGTCAGCTGTTGGGCGACATCTACCTGGGCAAGATCGCCAAGTGGAATGACCCCGCGCTGACCGCGCTGAACCCCGGCGTGCCGCTGCCGGACGAAGCCATCGCCGTGGTGCGCCGCGCCGACGGCTCGGGCACCAGCTTCATCTTCACCAACTACCTGTCCAAGGTGAATGCCGAGTGGAAGAGCAAGGTGGGCGAGGGTGCGGCCGTGAACTGGCCCACCGGCGCGGGTGGTAAGGGCAATGAGGGCGTCTCCGCCTTCGTGCAGCGCCTGCCCGGCGCCATCGGCTATGTCGAGTACGCCTATGCCAAGCAGAACAAGATGTCCCATGTGCTGATGAAGAACGCCTCGGGTGCCTTCGTCGGTCCGGATGATCTGAACTTCAAGGCCGCCGCCGCCGGCGCCGACTGGAACAAATCGTTCTACCAGGTGCTGACTGAGCAGCCCGGCAAGGACAGCTGGCCCCTGACTGGCGCCACGTTCATCCTGATGCACAAGAGCCAGGACAAGCCGGTGCAGGCCACCAACTCGCTGAAGTTCTTTGACTGGGCCTACGGCAATGGCGACAAGATGGCCGCGGACCTCGAGTACGTGACCCTGCCGGACACTGTCAAGAACCTGGTGCGCAAGCAATGGGGCGAGATCAAGGACGGCGCTGGCAAAGCTGTGTCGTTCAAGTAATCGGATCCTATCGTTGAGAGCAGGCGGGCCGGACCCTGGTGTCCGGTTTGCCATTTGACCGAGGACAGGCCGTGGCCGCAACTCTTCCCGCTTCACCCTTTCCTAAGGCGCAAGACAAGGCGCGTACCGAGCCCGTCGGTGAGCCACCGGTGCAGCGCAAGGCCTCGCCCTGGGCCGACATCGTGTTTTCTGCCCTGGCGCATGGCGCCGCCTGGCTGGTGCTGCTGCTATTGCTGGGCATCATCGGCTCCTTGCTGGTCAGTGCGATGCCGGCGATCCGTGAGTACGGCCTGAGCTTTCTGTGGCGCAGTGACTGGGATCCGGTGAAGAACCAGTACGGTGGCCTGGTGATGATTTACGGCACCTTGATGACCTCCATCATTGCGCTGCTGATCGCCGTGCCCGTCAGCTTCGGCATTGCCCTGTTCCTGACCGAACTGTCACCCGGTTGGCTACGTCGCCCGCTGGGCATTGCTGTGGAGTTGCTGGCGGCCGTGCCGTCCATCGTCTATGGCATGTGGGGGTTGTTGGTGTTCGGACCGATCCTGGCCACGTATGTGCAGCAACCGCTGCAGAAACTGCTGCATGGCGTGCCGTATCTGAGCCGTCTGGTCGAAGGTGCGCCAGTAGGCATTGGCATTTTCTCGGCCGGGGTGATCCTGGCCATCATGATCATTCCGTTCATCGCGGCGGTGATGCGCGACGTCTTCGAGACAACGCCGGCGATGCTGCGCGAGTCGGCTTACGGGCTGGGCTCGACGACCTGGGAAGTGGTGTTCCGTGTCGTGCTGCCCTACACCAAGGCTGGCGTCATCGGCGCCATCATGCTGGGCCTGGGCCGGGCCTTGGGCGAGACCATGGCCATCACCTTCGTGATCGGCAATATGAACCAACTCGATTCGCCTTCGCTGTTTGCCGCGGCCAACAGCATCACCTCGGCGCTGGCAAATGAATTTGCCGAGGCGGAGGAGGGGCTGCACCAAGCCTCGCTGATCTACCTGGGTTTGATATTGTTCTTCATTACCTTTGTGGTGCTGGCGCTGTCCAAGATATTGCTGTCGCAGCTGAAGAAGGGTGAGGGGAGCCGCACATGAGCATCAACTCCTTGGATGCCAAGCGCATGTCCATGCACATGCGCCGCAAGCGCATCAATGCGATCGCCTTGACTCTGTCGCTTGGCGCGATGGCCTTCGGCCTGTTCTGGTTGATCTGGATCTTGTTCGAGACTTTTCGACTGGGTCTGGGCGGCTTGTCGCTGGCGCTGTTCACCGAGATGACACCGCCGCCGATGGCTGAGACCGGCGGGCTGGCCAATGCGATCTTCGGCTCGCTGACGATGGTTGCACTGGCGACCTTCCTGGGTACGCCGATCGGCATCATGGCCGGCGTCTACCTGGCCGAGTATGGCCAGCGGACCTGGCTGGGCAGTGCTACGCGCTTCATCAATGACATCCTTCTGTCGGCGCCCAGCATTGTCATCGGCCTGTTCATCTACGCGCTGGTGGTGGCCCGCTTCAAGGCCTTCTCGGGGTATGCCGGTGTGCTCGCGCTGGCCTTGATCGTGATCCCGGTGGTGATACGTACGACCGAGACGATGCTGAGTCTGATACCGAATGCGATGCGCGAGGCGGCCTATGCCTTGGGCACACCGAAGTGGAAGGTGATCTCCAACATCACCCTGAAGTCGGCGCGCGCCGGTGTGGTCACTGGCATTCTGCTTGCGCTGGCCCGCATTGCCGGAGAGACGGCGCCGTTGCTGTTCACCGCGCTGTCCAATCAGTTCTGGAGCATGGACCTGAGCCGCCCGATGGCGAGTCTGCCGGTGACAATTTTCAAATTCGCGATGAGCCCCTACGAGAACTGGCAGAAGCTGGCCTGGGCCGGGGTGTTCCTGATCACCATGGGCGTGCTGGCACTGAATATTGCCGCCCGTGTGATGTTCCGCAACAAGCATTGATTCAAGAAGAGGATCCCAGATGGATGCCCATGTGAACTCCCCCGCCATCGTCGCGCCCAAGGTTTCTGTTCGGGACCTGAACTTCTATTACGGCAGCTTCCACGCGTTGAAGCACATCAATCTGGACATCCCGGAGAAGAAGGTCACGGCCTTTATCGGGCCGTCGGGTTGCGGCAAGTCCACCTTGCTGCGCTGCTTCAACCGGATGTATGCGCTCTACCCGGAGCAGCGCGCCGAGGGCCAGATCATGCTCGATGGCGAGAACATCCTGCAGAGCAAGCTGGACGTGAGTCTGATACGAGCCAAGGTCGGCATGGTGTTCCAGAAGCCGACGCCGTTCCCGATGTCGATCTACGACAACATCGCCTTCGGCGTGAAGCTGTTCGAGACCTTGCCGCGCGTCGAGATGGATGAGCGCGTCGAATGGGCCTTGAAGAAGGCGGCGCTGTGGACCGAGGTCAAGGACAAGCTGAACCAGAGTGGCGCCAGCCTCTCCGGTGGTCAGCAGCAGCGCCTGTGCATCGCGCGCGGCATTGCCATCAAGCCCGAGGTGCTGCTGCTCGACGAGCCCTGCTCGGCGCTGGACCCGATCTCGACCGGCAAGATCGAGGAGCTGATCCACGAGTTGAAGAGTGACTACACGGTGCTGATCGTCACGCACAACATGCAGCAGGCGGCGCGCTGCTCGGACTTCACCGCCTATATGTACCTGGGCGATCTGATCGAGTTCGGGCCGACCTCGGACCTGTTCATGAAGCCCAAGAAGAAGGATACCGAGGACTACATCACCGGACGATTCGGTTGAGGCAGGTCAAGCCTGCCATCCTCAAGGTATTCAACAAATCCTCTACGGGAGTGAACATAATGGTTGACAAGCATCTTTCCACCCAGTTCGACGCCGAGTTGAGCGGCATCTCCACCCGCGTGCTCGAGATGGGCGGCCTGGTGGAGTCTCAGGTGGTCCAGGCCATTGCCTCACTGACGCAGTTCAATGGCGATCTGGCCAGCACCGTGCTGAAGGTCGAGGAGCAGGTCAATGCGATGGAGATGGAGATCGACCGCGACCTTTCCAGCATCATCGCCCGTCGCCAGCCCACGGCCCGCGACCTGCGCCTGTTGATCGCGATCTCGAAGGCCATTGCCAACCTGGAACGTGTCGGTGACGAGGCTGCCCGCGTGGCCCGCACCGTGCAGCGACTGATGAACTCCGGCGTTTCCAGCCGGCTGCGTCTGCCGATGGCCGACCTTGCCTTCGAGGCCGACCTGGCCACCGCGCAGCTGCGCAAGGCGCTGGATGCGTTTGCGCGGCTGGACGTCGAGCGTGCGCTGGAGGTGCTGAAGCAGGACGACCAGATCGACAAGGAGTTCGACGGCCTGATGCGCAAGCTCATCACCTACATGATGGAGGACCCGCGCACCATCTCCAGCAGCATCGACATGATCTTCGTGGCCAAGGCGATCGAGCGTGTGGGCGACCACGCGAAGAACCTGGCCGAGGTCATCATCTACGTGGTCAAGGGCACCGATGTGCGTCACAACACGCCCGAGGCGGTTGAGACGATGGTGCGCTGATTCCTACAATCCTATCCCTGGAGTTCAACGCATGAGTCGCGTTCTAGTGGTTGAAGACGAGTCGGCAATTGCCGAGCTGATTTCCATCAATCTTCGCCACGCCGGTTTCGAGGTCACCATTGCGGCCACGGCCGACCAGGCGCAGTTCGAGGTGGACCGTGTGCTGCCCGAGTTGGTGGTGCTGGACTGGATGCTGCCCGGCCAGTCCGGCCTGGCCCTGGCCCGCCAGTGGCGAGGCCAGGCCCGCACCCGTGACCTGCCCATCATCATGCTCACCGCCCGTGCCGAGGAGACCGACAAGGTGTCGGGTCTTGACGCAGGCGCCGATGACTATCTGACCAAGCCCTTCTCGACCAACGAGCTGCTTGCCCGCATCCGTGCGGTGCTGCGCCGCAAGGCGCCCGAGGCGCTGGACTCGCTGGTGGAGGTCGGCGGGTTGAGCCTGGATCCGGGAACGCGCCGCGTCACCCGCGACGGTGTCGAGGTCAAGCTCGGGCCTACCGAATTCCGCCTGCTGCATTTCTTCATGACCCACCCGGAGCGGGTGCACAGCCGCTCGCAACTGCTGGACCGCGTCTGGGGCGACCATGTCTTCATCGAGGAGCGCACGGTGGATGTGCACGTCAAGCGCTTGCGCGGTGCGCTGGAGCCGGCGCTATGCCATCGCATGATCGAGACCGTGCGCGGTGCGGGCTATCGCCTGACCCAGCACGTCAGCGCCACGGCCGAATAATCTGCCTCGGAAGCCTTTAGTGAGCTGGTTTGCATCGCGTCTGTTTCTGGCGGCTTTTGCCGTTGCCCTCGGTGGCGTGTTCGGCATGTGGGCCGGCGCCCTGTTCAAGATTCCCCTGCTCAGCGCCGTCATCGGTGCGGCCATCAGCGTGGGTGTGTTGGTGCTGCTCGACGGGGTTCGCGGCCATCGCCTGATCCAGTGGCTGAAGGGCTCGCAGCAGGAGGGCGCACCCCGCGATGCGGGGCTGTGGGGCGAGTTGGCCTACCGGGTCGAGCGCCTGGTGCGTGACCGCGACAAGACCATTGCCCGCGAGCGGCTGCAGCTGGAGCAGTTCCTGTCGGCCATCGAGGCCTCGCCCAATGGTGTGCTGCTGCTGGACGCGCAGGAGCACATCATCTGGTGCAACAAGGTCGGGGCCGACCACTTCTCGCTCGATCCGCTGCGCGACCGCCAGCAGCGCATCACCAACCTCGTTCGCTTCCCGGCCTTTGTCGCCCATTTGCAGTCCGGGCGCGATGACGACACCCTGCTGCTGAGCAATGCACGTGGACCCGGCACCCTGTCGGTGGTGCTGCGCAGCTTCGGCGAGGGCATGCGCCTGGTGCTGTCGCAGGACGTCACCGAGCGTGAGCGCTCCGAGGCGATGCGGCGCGATTTCGTTGCCAATGTCTCGCACGAGATCCGCACCCCGCTGACGGTGCTGGCCGGCTTCATCGAGACCATGGACTCGCTGCCGCTGACCGAGGTCGAGCGCAAGCGCGTGCTGCACCTGATGACACAGCAGACGCAGCGAATGCAGAGCCTCGTCAGTGACCTGCTGACCTTGGCTCAGCTGGAGGGTAGCCCGAGGCCCGGTGCCGACAGCTGGGTATCTGTCGATGCGCTGCTCAAGCGCGTGGCCGCCGATGGCCAGGCACTGTCGGCCGGCCGGCATGAGATCAAGCTCTGGCAAGCCTCGCCAGCGCAGCTGGCCGGGCAGGAGTCCGAGCTGTTCAGTGCGATGGCCAATCTGGTCAACAATGCGGTGCGCTATACGCCGGAAGGCGGGCGGATCGACATCGCGTGGGTTGTGCAGGCGGATGGCTCTGGCGAGCTCAGTGTGGCCGACTCCGGGCTGGGCATTTCACGCGAGCACATTCCCCGCCTGACCGAACGCTTCTACCGCGTCGATGGCAGCCGCTCGCGTGAAACTGGCGGCACCGGCCTGGGGCTGTCCATTGTCAAGCATGTGGTGCAGCGCCATGGTGGCACGCTGGACATCCAGAGCGAGCCCGGCAAGGGCTCGCGATTCAGGCTGGTGTTTCCGGCCGCCCGGGTGCGTGAACCGGTGCTGGAAGCGGCCTGAGCCAGAACACTCGCTGGGGTCGGAGCTGCCGGGGTACCGTCAGGTCCAACCCGCAGTGACTTAGCGACGCTTGTACAGCAGGGTGTAGGCCTGTCTGTCGCTGGGCCGGCGCAACTGGGCGATCAGCTGCCAGCCGGCCAACGCAGGCACCGCAGGGCCCACGCTTTGCTGCACCAGATAGTCGCAGCGGCTCTGCGCCAGCGGCGTGAGGCCGTCGATATGCCAGGACCAGTTGCTCTGCAGTTCCATTGCGGCCAGGTGCGACAGCGCCACGCCGGGCGCGGCCAGGCAGTTGATCTGTGCCGGCAACTGGGCCTGCAGTCGCTCCATCAGCGGTCTGTTGCTGCGCACATAGTCCAGCAGCGGCAGCCACAAGGTCATCAGCAACAGCCAGCACAGGGCCACGCCGCCCGCGGGCAGCACCAGGCTCTTCCACAACGCATGCTGGTGCTTGGCAGTCCGCCAACGCACCAGCCACATCCAGGCCAGGGTGGCGGCGGTCGCAAACACCAGGGCCACGGCACCGAACTGCGGCTCGAAGCCTTCATACAGTCGCTTCAGACCACGCAGCGCCCAGGCCGGGCTGCCGGTATGCATGCCGCTGTAGTACAGCCAGCCGATCAGGGCGCAGGCCGAGAAGAAGAACACCGAGAACCAATCCACCGCCGCGGCCACGCTGCGGCGCAAGGTGGGCAGGGCAAATGCGGCCAACACGGCCAGGGGGGGCAGGGCCAGCAGCAGCGCGCGGTCAGAGCCATCCATCATCAGGCTAGTGGCAGCGCCGACCGCGACACACATCACCGGCACGAGGATGTGGCGGCGCTGCCAATAGGTGCGCCAGCGCCACAGCGTCCAGGCCGCCAGCGGCCAGGCCGGCCAGGCGAACCAGGCCGTCATCGTGAGCATCTGCTGGGCCAGCTCCAGTGCCGACACCGGAGCAGCCACGCGCCAGCGCCAGGCACCGGTGCCCCAGGCCGCCAAAGCCGCAAGTGCCGAAGCCGCCAGCAGCCAGACCACCAGGCGATGCACCTCGTCATAGCTGGAACGAAAGCAGATCAAGGCACCCAGCAGGCCCAGGGCCACGGCCACGGCCGGTGCGCCGCTGGCAGCCAGCACTGGCAGGGCCAGCAGCACCGCCAGGCGTGCCTTGCCTGGCTTGAACGGGGCCGCGGCCATGCCGTAGAGCAGCAGCGTGGCGGCCAGCAGCTGGGCCAGCTCGGGAGTCGTTTCATGGCCCAGCTGCAGCAGGCCGAGGCTCGCGATCAGGGCCAGCAGCGAGCCATCGGCCAGCGCCCGTGCATAGTCGATCGCATGGGCCTCGCCACCGAAGGCGAAGGCGACCGGCTGGGCGGCATCGGTGCGGGCCAGATGAAAGCTGCTGTACCAGGTCAGCATCAGCACGCCGACCAGCGCCAGGCCGAAGGGCAGGCGGGCGGCAAAGGCGGCATCGGCAAAGGGCATGGCCTTGATGAACAGCGCGCCGACCCAGTAGGGCAGCAGGGCGCCCTCGGCCGGAATGCCGGCAATCGTCGGGTGCCACCACGAAGCCAGGCCCTTGGCGATGCTGGCCATATAGCCGAAGGCGATGACGTCGGCATTGCGCCAGGGCGCGCGTCCGAACAGGCCGGGCAGCACATAGGCCGCGCAAAACAGTATCAGGGCCAGGCGCGGCAGCCGCGTGGCGCTGCGCTCGGTGGCGATGGCGGGGGTTGGGAGGTTCACGCGGGCGGCTTTTCTGGCTGTTGTTGTGAGATCGCGAGCATCATGCCGCAATCGGGAACCCCAATGAAAAAGGCGCTTTGCGCGTTAGCTGGTGATGGGGCTAAGCGCCGATGGCCAAGTTGAGCAACTGCGCGGGTTGCCGAGGACTACGCGGCGTCCGGTCCAACGCGCGGAACCAACCAAGGTAGTTCTCCAGGTAGGCCGTGGCGACGCCTTTGAAGCGGCGCATCCAGCCTTTGAGCCGCCCGTGGTACGAGTTGACGTTCTGGATGTGCCAAGCACCGATGGCGTGAGTGCCCGAGGAGGTCACGACCCGGTGATGCTCCAGCCCCAAGTCCTTGATGGCCTGGCCGATAGAGCCGCCACCATCCGTGCAGACCACGGCATCGGGCGGCAGCAGCGGCTTGAGAACGGCCATGACGGCGGCTTTGCGACTGTCCGACAGCACGTAATCCGTCGTAGTCCCGGAGCGGTCCCGAGCCACGAGGACGGGAATCTGCTCGCGGGACAGGCCCCGCTTGGCCGCACTGCCGCCGCGCTTTCGGGCCTTACGCCCCACGACTTTCTGCCCCTTGAAGGACTCCAGCACGTAGGTCTCATCAATCTCGGCGACCCCGGCCAGGGCGTTGGGTTTGACGCTGCGAGGCGCTGCGAGGAAGCGATGCCGCCATCGGAACGCCGTACTTGGGGCCACATTCAAGTGCTCGGCGGCCCGCTTGACCGTCAGACCGTCAGCCAGCGCCTGGGCTTGGTCGAGCCACTTGCCCTTGTGGCGTAGCCTGGCCAAGGGCGTGCCAGTCAATGCGTTGAACGTCTTGCCGCAGGCGCGGCACTTGTACCGCTGCAGCCCGTCTGCCACGCCATTGCGCACGATGCGGTGCTCGCCGCAGTGCGGGCAACTTCTGGATTGATGGCGAGCCGACTCGACCAATTCAATCGACTCGACCGCCGTCGCCTGCGCCTTCAGCCTGTCGATGACTTCCTGCCGCTGCGCCCGGCTAAGTCGGTCAACCAGCGCCCATAGGCGCTGCAAGTCCTTCTTCCTCACACCCGTCCTCGTCGCGCCACCCGGGGCTGTTCGAGACAGTCTGGACGTCCCCTGGCTCATGGCACGAGCCAGCGCCACTACTTAACGCGCAAAGCGCCATGAAAAAAGGCAGCCTGAGCTGCCTTCTTGGTACAAGTCCTGCCGGTCTTACTTCTTGACGGCGGCGCCGATGCGCGTGAACTTGTTGCGGAACTTCTCAACGCGACCACCCAGCGAGTCGATGCTCTTCTGCGTGCCGGTGTAGAACGGATGCGATTCGCTGGTGGTTTCCAGCTTGAACAACGGCAGTTCGCGGCCGTCTTCCATCTTCACCATTTCTTTGGTCTGTGCGCAGGAACGCGTCACAAACTTGAAACCGTTGGACAGGTCCACGAAGCAGATGTCGCGGTAGTTGGGGTGAATGCCGTCTTTCATGGGGAGCCTCTCGCTTGTTTCGCGCTGACGTGCCGGGAGCCTTGCCGCACCATGCGACGCACTTTCCGACAGCGGAAAAACGCGGATTATATATTGTTTTTTGGCGCCCAAACCAGGGCGCCGCTGGTGCGCGGGTTTCGCGCACCTGTATCCACCGAAATCAACCGCCTCTTCGCATCATGTCGAAGAAATCGATATTGCTCTTGGTGGACTTCATCTTGTCGAGCACGAACTCCATCGCCTCGATCTCGTCCATCGGGTACAGCAGCTTGCGCAGAATCCAGGTCTTTTGCAGGATCTCCGGCTTGAGCAGCAGTTCTTCGCGGCGCGTGCCCGACTTGTTGATCAGGATGGACGGATAGACGCGCTTCTCGGCCATGCGGCGATCCAGATGGATTTCGCAGTTGCCGGTGCCCTTGAATTCTTCGTAGATCACCTCGTCCATGCGGCTGCCGGTATCGATCAGCGCCGTGCCGATGATGGTCAGCGAACCGCCTTCTTCAACGTTACGTGCCGCACCGAAGAACCGCTTGGGGCGCTGCAGCGCGTTGGCGTCCACGCCGCCAGTCAGCACCTTGCCCGACGAGGGCAAGACATTGTTGTAGGCGCGGGCCAGGCGCGTGATCGAGTCCAGCAGGATGACCACGTCGCGCTTGAGCTCGACCAGGCGCTTGGCGCGCTCGATCACCATCTCGGCCACCTGCACGTGGCGGGCGGCCGGCTCGTCGAAGGTCGAGCTGATGACCTCGCCACGCACGGTGCGCAGCATTTCGGTCACTTCCTCGGGCCGCTCATCGACCAGCAGCACGATCAGGTAGACCTCGGGATGGTTGGCAACGATGGCATGGGCCAGTTGCTGCATCATCACCGTCTTGCCGGTCTTGGGCTGGGCCACCAACAGGGCGCGCTGGCCCTTGCCGATGGGCGCCACCAGATCGATGATGCGGCCGGTGATGTTCTCGTCGCTCTTGATGTCGCGCTCGAGCTTGAACTGCTCCTTGGGGAACAAGGGCGTCAAGTTCTCGAACATGATCTTGTTCTTGCTCTCCTCGGGCGTCAGCTCGTTGACGCGGTCGACCTTGACCAGGGCAAAGTAGCGTTCGCCGTCCTTGGGCACGCGCACCTCGCCCTCGACCATGTCGCCGGTGTGCAGATTGAAGCGGCGGATCTGGCTGGGGCTCAGATAGATGTCGTCGGTCGAGGCCATATAGCTGGCGTCGGGCGAGCGCAGGAAGCCGAAGCCGTCGGGCAGCACCTCAAGCACGCCGTCGCCGAACACCTGCTCCCCGCCTTTGGCGCGCTTCTTCATGATCGCAAACATCAGCTCCTGCTTGCGCAGTCGAGCGACGTTGTCGATCTCCAGTGCCTCGCCCATCTTGATGAGCTCGGAAACGTGGAGCGCTTTTAGTTCTGAAAGATGCATGGGTTAACACCCTGTAGGTCGTCGAAGTCCCTGCCAAGGGTCTTCAACGGAAAACATCGGCTGCGACTCGCGGCACGGCGGAATTGCCGGCTGCGAGGGCTCGCGAACGTCACAAAGGCCGTTCAAGCGCAAGGCTTGCGAACAATGAACTGAAAAACGTTGGAGCTTTAGGCCGAGTCCGCGCGCCGAAATCGGGCGTGGTGGCAGAACTTTGCTGGGCCGCCAGGGCCGGCCGATCTTCTGGATCGTCTGCGGCAGCCCGAGCGGCTTTGGAGCTGATTATAGATGCGCGTCGACGAAGGCCGTCAACTGGGCTTTCGAGAGGGCGCCAACCTTGGTCGCGGCGAGCTGGCCGTCCTTGAACAACATGAGGGTTGGAATGCCGCGAATACCGAACTTGGCGGGCACGTCGCGGTTCTCGTCCACATTCATCTTGGTGATCTGCAGACGGCCGTCATAGTCCTTGGACAGCTCATCCAGGATCGGGGCAATCATCTTGCAAGGGCCGCACCATTCGGCCCAGTAGTCGACGAGCACGGGCTTGTTGGCCTGGAGCACGTCCGCGTCGAACGACGCGTCGGAGATGTGTTTGATCAGTTCGCTGCTCATTGAATTAGTCCTCTCGGTGGCCGACCATCGGCCATACATCAAGGCACAATGATTCTGACACAAAGCCCACGCCCCTGTCGGACGTGCGGCCAGAACGACGAAGATGCCACAACTCCCCCTCGACAACGAGCACAGCGCGGCGCTGATCTGGCCGCGCATCGCGGCGCTGAGCGACGCCTGGATGACCCGGCAACGACTGGCCGCCCGCGACTGTGTCGTGCTGCTGCCTTTTGCCCAGCATCTGCCGCTGGCGCGCCGCGCCTGGATGGCCCAGGGCGGCTGGCCCCCCCGGCTGGAGACCACGCGCACGTTGGCCGAAAGCCTGGCGCCGGAGCTGCCTCCGGAAGGCGGCGACATCAGCTTCGATGTGGCCACCGATCAGCTCAGCGCGGCCGATCTGCTGGGCAGCCAGGCCTGGGCGCAGGACTGGAAACGGCGCGATCCGCGTGGCTTCCAACTGGCCGTCTCGCGTGTCGTCGAGGCGGCACATCTGTGGGCGCGGGCGGCGGCGCAGCGTTCGCCGGAACTCAGGGCGGCGTATTGGGAGGATGCGCGCGCGGCTTTGGCCGGCGGCGGTCCGGGCGAGATGGAACGGGGCCTGGCCCGGCTGGCGCTGGAGTGGGCTGCGGCCACCGCGTCAAGCCCGGTGACCGATGCCTTGTTCGCGATGCCGATGCCAGGTCTGGTGCTGGTCCAGGCCGGTGGCGCCGATCCACTGGGCGAGGCCGTGGCAGCGGCGCTGGAGGCCGGTGGCGGCCAGGTCTTGCGGCTGGACACCGATCTGCCGCTGGACTCGCTGTTCGACCAGCATCCGCCGCTGGGCACGCTCGAGCTGGCCCTGTGCAGTGACTTCGAGGACGAGGCCCAGTGCACCGCGGCGGCCGTGCTGGCCCATGTCAATGCCGGCCGCGTGCCGGTGGCGCTGATCGCCCAGGATCGACTGCTGCTGCGCCGCGTGCGGGCCTTGCTGGAGCGTGGCGGCGTGGCGCTGGCCGACGAAACCGGCTGGACGCTGTCCACGCTCCCAGCGGCCGCACAGCTGATGGCCCTGCTGCGCGCCGCGGGCGGCCATGCCACCCTGGACGACTGGCTGGACTGGCTGAAAAGCGACATCGCCCGGCGCCTAGATGGTGACAGCACCTACGCCAGCCTTCAGCAGCTCGAATCCAAGTGCCGCAGCCAAGGCTGGACCCGGGCGGCCTCGGTGCGGCCCGAGCAATTGAGCGAGGGCGCCGCGCGGCTGTGGCTGCGCGCGGGGCAGGTGCTGCAGCCCTTGCGGGGCGGCGCCAAACGCAGCCTGGGCGAGTGGCTGGAAGCCTTGCGCGACGTGCTTCAGCAGGCCGATGCCTGGACCGAGCTGCAGGCGGCACTTTCGGGGCCGCAGCTGATCGCCGCTTTAAGCCTGCAACAACTGGTCTGGCCGGGTTCTGCTCGCGACGCGGTGCAGCGCGGCAGCCAGCTGAGCCCGGCCGAGTTCACGGCCTGGGTGGACCAATGCCTGGAGGCGCAGCAATTCGTGCCGCAGCCTGGCGAGGCCCTGCCTCAAGTCCACATCACGCCGCTGGCGCGAGCGATATTGCGGCCCTTTGCGGCCGTGGTACTGCCCGGTGCCGATGCGCAGACCCTGGGCGCGGCCGGTGGTGGCTCATCACTGACCGGCGAGGCGGTGGCCGAGGCGCTGAGCCTGCCCACTCAAGCGCAGCGGCGCGATGCACAGACTGCAGCTTTTGCCCAGCTGATGCGCGCCCCGGCGCTGACCCTGCTGCGGCGCATGGCCGATGGCTCGGAGCCACTGTCGGCCAGCCCCTTGCTGGAGCGCCTGCAGCAGGCACTGGAAGGTGCTGGCCATGCGCCCCTGCAGCCCTGGAAGGACGCCCGCGTGCCCACCAACGTGGCGCTGCGGCCTCAAGCGCGCGCCTCAGCCCAGGCCTCGGGCCGTCTGCCGCGGGCGCTCAGCGCCAGCGCGGTCGAGTCGCTGCGTGGCTGCCCTTATCAATTCTTCAGCCGCGTGCTCCTGGGCCTGCGTGAGACCGACGAACTGGGCGACGAGGTCGACAAGCGCGACTACGGCACCTGGCTGCATGGCGTGCTGTATGACTTTCACCGCTGGCGCGTCGAGCAGCCCGGCAGCGACGAAGTCGCGCTGATGCAGCAGGCCGCCACGGCGCAGAGCGCGGCGCTGGGCCTGGACGCTGCCGCCTTTCTGCCGTTCGAGGCCAGCTTCCAGCGCTTCGTGCCGCGCTATCTGGACTGGCTGCGCGGCCACGAGGCCGAGGGTGCGATGTGGGCGGCCGGCGAGCTGGACCGCGAGGTTCATCCTGCGGCCTGGCAGGACGGTGTGCTGGCCGAGATCAAGCTGCGCGGCCGCCTGGATCGTATCGACCTGCTCAGCGGCAAGCAGGGCCTGGAACTGCTGCTGGTCGATTACAAGACCGGTGGCGCTGCCGGCCTGAAGGACAAAGTTGCTGACCCGCTGGAAGACACCCAGCTGGCCGTCTATGCCGCCCTGATGGGCGCCCAGCCGCTGGACGGGGTGGACGCCGACCGGCCGATGCGCGCCATCTACCTGGCGCTGGACGATGCCCAGCGCATCGAGCGAGTCGAGCATGTAGACCCGCTGTCCTCGGCGCAGCAGATGTTGCAGGGCCTGGGCCAGGACCTGCTGGCCATCCACGGCGGCCAGGCCCTGCCGGCGTTGGGTGAGGGGCAGATCTGCGAGCACTGCGAGATGCGCGGCCTGTGCCGGCGCGACGATTGGTCTGCACAGGAACACGCTTGAGCATGGACGATGGATTGATGAATGCAGCAGGGCCGGCCTACCGGCTGGATGGTGCCCTGGTGGCGCGCGAGCGCTTCTATCGCGTGGCCTGCGACCCGGCGCGCAGCGTCGTCGTCGAGGCCTGCGCCGGTGCTGGCAAGACCTGGATGCTTGTGTCGCGCATCCTGCGCGCGCTGCTGGACGGTGCGGCACCGCAGGAGATCGTCGCCATCACCTTCACCCGCAAGGCCGCCGGCGAGATGCGCGACCGCCTGAGCGACTGGCTGCGCGAATTCAGCCGCGCCCACAGCACGCCCGAGGCGCGCATCCAGGCGCTGGTGGACCGTGGCATGAGCGTCGAGCAGGCCACTCAGGGCCAGGTCTTGTTGGGGGATCTTCACGCCAAGCTGCTGATAGGCGGCCGCGCGGTCGAGATCCGCACCTTCCACGCCTGGTTTTCGCAGCTGCTGCGCGCCGCGCCGATGGAGCTGTTGCAGGCGCAGGGCCTGTCGCCCGAGCTGCAACTGGTCGAAGACGAAACCGATCTGATGCCCGAGCTGTGGCTGCGCTTCCACGGCCAGGTGCTGAATGATGCCGCGTTGCTGGCCGACTACCAGGCCCTGGTGGCCGCACGCGGCCGCAACACGGTGACCCGCTGGCTGGAGTCGGCCTTCTCCAAGCGCGTCGAGCTGCGCCTGGCGGATCCCGTGCTGGAGGCCAGCATGCCTGGCGCCGACAGCATTGATGCTGCATTTGCTGGCCTGGCACACCCGGTGCAGGCCCTGCGCCTGCCGGCCTGGACGCGGCCGCTGACGGCGCTGGCCCAGGTGCTTGGCGGCACCAAGGGCGCCACGGCGCAAAAGGCCGGCAGCGCGCTGGAGCAGGCACTGAGCCTGGCCGACCACCGCGTCGCCTTCGACGCAGCGCGGCTGGCCCTGTTCACCGCCACCGGCACGCCGCGCAAGAATCTGGGCGACAGCCCCCTGCTGGATGAGGGCCTGGAGCGGCTCAACCTGCTGGCCGCGGCGATCGCCCAGCACGAGGCTAGGAGCGAGCATCTGCAGCTGGTGGGCCTGTCCCGCGTGCTTCTGAGCGAGTACGAGGCGCTGAAGGCTTCGCGCGGTCTGGTGGACATGAACGATCTGGAGCGCGGCGCGCTGGCCCTGCTTGCCGACGCCGATCTGTCCGGCTGGGTGCAGGAGCGGCTGGATGCCCGCGTGCGCCATGTGCTGATCGATGAATTCCAGGACACCAGCCCGCTGCAGTGGCATGCGCTGTATGCCTGGCTGTCGTCCTACAGCGGCGCCGGTGGTGGCTACAGCGGGCAGAAGCCGCCGGCGGTGTTCATTGTCGGCGACCCGAAGCAGAGCATCTATCGCTTCCGCCGGGCCGAGCCGCGGGTGTTCGCCGCGGCGCGCGAGTTCGTCGTCCAGGGCCTGGGCGGGGCGGTGCTTGAGTGCGACCACACGCGGCGCAATGCGCTGCCGGTGCTGGCGGCTGTCAACAGCGTGTTCGAGGCGGCGGGCGAGCAGGGCGCCTATCTGGGTTTTCGCAGCCACACGACCGAGGTCGGCGCGCCGTCGGCGCTGGACGGCGTGTTCGTGCTGGCCGATGCGGACGAGACCTCGTCTGCAACCACCAAGGACTCTACCGGCTGGCGCCCCAGCCTGACCGAGGCACGGCATGAGCTGGAGGAGCACCGCCGAGCGGCCGAGGCGCGCAATATCGCCACGGCCATACAGACGCTGGTGGGGCAGGGCGTATCGCCCGGCGAGGTCTTTGTGCTGGCGCGCAAGCGCGACCCTTTGCGCGTGCTCGCCCAGGCGCTGAAGGCCCTGGAGCTGCCCCATGCCGCACCCGAGGACACGGCCCTACTCGAAGCGCCCGATGTGCGCGACCTGCTGGCCCTGCTGGATGTGCTGGCCTCGCCGGGCCATGCGCTGTCACTGGCCCACGCGCTGCGCAGTTCGCTGTTCGGCGCCAGCGAGGCCGATCTGCTGAGCCTGGCCGATATCGCCCGCGCCCGGCCCTGTTCCTGGTGGTCGGCGCTGATGACCGGCGACGTCGAGGCCAGCCCCGCGCTGCAGCGCGCCAAGACCCTGCTGCAGCGCTGGTCGAGGCTGGCCGGCCGCGTGCCGCCGCATGACCTGCTGGACCGCATCGTGTTCGAGGGTGATCTGACGGCCCGCCTGGCTGCGGCCGTGCCGCCCAGCGAGCGGCGCCAGCGCCTGGCGGCCGTCGATGCGCTGCTGGCCCTGGTGCTGGACCTGGACGGTGGCCGCTATGCCAGTGTTTACAGCCTGGTTAGGGCCTTGAAGAAGCGGGCGCTGAAGCTGTCCTGGCCCAGCGAACCCGATGCCGTGCAATTGCTGACCGTCCACGGCGCCAAGGGCTTGGAGGCGAGTGTGGTGTTCCTGATGGACACCGATGCCGCCCCGACGCGTGCCGAATCGGCCACCCTGGCGGTTGACTGGCCGGTGCATGCCGCCGCCCCGGCCCGAGTGGCCTTCCTGGCCTCCGAGTCGCGCTGCCCACCGGCCCTGCTGCCCCTGCTCGAGGACGAGCGCCAGCAGCGTGCCCGCGAGGAGCTCAACGCGCTCTACGTGGGGATGACACGGGCGCGCAGCTGCCTGGTGATCAGCCGCACGCCACCGCGCCGGGCCCATGCCGGCACCGGCAACTGGTGGGCGCGCCTGAGCCCGCTGGCCGCGCCCTGGCCCGAGGCTCGGCAGGAGGCCGAACAGGCAAGTACAGTCGCACAGTGCACCTTGCTGAGCCTGCCGGCGCTGGCTGTGCCACCGACCTTGCGCGCCGAGGCCGCCCCTGAGGATCAGGCCTTGGTGCCGGTGGCCGACACGGCCGCCATCGGCGAGGCGCTGCACCGCGCGCTGGAATGGGCCAGTGGCCCTGCCGTCCGGCCGTTTGCCGAGCTGGTGGCCGCGGCCGGTCGTAGCTTCGACCTGTCGGCCAAGCAGCAGCAGTCGCTGGAGCGGGCCGCCGAGGCGATCTGGCACAGTGCCGACTGCGCGCCGTTCTTCGACGCCGCAAACCTCAGCTGGGCCGGCAACGAGGTGGCGATCAATTTCCAGGGTCAGGACTTGCGCATCGACCGCCTGGTCTGCCGCGCCGAGCAGGGCCGCAAGACCTGGTGGGTACTGGACTACAAGCTGCACCCGGCGCCCGAGCGCGATGCCGGTTACCGCGCGCAGCTGGCGCGCTACCGCGAGGCGATTGCTCGGTTGCAGCCGGGCGATGCCGTGCGCTGCGCCTTCATCACCGGCCAGGGCCATCTGCTTGAGATGGAAGAAATCTGAGGCCCTTGCCCGGAGGCCTGTGAAAGCCGGGCTACAATGCAAGGCTTCGGGGTGTAGCGCAGTCTGGTAGCGCATCTGGTTTGGGACCAGAGGGTCGGGAGTTCGAATCTCTCCACCCCGACCATCAAAATTTCTTCCTTCCGTTCTTCCTTCTTCTTTGCCTCTGCCCGTAGCTCAACTGGATAGAGCAGCTGCCTTCTAAGCAGCAGGTCGGGGGTTCGAGTCCCTCCGGGCAGGCCAGCATTCTTCCATGCTCGGGCCGGCGGGATATCACCCAACATCACCTAGTTTTTGCAGCGTCTGTTCGCTTCAAGAGGAAAACCGTGTTCAAAAACCTGATGGTCTATCGCATTGGCCCGGATTGGTCGGTCTCGTTGACGGAGCTGGAAGAGGCGCTGGACAAGGGGCGCTTTGCCGAATGTGGCGCCACGCAGATGCAGTCGCTGGGCTGGGTGTCGCCGCGCGGCGTGGCCCATGGCCTGCTGGCCGAGTCGGTCGGTGGGCACTGGATACTCAAGCTGATGATTGAGAAGAAGGTGCTGCCAGGCTCGGTGGTCAAGCGGGCGATGGAGCAGCGCGTCAAGAAGATCGAGCAGGAGACGGGGCGCAAGCCGGGCAAGAAGGAGTCCAAGGACCTCAAGGACGAGCTGATGCTGGAGCTGCTGCCCAAGGCCTTCACCACGCAGGAGTCGGTGCTGGTCTGGATCGACAAGGACAAGCAGCTGCTGTGCACCACTGCCGGCAGCCAGGGCAAGTCCGATGTGGTGATCACCGCCCTGGTCGAGGCCTGCCCCAAGCTCGTGCTGACCCTGCTGCAGACTACCGCCTCGGCCTCGGCCTGCATGTCGGCCTGGTTGTCCAGCGGCGAGCCGCCGGCCAGCTTCAGCATCGACCGCGAGTGCGAGCTCAAGGCGCCGGACGAATCCAAGGCGACGGTGCGCTATGCCCGCCACCTGCTGGACATCGACGAGGTGCGCGCCCATATCGCCGCCGGCAAGCAGCCGACCAAATTGGCGATGAGCTGGGACGACCGCGTCTCCTTCATGCTGACCGATGCGATGCAGCTGAAGAAGGTCTCCTTCCTTGACGTGGTGTTCGAGGGCGTGGCCCACAACGACGACGCCTTCGATGCCGACGCGGCCATTGCCACCGGCGAGCTTCGCCGCCTGATTCCCGATCTGATGGACGCGCTGGGCGGGGAGCTGGTCAAGACTTGACCCTGCCGCGGCAGGGTCTGCCAGATCAATGCCGTTTGTACTGCGTCGCACCGAACAGCACGTCGCGGGCCTTGTCGTCGGTCAAGACCTTGCGGTGCTCGGCCAGCACCTCCAGGCCGCGCTGCACGGCCGGGCGCTTGCCGATCTCGTCGAACCAGCCCTTCAGGTGCGGGAACTCGTTCCAGTCTATGCCCTGGTTCTTCCAGGAGCGCAGCCAGGGGAAGATGGCGATGTCGGCGATCGAATACTCCGGCCCGCCGATATAGGTGCTGGCCGCCAAGCGCTTGTTCATCACCCCGTACAGGCGCCTGGCCTCATTGGTGTAGCGGTTGACGGCGTACTCGATCTTCTCCGGCGCGTAGATGCGGAAATGGTGGGCCTGGCCCAGCATCGGCCCCACGCCCCCCATCTGGAACATCAGCCACTCCAGCACCTCGTACTTGGCGCGCGTGCTCTGAGGCAGGAACTTGCCGGTCTTGCCGGCCAGATAGAGCAAGATGGCACCCGACTCGAACAGGCTGATCGGTTTGCCGTCCGGGCCGTCTGGGTCGACGATGGCCGGGATCTTGTTGTTGGGGCTGATGGCCAGGAATGAGGCCGCAAACTGGTCGCCGGCGCCAATATCCACTGGAATCACCCGATACGGCAGGCCGCACTCCTCCAGCATGATGTGAACCTTGTGGCCGTTGGGGGTGGGCCACGAATACACTTCGATCATTGCCTTGGCCTTTCAAAAAGGGTCGCCGCGGAGGCGGCTGGCCGTTCCCCGACTTTATTGGATTGTTCCGACTCATGCTCAAGCATCTGAAACACTGGTTTGCCGGCCGCGCCAACGCCCTGCGTTGGAAGGCGGTGGCGGAGTGGGCGGAGGACCAGGGGGCGCAGTTCAAGCTGATTCGTGACGGCCAGGGTTTCGTCGTTGAGCACCCCGATGCCAGGCCGCGCGCCTGGCGCATGGAGTGGGGCAGCTCGCAGCGCAGCTACATCGAGGGGCCGGAGCTGCGCATACGCTGCGAACTCAAGCTCTCGCCCGAGTTGCAGATGATGGTGGTGTCGCGCCAGCTGATGGAGCAGTTGGAGGCCTCGGTGTTCGAGATGTACACCGACACCTTGAAGACCCGGGTCGACACCGACACGCCCGAAGAAGTGCGCTGGCTGGTGATGTTCCCCAAGTTCGCCGGCTTCAACACCAAGCTGCTGCGCAACCGCTTCGGTGCAGTCTGCATGTCCAAGGAGGCGATTGCCACCTGGCTGCAGGGGCCTCTGGGCGCCGCGCTTGAGCAGGCCAGCGAGACCGGCGTGCTGGCCAAGGAGCCGCCGATGCTGATGCTGACGCAGCGCGGCAATCTCTATCTGCGCTTCGGCCTGGATGAGCCCGACATCGAGATCATCGAGGCGCTGTTGAAGCTGTTCGAGGTGGCCTGTGCCGAAGCGCAGCGGGCCAATACCAAGATCGTCGAGGGCGGCTGGCCGACCACCTCGTCGATCGCCTGGCAGAGTCAGCCCGGCGAGGACGATCCGCCCCGACGCTGACTCAGGACGCTCAAGACTTCTTCGCGAACTGCCAGCCCAGCTCGGCCATTGGCCGGGCACCGGCGCCGGTCTCGCGGGCGCGATCGCTGGACGCCGTGCCGTCCTCCACCCGCTTGGCAATGCCTTGCAGGATGGCGGCAATGCGGAACAGGTTGTAGGCCATATAGAAGTTCCAGTCCTTCATCACGGTTTCGGCGTCCGCCCGGCCGGTGCGCTCGCAGTAGCGCCGCACATAGCTGAGCTCATCAGGAATACCCAGGGCCGCCAGATCCTTGCCGCCCAGGCCGCGGGCCGCGCCCGAGGTCTGGATATGCCAGGACATGCAGTGGTAGCTGAAGTCAGCCAGCGGGTGACCCAGGGTTGAGAGCTCCCAGTCCAGCACCGCCAGCGCGCGCGGTTCAGTGGGGTGAAAGACGAGGTTGTCCATGCGGTAGTCGCCGTGGACGATGGAGACTTCCGAGGGGTCGCGGGCCGAGTCGGGGATATTGGCCGGCAGCCAGGCGATCAGCTCGTTCATCGCCGGTATGTCCTGGGTCACCGAGGCCAGGTACTGCTTGCTCCAGCGGCCGATCTGGCGTTCGAAGTAGTTGCCCGGCTTGCCATAGCTGCTCAGCCCCACGGCGGCAAAGTCCACCTTGTGCAGCGCCGCCATCACGCGGTTCATCTCGTCGTAGATGGCGGCCCGCTCGGCCATGCTCATGCCGGGCAGCGATTGGTCCCACAGCACGCGGCCCTGCATGAACTCCATCACATAGAAGGCACGGCCCATCACCGATTCGTCCTCGCACAGCGCCAGCATGCGCGGCACCGGCACGTCGCTGCCCTGCAAGGCCTTCATGACCGCGAACTCGCGCTCGATGGCATGGGCGGAGGGCAGCAACTTGGCGACGGGCCCTGGCTTGGCCCGCATCACATAGCTGCCTCCAGGGGTGTTGAGCTTGTAGGTCGGGTTGGACTGGCCGCCCTTGAATTGCTCGACGCTCAGCGGCCCAGCAAAGCCGGGCACTCGGGGCTTCAGCCAGGCGGCCAGGGCCTCGGTGTCGAATTGCTGCTGTGCCGAAACGGCACGTGTGCCGGTGAAGGCGTCAATATCCATGGCTCTGATCCTTCAAAGGGTTGGTTCTGCGACCCATCCCGCAAGGATGAGTGCTGTCAGCGTTCGGCGATCTGCAGCAGCTTGTCCTTGCTCAGCAC
Organism: Burkholderiaceae bacterium; assembly: GCA_018780645.1. Lineage (GTDB taxonomy): Bacteria > Pseudomonadota > Gammaproteobacteria > Burkholderiales > Burkholderiaceae_C > Paucibacter. The sequence continues at coordinate 22,098 of JADMJJ010000115.1, forward strand.
CACCAGCCGGGTGGGCTCGACGCGCACCGCGCCGTCGCGCTCGAAGGACTTCAGCTCCTGGTTGACGCGCTGGCGCGACGCGCCCAGCAGCTGGGCCAGGTCTTCCTGTGCAAGCTGCAGGCCGATGCGTATCTCCTCGCCCTGCTGCACCCCGTAGGAACGGGCCAGCAGCAGAATCTGCTTGGCCAGGCGCGAGGCCAGCGGCCGGGTGTTGAGATCCTCGATGGCATCGAACATCAGGCGCAGGCGCCGGCAGTTCAGGCGCAGCAAGGCGTCGTAGAGCTCGACATGGGTCTTCAGCAGCTCCTTGAAATCGGCCTTGCGCACCGCCAGCAGGGTGGTCTCGCCATAGGCGCTGGCATCGTGGGTGCGCGGAAAGCCGTCGATCAGGGCGATGTCGCCGAACCAGACGCCCGGCTCCGCATAGGTCAGCGTGACCTGCTTGCCCGACAGCGAGACCGAGCTGACCCGCACCGCGCCACGGGCCACGCCTATCCATTCTTCGGCGGGTTCGCCGCGAGAGGAGAGCATCGCGCCGTCCTTGAGCCGCCTCACCGTTGCGCGTGCCAAGATATCGGTGCGCAGGGCCAAGGAGAGCTTTGAGAACCACGAACCCGAGTCGATGTTGCTGCGTTCGAGAATTGTAAGAACTGTGCTGTTCATGCCTTGTCGCTGAAGTGACAGCAGAACCCTGCTGTTCATCCCTATTGTCCATGAGTGCGCGCGCTGCGGTTTGAGACCTGCATCTATTGCCGCCCGGCGCCCTGCCGAACCCCAGGAGACCTTGATGACATCACATGCTCTACCTCTGATGCCCAACCGCCGCGGGCAGGTCAGTGAGGCCGAATGGCGGCAGCGCGTGGACCTGGCCGCCGCCTACCGGCTGGTCGCCCTGTTCGGTTGGGACGATCTGGTTTTCACCCACATCAGCGCTCGTGTGCCGGACAGCGAGGACCAGTTCCTGATCAATCCCTACGGCATGATGTTCGAGGAGATCACGGCGTCCAGCCTGATCAAGGTGGACGGCACGGGGCGGCAGCTGGAGGAGGGGCCCTATCCAGTCAACCCGGCCGGTTTCACCATACACAGCGCCGTGCATGCGGCCCGTCATGACGCCGGCTGCGTGCTGCACACCCATTCGCTGAACGGCGTGGCCGTATCGGCCCAGGCCCAGGGCGTGTTGCCGATCTCGCAGCATTCGATCTTTGTACTGAACAGCCTGGGCTATCACGACTACGAGGGCGTGGCCCTGCGCGATGACGAGAAGCCGCGCCTGGTGCAGGACCTGGGTTCGAACAACTATCTGATGCTGCGCAACCACGGCCTGCTGACCCTGGGGCGCACGATTGCTGATGCCTTTGTGGCGATGTACTTCTTCGAGGCCGTCTGCACGATACAGGTACGTGCGCTGGCCGGTGGTGGCGAGCTGACCCGCGTGCACCCGGAGATCATCGAGGGGGCAGGGCGGCAGGCGGCCCAGGTCACCAAGGGCATGGGTGCCGGGGCGCTGAACTGGCCGGGCCTGTTGCGCCGGCTGGATCGCCGCAGCCCGGGCTACGACGTCTGAAGCGCCTTATTTGAACAGCGGTGGGCGGCGGGCGAAGAAGGCCTCGATGCCCTCGCCGCCGTTGTCGTGGAACAGGTTGTTGACGAAATGGTCGCGCTCCAGCGCCAGGTGCTGGCGCAGCGCGCCCGCCTGGGCCTTGTGCACCAGGTCCTTGGCACTGGCCATCGCATTGGGCGCCATCTGGCCCAGGCGCTCGGCCAGCTCCAACGCCTGGGTCAGGGCCTGGCCGGGTTCGGTCAGGTAGTTGACCACACCCTGGCGGTGCAACTGCTCTGCGCCGATTGGCTCGGCCAGGAGCATCAGCTGCATCACCTGGCTGCGCGGCAAGGCCTGCATCAGGTGCGAAACGGCACCGCCGTCGGGTGACAGGCCGACCCGACCATAGGACAGCACGAAGCGGGCGTCCTTGGCCGCGACCAGCAGGTCACAGGTCAGCGCCAGCGAGAAGCCGGCGCCGGCTGCTGCGCCTTCCACGGCGGCGATCACCGGCTTCGGAAAGGCCCGCAGCGCCTCCACCAGTTCGTGAAAGCGCTCGATCGACTCGGTCTGCACCTGCGGTCCGGCGGCACGATTGCCGACCAAGCGCTGCAGATTGCCGCCCGAACAGAAGTGACCGCCGTCACCGGTCAGCACCACGCAGCGCACCTGATCCTCGGCGTCGGCGTAGTTCAGCGCCTCGACAAAGGCCGCATAGATCTGCGGCGACAGCGTGTTGCGCGTGGCCGGGTCGCTCAGGGTGAGCAGCATCGTGGAGCCGAATCGTTCGATACGCAGTTCTGCAGGCATATGTGGGCGTCGGAAAGTGGGCCAATGTGAAACGATTGTGGCATGCAGGCAGGGCCGCGCAGGCCATGGCTACCCCTGTTTCCCATCGGTGAGCAGATGTATCTTCCATGCTAGAGTGCTGGGCAAAATGACAGCAGACTCCGGCATGAACCGAGCCTTCCCCGCGCGCCCAAAAGCGTGCAAGCGCAGCAGTCTTCGTGTCCTGGTGTTGGCGGCCAGCCTGGCTGCTGCTTTTGGCACGGCTGCCGCGGTGGGTCTGGGTCGGCCGGTGACGGCATCGTCGCTCGGTCAGCCATTGAACCTGATCGTGCCCCTGCGGCTCGACGCCGATGAGCCGCTCGCATCCGAATGCGTCAGTGCCGAGGTGCTTGTGGGCGACTCCCGCCTGCCCGCGCCACTGGTGCGTGTGGTGGTCGAGGGTGCTGGCGACGGTGCTCCTCGCGCCTTGAGAGTGATCACCCTGCAACCGGTCGAAGAGCCGGTGGTGGTGGTCAATCTTTCCGTCGGTTGCCCGGCTCGTTTGACGCGTCAGTTTGTTGCCTTCATCGACCCGGCGCCGACGCAGGTGCCTGCAGCCGCTCCTCAATTGGCACAGCTGCCGCCGCTTCAGCAGGCTACGGCTGCGCTGGAAGCACCTGTCCGCCGCGCGCCGGCCACTACCGCGGCGCCGCAGCTGGCCCAGGCCAGCCCCGAGCCGACGCCGGCAAGATTCAAGCCCGCAGCGCCCAATAAACGTCCCAAGCCTCGGGTGGTGCGACTGACGGCAGACGCTCAGGGCCTGCCCGGTGCCGCGATCCAGCCCGCGCAGTCCGAGACGGGTGAACCCGCTGTCAAACGCGCGGCACGCAGCGCGCCTGCGGCGCGAGCCAGTGCCCCCTCCGGGCGGCTGCGCCTCGATGCAGCGCAGGCGTCCGTCGCCCCGGCTGCGACCGCCGCCAGCGCCGTTGATGTGGCGGCACTGTTGGCGCAGGCGGCTTCGCAGGCGACCGGGGTCGAATCACCCGAGGCACAGCGCCTGCGGCAGCTGGAGTCCAGCCTGACCCAATTGCGCAGCGAAGCCAAGCAGACCAGCGAGACGTTGGCCGCCCTGCGGCTGCAACTGCAACAGGCACAGCAGGACAGATCGCCAAACTCATTGATATACGGCCTGGGCGCGCTGGCCCTGCTGCTCGGTGCGGGCTGCCTCTACCTCTGGCGGCTTCGGGAGCGCGAATCGCATCAACGCGAGATGGCCTGGTGGGATTCGCCCGAGGCGGCCGGCCATGTGCTGAAGCAGGAGGCAGGAAGCCCTGCCGCTGCTGTCGCCAGCGTGGCCGTCACGCCGGCCGCGACCCTCCCGCAGCCAGCGGCGGTGTTGGCGCCGGTCAGCCCTGTAGCGCCCGAGCCCGTGGCCTTGGCGTCTGCTCCCTTGGATGACGGACAGACGGACACTCTGCCGGCGGATGTCCTTGAGGTGCTGCGGGCCTCGCGCGAGCCCGCCGTCCCCTTGCACGAGCAGACCCAGGCCTTCGCCCGCGTTAGCGCGGCGCCGGACTTTGTTGCCGCCAAGTACCTACCCGATATCTCGGTCACTGAACTGAGCGCGCCTGCCACCGGACTCGATCAGTCCGAGCCCGAGCTGCACAGCGACTTTGCACGATCTTCGTTCGGTGCCCACCAGGTTTCGGCGGAGGAACTGATCGATCTCGAGCAGCAGGCCGAGTTCTTTGTCGTGCTGGGCCAGGACGACGCGGCTGTCGAGTTGCTTGCCAACCACTTGCAGGCCAGCAGCGGTGCCAGCGCATTGCCCTATCTGAAGTTGCTGGAGATCCACCGGCGGCGCAGCGATGTGTCGGCCTATGCCGAGATCGCTGCGGCCCTGACGGAGCGCTTTGGCGTGTTGCCGCCGGTCTGGGACGATGCGGACCCGGCCGCTGTGCATGACCTTGAGGCCTATCCAGAGGTGCTGGCCCGGCTGCAGCGGCAATGGGGCGACCATGGCGCCAGCATGGATCTGCTGCAACGCCTGCTCGTGCGGCCGCTGGGCCGTGAGCTCGGGGATGGCGGCCAGCCAGCCAGCAGCATGGACATTGCCGCCTACCTGGACATGTTGCTGCTGTACTCGGTGGCGCGGGATCTGTCCGAGCATGAGGTGCGCGGCGATGAGGTCGATGTCTTTCTGCCGCTGGACCAGCCGGGCGACTCTCCCCTGTCCACCAGCATGATGGCGACCCTCCCGGTTCAGGTGGACGGGCCGCGCAGCCGCCTCGGTGCGCTCGACCTGGACATCAGCGTCGGTGGCGACAGCGTCAACAGCAAGCTCTAGGGTTAGAGCCGCCCCAGACGTTCCAAAGCAAGGTTGAGGGTCTCATCCGCCTTGGCGAAGCAAAAGCGTATCACCTGCTGCGCCGTGCCCTGCGCATAGAAGGCCGACAGCGGAATCGCCGCCACCTTCAGTTCTGCCGTCAGCCACTCGCAATAGGCCTGGTCGTCCAGATCGCTTAGGCCCGAATAGTCCACGCACTGGAAATAGCTGCCCTCGCAGGGCAGCAGCTTGAACGGCGTTTCGGCCAGCCCGGCACGGAACAGATCGCGCTTGTTTTGGTAGAAGTCGCTCAGGCCCAGATAGGGCGCGGGGTCGGCCATGTAGGCCGCCAGGCCATGCTGCATGGGTGTGTTGACGGTGAACACGTTGTACTGATGCTGCTTGCGGAACTCCAGAGACAGCGCTGCTGGCGCGGCCACGAAACCGACCTTCCACCCGGTGACGTGATAGGTCTTGCCGAAGCTGGAGACAATGAAGGCCCGTTCGGCCAGGTCCGGCCACTGGGCAGCGCTCAGGTGCTTTGCGCCATCGAACACCATATGCTCATAGACCTCGTCGCTGATCAGCATCACCTCGGTGGGGCGCAGCAGGTCGGCCAGGCGCTGCATGTCATCAAACGACCAGACCGTGCCGCTGGGGTTGTGCGGGCTGTTGATGATCAGCGCGCGGGTGCGGGGGTTGAGGGCCGCAGCCAGCCGCTCGAAATCGGGCTTGAACGTGCCGGGCGTCAGCGGCACGCGCACGACCACGCCGCCGGCCATCTCGATGTTCGGCGCATAGCTGTCGTAGCAGGGCTCCAGCACGATCACCTCGTCGCCCGGGTGGACGATGGCCAGCAGCGCGGTGAAGATCGCCTGTGTGGCGCCTGCGGTGACGGTGATCTCGCTGCCCGCGTCATAGGCGCGACCGTACAAGCTCTGCAGCTTGGCGGCAATCGCCTCGCGCAGCTGCGGCACGCCGGTCATCGGCGGGTACTGGTTCAGGCCGGCGCGCATCGCCGCATCGACGGCGTCTATCAGCTTCGGGTCACAGCCGAAGTCCGGAAAGCCCTGGCCCAGGTTGACCGCGTCATGCGCTTGCGCCAGCGCGGACATCACGGTGAAGATGGTGGTGCCGACCTGCGGCAGGCGGCTTTGCAGCTTGGGGTTGAAGGTCATGAGTGATCAGAGCTCGTAGTCGGAACTGTTGCCGCTCATCGCCCGTTCGATCAGGCTGCGGCTCAGCCGGTCGGACAGCGCTTCGGCAAACACATAGACGAAGTTGCGCAGATAGGCGCCCTTCTTGAAGGCGATGCGGGCCACGTTTTGGCCGAACAGGTGACCCAGCGGGCGCGACACCAGCTCGCCGCCGGGCGGGTCTTCGCGCACCGCCATCTCGGCCACGATGCCAATGCCCATGCCCAGGCGCACATAGGTCTTGATGACGTCGGAGTCGATCGCCTCGAGCACGATGCTGGGCGCCAGATGACGGGCGCCAAAGGCCTTGTCGATGCGCGTGCGACCGGTGAAGCTGGGGTGGTAGGTGATGATGGGTTCGCCGGCCAGCTGCTCAAGCGTAGGCCGCTCGACCTGGGCCAATGGGTGGTCGGCCGGCGCCACCAGCACATGCTGCCATTCGTAGCAGGGCAGTGAGACCAGATCGTCGAACAGGCTCAGCGACTCGGTCGCCAGGCCGACGTCGGCGTTCTCTTCCTGCAGCATGCGCACGACTTGGTCGGGGCTGCCCTGGTGCAGGCTGACCTGCACCTGCGGGAACTGCTTGCGCAGCTTGGTCACCGGGGTCGGCAGCACATAGCGGGCCTGGGTGTGGGTGGTGGCAATCGACAACCGCCCGGCATCGCGTTTGGAGTACTCCTCGCCGATGCGCTTGAGGTTTCCGACCTCGCGCATGATGATCTCGATTGATTTGAGTACCTGCTCGCCGGGTTCGGTGACACGGCGCAGCCGCTTGCCATGGCGCGAGAAGATGTCGATGCCCAGCTCTTCCTCGAATTCCAGAATGGCCTTGGACACGCCAGGCTGGGAGGTGTACAGCGCCTTGGCGGTCTCGGTCAGGTTGAGGTTGCGGCGCACCGCCTCCTGGACGAAACGAAATTGGTGCAGATTCATGGTGTCGTGGGACGGGTTGATGTCACCCATGCCAGCGTGGTGTCGGCCATGGCCTGCATCACAGCATCCGCCTCGCCGAGCGCGACATGCTGGGTCCAGACCACTTTGGTGCCGTAGTGCAGGCCCAGTCGCTCGATCAGTGGGGGTACATCGCGCCGCACATGGCCGCTGGCGCCCAGGAACATCGGCACCACATGGACTTCGGTGCAGCCGGCCGCCACCAGGCCGTGGCCCGCCTCCTCGATGCCCGGGCTCATGAACTCAAGGAACGACAGCGCAACCTGCAACTCCGGCTGGCTGAGCCGGATGCGCCGCACCACCGCCTGGAACGGTGTGGCCCAGGTCGGGTCACGGGCACCATGGGCGATCAACAGCAATCCGGTCACAGGTTTCATGGCTTCAGCGATAGCGCACCAGCCAGGTGAAGGCACCCAGCGAGAGCAGGAGGTAGATCATGCTGGGCGTGGCCGCCACGGCCCAGGGCGTCCAGTTCTGCAACTGGCCGAGGTGGCCGGCCACGTTGTTCATCAAGACAAAGCTGATGCCCAGCATGATGCCGCCAAACACCTTCAGGCTGATGCCGCCGCCCCGCGCATTCAGGTAGGCGAAGGGCAGGGCCAGGGCCACCATCACGATGCAGGCCGCCGGATAGAGTGCCTTGCGCCAGAACTGGATCTCGTGCGCCTGGGCCGACTGCTCATGGGCCGACAGATGCCGGGTGTAGCGGTACAGCTCGGCAGTGGACATCACGCCGGCCGGCAGCACCGCTGCGGCGACCACACCGGCGTTCAGGCTGCTCTGCCATTGCGCCTCGGCTGTGGCGGTTTCGGTCACACGGGCATTGTCGGCGCTGGCCAGCCCCTGCGAAGGGAACCAACGCGTCTCTTTCACCCGGCTCAATGTCCACAGCCCTCGGGCATCGACCACGGCATGCTCGGCTTCGGTGCGGCCGAGCAATCGGCCATCGGCGTCGAATTCAAAGATGCGCACGCCGTCGAGCTGGCCGCCGGCACCGGCGCGGCTCACATTGACCGAGAAGTTGCGCTCACCGTCCGGCGTCTCGCGCCTGTCCTTCAGCCAGGTACCGCTGCGCCCGGCCGCGATGCCGCCCGAGAACTCGGCGCGCGTGTGCTCGGCGCGCTGGTCGAACAGCGGCGCCACATAGTCGCCCACCACAAAGGTGATGGCCGCAAACCCCAGCGCCAGGGTGGCCAGCAGCCCAAGCGCACGACCTGGCCCCAGTCCGCCGGTGCGCAGAATTGTGTACTCGCTCGACTGCGCCATGCGCGCCAGCGAGAAGATGCTGCCTATCAGCACCGCAATCGGGAACAGCTCATAGAAGTGCCCGGGTACCTCCAGCAGGGCGAGATAGGCGGCGTGGCCGGCGGTGAAGCCCTTGCGGCCGACGCGATCCATTTCATCGACAAAGTCGATGAAGAAGAACAGCGACAGAAAGGCCAGCACGACAAACAGCACCGAGCCGACGATGTCCCGATACAGCAGCCGGCGCACCGTCCTCATGTGGCACTCCGGGCGGGGCTGCGGCGGCGGGGTGAGAACATCCGGCCATGGTCGCGCCACCAGATCAGCGCCACACCAAGCAGGAAGGCACTGCCGTGGACGAGGGCCAGTGCGGCCGGCATTTCCATGCGGCCGCTGGCGACCCAGGCCTGCGAAAGATTGATCAGATTGAAATAGACGACAAAGCTAAGCACGGCAAACAGCAGGTTCCAGTTGTTGGCGCGGCGGGGGTTGCTGGCTGACAGACCAATGCCCAGCAGCACCAGGTTCAGGCCGCCGAAGATGATGCCCAGGCGCCAGGTCAACTCGCCCAGATTGCGCGGCAGAGGGCTGGCCAGCAGGTCCAGCGTGGACATGGCCTTGGGCGGCAATTGCTCGGCCGCGCGCAACGCCTGCTGGTCAACGAGCACCCGGTAGTTGTCGAAGCGGGCGAGCGATTTCTCGCCGGTCTTGAGCAGCAACTCGTTGCGCTGACCCTTGTCGAGGACCAGGAAGCGGTCATCACCGACCAGCTCGATATGGCCCTGCCGCGACGAGGTCACGGCCTCGGCATCCGGGTTGCTGGTGAGGATGAAGACATTGCGGCCGGTGCGTCCGTCCTCGCTGTCGCGTTCGATGAAGAACACCCGAGAGCCATCGCGCGAGGTCTGGAACTGGCCCGGCGCCACTCGGGAGAGGTCGGAACGCTTCTCATAGCGTTCACGCAACTGTGAGCTGTTGCGGTTGCCCCAGGGCCAGACTACCAGCTCCAGCACGGCCACCACCAGCAGCACGGGCCAGGCCATGCGCAGCACCGGTCGCACGAAGCGGTTCAGCCCGACACCGGCGCTGAACCAGACGGTCATCTCGCTTTCCCGGTACATGCGGCCCAGGGCCACGACCACCGAGATGAACAGCGACAGGCTCAGCATTGTCGGCAGGTGGCCCAGTGCCGCATAGCCCATCAGCAGCACCACGTCCTGGGGCGCGACATTGCCCCCGGCGGCCTGACCCAGGGTGCGAATCAGCATCATTGTCAGCACGATGGTGAGTATCACCACCAGGGTCACGCCGAAACTTCGGGCTAGCTCTCGGCGTACTGTGGAATCGAATAACATCGCGGCACTTTTTCTAATTGGCGACATTATGGACTTCCGTACCCAGGCAAGCACTCCAGAGGCAATCTCGGCCACCGCCGCAGACGCCATGTTGATACTCGTGGCCGGCGAATCGGTGCCCGCCCACCTCGATGCCAAGCTCGGCACCTTGCTCAAGGACGCTGTCAAGCAGGGCGACTTCGAGTTCAAGGCTGGCCGCGCGCTGTACCTGCACCGCCCCGCCGGTGTGAAGGCCGCTCGCGTGGTGTTCGTCGCCGTCGGCAAGGACACCGCCAAGGCTGTGCGCTCGGGCGTCACCGCCGGCCTGGCGCAGCTGAAGCACCGTGGCGCCAAGCATGTGGCGCTGGCCCTGTTCGGCTTCAAGGCACTGGACGAGGCAGTTGCCGAAGCCACCGTGCTGGCCGCCGCCGACGCCAGCTATCTATACACCCACACCAAGCCCAGCGCCAGCAAGAGCCTGGAACTGGCCAAGCTGAGCTTCCTGTGCGACAAGGAAGAGGTCAAGGCGCTGAAGGCCGGTCTGGCCCGCGGCCAGGCGATAGCCGCCGGCGTGGAGCTGGCCAAGGAGGCCGCGAACCGCCCGGGCAACTATTGCACTCCAACCTATCTGGCCGAGCAGGTCAAGACGGTCGGCAGCAGCTATGGCATGAAGGTCGAGGTGCTGGACCGCAAGGCGGTCGAGAAGCTGGGCATGGGCGCCTTCCTGGCCGTGGCCCAGGGCTCGGACGAACCCCTGAAGTTCATCGTCGCCCACTACAACGGCGCGGCCAAGACCCAGGCGCCGGTGGTGCTGGTGGGCAAGGGCATCACCTTCGACACCGGTGGCATCTCCTTGAAGCCAGGCGCCGAAATGGACGAGATGAAGTTCGACATGGGCGGTGCGGCGAGTGTGCTGGGCAGCCTGCGCGCGCTCGGTGAGCTCAAGCCCAAGATCAATGTCGTGTTCATCATCGCCGCCTGCGAGAACATGCCCAGCGGCCGCGCCATCAAGCCCGGCGATGTGGTGACCTCCATGTCGGGGCAGACGATAGAAATCCTCAACACCGACGCCGAAGGCCGCCTGATCCTGTGCGATGCCTTGACCTATGCCGAACGCTTCAAGCCCGCCGTGGTGGTGGACATTGCCACGCTGACCGGCGCCTGCGTGATTGCCCTGGGCGGCGTGCGTAGCGGCATGTATGCCTCCGACGATGAACTGGCCGCGGCCCTGGACAAGGCCGGTCAGGATGCGCTGGATCCCTGCTGGCGCATGCCGCTGGACGAGGAGTATGCCGAAGGCCTGAAGAGCAACTTCGCCGATGTGCCCAATATCGCCGGCCGCGCCGGTGGCTCGATCACCGCCGCGAAGTTCCTGCAGCGCTTCACCGCCAAGTACCGCTGGGGCCATCTGGACGTCGCCGGCACGGCCTGGAACTCGGGCGCGGCCAAGGGCTCGACGGGCCGCCCGGTGGGCCTGCTGACGCACTTCGTGCTGTCCCAGGTTCGTTGAGCGCTCGCTTGTCAAGGTACAGCCGGTGCAGGGCATGACGGAAGTCAGCTTCTATACCGGAGTCCCGGGTCGCATCGACTACGCCTGCCGGCTCTTGCGCAAGGCGGTGTTGCAGGGGGCCAAGGTCACCGTGTGTGCGCCCGCGCCAGTTCTGGACCGGCTGGACAAGGCGCTGTGGACCTTCGAGGCCACCGAGTTTGTTCCGCATCTGCGCTGGAGCCCCGGCAAGGGTCAGGCCTTGACCCCGGCCATGCAGGCCACGCCGGTCTGGCTCGTCGAGCAGGCCGACCTTGCTCCGCACCATGAGGTGCTGCTCAATATGGGCGACGAGCTGGTGCCTGGCTTCGAGGCCTTTGCCCGCGTGCTGGAGGTGGTGTCCACCGATGCGATGGATGCCAGCGGCGGCCGTGATCGATTCAAGCAGTATCGAAGTCAGGGACTGAACGTGAAGCATCACGAGGTCAAAGCATGAGTTCAGCCTCCACGCCGCCACGCGCCGTGCCAACCTTGACCGAGGTGCTGGTCGAGGGCGAGGCGGAGCGTGAGTTGGAAGCTGCTGTCGAACCTGGGCCGGCGCCGATGCCGGGGCCCGAGCCCGAGCCCGAGCGCGAAGATCCGGCCGTGGTCGAAGCGCGCATCACCCAGCACGTGCTGGTTGACCTGCAGCGCCAGGTGGACCTGATGCTGGAGTACCGCCTGCGCGAGGCGCTGTCCCCGGCGCTGGCCCGCGTCTGTGACATGTTGATACGCGAAGCCCGTACCGAACTGGCGTCGACCTTGCGCGATGTGGTCGCGCGCGCCGTCTCTCAGGAGCTTGCACGTCAGCGCGCACGCTAGTTCGCGCGTTGAGTGCGGGGCCACAAGTCCCGGTTAGGTTGAATGACTCTGCGCGGAGCAGGGGTTATTTGTGCTTGTGCAAGCAAGTGTTGGGCCCCCATGGATTCCCCATGGAGAACCCCCCTGATTTAGGGTATGTTACCCAGCGTTGAGAATTCAACAGATTTCACTCTCTGCATACAAACCTGGAGGTTATTCATGCAAGCTAAGTTGAATGTGATCGTTGGTGCCGTCGCTATCGCTCTGAGCGGTACCGCGATGTCGCAAGAATTGGTCGTCAAGATCGGCCACGTGGGTCCTACCAGCGGCGCCATTGCCCACCTGGGCAAGGACAATGAGCTGGGCGCCCGCCTGGCCATTGAGGAACTGAACGCCAAGGGCGTGATGATCGGCGGCAAGAAGGCCAAGTTTGAGCTGCTGGCCGAAGACGACGCCGGCGATCCCAAGCAAGGCACCGCAGCCGCCCAGAAGCTGGTTGACTCCAAGGTCAACGGCGTGGTCGGCCACCTGAACTCGGGTACCTCGATCCCGGCCTCCAAGGTCTATAGCGACGCGGGCATCCCGCAAGTCTCGCCCTCGGCCACCAACCCCAAGTTCACCCGCAACGGCTACAAGACCACGTTCCGCGTGGTGGCTGACGACGTGCACCTGGGCGGCACCCTGGGCAAGTACTCGGTCAAGGAGCTCAAGGGCACCTCGATCGCCGTGATCGACGACCGCACGGCCTACGGCCAAGGCGTTGCCGACGAGTTTGAAAAGGGTGTCAAGGGCGCTGGCGGCAAGGTGGTTGGGCGTGAGTTCACCAACGACAAGGCCACGGACTTCACCGCCATCCTGACCTCCTTGAAGGCCAAGAAGCCTGATGTGGTCTTCTTCGGCGGCATGGACGCTGTGGCCGGCCCGATGCTGCGCCAGATGAAGCAACTGGGCATCGACGCCAAGTTCGTTGGCGGCGACGGCATCTGCTCGGGCGAGCTGCCCAAGCTGGCCGCCGGCACCATGGGTGACGGCCAGGTCGTCTGCGCCGAAGCCGGTGGCGTCGAGGGCGAGTCCAAGAAGTCGATGGACGACTTCAAGGCCAAGTTCAAGGCCAAGTACAAGGTTGACGTGCAGATATATGCTCCGTACGTCTATGACGCCGTGAACGTGATGGTTGCCGCCATGGTCAAGGCCAACTCGGCCGAGCCGGCCAAGTACCTGCCGGTGCTGGCCAAGACCGAAGGTTACAAGGGCGTGACGGGCACGATCTCGTTCGACAACAAGGGCGACATCAAGAATGGCGCGCTGACCTTGTTCACCTACAAGGGCGGTGCCCGCGACCAGATCGCTGTGGTTCGCTGATCACAGATCAGTCTACTGAGTCAGGCGCCCGCTTCGGCGGGCGCTTTTTTTTGTGCGCTCAGCATGAGCGCACTCTTGCGGGTGCAAGTCCCGCCGT
>JADMJJ010000046.1 GCA_018780645.1 Burkholderiaceae bacterium
AACCGCATGCCTACCTGCGCGACCTGCTGGAGCGACTACCCACGCAGCCGGCCAGTCGGATTGCCGAGTTGTTGCCGCATCGTTGGCATTCCATTCACTCAGAGTACCTTGCAGGCCCGATGGCAGGTCCGCAAGTACTGCCCGGTGCAGACTCTAGGCTTTCATAGCCATTAACGGCAGCACACGTTTGCTTGCGTGTTCGGTGCCGCCGATCCTGACAGCAGGGGAGTGCCTCCCGGCGAGGCTAGGTCTTCAAGAATGGTGCAATCGACAGCGGTACCACCGGCGCAGGCTGCGTCGCAGCTCCCGACGAAGACTGCCAAGGTCTGTTCGAGCGCTTGCAGCTCAGCCAGCTTGTCTCGCACCTGAGCCAAGTGCTTGGCAGCCACCTCGCGCACTTCAATACAGGGCCGGTTGGGCTCATCAACCAGCCCGACCAGCTCGCGGACCTGCTCGATGGAGAAGCCGAAGTCCCGGCAGCGCCGAATGAAGCTGAGCCGTCGAACGGTCGCAGAGCCGTAAGCCCTGCGACCACCCTCGGTGCGTGGCACCACCGGCAGCAGCCCGATTTCCTCGTAGTAGCGGATGGTCGGCACGAAGCAGCCAGCCTGCCGGGCCAGCAAGCCGATGGAGAGGGATGCAGTGGTGTTCATGCGCGACAGCTTAGCCTTTGCGGCAAGCGCATCCCGGCGGCTGTGCCGCCGACGTGTTTTCCGGCAAGAACTGCGAGAAGAGCCACTGTGCATCGCTGCCAGGCTGCCCAGGCCCAACGATGGTCAGTTCCACGCCATCGCCTCGCCGGCTCAACTCGAAATCGAGGAATGCACAGCATTCGCGCTCCAGCTTGACGATGTGCTCGACCTCGGATGCAACGGCAGGCTTGAAGTCATTCTCAGCATTGCCAAGCCTGAACAACAGACATGTTCCCCTCGGCATGGCGGGCGCGCCAAGCTATGGAAACCGACACTTGAATCGACGAGCCGAAGTCGCCTTGCCGACCAACGCCCCCCACTCAAGATGCAGAGGCTGATGCTGGTCGTGGAAACGGTCTCTGACGTCACGGCCATGGCTTGGCCTCACGGTCGCGTCAATGCATGACAAAGATGTAATCCACCTGTGCGCCCCCTGTCGGAAGGCGGCTCCTAAAGTCGTGTTCAAGATGAATCGCAAAAGCATGTCAATTCGATGTGCCGATCATCTCGATCCATCAGGAGTCATTCATGAACCGTTCCTTCACCAACTTCGCCCTTGCTTTCGGCCTGGCCTTGTCGGCAACTGTGGCGACCGCCGCGATGGACCCCGCCACGATGCCCAATGGCAAGTCGGTCTATGGTGCCGCCGCAACCCAATCGCAAACCACCAAAGTCGTTGACGTTGGCTCGGCCAACATCCTCAACGTCAATTGCGGCGAGACAGTGACTTTCCGCAGCGGTGACAAGAGCTTCAGCTGGAAGTTCGATGTGGTCAACCACAGGGTCGTGGATTTGCAGGCCATCGCCCCGGTTGGTTTCAGCAGCAAGCCGCTGAAGGTCTATGTCGCTCGCAACGACTTCGAACGAAACTGAGCTTCTCCGACTTCGTCACACGCCGGCGTCATGCGTTGACACCGGCCTTGCGGCGATGGACCGCTCCGACATGCGTGTGGACATCGGAGGCCGCGCGAGGCGTCGGCTCTCTGCCCTGCGGGTGGTTCAGTTCCCGCAGGATCTCGCAAGGCTGCCCCGGGTTGGTGGACTGGCAGCGGGACCGCAATTCCTGGAGCTCGCCCTCCAACTGGCGCAGTTCCTGTATTCGCGCCGCCACATGACCGATGTGGTCGTCAAGCACCTGATTCACCTCTCCGCAGTCGGCTCCGGGCCGGTCGATAAAGCGCAGGAGCGCGCGGATCTCGTCCAGGGCCATGTCCAAGCTCCGGCAGCGGCGGATGAAGATCAGCCGCTGCACATGGCTTTCCTCATATTGACGGTAGTTTCCTGCGCTGCGTCCAGGGGCCGGGATCAGCCCTTCACGCTCATAGAAGCGGATGGTCTCAATCTGCGTGCTCGTCGCCACCGCAAGTTCACCGATTTTCATGGCCAGCCTCGAATTTGTGCGATTGCGCTTGACTCTACACCGACTACAGAGTTTTTAATTGGGCCATGGACAAGACACTGAACACCTCTCCCGCCCCAGCCGACACGCCGGCTGCATCGTGCTGCGGCTCTGCCTGCGGAACGGTCCCGCTCACGCCCGCGCCAGCGCAGCCTACGCAGGCCGGGCTGCATCGCTACCGCATCGCCAATATGGACTGCGCGTCCGAGGAGTCGGAGATCCGTCGCGCGCTGGAGCCCATTGCCGGCGTGACGCAGTTGCGCTTCGACCTTGGTTTGCGGACCGTGTCCATGGCCGCCGAGCCGGCCGAGTTGGCGGCAGCGATCGCGGCCATTGAGCGTATCGGCTACAAGCCCCAAGCTATGGACGCATCGGCGGCGGCCCCCCCGGGCGAGCATGAGGAAGGCGACGGCCATGATCACGATCACGATCACGTCGAGTCTGGCTTGCCACGCCTGATCGGTGCTCTGGCCGTCGCAGTTGCGGCCGAAGCCGTGGCCTTTTTTGCGCCGGAGACAGCATTGCTCAAGGGCGTACAGATGCTGCTGGCCGCTCTGGCCATTTTCCTGGCCGGGTTTGGCACCTATCAGAAGGGGCTGCTGGCCCTCAAGGCCGGGCGTCTGAATATCAACGCGCTGATGACGGTGGCGGTGACTGGCGCCTTTGTGATTGGCCAATGGCCGGAGGCCGCCATGGTGATGGCCCTCTACGCCATCGCCGAGCTGATCGAGGCCAAGGCCGTGGACCGCGCCCGCAATGCCATCAAGAGCCTGCTGGATCTGGCGCCGCAAGATGCCGAGGTGCAGCTGGCGGACGGCCAGTGGCAGCGCATGCGCACGTCGGCGGTCGTTGTGGGTGCCATCGTGCGCCTGCGTCCTGGCGAGCGCGTGCCGCTGGACGGCGTTGTGACGGCCGGCAACAGCGCGATCGACCAGGCGCCGGTCACCGGCGAAAGCGTCCCTGTCGATAAGACCGTGGGCGACGATGTCTTCGCAGGCACGATCAACCAGAACGCTGCCCTGGAGTTCCGCGTGACTGCGCTGGCCACGGACAGCACTCTGGCACGCATCATCCATGCGGTCGAGGAAGCGCAGGCCACCCGTGCGCCTACCCAGCGCTTTGTCGATCGCTTCGCTGCGATCTACACCCCGGGCGTTTTCGTGCTCGCCCTGGCTGTGGCCCTGCTGATGCCCTGGTTGATGGGTTGGACCTGGATGCAGGCCATCTACAAGGCCCTGGTGCTGCTGGTCATCGCCTGCCCCTGTGCCCTGGTGATCTCGACGCCGGTGACCGTGGTCAGTGGTCTGGCAGCGGCGGCCCGCCGTGGCATCCTGGTAAAGGGGGGCGTCTATCTGGAGCAGGCACGGTCCCTCAAGGCCGTGGCGCTGGACAAAACCGGCACCATCACCGAAGGCAAGCCCAAGCTCGTGGATGTTCAGATCGTGCGCGACGGCACCGACCGCGCCGTGGTCGCGCGCGCAGCGCTGAGCATTGCAGGCCGCTCCGACCATCCGGTCTCCAAGGCGATCGCCGCCGGCTTGACAGCGGAATCCAGCGCCGGCGAAGTGGATGGGTTTGAGGCCGTCGTCGGCCGTGGTGTGCAGGCCCGGCTGGATCAGATGGCCTATGTGTTGGGCAATCACCGCTGGATAGAGGAACGTGGCCAGTGCTCGCCGGCCATCGAGGCGCTGCTGAAGCAGCATGAGCAGTCCGGCCGCACCGTGACTCTGCTAGCCGACGAGGCCGGCGTGCTGGCCTTGTTTGCCGTCGCAGACACCATCAAGCCCTCGTCGCGTGCGGCCGTGGCGGAGTTGCAGGCCATGGGCGTGACGCCGGTGATGCTGACTGGCGACAACCAGGCCACGGCCGAGGCCATCGCCCGCGAGGCGGGCATCGAACAGGTGCGCGGCAATTTGCTGCCGGAGGACAAGCTCAAGGCCATCAGCGAGATGCAGACGCGCTATGGCCCGACCGCGATGACCGGCGACGGCATCAACGACGCACCGGCGCTGGCCAAGGCCGACATCGGTTTTGCGATGGGCGGTGCTGGCACCCATACGGCGATGGAAGCCGCCGATGTGGTGGTCATGAACGACGACCTGCAGCGCCTGCCCGAGACCATCCGCCTGTCGCGCCGCACGCATGCGGTGCTCTGGCAGAACATCAGCCTGGCCCTCGGCATCAAGGCGATCTTCCTGGTGGCGGCGGTGTTCGGCAATGCCAGCATGTGGATGGCGGTGTTTGCGGACATGGGCGCCAGCCTGCTGGTGGTGTTCAATGGTCTGCGCCTGCTGCGCAGCAAGGAATCTTCATGATCGACATTCCCGAGCTTCCCGCAGTCGCGCCGCTTGGAACCGAGCGTACGCGCGCGCTGAGCAGCACGACTTTGCTCGATTTCAACCACCCAAGCATCGCCGCCCTGGTTCAAGCGCGCGGGTGGCCGCAACAGTCAGAGCGCGACCGCATCGCAGCAGCCTATGCCTACGTCCGTGACGAGGTCGAGTTTGGCTACAACAAGAGCGATGACCTGAAGGCGTCCGAGGTGCTCGCGGATGGCTACGGCCAATGCAATACCAAGAGCACGTTGATGATGGCCTTGCTGCGAGCGCTTGGCATTCCCTGCCGCTTCCATGGCTTCACCATCGACAAGCAACTGCAGCGCGGCGCGATCACGGGTGTGGCCTACCTGCTGGCACCGCGCAATATCATCCACAGCTGGGTCGAGGCCTGGACCGGAGACCGCTGGTCGAGACTTGAAGGATTCATCCTTGACAAGCCCTACTTGACAGCCTTGCAGCAACGCTTCTCGGAGCATCGCGGCGCCTTCTGCGGCTATGGGGCCGCCACGCCGGACCTGCAATGCCCGCAAGTCGACTGGGATGGCGGCGATACCTTCATCCAGAGAGATGGCATCAACCAGGACTTCGGCGTGTTTGAAAACCCTGACGAGTTCTATGCCCGCCACGGCGTCAACGTGAAGGGCGCCAGGCGATGGTTGTTCCAGCATGTCATTCGTCAGCAGATGAATGGCAACGTCGCGCGAATCCGCCGGGGCGTTTCTACGCCGCCGGCCTCAAGCGGTCTTGCCGGCTCCATCGCCACCGGGAAAGACCAGCCCGATTCGGGTTGCGCCATCCGCTGACTCGGCGAAGGCGTGGCCGCCGTGCATGCGCGCGATGGCCGCGACGATGGACAATCCCAAGCCATGGTTACGGTCGGCATGGGTCCGTGCGGGATCGGCTCGGTAGAACCGATCGAAGTGCCTGGGCAGGTGTCCGGCCTCAATCGTCGGACCGGCGTTCTGCACGGTGATGGTCACCTCGCCAGCACTCTGGCGCCCAATGTGCACCAGCACGGCCGAGCCGGCTGCAGCATATCGGGTGGCATTGCCCAGCAGGTTTGACAGGGCTCGCCGCAGAAGCCGGGCATCCACCTCGGCCCCCGCGTCGCCCTGCACATCTGCCTTGAGCCCCGCGTCGAGCAAGGCTGCTTTCATGGAACTCAAGAACCTCCACGGCCAGCGCCCCGAGGCTGGGAGTCCAGGCACGTCGGGCCGGCACGCCGCGATCGGCATTGGAGAGGAAGAGCATGTCGCCGACGATGCTGGCCAGGCGGTGCAGATCTTCGAGATTCGAACCCATAGCCTCGCACAGTTCTTCGGTGCTGCGTGGCTTGCGCAGTGCCAGTTCGCAACTGCTGATCAGCATGGCCAACGGCGTGTTCAACTCATGGGCCACATCGGCATTGAATGCCTCCATTTGCTTGTAGGCCACGCCGAGGCGATCCAGCAGCGCGTTGAACTGCCGTATCAGCGGCTGCAACTCGTCGGCCTGCCCGGCTCCGTCGAGGCGTCGTTCCAGGTCCGTCGCCGTCAC
>JADMJJ010000086.1 GCA_018780645.1 Burkholderiaceae bacterium
AGGGTGGCCACCCCGGCAAAGGGCCCGATGAAGATGGCGTTCCAGCCGGCCAGCAACTGCGCGTCGCTCAGCTCCAGCTGCAGGCTGCGGCGCAGGGCCGCAAAGAAGCCCGCCGAGGTCAACCCGCCTCGCTCGTGGGCCTCGTAGTCGCGGTCGAGCGAGAAGCGCTGGGCGAGCACGGCCTCGTCCACGCCGGAGGTATCGGACCAGTGGCGCAGCGCCCGCTTGAAGTCGATGTCGATCAACACGCCGCCCACATCGAAGAGCAGGGCGTCAACAGGCAGGTCGGTACTCATGCACGCTTGCGGGCCGTGACCTCGATCTCGATCTTCATCCGCGGGTCGGCCAGGCCGGCCGAGATCATCATTGCCGCCGGCCGCACTTCGCCGAAATACCTGCGCAGCACAGGCCAGCAGGCCGGGAACTCGGCGGCATTGGGCAGCACATAGGTGATCCGCACGATGTCGGTGAACCCGGCACCGGCTTCGCTCAGCGCGGCCCCTATGTTCTTCAAGCACTGCTCGGTCTGCTCCAGCAGGTCATCAGACACCGTCATGGTCTGGTAGTCGAAACCGGTGGTGCCCGAGACGAACACCCAGTCGCCATCGACGACGGCCCTCGAGTAGCCGATATCGTGCTCGAAAGTGGAGCCGGAACTGATCAATCGTCGGGACATGATGGGCCTGGGCGTTGGAGAAGACTGCCGGATTCTGGCACGGCCGTCGCCCGTCAAGGCCCGCCCGCCCGCCTGGCCAGCAGGGCCACGATGCTTTCGCCGCCGGGCGTTGCCTGCGAGCCGAACAGGCGCCTGGCCAGTGCCAGCAGGCGGGTGCGATCGACCTCGGGATCGTCGAGCAGCAGTTGCGCATAGTGGCCGGCGACACTGCGCGGGTCCAGCCCCAGCGCGCGACGTATCGCTTCAGACGCCTCGGCTCGCCGCCCGGCGGCGGCCAGCACCACGCCCAGGCCGCCATGGCTGTCGGCGAAGTTGCGGTCCAGGCTCAAGGCGTGGCGGAACGTGGCCTCGGCCAGCGCGAGATCGCCCTGCAGCAGCGTGGTCCAGGCCAGGCCATGCCAGGTGCCGATGTGCTCCGGCATCAACCGGCCGGCCTGTTCGTAGGCCGAGCGAGCGCCGGGCAGGTCCTGATTCAGCAGGCGTGCGGCGCCCAGCGTGGACAGCACTCGGCCGTCGTTCTCGCGGCCGGCGGCCAGCCGCTCGCAGCGCTGCAGCGCCTCGGCCGGATCGCTGCCGGCCAATGCGAGGCTGGCCCGCGCCAGGCCGGCCTCCATCTGGGCGGGCTGTGCAGCCAGCGCCTGATCGGCCCAGCGCCGGCAGTGACCGAACTGGGCGGCATCCAGCGCCACCAGGCTGAGCACCCCGGCGCCGGTGGGGCTCAGCTTGCCGGCCTGTTCGCGCGACTGACCCCACTCCAGCGCTGCATCCAGACGGCCGGCCCGGTGCAGCAGGCGCAGCCAGGTTTCCTCGACGATCGCATCCAACGATGCGCCGGGCGGCAGCGCATTGACCATCGCCTCAAGCGCGGCCAAACCTTCGGCGACCCGACCCTGGCGCAGATGGATCTGTGCCAGGTCGGTGGCCAGCACCAGCCGGGCCGGGTCATCCAGCTGCGGGTCTTGCTGCAGCTCGCCCAGCAGCGCCAGCGCCTCGGGCCAGCGCTGGCGCGCCATCGCCAGGTGCGCTGCATTCATGGCCCACTGCCGTGGCGCATGGCCGAGGGTCTGGGCCTGCTGCAGCAGGGCCAGGGCCTGGTCCCACAGCGATTCGGCACAGGCGGCGGCAAAAGCGTCCTGCAGCAGCCCGGCGTTGCCGGGGTCCTGCTGCAGATAGCTGCTCAGGCGGGAAAATCGGCTGCTGTCGGCCATCGCGGGATTCCTTGAGTTGGCAGGATTGTGCAGCGACCAGGGCCCTAGCCCAGTCGCTCGCGCAGGCTCAGCAGGGCGGCCCTGTGCACCTGCGAGATGCGGCCCCTGCTCAGGCCCAGCTCGGCGGCGATCTGCTCGAAGGGCTGGGCCTGCAGGTAGTGGCCGGTGATGACATGCCTGTGCTGGTCCGGCAGCTGTGCCACCGCCTCCAGTAAACACCGCCTCAGCTGGACGAGCTCGACCTCGGCGTACTGCGGCACGGGTCCGGGCTGCCCGGTAGGCTCGTCCTCGGCGACCATGCCGCTGTCTTCGAGCAGATAGCCCAGGGCCAGACCGATGCCGATCTCGGCCAAATGGGCCAGCACCCCGCGCTCGCTGTCCCCGCTGGCGTTCATCAGCGACGCCAGGCGGGATTGCTGGATGCGGCGCCTGGCGGCGATCTGGCGGTGGCGTTCGGTCAGGGACTCCACGCCATCGAGGATGGCGCCGCGAATCCGGTAGGCGGCGAAGGTCTGGAATTTGACGCCGCGCCCGGCATCGAAGCGGTCGATGGCCTCGACCAGGGCCAGCGAGGCCAGCTGGAAGTAGTCACCGAACTCGATGGCGTCACCGAAGCGGCCGGCGTACAGGGTGGCGGCATGCATGCGGGCGTAGGGCAGGTAGTGCTGTATCAGGCGCTGGCGCATGGCGGGGTCGCGGTGCCGGGTGTAGCTGCACCACATCTCGGCCTCGTTGTCGCCGCGCGGCAACGGGTCTTGGGCCGGTTCCGGGTCGAGCACGGCGCGCCCACGATCTCAATGGAACGAGCCGACGATGGCGCGCAGCAGGAGCCCCCAGCCATCCACCAGCACGAACATCAGTATCTTCAAAGGCAGGGCGATCGTCACCGGCGGCATCATCATCATGCCCAGGGCCATCAGAATGCTGGAAACCAGCAGGTCGATGAGCAGGAAGGGCAGGAAGATCACGAAGCCGATCTGGAAGGCCGCGCGCAGCTCCGACACCATGAAGGCCGCGGCGAGCTGGGGCAGGGGCACCTCGTCTAGACCGGCGGGTGGCGGCCTCTTGGACAGCTCATGCATCAGGATGACATCGGCCTCCTGCGTCTGGCGCAGCATGAAGCCGCGCAGTGGCTGGATGCCTCGGTCGATCGCGGCCAGCGTGTCGATCCGGCCCTGCACCAGGGGCTGCACCGCCAGTTCATTGACCTGCGTCCACACCGGCGCCATCGTGAAGGCGGTCAGCAACAGCGCCATGCCGATCAGCACCACGTTCGGTGGTGTCTCGGGCAGGCCGATGGCGTGCCGGAGCATGGAAAGCACGACGACGATGCGCAGGAAGGACGTCAGGCAGACCAGCAGCGCCGGCAACACCGCCAGCAGCGTGAGACCCAGCACCATCTGTATCGGCGTGCCCCATGTCTGCTGCCTGGGTGCGAGATCCTGAGCAACGGCCGGCAGCAGGCAGCTGACGATCAGCGCGGCAGTCGCGATGCTGCGGGCAGGCATAGCCCTCATCGATTCGCCTCCTCGTGCTGAGGGGTTTGCGGGGCAGGAGGTGCGTGATCGAGCAGCGCCGGTGCGTGGCCCTTGCAGATCGAGATCAGAGCCTGGCGGCCGTCGGCCCACTCGACGGCATAGAGGGTGGTCATCACATCCAGCCTGAGCTGCGCCCTGAGTTGCAGCACCGATGCCGCGGGTTTGCCCGAAACGGATCTGGGCTGCCGACCGCCCCGCCGCAAGTACCAGACGCGCAGCCAGCAGGCCGCCGCCACCAGCGCCAGAAATCCCAGCAGCGCCAGGCCGGCCCCGGGAAAGTCGGGCCAGGCCGTGCCGGCCGACAGGCTGAGGGTCTGTGAACTCTGGGGCATGGTCGGGCTCGGCGATCAGGGGGCCTTGCGTGGGAGTTCGGTCAGCTGTATGCCGAAGTGCTCGTCCACGGCCACCAGTCGGCCGCGTGCAATCACATGGCCCTCGAGCACCAGGTCCACCAGGCTATTGACCTCGCGATCCAGGCGCAGCACCTGGCCGGCCTGGGCCGACAGCAGTTCACCCACCGTGAGCTGCACCGCGCCCACGTGGACCTCCAGGCGAGCCGGTACGGCCCGCAGGCCTTCCAGTGAGATGAGGCCCGGGTCCGGCCCGGTGCTGTTGTTCGAGGCGAGCTCGGGGAACTCGATCTTGTGCAGTCCACTGGTCATGGTGGGTTCGAGGCTATCGATCAAAGTGCCGGGGCATGGAGTTGTTCGGTGGCGGTGAGCGCGTCCAGGCGAACCGCGACCTGCCTGCCAAGCTGTCCCAGGTGCGCTCTGGCCAGCGGAGCCGTCGCCGTGCCTGGCCCGGCGGCCAGCGCGGCAAGGGCGGGGGTGTCCAGCGGGTGTTCCAGCCGGATCACATCGCCGATCTGCAGCTCTCCGATCGCGCCCAGGCTCAGCTGTATGGGCGATAGCAGGATGCGAAGCTGCAGCGTCCTGCCGGCCAGGGCCCGGTCCACCGACACCATGCCGGCGTGCCGGCAAGGCTCGGGTGGGCAGGGCAGTTCGCCGCCTGGGAGCAGGGCCAGCGCGGCCTGCTGCGGCAGCCAGATCTCGGTTCTCAGCGGGGCCAGGCGGTGATTGCCCAGCAGGGTCAGAACAATCCGCAGATCGCCGAACTGCACGGGTCGCTGCGCTGCCGTTTGATATGGGGAGGGGTCGCTCGCTGGCGCGAGCCCCAGCACCTTGCAGCAACATTCGATGAAGCTGGTCATCGCCTCGTCCCGCACCCCCTGCTCGACGGCGGAGGGACTGCGGTCCGGCGTGCCGATCGCCGCTGCGATCAGTTGATGATGGCCGCAGATCCAGGCCGGCTCGCCGGCATGCGAGCCCAGGGGCTGCCAGGGCAGCGTGTCCGCCGGCGCAGGCACCGGGACCAGATGCTCCACCCGCGCCTCGGCCGGGCCCATGCGCCAGTCGTCGCACCAGTCGGTCCAGGCCGCCGCCACCATGGATCTGATATGAGCCCGCTGTTCCAGGCGAAGACGGGTGATAGTGCGCACGGTGGCGGTGTTCATTTGCCCCTCATGGCGAAGAGCTGCTCGATCATTTCATTGGCGGTCGAGACGATTTGCGAGGAGGCCTGGTAGCCCCGCTGCATGATGACCAGCTCGCCGAACTCCTTGGACAGGTCGACGTTGGAGAACTCGATATAGCCCGGGCGCAGGGTGCCGAAGCCGCCGGTCTGCGCACGACCCAGCTGCGCATCGGCGGAAACTGAGGCCTGGAACTGGTTGTCTCCCGAGGCTTCCAGCGCTTCATCCGACTCGAAGCGGGCCAGGGCCAGGCGCTTGCCCTTGGCCGTCTGTCCGTTGGAGTACTCGATGCTCAGCAGGCCGGCGGCATCGAACGTGACCTTGCTCAGGCTGCCCGCCTGGAAGCCGTTCTGGCTGGCGAATGCCAGGGTGGACAGATTGCCGGTGGCGTAAGACGTCACCTCGGTTCCGAAGCTCAAGGTCAGCGGCATCTCGGCCTGGCCTATGGGCTTGTAGTTGATCTTGATCTCGCTGCTGCCGGCGACCGGCACGCCGTCCTTGAACAGAATCGTGCCGGTACCGACCTCGGTGCTGCCGTCCAGCACCGACACCAGCCATGAGCCGGGCTTGGCGGGGCCCTCGCTGGTGAGCTTCACCGACAGGGCGTGGTTGCCGCCAGCGGCATCCAGCACATTCACGTTCGAGACCGTCTGATCGGTGGCCGAGCTGGACAGATTGCCCTTGAAGGCGACACTGCTGCTGGCCTTGGGCGCGCTGACCCTGAGCCCCGACAGGGCTATGTTGCCCAGGCGGCCATCGACGTCCAGCCCCTGCACCTCTGACTTGTCGTTGCGATTGACCAGCACCCCCTTCGCATCGAACTCGAACTGGCCGGCGCGTGTGTAGCGCGGTTCACCCGCGAGGTTCTTGAGCACGAACAGGCCAAGGCCGTCGATCGCCAGGTCGAGGTTGGCGCCGGTCTGGCGCAGATCGCCGGCCTCGAAGTTCAGGCTGGTGGCGTAGGTGTTGATGCCCGCGC
>JADMJJ010000007.1 GCA_018780645.1 Burkholderiaceae bacterium
TACATGATGGGCGACCAGCACGCGACCACCGACGAGCTGTTCGCCGCCGGCGCCACCTTCACCCTGCTGGCCTGGGGCTTCACCTATCTGTTCGTGATGCTGCAGGAGCTGCAGCCGGGCAGCTTCGCGGCGGCCGTCAACCCCGAGTCGCCGCGCAGCTGGACCGAGCTGATGTTCCTCAGCTTCTCCCTGCTGTCCAGCACCGGCATCGGCGACGTCATCCCGATCAAGCCGCCGGCCCGTGCGCTGGCCAGTGTCGAGATGTTTGCCGGCGTCATGTACCTGGCGGCCGTGGTGTCGCGCCTGATCGGGCTGACCCTGCAGCGAGCGTCCGACAGGCACTGAGGCTCAGCAGCACCAGCGGCAGGCCCACCCCGAAGGACCAGCGGATGCCGAAGTGCTCGGCGACGAAGCCGAGCGCGGGCGGGGCCAGCATGAAGGCGACGAAGGCGGTCTGCGCCAGGGCGGCGACATTGGTGGCCGCGGGCCGGTCGGTGCGTTGCGCTGCCGCCGACATGGCCAGCGGGAACAGCACGCTGGTGCCCACGCCCATCAGGGCGAAGCCGAGCAGGGCCAGCACCGCATTCGATGCAAAAAAGACCAGCAGATTGCCGGCGGCCAGCACCAGCAGCAGCACCCGCGCCACCACGACCGGGCTGTGCCGCTCGACGTGGCTGTCCGCCAGATAGCGGGTCACCGCCTGGGCCAAGGCACCGGTGGCGACGGCCAGCGCGCCCAGGTAGGGCGGGGCATGCATCGCGTCGCGCATATAGATCGCCGACCAGTCAATGCCTGCCCCTTCGAGCACCAGCGCCGACAGCGACAGCAGCACCAGGCCCATGATGCCCGCCGTCGGCTTGGCGAAGTGCGGGGTCGCGGCGTCGCTGTTCGCGTGGCTGCGCGCCGGGGCGGCATCGAAGCCGCCGAGCAACAGCACCGTCAGCACCAGGGCCAGCGGCACCATCAGCGCCAGCTGCCATTGCGGGGCTATGCCCAGGCGCGCGGAGAGCACCCCGAGCAGACCCGCACCGAAGAAGCCAAAGCTCCAGAAGGCGTGGGCCCGGTTCATCAGCCGCCGCCCCTCGACATGCTCGACGCGGTCGGCCTCCAGGTTGACGACCACCTCGATCGCACCGATCAGCAGGCCGGCGGGCAGCAGTATCAGGAACAGCGTCAGCGGCCCCTGCGCGTGCGCGGCGACGGCATACCAGAACGGCACCAGCGTGGGCACGGCGAGCAGCATGCGGCGATGGCCGATGCGCTCGATTAGCCGGCCGGCAAAGGTCAGCGAGATCAAGGTGCCGACCGCCGCACCGATCAGGCCCAGCCCCAGCTGGCCCTCGGTGAGCCCCATCAGCCGCTGCAGCTCGCCCAGCCGTGGAAAGAACCCGCCAAGGCCGAAGGCGTAGAGGAAGAAGGCCGCGAAGACGCGTCTGTGCGCGGGCAGGCGAAGGCCGAGGCGGCGGATGAGGGAGGTCGTCACGAGGGAAGCGGCGCCGGCCGTTGCGCGCTGCGTTGGAGCTCAAAGCTGCTCTGCCTGCCGGCAACGGCTTGTTCAACGCTGTCCAGCAGCCGTTCAAGCCCCGGCTCGAAGTTCGAGCCGCGCGACCCGGCAGCCGGTCCCTGCTCATTCGTTCGGGCCAGCAGGGCGGCGATCTGACGGCGCATGCGGCGGGCATTCGCCTTGGCTGCCGGCAAGACCGTGCCGGAGCCGAGGTGTTGAACCCGCATGCCGTTGTCGAACTGGTCGAAGGCATAGGGCATCACCAGCTGCGGAATACCGGCGCGCAGCGCCTCGGCTGTTGTGCCTATGCCGCCGTGATGGACCAGCATCGCCAGCCGGGGCAGCAGCACCTCGAACGGCGCGCTTGCCTGCCACTGCACCCCGGGCGGCAGCGGGTGTGGCAGCTGGTCCGCGTAGGGGGTGATGAACAGCCCGCGCCGGCCCAGCGCTTGCAGCACGGACAGCGCGTCGGCGAAATAGCGCGCCGCATGCCGGTGGCCGGTGCCAGGTGTGAAGGCAATCGGCGCAGGGCCGGCGGCCAAGAAGGCCTCGAGTTCGGAGGCCAGGGTTCCCTGGCTCGGCGGCAGCGGAAACTGCCCCTCGACAAAGGTCTCGGGCCAGTCCGGCTGCCGGCCGGCATACCAGGACGGAAACAGTCCGACGCTGGCATCGCAGGCCGCCTGCATATGAGGCAGAAAGCTTGCCACCGGTGCGAGGCCGTGGACGGCTCTTGCGGCATTCAGCCCGGGCAGCAGATCGGGATCGATCCAGAACCGGTCTATCGTGCGCCACAGGGCGCGCCGCCAGGACAGCGGCACCCAGCGGGGCATCTGCAGCGAGCCCATCGTCAGCGGGTCGTGCACGGTGCGCAGACTGGCGGGGGCCAGGTAGGCGCCGACGATGCGCAAATCCGGCCGGCTGCTGCGGGCCAGCGCCGCCAGGGGCACCATGAAGGGATGGCTGAGAACGACGCAGGGCAGGGCCTTGGGTAGCGCGGCCATCAGCTCATGGACCACCTGCGCGCTGGGCAGCAGGCCGCGCCAGACGACGCCAAAGCCCTTGCGCTCGTCCCACAGGTCCGGCTCGTCCAGCACCGCCTGCGATTGCTCCTGCGTACCGTAGGCGAGGTAGGCCAGGCCGCTGTCCCGCACCCTGGTCTCATGAAAGCGCGGGATCAGCAGCAGCGTGCGCCGCCCGCGCTCTTGCAGGCCCCGGGCCAGCCTGAGAAAGGGGTAGAGATCGCCACCGGTGCCAAAGGTGCACAGCACGATCAAGGGCTCGGCGGGATGGTCTGGGTCGGTGCCGAGAAGCTCGGGAGGAACTGAGGACAGGCTGATCATCGGGCTTGGCATGCAGCTATTGTCGGTGAGCTTTGGTTCGCGCCAGCCAATGTCCGTCTTGCCTTGAAAACCGCGCGTCCGCCATCATGTCCAGCGCTTTGGCGCAGCATGACGAACTCAAGGGACTTGACATGAAGGATTCGAGTACTCACCGGGCCCCCTGGCTGGCGTTTCTGCTGTGTTTCGCGTTCACGGCCCTGTCCGCCGCCGACGCACTGGCCAAGGGCCAGCCCCGCGTGCCGACGCCACGCGGGGCGCTGGCCGCCGACGAACTGGCCCATATCGCCGTGTTCAAGGCGGCCTCGCCGGCGGTGGTCAACATCACCGCTCTGGGCATGCAGCGCGATCTGTTCTCGCTCGATGTGCAGCAGGTGCCGCGGGGCACCGGCACCGGCTTTTTCTGGGACGACAGCGGCCACATCGTCACCAATTTCCATGTGATCCAGAACGCCAGCGCGGCCCAGGTCACGCTGGCCAATCAGAGCAGCTACAAGGCGCAGCTGGTCGGCGCCTTCCCGGACCGCGACCTGGCGGTGCTGAAGATCGACATGCCGCAGGCCAGGTTGACGGTGCTGCCGCTGGGCACCAGCCGCGACCTGCAGGTGGGCCAGAAGGTCTATGCCATCGGCAACCCCTTCGGTCTGGACCAGACCCTGACCACCGGCATCGTCAGCGCGCTGAACCGCGAGATCGAGTCGGTGACGCGGCGCTCGATACGCGATGTGATCCAGACCGACGCGGCCATCAACCCTGGCAACTCGGGCGGCCCGCTGCTCGATTCGGCCGGCCGGCTGATTGGCGTCAACACGGCCATCTACAGCCCCTCGGGCAGCAGTGCCGGCATCGGCTTTGCCATTCCCGTCGATGAGGTCAACCGCATCGTGCCGCGCTTGATTCGGGACGGCCGCTTCGTGCGCCCGGCGCTGGGCATCAGCGCCGGGCCGGCGACGATGCGTCAGGCGCTGAACCTGCCCAAGGGCGTTGCACTGGTGGCGGTGACGCCTGGCGGCCCGGCCGAGCGCGCCGGTCTGCGCCCCTTCACCCGTGGCCGCGACGGCTCCATCATCGCCGGCGATGTGCTGACCGCGATCAACGATCAGCCGGTCAATGATCTGGACGATATGCTCAACGCACTGGAGCGCCTGCAGCCGGGTGACAAGGTCCAGCTGACGCTGTGGCGCGCCGGCAGCACGCGTAAGCTCAGTGTGACGCTGGGCACCTCCAGCGACTAGGCGGCGGGTGGCCGCGCCGGAATGCCCAGGCCCCGCTGCACCGCCGGCCGGGCCAGGAAGGCCTGCACCACGCGGGCCAGCTCGGGGAAGTCGGCATAGCCGACCAGCTCGCCGGCGCCATAGAAGACGACCAGGTTGTTGACCCAGGGCAGGATGGCGATGTCGGCGATGGTGTAGTCGTCGCCCATGATCCACTGCCTGCCGGTCAGGCGCTGGTTGAGCACCGCGAGCAGGCGGCGCGACTCGGCCACATAGCGGTCGCGGGGGCGCTTGTCCTCGTACTCCTTGCCGGCGAATTTGTGGAAGAAGCCGAGCTGGCCGAACATCGGGCCCACGCCGCCCATCTGGAACATCAGCCACTGCAGCGTCTCGTAACGCAGCGCCGGATCGGCCGGCAGGAACTGGCCCGACTTCTCGGCCAGGTAGATCAGTATGGCGCCCGACTCGAACAGGGCCAGCGGCTTGCCACCCGGGCCCTGCGGGTCGACGATGGCTGGAATCTTGTTGTTCGGGTTCAGCGACAGGAACTCGGGCGTCAGCTGGTCATTGGTGTCGAAGCGCACCAGATGGGGCTCATAGGGCAGGCCGGTCTCCTCCAGCAGGATGGAAACCTTGACGCCATTGGGCGTGGGCAGCGAGTAGAGCTGGAGGCGTTCGGGCTGTTGCGCGGGCCACTTCTGGGTGATGGGGAAGGCGGACAGATCGGTCATTGGCTCAGGGCTGAGGGTGGTGTTGCGCCCATTGTGTTGCCCGCCGCAAGACCCTGCGCGGCTGGGGCCTTGTCCGCTGGGCAGTGCCGGCGCGGCGGATAGGCCTGCGCCGCGTCGGCCGCCACCTGGCGCAGCTGGGTCTGCGTGACGCCATCGATGCCCATGTCCAGCGCGGGCAGGCCCTGCGGCGAGGCGCCGGTGAGGGTGGCATAGAGCATCAGCGCGGTGAGATGGGCGCCGGCCAAGGTCGAGTGGTTGCCATCGGCGGCGTGCAGGGCCAGCGCCGGCATGCGCTCGCGGGCCAGATCCCAGGCCTGGCCGATAGGGGCCACGCAGGCCGGCTGCTGGCGGGCAATCGAGACATGCAGATCGTAGATGGTGCCGGTCTCGGGCACGCCGCGGCGCGGCCATTCGGGGAACAGCACCGGCAGCGCCTTGACCCTGCGGGCCTCCTGCACCAGTTCCCCGGCCTCGGCGGTGGAGTACTGGTACATGCCGGTGGTGCTGTACTTCTGCGCCTGCAGCACCACGGCCGTCCATTCGCGGCTGCGCAGCAGGGCAAGGCTTTGACTGTCGGCCAGGCGCTCGTCGAGGAACATCCAGCCCGGCGCCACCGCCACGGCCACCGACTTGCCGGGCAAGCCGGCGCGCAGCAGGACCTCAAGCTGCTGCGGCAGCTGGTTCACCGTGGTGTGGCTGTTGCCCATCATCAGCACGGTGACGTCGGCCGCGGGCGCCACCGGCGGTGGCGCCTCAAGCTCCATCTCTCGGTCCAGCGAGCCGCCGCCGCAGGCCGCCAGCAG
This sequence comes from Burkholderiaceae bacterium, assembly GCA_018780645.1. Classification (GTDB taxonomy): domain Bacteria; phylum Pseudomonadota; class Gammaproteobacteria; order Burkholderiales; family Burkholderiaceae_C; genus Paucibacter. The sequence goes on from JADMJJ010000007.1 coordinate 5,590, forward strand.
CAGGGCTGCGGCCGCGACCAGCACGGACTGGGCGATCATGGCCGGTAGCGATAGAGGGCCATCGACTCGCTGCCAACAGCATCAGAGGCGCCGCCAAAGCCGCCCATCACATAGATCGCGTCGCCAACCGCCACCGCGCCCAGGCCATGGCTGCGGTAAGGCATGGCCGGCAGGGCGGTCCATGCCTGGGTGGCGGGGTCGTAGCGCTCGACCGCATCGCTGACGGTGCCCGGCGTCGATTCACCGCCGAGCGCATACAGCCTCCCGCCCAGCGCCACCACGGCCAGGCTGCCCCGTGCGGTGGGCAGGGGCGCGCCGGCCGCCCATTGATCGGTGGCGGCGGTGTAGATCTCGACGCTGGCCAGGCTTTGCTGGTCGGCCGCGCGTATGCCCGGCGCCCGGCCGCCGACCACGTAGACGCGGCCGTCGATGGCGGCGGCGCCGGCGGCATTGCGCGGCGTGGCCAGCGCCGCGGCGCTGCTCCAGGCCTGGCTGGCGGGGTCGAACATCGAGTGGCTGGCCACCGAGGCGCTGGCACTGTTGCTGTAATTCCAGCCGCCGACCAGATGCAGGCGTCCGCCTGATGCAGCGGCGGCGGAGGCGAAGCTGATGCGCGGCAGGACGGGGCCGGCGCTCCACTGGCCGCTGGCGGGGTCAAACACCTGGAAGGCGGTACTGGCCTCGCCGCCCATCGCATACAGCCGGTCGGCGGTGGCCAGGGCGGCGACATTGTCGGTGCCGCGCGGCAGGGCAGGGCCGCTGGCCCAGCTATTGGCGGCGATGTCGTAGACCATCACCGTGCGGCGGGTGTCGTAGCCGCCGACGACATAGATCTTGCCGCCCAGCGCGGCGACACCGAACTTGGCCACGCCCGAGGGCATGTCGGCCAGCTTGGTCCAGCCGGCCGGAAGGGCTGGCGCAGGAGCCGGAGCCGGGGCGGGTGCCGGCGAAGGAGCGGGAGCCGGAGCCGGAGAGGGGGCTGGCGACGGGGCCGGTGAAGGTGCAGGTGCGGCGGCCTCGGCGCCGCTACCGCCACCGCCGCAGGCGCTCAACAGCCACATGAGCAGGGCGCCGGAGGTTGCTGTTCTTCTTTGCATGGAGTCTCCTGAATGGGTGCACCGGTGCGATGCCACCCCAGTAGGCCCAGGCTCGCAGCGGCCCGCAAGACGGGCCGCTGCCAAACGCTATCCAAACCCCATCCAAAAGATATTTATTGTTGCGTGACAAGCACTTGCGTACGGCGGAAAGCTCAGCGCATCTGCATCAGATCGGCCACGGCGGTGTTGGAAATCTCCACCAGCGCGCTGCCATCGGCGGCCAGCGCGAAGCTGGCCAGCTCGGGGAACGTGCCCAGCGCATGAACGCTCAGCTGCTCCTGCCGGCCGCTGGCCATATCGATCAGCCGGAAGCGCTCGCGGCTGCCGCGGGCCAGCACGACCAGGCCGCGCGGGCCCAGGCGCCAGTCGACCAGGGTCTCGCCGGGCAGCAGGACGTCGAGCTGGCGCTCGCGACCATCGACGGCGCGATGCCGCAGCGGGCCGCCGAAGCGCTGCTGATAGACCAGGGCGCTGCCGTCGGGTGCCCACCGCATGGCGCGGCCCGGAGGCGTGTCGGTGGGGGCCACGACCGGCGGGCGGCTGCCATCGGCAGCGAAGCGCCAAAGCTGCCAGCTGCCACCGCGGTCGCTGGGCACCCAGACCTCGTTGGCGGTGGGGTGCCAGCCTGGCCGGCCATAGGTGGCCGCGTCGGCCGACAGCGCCTGCACCCGCCCGTCCGTTTGGCTCAGCACGCACAGGCCGAAGCGTTTGCCGGGTCCGCAACTGCCCAGAAACGCCACCTGGGCGCCGCGCGGCGACAGGGCCGGCGCCGCGGTCACCCCCTCGAGCCGGGTGAGCCGGCGGGCCTCGCCGCCGCCGCCATCGGTCTGCCACAGCTCGGACTGGCCGGACCGGCGCGACACGAACACGGTGGCATCGCCGCTGATGTCTGGGGCCCGGTCATTGGCCACCGAGGTGATGTGGCGCTCGGGCCTGCCGTCACCCCAGGCCAGGCGGGCGATGCTGACATGGGCGCGCAGCAGCGCATAGACGATGCGGCCGTCGGCGCTGCGCTTCGGGGCACTGCCTTCCAGGCCCAGGGGCAGGGCCTTGGCGCTGGCGCGGTCCCAGCTCAGCAGCACCCGGGTGTCCTGCCGGGTGGTGGAGAAGACCAGATCCCGACCTGCGGCGGTGTAGCTCAGGCCATGCAGCCAGTAAAGCTTCAGATGGGACAGGCGCTCGAGCTTGCCATCAAGGGCGATCTCGTACAGATCGCGTGTGCCGTCGGCCGGATCCTGTCTGGCGAAGGCCAGGCGCTGACCGTCGGGCGACCAGGCCGGCTGGTGATCGGGCATGGCCGCCGGCGGGGCGGTGCTCAGGCGGCGCAGTCCGCTGCCATCCGGGGCGATCAGGAACAGGCCACCGGCGCCCTCGGCCACGGCGCTGAAGGCGATCCAGCGGCCATCGGGCGACCAGTCGACGGTGGGCGTGAACATCGGCGCGCAGCGCGCCAGCTCGCGCTGGCTGCGCTCCGGCAAGCTATAGATCCACAGGCTGCATTGCCCGCCGCCGGCCGAGGCCACATAGGCGATGGCCCGGCCGTCGGGTGACCAGGCCAGACCCTGAACCTCGCCGGCCTCGCCACTGATGGCCTGCGGCGTGGCATTCAAATCATCGGCGGCGCGCAGATACAGCCGGCCCGCGCCCTGGCCTTGCCACCAGCCAAAGGCCAGCAGCCGGCCGTCGGGCGAGAGCTGGCCCAGGTATTCGAGGCCGGGGTTCTGCGTCAGCGGCGTGGCCGTGGCCAGCGCCGCTTCTGGTGGTGGCGGTGTGCGCTGCAGCCAGGCCCAGGCCAGGGCCGAGCTGATCAGTGCGGTGGCCAGCACGGGCAGCATCAGGCGCCGGGCCGGTGCCGCAGCCGGAGCGGGATCGCCTGCCTGCATCACTGCACTCACCGGGGCGATCAGCCGGTAGCCCTTCTTGGCCACCGTCTCCACATAGCGCGGCGCCTCGGGGTCATCGCCCAGGGCCTGGCGTATGGTCCAGATGGCGGTATTGATGGCCTTGGGCGCGACGAACTGGTTGCCGTCCCAGATGGTGTCGACGATCTCCTCGCGGCTCACCGTCTCGCCGGCATGGCGGGCCAGCAGCACCAGCAGCGCCATCGCCTTGTGGCGCAGCGGCCGCTGCTCCTGGCCGCGCAGCAGGCGGTTGCCGGCGGCGTCAACAGTCCAATCGCCGAGCGTGAAGCGGTCGCGGGCCGGGTCCACTGCGCTCAACGCTCGTGCAGCGCACGTAAGCGCGCGGCTATCTCCCGCTGCAGGGCCTGGCCCTGGCTGGGCGGTGGTGGCGGCGCGAGCGGGCGCAGCGCCGGCGGCACCCAGGGGTCGCGCAGCGGGGTCTGTAGCGCGTCGGGCGGGGGCGGGGGCAGGCTAGAGGGGCTGGCGGCGGCAAGCGCGGGAGCGGCCTGCGCGCGCACCGTGGGCGCTTTGCCCGCCGCCTGGGCCACCGCCAGCGTGCCGCGGTAGAAGGCCACCAGATCGGCCTTGCTGGCCGCACGGGAGGCGTCGTCCAGATAGGTCATGTGGCCGCCGGCATAGTTGCGCACCAGCACGCGGCCGGGCAGGTTCAGCCGTGCCAGGTCTTGCTCGGTCTGATGGAACGGCGTGGCCAGGTCGTGATAGCCGTTCAGTGCCAGCACGCGAAGCCGCGGGTTCAGCGCCAGCGCGGCGCCGAGGTCGGGGATGCTGTCGGGCAGGCTCTTGCCCGCGTGGCGGAAGTCCCAGCTCTCGATGGCATTGCTCAGCAGCACATAGGTCGAGCCATTGCTGTAGCGCAGGTTCTCGCGCAGATAGCTGGTGATGGCGCCCGAGAACGAGGCGCCGATGACGGTGCTGGACGGATCGCCCTCGCTGGCCAGCGCGCTGCCCACCGGCGCCGACACGCGGGCGTCATAGCGGCCGATCAAGGTGCCGGGCATCAGCTGGTTGCGGTACAGGCCCGGCTGCATATTGAAGCTGCTCTGCCAGTGGGTGAGGGCCAGGCCGGTGTAGTCGGTGAGCAGCGGCGGCAGCTCGGCGGGCACGGCGTTGCCCTGCAGCAGGGCATTCACCGCCGGGGTGTAGCGGCTGGCGGTGAAGTCACGCATCTGCGTCATGTAGGCGCCGAGGTCGGTGGGCAGCGGGCGGGCCAGCAGGTAATGCTGGCCGGTGGCGGCATAGCTGGGCAGATAGCCGCCGCAGCTGATGGTGGCCTGGCCCGTGACACCGCAATTGCTGTTGTAGTCCATCGCCGGGGCCTGCAGCACCAGGCCGGTCAGCTGCACACCGGCGCTTTCGAGCAGCGAGGCCAGCACGGCGGTGCGCGGCCCGCCATAGGACTCACCGAACAGGTATTTGGGCGAGGCCTGGCGCGCGTAGACGGTGAGGTAGCGCTGCACGAAGTCGCGGAACACGGCCGCATCGGCATCGACGCCCCAGAAGCTGCGGTTGTTGAACGGCGCAATCGCCTGCGACAGCCCGCTGCCGACCGCGTTGACGAAGACCAGGTCGCTGGTGTCCAGCAGGCTTTCGGCATTGTCCACCAGGGCGAAGGGGCGCGGCAGGGCGGTGGACGGCATGCCGGTGGCCAGGCGCTTGGGACCGTAGGAGCCCAGATGCAGCCAGACGCTGGCCGAGCCGGGGCCGCCGTTGTAGAAGAAGGTGATGGGCCGGGTGGCGGCCGGCTGGTTGTCGGCCGTGTAGGCGACGTAGAAGAAGGAGGCCTGGTCCTGGCCGGTGCCGGGCGCCTTGGCCGTCAGGTGGCCGGCCTTGGCCGTGTAGGCGATGGCCGTGCCGTTCAGGGTGATGCTGTGCGTGCTGGTGGCCGCGGCCTCGACGGCCGAGGCCAGCGAGGCGGTGGCGCTGGAGGAGTAGCTGGTCGGGTCGACCAGGGTGCCCGGCACGGTGGGGGTGGGCACGTCGGGCGGCGGAGTCGCGTCGCCGCCGCCACCGCCTCCACAGGCACTCAGCCCCAGCAGCAGGGTCAGTGCCGCAATCCTTGCCCAGCGATGTTCAGATGCAGCGGCCACCATCCACCTCCATGCACACACCGGTGATCATGCTGGCCTCGTCGCTGCACAGAAAGCAGGCGGCGTTGCCCAGATCCTCGGGGGTTGAGAAGCGTCCCAGCGGGATGCTGGCCAGGAACCGCGCCCTGACCTCGGGCGTGTCCTCGCCCATGAAGGTCTTCAGCATCGGCGTTTCGCCGGCCACCGGGTTCAGCGCCACCACGCGTATGCCGAAGGGTGCCAGCTCGACCGCCATCGAGCGGGTGGCGGTGATGACGAAGCCCTTGCTGGCGTTGTACCAGGTCAGATTCGGCCTGGGGCTGACGCCGGCCGTGCTGGCCATGTTCAGTATCACCCCGGCGCCGCGACCGGTCGCTTCGCGCAGCGTCTTGAAGCGCGGCACAACCTCGCGGGCGGCCAGGTAGATGGCCTTCATATTGACGGCGACGATGCGGTCGAACTCGTCCTCGGCCAACTCCTCCAGCGGCTGCGGCGTGTGGCCGACCCCGGCATTGTTGACCAGGATGTCCAGGCCGCCGAAGTGCTCGACGGTGGCATCCATCATGACTTTCACATCGGCGGCGCTGCTGACGTCCACCCGCAGCGCCCGCACCGCCGGGCCCAGCAGCGCGGCCAGGTGCAGGCCAGCGGCCAGATCGCGGTCGGCGATCAGCACGCGCGCGCCCTCGGCGACGAATTTGCGCACAATGCCTTCACCAAATCCCGACGCTCCGCCGGTGACGATGGCGACCTTGTCCTTCAGCCTCATGCCTGTCTCCTGTTGAATCTGTCCCGCAGGGTCGAACGACGTAGGTCGTCGACCTGGGGTGCTCAATGGGCACTATCATGCACCGAGGCGGGTTCTGGATCCAGTATCCAAACCCCGCATGACCATCGTCGAATGCATCGGGGGTTCAGATGTCCGACCTGCTGGAATGGCAAAGCCGCGTTCGTCTGGTGGACGAGGTGGCGCAGGTGCTGCGCGAGCGCATCTACAAGGGCGTGCATGCGCCGGGCGATGTGCTGCGCCAGGTGCAGCTGGCCGAGCAGCTGGGCGTGAGCCGCACGCCGCTGCGCGAGGCGCTGAGGGTGCTGCAGGCCGAGGGGCTGGTGGAGGCCGATGCGGTGCGCGGCGTCAGCGTGGCGCGGATCGACGGGCCGCGGCTGCTGGACGCCTATGTGCTGCGCGAAATGCTTGACGGCCTGGCCGCGCGCCTGGCGGCCGAGCGTTCCGCCGGCCAGGCCCATGCCTTGCTGGACCCCATCGTCGCAAATCAGCGCCGGGCCATGCGGCCCTGGTCGGCCGGGGACTACACCCTGGCCAACGTCCACTTCCACACCACCATCGTCGAGATGTCGAGGAATGAATTCCTCAGTGGGCAGCTGGGTATCGTGCGCCTGACCTCCCAGGTGTTTGCGCCCGCCGTGATACTGGCCGAGGCGGAGGCCGAGCAGGCGGTGCAGGAGCATGAGGGCTTGGTCGCCGCGATCGCGCGCGGCGATGCCGATGAGGCCGAGCGCCTGGGCCGTAGCCATATCCGCAGCACCATCACCTGTCTGCGCGAGCAGCTCGCCACGCCTCCATGACCCTGTTTCTGCTGAAGCGCCTGGCCACCCTGGCGCTGACCCTGTTGGGCGCCTCGGCCGTGGTGTTCCTGGTGCTGGAGATACTGCCCGGCAATGCCGCCCAGGTGCTGATGGGGACCGAGGCCACGCCCGAGTCGGTGGCAGCGCTGGCCGCCAAGCTGGGCCTGGACGCACCGCCGCTGCAGCGCTACGGCGCCTGGCTGTTGGGCATGCTGCAAGGCGATCTGGGCATCAGCTATGCCTACAGCACGCCGGTGCTGGACCTGATTCTGGAGCGCCTGGCGCTGACCGTGCCGCTGGCCCTGCTGGCCATGCTCCTGAGCACGGTGCTGGCGCTGGCGGCCGGCGTCTATGCCGCGGCCCACCACAGGAAGGTCGGCGACACCGGCCTGATGGCGCTCAGCCAGCTGGGCATAGCCATCCCCAACTTCTGGTTCGCCATCCTGCTGATCTGGGTCTTTGCGGTAGAGCTGCAGTGGTTTGCCGCCGGCGGCTTTCCGGGCTGGAGCGAGGACGACGGCGGTGGCCTGTGGCCCGGCCTGCAGGCCCTGGTGTTGCCGGCGGTGGCGCTGGCCGTGGTGCAGGCGGCAATTTTGGCGCGCATCACCCGTTCGGCGGTGCTGGAGGTGCTGCGCGAAGACTTCGTGCGCACCGCCCGCGCCAAGGGCCTGAGCCGGCGCGCCGCGCTGTGGGGTCATGTCTTGCGCAACGCGATGATTCCGGTCGTCACCATCATGGGCCTGCAGTTCGCCAATCTGCTGGCCGGCACCATCGTGGTCGAGAACGTGTTCTATCTGCCGGGGCTGGGCCGGCTGATCTTCCAGGCCATCGCCAACCGCGACCTGGCGGTGGTGCGCAACTGCGTGCTGCTGCTCGCCGCCATGGTGGTGGTGGTCAACTTCCTGGTCGATCTGCTCTATGCCGTGATAGACCCGCGCATCAAGGTATCCGGTCTGTGAGAGCGCACAAAAGCTTTGTGATCGGCGCCGTGCTGACCTCGCTGGTCGTGCTGGCGGCACTGCTGTCCCTGGTCTGGACGCCCTGGCCACCCTACGAGATCGATCTTCCCGCCAAGCTGCAGCCAGCCTCCAGCGCCCATTGGCTGGGCACCGATGTGCTGGGCCGCGACGTGCTGACCCTGATACTGGTCGGCGCGCGCAACTCCATCCTGGTCGGCGTGATCGCGGTGGGCATAGGCCTTTTGATCGGCGGCCTCCTGGGCCTGTGGGCGGCGGCGCGGCGCGGCTGGGTCGAGGAAATCATCATGCGCCTGAGCGATTTCACCTTCGCCTTCCCGGCCCTGCTGTCGGCCATCATGATGACGGCGGTGTTCGGGCCCGGCATCGTCAACTCCATCATCGCCATCGGCATCCACAACATCCCGACCTTTGCCCGCGTCACCCGCGCCTCGGCCAATGCGATCTGGTCGCGCGACTATGTGCTTGCGGCGCGTGCATCGGGCAAGGGGCCGGTGCGCATCAGCATCGAGCATGTGCTGCCCAATATCCTGTCGGTGCTGATCGTGCAGGCCACGATACAGTTCGCGCTGGCGATACTGGCCGAGGCGGCGCTGTCCTATCTGGGCCTGGGCACGCAGCCGCCGCAGCCGTCATGGGGCCGCATGCTCAGCGAGGCGCAGACCTTGCTGTTCCAGGCGCCGCAGCTGGCCGTCTATCCCGGCCTGGCCATCATGCTGGCGGTGCTGGGGCTGAACCTGCTCGGTGACGGCCTGCGCGATCTGCTGGACCCCAAACTGGCGAGGTCGCGATGACGGCCCTGCTCGAAGTGCAAGACCTGCGGGTGCGCCTGCGGACCGCCGCCGGCCCGGCCGAAGCGTTGCGGGGACTGAGTTTTGCGCTGCAGGCCGGCGACACGCTGGGCCTGGTGGGGGAGTCGGGCTGCGGCAAATCGCTGACGGCGCTGGCCCTGATGGGCCTGCTGCCCGAGGGCGCCGAGATCGAGGGCAGTATCCGCTTCAAGGGCCGGGACTTGCTGGCACTCGACGATGAGGCCTACAGCCGGCTGCGCGGCGACCGCATCGCGATGATCTTCCAGGAGCCGATGACGGCGCTGAACCCGCTGCATCGCATCGGTCGCCAGGTGGCCGAGCCGCTGGTGCTGCACCATGGGCTGTCGCGGGCCGAGGCGCTGACCGAGGCGGTGCGCCTGCTCGACCGTGTGGGCCTGGACCATGCGCGGCGCCGTGCCGAGGCCTATCCGCACCAGCTGTCCGGCGGCCAGCGCCAGCGCGTGGGCATTGCGATGGCCCTGGCCTGCGGGCCCGAGCTGCTGATCGCCGATGAGCCGACCACCGCGCTGGACGTGACGATACAGGGCCAGATCCTGGAGCTGATCGCGGGGCTGGTGAAAGAGCGCGGCATGGGGCTGATCCTGATCTCGCATGACCTGGACGTGATCGCCGAGAACGTGCGCTCCATGCTGGTGATGTACGGCGGCCAGGCCGTCGAGGCCGGGCCCACGGCGGCGGTGTTCGAGCGTATGGGCCACCCTTATACCCAGGGCCTGTTCGCCGCCCGGCCGCGGCTGGGCGTGTCGCGCGGTCAGCGCCTGCAGACAATTGCCGGCACCGTGCCCGGGCTGCGCGAGCTGCCCGCCGGTTGTGCCTTCCACGCCCGCTGCGCGCTGGCCGAGGCCGCTTGCCAGCGCATCGCCCCACCGGCCGAGCGTCTGGATCATGGCCATGAGGTGCGCTGTCTGCGCCTGGCCGAATCGTTGCGCCGGGCTCCGCAGCCATGGTGATGCTGCTGCAGGCCGATGACCTGGTGCGCCACTACCCGCAGCCGCGCGAGCAGCTGTGGCGCGCTGCCCCCAAGGTGCAGGCGCTCAACGGCGTCAGCTTCACCCTGGAGGCCGGCAAGAGCCTGGGCGTCGTTGGCGAGTCGGGTTCGGGCAAGTCCACCCTGGCGCGGGCGGTGATGGCACTGGAGCCGCTGGACGGCGGCAGGGTCAGCCTGCTGGGTCAAGACCTGCACCGGCTGGGCCGGGCCGAGCTGCGGCTGGCGCGCCAGCACTTCCAGATGGTGTTCCAGGATCCCTATGGCTCGCTGGACCCGCGCCAGACGGTGGGCCGCATCGTCGCCGAGCCGCTGAGCGCCTTGAGCGGCGCGTTGCAGGTCGATGCGCCCACGCAGCGCAAGCGGGTGCTCGACTCGCTGGACGCGGTGGGCCTGCGTGCCGCTGATGCCGACAAGTACCCGCACGAGTTCTCAGGTGGCCAGCGCCAGCGCATTGCCATTGCCCGCGCGCTGGTGACCCGGCCCAAGCTGATCGTCGCCGACGAGCCGGTCAGTGCGCTCGACGTCTCGGTGCAGGCCCAGGTGCTGAACCTGCTGCAGGACCTGCAGGCCCAGTTCGGCATCGGCTATCTGCTGATCAGCCATGACCTGGCGGTGGTCGACCATCTCTGCGACGAGGTGCTGGTGCTGTACCAGGGGCGGGTGGTCGAGCGGGGGCCGCCCGAGCAGCTGTTCCAGCGGCCCGGCCATCCGTACACCCGTGCGCTGCTGGCGGCCATGCCGCGTGCGCGCCCCCGGCCCATGCCATGATTGCCCCATCGTTGTCGGAGTCTGCACACATCATGTTCAAAGCACTCGTACTCGGCGCCAGCCTGGCGCTGGCATTGACCGCCCCCGCCGCCCAGGCCCAGGCGAAGAAGGACAGCGTCGTCCTGGCCATGACCCTGGAGCCACCGGGCCTGGATCCGACCGCCGGCGCGGCCTCGGCGATCGCCGAGGTGGTGCTCTACAACGTGTTCGAGACCCTGACCAAGATAGGGCCCGACGGCAGGGTCACGCCGCTGCTGGCCGAAAGCTGGGAGGTGTCGCCTGACCTGAAGACCTTCACCTTCAAGTTGCGCAAGGGCGTCAAGTTCCAGAACGGCGAACCGTTCAATGCTCGGGCGGTGAAGTTCTCCTTCGAGCGCGCGGCCGATGACAAGTCGACCAACAAGGACAAACGCCTGTTCGCCAGCATGGGGCTGATTGCCGCGCCCGACGAGCACACGGTGGTGATAGGGCTGAAGACGATAGAGCCGGACTTCCTGTTCCTGATCGGCCAGGCCACGGCGGTGATCGTCGAGCCCAAGAGCGTGGCCACCAATGCGACCCAGCCGGTGGGCACCGGCCCCTACAAGCTGGACGCCTGGGCCAAGGGCTCCAGCATCACGCTGGCCAAGTGGCCGGCCTATCGCAATGCGGCGGCGGTGAAGATGAACCGCGCCCAGTTCCGCATCATCAGCGATCCGTCCGCCCAGGTGGCGGCCCTGCTGGCCGGCGATGTGGATGCCTTTCCCCGCGTGGCCGCCGCGCGCAGCCTGGCCCAGTTCCGGGCCGACAAGCGCTTTCAGGTGCTGCTCAATGGTTCACGGGCCAAGACCATTGTGGCGATCAACAACAAGAAGAAGCCGTTGGACGATGTGCGCGTGCGTCGTGCCATTGCCGCGGCGATAGACCGCAAGGCGGTGATCGAGGCCGCGGCCGACGGCTTTGGTGTGCCGATCGGCAGCCACTATGTGCCCGGTGCGCTGGGCTATGTGGACACCACCGGGGTCAATCCCTTCGACATTGCCAAGGCCAAGGCGCTGCTGAAGGAGGCCGGTCAGGATCTCAAATTCGCGCTGCCGCTGGAGCTGAGCCTGAAGCTGCCGCCGACGCCCTATGCCCGCCAGGGCGCCGAGGTGGTGGCCGCCCAGCTGGCCAAGGTGGGCATCACGGCCAAGATCGAGAATGTCGAATGGGCGCAGTGGCTGTCGGGCGTCTACACCAACAAAAACTATGACCTGAGCATCATCTCCCACGTCGAACCTTTCGACCTGGGCAACTATGCCAAGGCGGGTTACTACTGGGGCTACGAGAGCCCCAAGTTCAACGAGCTGTTTGCCAAGATCAACAATGCCCCGCGCGAGGACGAGCGCGCCAGGCTGCTGGGCGACGCCCAGCGCATGCTGGCTGCCGACGCCGTCAACGTCTATCTCTACCAGCCGCAGTGGATCACCGTGGCCAAGAAGCGCCTGGGCGGGCTGTGGAAGGACATGCCGGTGTTTGTCAACGACGTCTCGGGCCTGTATTGGGAGTGAGCTTGCCCCGGATGCAATCCGGGAACCAGGCAAGCCCGTCTTGCGCCTTCGCCGGGCAAACGCTACAACCTCAGTCACCCGACGAAGCACATTGCGATGACATCTCTGCACGATCTCTCAGCGCTTGACCTGCTGGCTGCTTACCGCAGCCGCGCGTTGTCGCCGGTCGAGGTGACCAAGGCGGTGCTGGCCCATGTCGAGAACTGGGAACCGTTTCTGCACGCCAGCTATGCGCTGGATCCGCATGAGGCAATGGTGCTGGCCAAGGCCTCGGAGGCGCGCTGGCGCAGGGGTGAGCCGCTGACCGTGGGCGGCGTCACGCTGGATGGCGTGCCATCGATGCTGAAGGAGAACATCGCCACCGAGGGCGTGCCCATGCCGCTGGGCACGGCTGCCACCGAGCTGGTGCCGGCGGCCGAAGACGCCCCGCCGGCCGCCCGCATGCGCGAGGCCGGCGCCGTGTTCATGGGCAAGACGACGATGCCCGACTACGGCATGCTGTCGTCGGGCCTGTCGAGCTTTCACCCGCTGACGCGCAATCCCTGGGACCTGAGCAGGAACCCGGGCGGGTCGAGTGCCGGGGCTGCGGCCGCCGCGGCTGCCGGCTATGGGCCGCTGCATGTGGGCACCGATATCGGCGGCAGCGTGCGCTTGCCGGCCGCTTGGTGCGGCATCTTCACCCTGAAACCCAGCCTGGGCCGGATCCCGATCAAGCCGCCCTACGCCGGCCGTGTGGCGGGCCCGATGACCCGCACCGTCGCCGATTCTGCGCTGCTGATGAGCGTGCTGAGCCGCCCCGACTGGCGCGACAGCATGAGCCTGCCGTACCAGGACATTGCCTGGTCGCAGCTGGATCGCGATGTCAAGGGCTTGCGCATTGGTTTGATGATGGACGCCGGCTGGGGCATGGACGTCGAGCCCGAAACGGCGGCAGCGGTGCAGCGGGCCGCGTGCCTGTTCGAGCAGGCCGGCGCCGTGGTCGAGCCCATCAAGGGCGTCAGCAGCCGCGAGATGATGATCGGGCTGGACAAATTCTGGCGCATGCGCTCCTGGCTGGACATCTCGGCCCTGCCGCCGGCGCGGCAGAATCAGGTACTTCCCTATATCCGCGAGTGGGTCAGCACCGGGGCCTATCTGACCGCCGCCGAGGTCTTCAAGGGCTACGGCCAGATGGCGGCGATGCGCGAGGCGGCGATTGCCGCCTGCCAGCCCTTCGACTTCGTACTCTCGCCGGTCAGTCCGGTGCCGGCCTATGCCGCCGAGCTGGCCAGCCCGCTGAATGACCCGCAGCGGCCGTTCGAACACATCGCCTTCACCGTGCCCTTCAATATGAGCGAGCAGCCGGCCGCCAGCATCAACTGCGGCTACACGGCCAGGGGCCTGCCGATAGGCTTGCAGATCATCGGCCGGCGCTTCGACGATCTGGGCGTGCTGCAGCTGGCCCGCGCCTTCGAGCAGATGCGCGGCGCCCAGCATGCCTGGCCCAAACCGCCGGCGGAGTGATGCGCGATGGCTTTGGCAATCCGGTCACGCTGGCCGATGCCGGCAGCCTGCTTGCGCTGAACGACTTCGTAGAAGGCTTCGCCGCCTGCCAGCTGCGCGTGCTGAGGGTGCTGGACATCACAGTTCAAGAGCCCGGCGTGCTGGTCCAGGCCTATGCCGCAGCCCTGCATCTGTTTGCCGAGACGCCGCAGGCGCCGACCCAGGCCCAGCCCTTTCTGGACCGCGCGCTGAACCCGCTGCGGCCGGCCACGCCGCGGGAGCGGCAGTTCGCGCTTGCGGTGCAGGCCTGGGCCCAGGGCGAGGTGGACCAGGCGCTGGCCCGGCTGGAGGCGCTGCTGCGCGAGCATCCGCGCGATCTGGTGGCGCTGAAGCTGGCCCAGGTGCTGGCCTTCAATCTGGGTGACTCGCCGCGTATGCTGCGTCTGGCGCTTCTGTGCAGGGCCGCGGCGGCCGATGTGTCCTATCTGCACGGCATGCTGGCCTTCGGCTACGAGCAATGCCACTGGATGCCCGAGGCCGAGGCCAGCGCGCGGCGGGCGCTGGCGATACAGCCGAGCGAGCCCTGGGCCCAGCATGCGCTGGCCCATGTGATGCTGACGCAGGGGCGGCTGACCGAGGGGCGCGACTTCATGCAGGCCGCCAGCCCCGGCTGGCAGGGCCTGAACTCCTTCATGCAGACGCATAACTGGTGGCATCTGGCCCTGTTCCACCTGGAGCTCGGCGATTTCGAAGCGGTGTTGAAGCTCTATGACCAGCAGGTCTGGGGCGTGGCGCCGGACTATTCGCAGGACCAGGTCAACGCCGTCTCGCTGCTGGCCCGGGTCGAGCTGGCCGGTGGCAATGTCGGTGCTCGCTGGCAGGCCTTGGCCCCGTTCCTGGTGCCACGGGTCAAGGACCAGGTCTTGCCTTTTCTGGATCTGCACTACCTCTATGGCCTGGTGCGCGCGGGGCAGCCCGAAGCCGATGTGCTGCTGCGCAATCTGATCCGTTTCGCGCCGCTGGCTCCGGCCGCCCAGCGCGGGGCCTGGCTGCGCGTGGCCGTGCCGGCCGGCCGGGGACTGCTGGCCCATGGGCGCGGGCGCTATGACGAGGCGGTGGATCAGCTGGGTCAGGCCCTGCCGCGCCTGATCGAGATCGGCGGCAGCCATGCGCAGCGCGATCTGTTCGAGCAGATCTATATCGATGCGCTGCTGCAGGCCGGGCGTTACGGCGCGGCGCAGAACCTGTTGCAAGCGCGGCTGAATGCGAGTCCTGGCTCGCAGCGATTGCGACGCCAGGTGGGGGAACTGAACCGAAGCCTGGGTCTTTGACCCGGATTGCATCCGGGCTACGGAGATGTTGTAGCCCGGATGCAATCCGGGTCCGACACGAACGGGTAGCCCGGATGCAATCCGGGGCCACCGCCTCAATGCGCCATCAACAGGTCCGCCACATGCGCGTCGTCGGCCCAGCTGACGATCTCCAGTCCGCCCTTGCTGACGCGCACCCGGCTAAGCCCCGCATTCGGAATCGCGCATTCGCGCGGCCCGTGCAGCGACAGGCCCAGGGCCGAGCGGTAGACCATGTCCAGCACGCCGCCGTGGGTGACCACGGCCAGGGTGCGGCCGGCATGCTCGGCGGCCAGCGCCTGCAGGGCGCCCAGCACCCGCGCGTGGAAGCGCCGCCGGCTCTCGGCGCCGCCGGGCAGCTCGTAATCGGGGTCGTGGCGGGCCCACAGCGCGAACTCCTCGGGGTGGCGCTGACGGATGTCATCAAAGGTGAGGCCTTCCAGCAGACCGAAAGCCTGCTCGCGCCAGGCCGTGCTGAAGCTGGGCTCCAGCTGCAGCGCTGCGGCCGCCGGGGCGGCCGTCTGGCGGGTGCGCATCAGGTCGCTGCAGACCATCGCATCGACCTGCTCCAACGCCAGGCGCTGGGCCATGCGCTCCGCCTGGGCCAGGCCGTTGGCATTCAGTGGCACGTCGATCTGGCCCTGGAAGCACTGGCGGCGGTTCCAGTCGGTCTCGCCGTGGCGTATCAGTATCAGCTCGGTCAGATCCATGGCTGCGGCAGCTGCTCGACGGCCAGCATTTCCTTGACGGCCGGGCGCTCCAGCAGGCGCTGCAGATAGGGGCCGATGTGGGCATAGCTGCGCGCCGGGCGGGCCATATTGCGTGTCCAGCGGCACAGCATCAGCGCGTAGGCGTCGGCCAGCGAGTAGTCGGCGCCCAGCAGCCAGGGGCCGCCGGAGCTGGCCAGCTGCGCGTCAAGCTGTTCCAGCAACGAGGCAACCTTGGCCTCAGCCTGGGCCTTGACCTGGGCCGCGCCCTCGGTGTTGCCGGGACTGACCGCGCGGTCCGGATAGAAGTAGCCGAGCAGGGTGGCCTGCAGGGTGTTGGTCATCCAGATCAGCCATTTGTACATCTGCGCGCGGGCCGGCGTGCCGAGCGCGGGCGCAAGCCTGGCCTCGGGATGGGTATCGGCCAGGTGCAGGCAGATCGCGGCGCACTCGTACAGCACCAGATCGCCATCGACCAGCACCGGGATCAGCCCGTTCGGGTTGAGCTTCAGATAGTCGGCCGACTTGTGCTCGTTCTGGTCCTTGTCGACCAGGCGCAACTCGAACGGCGCTCCGATCTCGCGCAGCAGCACATGAGGCGCCATGCTGGCGTTGCTGGGGTAGTAGAAGAGTTGGATCATGGCGGTGGGGTGGTTTGAGGCACAGCCTCCATCATCGCCCAATTGCGCCGGCCGGGGCCATGAGCTGTTTGGACTGCGGGCGCGCCCGGCCTGTCACGCAGCCTGCCTAGGCTTTCCCGATTAACCACATCGGGGAGTTCTCGACATGACGATCACCACACATCCATCACCATTCTGGGCCGCCGCGCTGGCCCTGGCCGCCGGTCTGTGGGTTGGCCCGGCCCAGGCCGCGGAGCAATGGAACTTGGTCGGCAGCGACAGGTTCACCGTGCCCACCGGCCTGTACCGCTCGCAGGGGCTGGCGACCGATGGCCAGCAATGGTATTTCTCCTGGCAGTACGGCCTTGAGCGCGCCGCGCTGCATGACTTCGCCAGCCTGCAGCGCAACTCCAATCTGAATCTGGTCACGGGCAAGCTGACGCCCGGCATCCCGCTGGAGTTGATCGCCGGTTTTGGCGCCAGCCATATCGGCGACATCGACACCTATGGCGGCAAGATCTACGCGCCAATCGAAGACGGCAACAAGCGCGCCGACGGCAGCCGCTACCTGAATCCGTTGATCGGTGTCTTCAATGCCAGCGACCTGAGCTACACCGGCAGCTTCTACAAGCTCTCGCACGACGATCTGCATGCCGGCGTGCCCTGGGTGGCGGTCGATGGCGCGCAGGGCCTGGCCTACACGGCCGAGTGGGATGACACGGTGCGTATCAATATCCACAGCCTGAGCGACTTCTCCAGCCGCGGCTATCTGGCGCTCGATCGGCCGCTGGACCGCATCCAGGGAGCCAAGGTCTGGAATGGCGGGCTGTATGCCTCCACCGATGACGCCAACAAGACCGTCTACCGCATCGACCTGAGCACCGGCCATGTCGATGAGCTGTTCCGCGAGGACTTCGGCGCGCCGGCCGGCACCAAGATCGAGGTTGAGGGCTTGAGTTTTCTGCAGACGGCCGACAAGGGCAGCCTGCATGTGCTGCGCATCGTCGGTGATGCAGGCAATCTGGCCGATCCGGCCCTGCACGTGGCGCTGGACCACTATGCGCTGGCGCCGGTGCCCGAGCCGGCCAGCCTGGGCCTGATGCTGGCCGGCCTGGGCCTGCTGCTGGGTGTCAGTCGCCGCCGCTGAGGAAGACCCGGGTCGGCCCCCTGGGCTGGCCCTGTAGGGTGATGCGTGCTCCTGTGTTGGAATCGAGCCAACGGGAGCCCGCATGAAAGTCTTTCTGAAACGTCTGACCCAGATCCTGCTGGCGCTGGTCTTGCTCGCCGTCATGGGCCTGGCCTGGTATGTCTACTCCAAGCAGCCGCAGCGCTCGGGTCAGGTCTTGATCGCCGGGCTCACGGCGCCGGTGACGGTGCGCTATGACGAGCTCGGCGTGCCGCATATCGAGGCCGGCAACGAGCCCGACCTGTACCGCGCGCTGGGCTATGTGCACGCCCAGGACCGGCTGTTTCAGATGGAGATGCTGCGCCGCCTGGCCCGCGGCGAGCTGGCCGAGGTGCTGGGGCCCAAGCTGGTGCCCACCGACCGGCTGTTCCGCACCCTGGGCATCCGCGTGCATGCGGACGCCTATGCCGCACGCTGGATCAAGGACAAGTCCGGCAGCCCGGCCATACAGGCGATGCAGGCCTATCTGGACGGCATCAACCAGTACCAGGACAGCCGGCCGGCGCCGCTGGAGTTCCAGCTGCTGGGCATTCCGAAACGGCCCTTCACCCTGGCAGACAGCATCAGTGCCGCCGGATACATGGCCTACAGCTTTGCCGCCGCCTTCCGCACCGAGCCGGTGCTGACCCAGGTGCGCGACCAGCTGGGTCCCGACCACCTGAAGATGTTCGATCTGGAGTGGAAGCCCGATGGCGCCATCCGCAAGGGTCTGCAGAACGAGCAGCAGACCGCCCGGTTGCAGGCAGGTGATTGGCAAGACCTGACCCGGCTGGCCCGGCTCAGCGCCGAGGCGCTGGAGGCAGCCGGCCTGCCGGCCTATGAGGGCAGCAATGCCTGGGTGGTGGCGGGTGCGCGAACGGCCAGCGGCAAGCCGCTGCTGGCCGGCGATCCGCATATCGGCTTCTCGGCGCCGGCGGTCTGGTACGAGGCCCATCTGAAGGCGCCGGGCTTCGAGCTCTACGGCCACTTTCAGGCCCTCAACGCGATGGCGGCACTGGGCCACAACACGCAGTTCGGCTGGAGCTTGACGATGTTCCAGAACGACGATCTGGACCTGATCGTCGAGAAGACCAACCCGGCCAATCCGCAGCAGGTGATGTACCAGGGCCAGTGGCTGGACCTCGATACCCGCGAGGAGACGCTCAAGGTCAAGGGGGCCGAGCCGGTCAGGCTGCAGCTGCGCCGCTCCAGGCACGGCCCCATCATCAACGATGCCCTGGATGCCAGCGCCGGCAAGGCGCCGATCGCGATGTGGTGGGCCTTTCTGGAAACCGAGAACCCGCTGCTGGAGGCGTTTTACGAGCTGAACCGTGCCGCCACGCTGGACAAGGCGCGCACGGCGGTGAGCAAGATTCACGCCCCGGGCCTGAACGTGATCTGGGCCAATGCCGGCGGTGATATCGCCTGGTGGGCGGCGGCCAGTCTGCCGATCCGCCCCGAGGGCGTTAACCCCGCCTTCATGCTGGACGGCAGCAGGCCCGAAGCCGACAAGCTGGGTTTTCAGCCCTTCAGCGGCAATCCGCAGGAGGAAAACCCGGCGCGGGGCTACATCCTCTCGGCCAACCACCAACCGGCGGCAACGACGCCCATCCCCGGCTACTACAATCTCTGGGACCGCGCTCAGCGCCTCGATGAACTGCTGCGCAGCCCCTCGACGCCCTGGACGATGGAAAACAGCAAGGCCCTGCAGCTCGATGTGCAGATCGGCTACGGCCCGCGCACCCTGGCGCCGCTGCTGCCTGCGTTGCGCAGCGCTGTCACCGAACCCGCCGAGCAGGCCCTGCTGGAGCAATTGGTCGGCTGGAAGGGCGCCTATGACAAGGATGCGGTGGTGCCGACCCTGTTCACCCAGCTGCTGTTCGAGCTGGCCCGCGAGGCGATGAGCGATGAGCTGGGCGAGGCGGCATTCAACAGTCTGCGCCGCACCCGCGCGCTCGACCATGCACTGCCACGGCTGATGGCCGACGCCGCCTCGCCCTGGTGGGACAGGCGCGGCACACCGGCGGTGGAGAGCCGTGAGGACATCGTCAAGGCCGCCTGGGCCGCCACCCTGGCCCAACTGCGCAAGACCCTGGGGGCGGACAGCTCGGCCTGGACCTGGGGAAAGGCCCACACCTTGAGGCACAAGCATCCGCTGGGCCAGCAGCCGCCACTGGACAAGCTGTTCGACGTCGGCCCCTTCGCCATGCCCGGCGGCCGCGAGACGCCCAACTACCAGGCCATGGCCATTGGCCCGGCACCCTGGGCGGTGACGACCGGCCCATCCACCCGGCGGCTGATCGACTTTGCCGACGCCGGCCAGGCGCTGGGCATCAATCCGGTGGGCCAGAGCGGCGTCTGGCCGGATCGGCACTATGCCGACCAGGCCACGAGCTTTGCCCAGGGGGGCTACCGGGCTCAGCACCTGGGCGAGCGCGATGTGGCCACCCATGTGAAAAGCACGCTGACCCTGAGGCCAAAGTAATGACTTTGCGGGACAGACCTTGAGACCTGCGCACAGCGCAGCCGAAAGCTCTATCCCCAACATACCAATCCCGAGCAACCATGATCGTCACCCAAACCGAGCGCCTGACGGTGCGCCTGCTGGACCGCAGCGACGCGGGCTTCATGCTGCAGCTGGTCAATGAGCCGGCTTTCATCCAAAACATTGGCGACCGCGAGGTCCGCGATCTCGCCCAGGCCGAGGCCTATACCGAGCGTAGCGGCCCGCTGAGCTACCAGCGCAGCGGCTTCGGCATGTATCTGGTGGCGCTGCGCGGCAGCGGCGAGCGTCTGGGCATCTGCGGCCTGATCAGCCGAGAGGGCCTGAGCGATGTGGACATCGGCTACGCCTTCCTGCAGACCCACTGGGGCCAGGGCTTCGCGCTGGAGGCGGCCCACGCCGTGCTGGCCCATGCCCATGGCGCGTTGGGCCTGCGGCGCGTGCTGGCGATCACGGCACCGCAGAATCAGCCCTCGGTGCGCCTGCTGGAGCGCCTGGGCATGCGCGAGCAGGGGCTGGTGGACCTGCCCAAGTCGGGCGGAATCAGCCGGCTGTTCGTCTCCGAGCCCGGCTGATCACAGGCTGCAGCCGGCCTCGGCCGTGCTGGGCCCGTCACTTGAGCCAACATTCACGCCATAGCGCTCGGCCGTCAGCTGGGCGAGGATCGACACCGCGATCTCCGGCGGCGTACGCGCCCCCAGGCGCAGGCCCACCGGCCCGTGCAGGCGGGCCAGCTCGGCCTCGCTCATGCCGAAGTGCTCGGCCAGGCGCGCCTTGCGCTTGCCCTGGTTGACCCGCGAGCCGATCGCGCCCACATAGAAGGCCGGGCTCTTCAGCGCTTCCATCAGGGCCAGGTCATCCAGCTTGGGGTCATGGGTCAAGGCGATGATGGCGGTGTGGGCGTCGGGCCGCAGCTCGGTCACCACATCGTCGGGCATGCCGCGCAGCAGGCGGGCGCCGGCCACGTCCCAGCCCTGGGCGTATTCCTCGCGTGGGTCGCAGATCAGCACCTGGTAGTCGAGTGCCAGCGCCATCGTTGCCAGGTAGTGGGTCAGCTGGCCGGCGCCAATGATCAGGAGCCGCCAGTCGGGGCCGTGGGTGGTGATCAAGGTGCGTTCGCTCAGGACCAGCAGTTCGGCAGCGGCCTGCGGTTCCAGCAGGGTGACTTCGCCGGTGGCCAGGTTCAGCACCCGCTGCACTCTGGCGCCACTGGCCAGACGGGCGAGCAGGTCCTCGATATGCGAACCGGCGTGTATGGGTTCCAGCACCAGCTCCAGGGTGCCGCCGCAGGGCAGGCCGAAGCGGGTCGCCTCCTCGGCGCCGACGCCGTAGCGCACCAGTTCGGGGTGCTTCAGCGCCAGCGCGCCCTGGCGCACCCGGGCGATCAGATCGTCCTCGATGCAGCCGCCCGACACGGAGCCGGCGATCTGACCGTCACCACGGACGGCCACCACCGAGCCCACCGGCCGTGGCGCCGAGCCCCAGGTGCGGGTGATGGTGCCCAGCACGACCGGCTGTTGCTGTTCCTGCCACTGCGCCACCTGGCGCAGCACCTGTAGATCGACGTTGTCCATGGCTCTGAAGTTTCGCGGGTTCTGACGGTCAATTTTGCAGACTAAGCGCAAACACGCAAGCTTGTGCGCAATGCGAAGAATGTCCCTAGTGTGACAGCCCGATCAGGGTTGATGGGGGCTTGCCGCGCGCAGCATCCGGGCGTAAAAGTAGTGACCGTGAACGGGCGCCTTGTGCGCCCGGTTTGCGCTGTATTGGCACTTCGAAGTTGTATCTGCATCACGCCCGGCCTAGCGCTGACAGGCCCGCGATTAAAACCAGGAGACAGTATGAGCACGGCTATCACCCTCACGGTCAATGGCAAGGCGGTTTCGCGCGAGGTCGCGCCCGACGCCCTGCTGGTGCAGTTTTTGCGCGAAGACCTGCGACTCACCGGCACCCATGTGGGCTGCGACACCGGCCAATGCGGCGCCTGCACGGTGCATGTCAATGGCCGGGCGGTGAAGGCCTGCAATGTGCTGGCCGTGCAGGCCTCGGGCACAGCGGTCACGACCATCGAAGGCCTGGCCAAGGCCGACGGCACGCTGCACCCGATGCAGGCCGCCTTCAAGGAGTGCCACGGCCTGCAATGCGGCTTCTGCACCCCCGGCATGGTGATGAGCGCCATCGACCTGGTGCAGCACGCCCCGCACGGCAGCGCGGCCGAGATCCGTGAGCAGCTGGAGGGCAATTTCTGCCGCTGTACCGGCTACCAGAACATCGTCAAGGCCATTCAGCAGGGCGCCCAGGCGATGGGCGTCTGATCTTATGACTTGCGGGCAAGACCTTGCTGTACCCGGCAAGCTCTGGCCCCAACTGACCGGAAACAACCATGAACGCACCCCAAGCCGGCCTGATTGGCCAATCCGTCAAGCGCAAGGAAGACGCGCGCTTCCTCACCGGTCGCGGTCAGTACACCGACGACATCTCGCAGCAATTCCAGAGCTACGCCTACTTCCTGCGCTCGCCCTATGCCCACGCGAAAATCCTGGGCATCAACACCGCCGCGGCCCAGGCCGCCCCGGGCGTGCTGGGCGTGTTCACCGGCGAGCATTTCCGCGCCGTCGGTGGCCTGCCCTGCGGCTGGCTGATCACCAGCACCGACGGCACGCCGATGAAGGAGCCCAAGCACCCGATCCTGGCCGACGGCAAGGTCCGCCATGTCGGCGACCAGGTCGCGATGGTCGTGGCCGAGACCTACGAGCAGGCCAAGGCGGCTGCGGGCTTGATCGAGGTCGACTATGAAGAACTGACCCCGGTGGTGGATACGGCCCGGGCCAAAGGCGCGGGCAGCAGCGTCCACGACGAGGCACCCGACAACGTCTGCTACGGCTGGGCGATTGGCGACAAGGCGGCCGTTGACGCCGCCTTTGCCAGTGCCCCCCACGTCACGACCCTGGAGTTCCGCAACAACCGGCTGATCCCGAACGCGATCGAGCCGCGCGCCGCCAATGCCTCCTACAGCGCCCACGACGAGAGCTACACGCTGTATGTGGCGAACCAGAACCCGCATGTCGAGCGGCTGCTGATGTGCGCCTTCGTGCTGGGCATCCCCGAGCACAAGATGCGGGTCGTGGCGCCCGATGTCGGCGGCGGTTTCGGCTCGAAGATCTTTCTGTACGCCGAGGAGACGGCCCTGGTCTGGGCCTCCAAGCAGATCGGCCGGCCGATCAAGTGGACGGCCGACCGCAGCGAGGCCTTCCTGACCGACGCCCATGGCCGCGACCATGCGACGGTGGCCGAGCTGGCGACCGACAAGGACGGCAAGTTCCTCGCCATGCGCGTCGACACGACGGCCAATCTCGGAGCCTACCTGTCCACCTTCGCCAGCAGCGTGCCGACGATTCTGTATGCCACCCTGCTGGCCGGCCAGTACACGACGCCGCATATTTACTGCCACGTCACCGGTGTGTTCACCAACACGGCGCCGGTCGATGCCTACCGCGGCGCGGGCCGGCCCGAGGCCACCTATGTGGTCGAGCGTCTGGTCGAGACGGCGGCCCATGAGCTGGGCATTGACCCGGCCGAGATCCGGCGGCGCAACTTCATCCACACCTTCCCCTACGCCACGCCGGTGGGGCTGACCTACGACGTCGGCGACTACGACGCCACCCTGAACCAGGTGCTGGAGCTGGCCGATGTGGCCGGTTACGCGGTACGCAAGGCGGCCAGCGAGGCCAAGGGACTGAAGCGCGGCATCGGCTACTCCACCTACATCGAGGCCTGCGGTCTGGCGCCCAGCAATATCGCCGGGGCACTGGGCGCTCGGGCAGGCCTGTTCGAGGCCGGCGAAGTGCGCGTCCATCCCACCGGCAAGGTGACCGTGTTCACCGGCAGCCACAGCCATGGCCAGGGCCATGAGACCACCTTCGCCCAGGTGGTGGCCGACAAGCTGGGCATTCCGCTGGACGATGTGGACATCCAGCATGGCGACACCGGCAAGGTGCTGTTCGGCATGGGCACCTATGGCAGCCGCTCGCTGTCGGTCGGCGGCTCGGCCATCGTCAAGGCGGTGGACAAGATCGTCGCCAAGGGCAAGAGAATAGCCGCCCATCTGCTGGAGGCGGCCGACACCGACATCGAGTTCGAGAACGGCCAATTCAAGGTGGCCGGCACCGACAAGGCCGTGCCCTTTGCCAGCGTCTCGCTGGCGGCCTATGTGCCGCACAACTACCCGCTGGACAAGCTGGAGCCCGGGCTGAACGAAAACGCCTTCTACGACCCGACCAACTTCACCTATCCGGCCGGCAGCTATGTGTGCGAGGTCGAGGTCGATCCGGCCACCGGCGTCGTGCGGGTGGACCGCTTCAGCGCCTGCGACGACTTCGGCAATATCGTCAACCCGATGATCGTCGAGGGCCAGGTCCATGGCGGCCTGGCGCAAGGCATAGGCCAGGCGCTGCTGGAGCATGGCGTGTACGACGTCGAGTCCGGCCAACTGCTCAGCGGCAGCTATATGGACTACGCGATGCCACGCGCCGACGACCTGCCGCAGTTCAACGTCGTCACCGCCAAGGGCACGCCCTGCTCGCACAACCCGCTGGGGGTCAAGGGTTGCGGCGAGGCCGGGGCGATCGGTTCGCCAGCGGCGGTGATGAACGCCGTCTGCAATGCCATAGGCGTGAAAAGCGTCGCCATGCCAGCCTCGCCGCACACGGTGTGGCAAGCTATTCAAGCCAGTCGCTGAGCTGCCTCGCCAGCCAAGGAGAAACAGATGCAAACATTCGCATACCAACGGCCGGCCTCGCTGGCCGACGCCGCCCGCGCCGCAGCCGGTGCCGAGGCCAAGCTGATCGCCGGGGGCCAGTCCTTGCTCGGCGCGATGAAGCTGGGCCTGGCGGCACCCGACACCCTGATCGATCTGCACAGCATTCCCGATCTGCAGGCGATCAAGATCGAGCCGGACAAGGTCACCGTGGGTGCCATGTGCACCCATGCCACGGTGGCCGCGCACAAGGAACTGGCCGCAGCGATTCCGGCGCTGGCTTTTTTGGCCGGCAATATCGGCGACCGCCAGGTGCGCAACGTCGGCACCCTCGGCGGCAGCCTGGCCAACAACGACCCGGCCGCCTGCTACCCGGCGGCCGTGCTGGGCCTTGGTGCCACCGTGCACACCAACACGCGCAGCATCGCCGCCGATGATTTCTTCAAGGGCCTGTACGAGACGGCGTTGCAGACCAGCGAGATCATCACCGCGGTCAGCTTCCCGGTGCCCGAGAAGGCCGGCTGGCAGAAGTTCAAGCAGCCGGCCTCGCGCTTCTCGCTGGTCGGCGTGTTCGTCAGCAAAGGCCCGGCGGGCGTGCGCGTGGCCGTCACCGGTGCCGGCGCGGGCGTGTTCCGCGTCAAGGCGCTGGAGGACAAGCTGGCGGCAGGCTGGTCGGCCGCGGCCTGCGCCGGCGTCGAGGTCAGCGCCGATGGGCTGAACACCGATCTGCATGGCTCGGCCGAGTACCGGGCCTCGCTGATACCGGTGTTGGCGGGGCGGGCGGTGGCGGCTGGCTAGCTAGGCGGGCCCCCGGATTGCGTCCGGGCTACCTGACTTCTGTAGCCCGGATGTAATCCGGGAAGGAGCGTTTTTTTTGAGCGAAGCAGTCAGCCTGCCCGCCACCATCGATGCCACCGAGGCGCTACTGCTGGCCCACGACTATGTGCCCGAGCGGGAGCTGTCCACCGCGGTGTTCCTGGCCCTGCGCCTGCAGCGCCCGCTGTTCCTTGAGGGCGAGCCGGGCACAGGCAAGACGCAGATCGCCAAGACCCTGGCCGAGATGCTGGGCCGGCCGCTGATCAGGCTGCAGTGCCACGAGGGCCTGGACCTGGCGGGCGCGGCCTACGAGTGGAACTATGCGCGGCAGATGCTGGAGATACGCCTGGCCGAGCGCGAGCAGATCGACCGGGCAGCGCTGACGGCCGATCTGTTCTCGCCGCGCTTCCTGATCCAGCGCGCACTGCTGCAGGCCATAGACCCGGCCCAGCCGGTCCCGCCCGTGCTGCTGATCGACGAGCTGGACCGCGCCGACGAACCGTTCGAGGCCTTCTTGCTGGAGGTGCTGTCCGACTTCCAGATCACCATTCCCGAGCTGGGCACGGTCAAGGCCTTGCATCCCCCCATCGTCGTGCTGACGTCCAACCGCACCCGCGAGGTCCATGACGCGGTCAAGCGCCGCTGCCTTTACCACTGGGTCGGATTCCCGGACGCGGCCCGCGAGCTGGAGATACTGGCCCGGCGCGTGCCCCAGGCGCCGCAGGCGCTGGCGCGGCAGATCGTGCTGTTCATCCAGGGTCTGCGGCGGCTGGACCTGTACAAGCTGCCCGGCATTGCCGAGACCATCGAATGGTCGCGCGCGCTGCTGGAGCTGGACGCGCTGGTGCTGGACCCGGCCACCGTCAACAACACGCTGGGTGGGCTGCTCAAGTACCAGGACGACATCGCCAAGGTGCAGGGCAGCGAGGCGGCGCGGCTGCTGGAGCAGGTGCACGCGGCGACTCGCGTCTGATGGCCATGGACACGGCGGCCAGCGCTGCACAGCTGCCGGGTCACTTGGCCGAGAACGTCATGCACTTCGCCCGCGTGCTGCGCACGGCCGGTCTGCCGGTGGGCACCGATCGCGTGCAGCTGACCTTGCAGGCTCTGCAGGTGGCGGGCCTGGAGAGCCGCACCGATTTCAAGGCCACCCTGGCCGCCTGCATGATCGACCGCCACGAGCACCGCGCATTGTTCGAGCAGGCCTTTTACATCTTCTGGCGCGACCCCGATCTGCTGGCCCGCATCATGGCGATGATGTTGCCCCGCGCCCAAGCCAAGCCCGGGGCGCCGCCGCCACCCGAGAACCGGCGTCTGGCCGCCGCGCTGTTCCCGAACCCGCCGGCGCTGAGCCGCCCGCAGGAGGAGGAGCGCTTCGAAATCGAGGCGCCGCTGACCTGGAGCGAGCGCGAGGTGCTCCGCACACGTGACTTCGAGACAATGACGCCCGAGGAATGGGCCCAGGCCAAGCAGGCGATCACGCAGATGCGGGGCTTCTTCGAGCGCCTGCCCACCCGCCGGATGATGGCCAGCCACCAGGCCGGCCGGGCCGACTGGCGGGCCTCGCTGCGGGCGATGGCGCGCCAGGGCGGCGAGCTGTGGGAGATGCGCCGCCGGCGCCCCCGCGAGGTCGCCGCGCCGCTGATCGTGCTGGCCGACATCTCCGGCTCGATGAGTCGCTACTCGCGGATGCTCTTGCACTTCACTCACGCGCTGGCCGGCGCGCGCGCCGCGCCCAAGGTCGAGAGCTTTGTGTTTGGCACAAGATTGACTGCGATCACGCGTCTGCTGCGCCAGCGCGATCCCGATCTGGCCGTCGGTGCAGTGGCTCGCCGTGTGCAGGACTGGTCGGGCGGCACCCGCATCAGCGCCTGCCTGCATGACTTCAACCGTCTGTGGGCGCGGCGCGTGCTGCGCAGCAATGCCACCGTGCTCTTGATCACCGACGGCCTTGAGCAGGGCTCGCCAGACGACCCGCAGTGCCTGGCGCTGAGCAAGGAGATGGAGCGCCTGGCCAAGAGCTGCCGGCGTCTGGTCTGGTTGAACCCTTTGCTGCGTTACGACGCCTTCGAGCCGAAGGCCGCGGGCATACGTGCGATGCTGCCCCATGTGCAGGCCTTTGTGCCGGCGCACAATCTGGCCAGCCTTGAGGCCTTGGCCGAAGCGCTCGCCCATCCCAAATCCGCGTGACCCCATGCAACTCACAAGCCAACAAGCCCTTCCGGTCTCCCAAGCCATCGCCTGGCAGGCGCTGAACGACGTCACGATGCTGCAGGCCGCCATCCCCGGCTGCGAATCGCTGACGCTGATCGGCGAGAACGAGTACGAGGCCGCGCTGAGCGTGGCCATCGGCCCGGTCAAGGCCAAGTTCAAGGGCAAGCTGAAGCTCAGCGATCTGCAGCCACCGGCCTCCTACCGTATCGCCTTCGAGGGGCAGGGCGGCCAGGCCGGCCACGGCAAGGGTACGGCCCAGGTGCGGCTGGAAGCGGTCAGCGCCAACGAGTGCCTGCTGCACTACGAGGTGCAGGCCAGCGTGGGCGGCAAGATCGCGCAGATCGGCTCGCGGCTCATCGATATGGCGGCGCAGAAGATGGCCCATGACTTCTTCGCCAGTTTCAATATGCTGCTGCAGCAGCGCTATGCGGTGGCGCCGGCCGAGCCCGTTGCTTCAGCTCCGGCCCGCAACCCGCTGCAGCGCCTGCTGGACTGGCTGCGCAAGCACCTGTTTTCGCGCCGAAACTCCTAGGAGTGGCGGCCCTCCCGCAGCAGCCGCACCATCGCCAGCAGCTTCGGGCCGACCTCCTTGCGCAGCCAGTCGACACCCGGCTCCGCCTGCGGCACCGGGTTCTGGAACGCACAGTTGAAGACGATCAGCTCGCCGCCCGGTGTGCGGCCATAGGGCGCGCCCACGGCCTGCACATCGGTCAGCAGGTCGCCCTCGATGGCGCAGAAGCCCTGCTTGGCGCAGTCCTGCAGCGCCTGCTGGATGGCCGGCTCGAAACGCTCCCAGTCGCTGGGGGCCTTGACGCGGATCTCGTTGAGCACCGCCACTCGGGTGGCCTCGTCGCAGCCGGCCAGCCAGGCGCGGCCGATGGCGGTGCCGGCAATCGGCAGTGACAGGCCGGTGTCGGCCATCGGGCCGGTGGCTTGGGTGCGCCCGCGCTTGCGACTGCGGCTGGTCTCGACGAGCACGATGTTGAGCCGGTCGCGTATGCCCATAGAGACCTCGCCGCCGGTCTCGTCGGCGAGCTTCTCCATCAGCCCGCGCGCGTGCTGGCGCAGCCCGATCGAGGCCATCAAGGGATAGGTCGCCGAGAGCAGGGCCGAGCCCAGCTGGTACTTGCCGTATTTCGCGCTCGGCTTCAGGTAGCCGAGTATCACCAGGGTGTAGGTCAGGCGCGAGATGGTGGGGCGCGGCAGACCTGTGCGCTCGGATAACTCGGCATTCGACAGCGTCGTCTCGTTGGCACTGAAGCAGCGTATCAACTCGATGCCGCGGGCCAAGGTGGTGGCGAACTGCGGGTCGCCCGCATGTTCCTCGTAGCCCAAGGGCACGCGGTGCGGTTCGTTGCGCAGATAGTGCTGGCGCTCGGTGTTCGGCTTGCTCATTGATATTTGAATAATGAAATGACCGTCGACATATCGAAATGTACGTTGGTGGCTTGATGCACGTCAACATAGACTGGCCCGGACTCGCAAGACAGCGATTCGCAGGCCTCTCGCCCCGGTGTCCGGCCTGCTCCAAGCGATAACGAAAACATTCGGAGACACAGATGAAGAGCACGTCCACGCCTGGGCATTGGGTTCATTCACTGATCGCGCTGGCCACCGCGGCCGCATGGGGCAGCGCCGCGGGGCAGACCGCGGCGGCCGAGGGCGGCAAGCCGGAGGCCGAGACGGTCATCGGACTGGAGCAGGTGGTGGTGACGGCGCAAAAGCGCATCGAGCCGCTGCAGCTGGTGCCCATCCCGGTCACCGCCTTCAGCGCCAAGCTGCTGGAGAAGACCGGCGCCGCCGATGTGCGCGACATCGCGCTGCGCACGCCCGGCTTCACGATGACGCAGTACAACGTCGGCGAGCCGCAGTACTCGATCCGCGGCGTGGGTTCGTCATCGGATTCGGCCGCCGGTGACGCCACCGTCGCCGTGTTCGTCGACGACGTCTTCATCGGCCGCCCGGCCGGTGCCAACTTCAGCTTCCTGGATCTGGAGCGCGTGGAGATACTGCGCGGCCCGCAGGGCACGCTGTTCGGCCGCAATACCTCGGGCGGGGCGATCAGTGTCACTACCGCCCGGCCGAGCCAGATCGCTTCGTCCAAGCTGTTCGCATCACTGGGCAACTACAGTTCGCAGGAGCTGGGCGTGGTGCTCAACCGCCCGCTCAGCGACAGCCTGTCGGCCAAGGTCGCGTTCGGCTACCGCAAGCACGATGGCTATTCGCGCCAGATCGTCACCGGCGGCAGCCTCGACGGCGGCAGCAGCACTAGCGGCCGGCTTCAGCTGCTGATGGACGTCTCCAGCCGCACCAGCCTGCTGCTCAGCGCCGACGCCGCCCGCGACCGGGGCGATGGCCTGGCGCGCGTGCCATTCCCCGTCTTCAACAACACCGCGACCGCGCCGCTGATACGCAAGCTGTACCCCGAGGGCACCGATCTGCGCCTGGCCTATTCCGACCCGGCCTCGTTCCAGAACCGCGATGTCCAGGGCCTCAGCGCACGGGTCGAGCACGATATGGAGTTTGGCGCGCTGACCTCGATCACCGCCTACCGCGAGACGAAGCTGAATCAGTACGAAGACCTGTCCGGGCTGCCGCAGCCGCTGTGGGTGCTGAAGAACCTGGACCGCATCAACGAGAACGCCCAGCAATGGAGCCAGGAGCTGCGCCTGTCCTCCCATGCCGGCAGCAAGTTCGCCTGGGTGACCGGCCTGTATTACTTCACCGAGAAGGTGTGGCGCGACGAGAGCTTCGAGACCAAGTTCGCGCCGCTGCCCGCGGCCGGTGGCAATGTGCTGTTCAACCAGGACGTCAAGAACACCAGCGTCGCCGCATTCGGTCAGGTGGACTATCCGCTGGCCGACAAGCTCAATATGACGCTGGGCATGCGTCAGACCCACGACCGCAAGGAGGCCGACCAGTCGGCCCGCAACCTGGATCCCAGCGATGCCACGCCCGGCCTGCCGCTGTTCCCCGGCCAGCCGTATCACATCGTTGCCGCCAAGAGCTGGAACGCCCTGACCGGCAAGCTGGGCCTGGACTATCGCCTGGCCAAGGACCGCATGGTCTACGGCTCGATCAGCCGCGGTTACAAGTCGGGCCTGTTCCCCAGCCAGAACAACTCGGTGCAGACGGTCGGTGTGCCGCTGGAGCCCGAGAAGGTCTGGAACTACGAGCTGGGCGTGAAAACCGAGTGGCTGGACCGGCGGCTGCGCATCAATGCCAGCGCCTTCTCGCTGGACTACAAGGACCTGCAGCAGTTCAACCTGACGCCGCAATTGGTGCTGGTGAGCTTCAATATCGACGCCAAGATCAAGGGCGCCGAGATCGAGTTGCAGGCCGCGCCGACACCGTGGCTGACGCTGGGCGGCACTATGGCCTACCTCGATAGCAAGGTCACCCGCGGCGTGTTCTCGGGCTTCAACCTGAACGGCAACCAGCTGGCCCGCGCCCCGCGCAACACCTATAGCGTGTTCGCCGAGGTCACCGGCGCCGTGGCCGGTGGCACGCTCAGCGGGCGAATCGAGTACGCCCACAAGGGCCGCTTCTACACCGATGCCGCCAACTCCGACACCAACCTGATCCAGGGCTACGGCCTGCTGGACGCGCGGCTGAGCTATCGCCCCTCGCCCAAGGGCCCGGAGTTCTCGCTGTGGGGCAAGAATCTGGCCGACAAGCTCTACCAGACCCATGTGATCGCCTTCCTGGGCAACGGCTTCTCGCTGTTCGGGGCGCCGCGCACCGTCGGCGCCTCGGTGTCCTGGAACTTCAGCAACTGACCGCGACGCAGATCCATGGATGCCTATCTGATCGATGCCGTGCGCACACCGCGCGGCAAGGCCCGGCCCGATGGCGGCCTTGCCTCGCTGAGCCCGCAGGAGCTGGTGCGCCAGCTGCACGCCGCGTTGCTGCAGCGTCAGGGTGCGGCAGCGCCTTCGCCCGACGCCCTGTTGCTCGGCTGCGTGGGCCAGGTCGGCAGCCAGGGCGGTCACCTCGCGCTGGTGGCCAAGCTGCACTTGGGCCTGCCCGACGCGACCAGCGCGCTGACCTTGAACAACTACTGCGTGTCCGGCCTGACGGCCATCGGCCAGGCCGCGGCCCTGGTGCAGTCCGGCCAGGCCGAGCGGGTGCTGGCTGGCGGGGTCGAGATGATGTCGCAAGTCGGCTTCATGGCCGACCGCGCCAGCTACTACGGCGACATGAGCTTCTCGCCGCGCACCCGCTACCTGCCCGTGGCGCTGGCGGCGGACCGGCTTGCCGCGGCCGAGAGCGTGGGGCGAGCCGATCTGGACGCGGTGGCGCTGATGTCGCAGCTGCGTGCGGCGCAGGCCTCAGCGCGGCTGCAGCGCTCGCGCATCCCCATCACCCGCGCCGATGGCAGCCTGGCGCTGGCCCATGACGAGTGCGTGCGCGGGCAGACCACGGCCGAGGGCCTGGCGGCCATGGCGCCCGCCTTCGCCGGCCTGGCCGGCGACTGCGCCGCCGCATTGGACGGCGAGCAGTTCCGGCCGCTGCACACCGTGTCGCATGCGCCGCCGATGTGCGACGGCGCGGCGCTGGCGCTGATCGGCCATCAACGCAGCGCGGGCGCGCGGGCCCGCATCGTCGCCTTCGCCGAGGCGGGCGGCGACCCTGCCGTCTCGCTGCTGGCCGGCCTGGCGGCCATGGACCTGGTGCTGGCCCGCGCCGGCCTCAACCTTGCGCAGATGGACCGCATCGAATTCATGGAGGCCTTCGGCGTGACCCTGGTCAAGTTCCTGCGCGACTGGACTGTGGACCCGGCCCGCGTCAATGTCGGCGGCGGCCATCTTGCCAAGGGCCATCCGCTGGGCGCCTCGGGCGCGATTCTTGTTTCCACCCTGCTCGACGCCCTCGACGAGGCCGATGGCCGCTACGGCCTGGTGGTCTGCAGCGGTGCCTCGGGTGTGGGCGCCGCCATGATTGTTGAACGCCTGCCATGAGCCCAACCGAAGTGAAGCTGATCGACTTGCTTGAGGGTGGCGGTGCTTTGCGCTTCGCTGCCATTGGGTGGCAGAGGGGGCGGGGGGCCGGCCACCACGGGCTGAAGCTTGGGCCGGTCCCTTCGGCCCGACCTCCAGCTTCCTTATGCCCGCCATGGCCGGCCCCCCACCCCCTCTGCGGATGCGCTGGTGGCCGCCGATCAAGAACATGGCGCGGCGCCCACGTTGATGCCAGCAGGGACGAGGGCGTGCCGGTAGCAGCGGGCATAAGGAAGCCGGAGTCCGGCCCGTTCAGGGCCGGACAAGGCTTCAGCCCGCAGCGGCCGGCGCGCTCTCGGTCCTGCCGCCTCAGTCTTCATGTGTCGAGAGTCGCGCGCAGCGCGGTGGAGCAACCGAGATGAACTTCTCCGCAAACCTGAGTCCCCGGTTGCCGCTGTTTGCCGCGCCGATGTTCCTGATCTCGGGCCCCGAGCTGGTGCTGGCCGCCTGCAGGGCCGGCATCGCCGGCGCCTTCCCGACGCCCAATGCACGCAGCCCCGAAGTGCTCGAGTCATGGATGCGCACCATCACCGAGGGCCTGGTGCGTGCCCGCGACGAGCAGCCGGCCGAGAGCCTGGGCGCCTGGTGTCCCAATCTGGTGACGCACCGCTCCAACGCGCGCCTGCCGGAAGACCTGCAGCTGGTGGCCCGCTACCAGCCGCCGGTGGTCGTCACCGCGCTGGGCAGCCCGAAGCCGGCGATCGAGGTGGTGCATGGCTATGGCGGCCGGGTGTATGCCGACGTCACCACGCCCACGCTGGCCCGCAAGGCGGTCGAGGCCGGCGCCGATGGCCTGGCCTGCATCTGTGCCGGGGCCGGCGGGCACACCGGGCAGATCAGCCCCTTTGCCTTCGTCAGCGCGGTGCGCGAGTTCTTCGATGGCCCCATCGTGCTAGGCGGCGGCGTCAGCGACGGCTGGGGCCTGGCCGGGGCGATGGCCTGCGGCGCGGACCATGTCTATATGGGCACCCGCTTCATCGCCACCGATGAGAGCCTGGCCGCACCGGCCTACAAGCAGATGCTGGTGGACGGCTCGGTGGAAGACCTGGTGGTCAGCGCCGGCATCACCGGCACGCCGGCCAGCTGGCTGAAGGCCTCGCTGCGTGCCAACGGGCTGGACCCCGACCAGCTACCCGCCAAGCCGCCCGAGCGCAATTACGACAGCAACGAGCAGCCGGCCAGGCGCTGGTCGGAGCTGTGGGCCGCCGGCCAGGGCCTGGGCACGATACGCGCGGTGGAGCCGCTGGCCGACGTGGTGGCCCGCATCGAAGCCGAATTCATGCAGGCCCGCGCCCATCTCGCGGCCTGGACACCGGGAGGAGCGCGATGAGTGAGAACGTCCTGTTGGGCACCTGGCAGCTGCTCGGCTGGGAGATCGCCCACGCCGACGGGCGACTACCCAGCCTGCCTTTTGGCGCCGACGCCACCGGGCTGATCGTCTACAGCAGCGATGGCTGGATGAATGCCTGCATCGCCACCGCCTCGCGGCCACCACTGTCCAGCGTCAGCGTGCGCCAGGCCCCGGAGGCCGAGCGCATTGCCGCCTTCGAGAGCTTCTTCCAGTACGCCGGTCGCTACGAACTGCAGCGCGGCGAGCAGGGGCTGCAGGTGGTGCATCAGGTGACGCACGCGCTGAACCCGAACTTCGTCGGCAGCCGGCAGGTGCGCAACGTCAACTTCGATGCGCAGGGCGTGCTGACCCTGTCGGCCAGCGAAGCATTGCCGGACGGGCAGATGCGCCATCACCGCCTGCGCTGGCGGAGGGCCACGCCATGACTCAACACTGGTACGAGCAGCACCGACCCCGCTTCGAGCGCGCGCAGCAGGCCTGTCGCGAGCGCCACTGCTGGAGCCCGTTCGCGGAAATGCCGGGCCTTTACCCGGACGCAGCCGGCGCGCAGGCCCGGGCGCAGCAGGGCTTTGCGGCCCAACTGGGCCGGCCTTTCGCGCTCGAGCAGCCCGGCAGCATCGGCTCGCTCGGCGAGGAGGTTTCGCCCTACACGCAGGAACCGCTGGGCATCGCCTATCCCCAGGCCGACATCGACACGCTGTTCGACGCCGCCGAGCGCGCGATGCCGGCCTGGGCCGCCGCGAGCATAGCGACGCGCATCGGCGTGCTGATGGAGCTGCTGGACCGGCTCTACCGCGAGCATCTGTTCGAGATCGCCACGGCCGTCATGCACACCGCCGGCCAGAGCGCCAATATGGCCTATGCCGGCTCGGGCGTGAACGCGCTGGATCGCGGCATCGAGGCCCTGGTGCAGGCCGAGCAGGCGATGCGCGCCGTGCCGGCGCAGGCGCGCTGGCAACGCAACTTCGGCAGCGCCCAGATCGTGCTCGACAAGACCTACCGGCTGGTGCCGCGCGGCGTGGCCGTGTGCTTCGCCTGCGCCAGCTTTCCGACCTGGAACGCCTGGCCCTCCATGCTGGCCAGCCTGGCCACCGGCAACCCGGTGATCGTCAAGCCGCACCCGGCGTCGGTGCTGCCGATGGCGATCACCGTGCGGGTGTTGCGGCAGGTCCTGGCCGAGGCCAGCTTCGATGCGAATCTGGTCACCATGGCCCTGGACTCGACGGCCGAGCCGCTGGGCAAGCGCCTGGTCCAGCACCCGAAGACGCGCATCGTCGACTTCACCGGCAGCGCCCGCTTCGGGCAATGGGTGGAGCACCATGCGCATCCGGCGATCGTGTTCAGCGAGACCTCGGGCTGCAATACCGTGGTGCTGGAGTCGGTGGTCGATCTCGATGCCGTGCTGCGCGCGCTGGCCACCACGATGTGCCTGTTCAGCGCGCAGATGTGCACCAGCCCGCAGAACCTCTACCTGCCGCGCGCAGGCGTGCGCACGCCTGCCGGCCTGTTGCCGCTGGACGAGGTGGCGCAGCGGCTGGCGGCGGCCATCGATTCCATAGGCAGCGAGCCCAGGCGGGCGGCCATGCTGATGGCCGCCATCCAGTCGCCGCAGACGCTGGAGCTGCTGCAGCAGATGACCGTGCAGGGCGCGAGCGTCGGCCGCTTGCTGCTGGCGCCGCGCCCCTACGCCCACCCGGAGTATCCGAACGCACGCACCAGCACGCCGTTGCTGGTGCAGACCGACAAGACGCAGCGCGGGCTCTACGGCCAGGAGCGCTTCGGCCCGATCGGATTCGTCATCGCCTGCGACGACGCGGCCGATGCGCTGGCCCAGGCCACCGCCGATGTGCGCGAGTTCGGCGGCCTGACGGCCTTTGTCTACAGCCAGGACGAGGCCTTCATCGCCGCGGCCGAGGACGCCTATGCCCGCGCGGGCGCCCAGCTGACCATCAATCTCAGCGGGCCCATGCCGCTGAACTTTGCCGCCGCCTACAGCGACTACCACGTCACCGGGCTGAACCCGGCGGGCAATGCCAGCCTGACCGACCTGGCCTTCGTGGCCGGTCGCTTTCGCATCGTGCAGTCGCGCCGACCGGCCGTTCTGCAGCCTGAACTACAGGAGACAACACCATGAACGCACGCGTCGAGCCGCTTGAGGCCTTCCAGCCCTTTGGCGAGGACCACGGCCCCCACCTCACCGGTGCCTTTGCCCCGGTCTTCGACGAGCTGGAGTTGAGCGATCTGCCGCTAATAAAAGGCCGCATTCCGACCGATCTGAACGGCGTGTACATGCGCACCGGACCGAATCCGCGCTTTGCGCCGCAGGGCCGCTACCACCCCTTCGACGGTGACGGCATGATCCACGCCGCCCAGTTCGAGCGCGGCCGGCTGACCTACCGCAACCGCTGGGCGCGCACCGAGGGCTTTGTCGAGGAGGAGGGGGCCGGCGAGGCGCGCTTTCACGGCATACGCGAGACCCTGAAGGGCCGCGACGACAAACGCCTGAAGGACAGCGGCAACACCGACCTGGTGGGCCACGCCGGCAAGGCACTGGCGCTCTGGTACATGTCGGGCGAGGCCTGGGAGTTCGATCCGGTCACGCTCGAGACGCTGGGCAAGTCGGCGGCCATCACCCAGACCGGCGGCGCGATCTCGGCGCACGCCAAAGTGGACGAGATCACGGGCGAGCTGATGTTCTTCGACTACGGCCTGGAGGCGCCCTATATGAGCTACGGCGTGGTTGCCGCCGATGGCAGCCTGGCCCACCATGTGCCAATAGCCCTGCCCGGCCCGCGGCTGCCACACGACATGGCGATCACCGAGCATTACTCGATCCTGCACGACCTGCCGCTGTTCCACAACCACGAGGCGCTGAAGCTGGGCCGGCACAAGATCGAGTTCCACCCGGAGATGAGCACGCGGCTGGGCGTGATCGCGCGCCATGGCGCCGGCGACTCGATCCGCTGGTTCGACTTCAGCCCCTGCTTTCTCTATCACGTCGTCAACGCCTGGGAAGAAAGTAGGGAAGGGGGCGACTGGATCGTCATGGTGGGCTGCCGCTACATGCCGGCACGCCGGGCCGACGGCACGGTGGACGCCCCGCGCACCGCGCGCGACGTGGCCGAGCTGGTGCAGCATGCGCGGCTGTGGCGCTGGGCGATGAACCTGAAGACCGGCCAGACGCAGGAGCAGCCGCTGGATGCCGAGCGCAATGTCGAGTTCCCGACCTTCAACGCCGCGCTGGCCGGCCGGCGCACGCGCTTCGGCTATCTGTGCGACCAGCGCGAGGATGTGGTGCTGCAGTGGCCCGGCATACGCAAGTACGACCTCGACAGCGGCGAGATGCTGTCCGCCTGGTCGGATGACCGCGAGCACAGCTGGTACTCGGAGCCCTGGTTCGCGGCGGCCGACGAGCCGCAGGCCGAGGACCATGGCTATGTGATCGCCTTCCAGTGGAATGCCGCCACCCGGCAGGAGACGCTGGACATCTTCGACGCGCGAGACCTGTCCCTTGGGCCGGTCGCCCAGGTGGCGCTGCCGCGCCATATCCCGACCGGTTTCCACGGCTGCTGGATCGCCGCCTCGCGCATCGCCGGCTGGGGTGCGCGGTGAGCCTGCCGACCTACATCCTCGGCGGACATCAGAGCGACTTCGCCAGGGCCTGGTCGCGTCAGGGCCAGGACATCTCCGACATGATGCGCGAGAGCGTGCAGGGTGCGCTGGCCAGCGCCCGGATCGAGCCGGCGCAGGTGGCCAGCATCCATGTCGGCAATGCCTTCGGCGAGCTGACCCGGGGCCAGGCCCATCTGGGCGCGATGGTGGCCCAGGTGCTGCCCGAGCTGTGGGGCGTGCCGGCGATGCGCCACGAGGGCGCCTGTGCCTCGGCCTCGCTGGCGGTGCTGGCCGCGATGGCCGAGATCGAGGCCGGGCGCTACGACTGCGTGCTGGTGGTCGGTGCCGAGGAGTTCAAGAACCTGCCCGGTGACGTGGCCGCCCAGCATCAGAACTCGGCCGCCTGGCAGGGCCATGAGGATATCGATTGCCGCTTCATGTGGCCGGCCGCCTTCGGCCTGCTGGCGGGCGAGTATGAGCGGCGCTATGGCCTGGACCGCCGCCACCTGAACCGCATTGCCGAGCTCAACTACGCTCATGCCCGGCTCAATCCGCTGGCGCAGACCCGCCACTGGCAGTTCAATGAACGCAGCTTCAGCGACGACGACGAAGCCAATCCGCTGATCGAGCCCGGCACGCGCCGGCAGGACTGCGGACAGATCACCGACGGCGCCTGCAGCCTGGTGCTGGCCTCGCCCGCCTTTGCCGCCGCCCATGCCCGAAGGCTGGGCCTGCCGCTGGAGCGGCTGGCGCGCATCAGCGGCTGGGGCCACCGCAATGCCGGCCTGCGGCTTAGGACCAAGCTCGCGCGCAGCCAGTGCGAGGCCCTGGTGTTCCCCCACGTGCGTGAGGCGATAGCACAGGCCTGGCAGCGCGCCGGCGTGAGCGGGCTGGACGCCATCGACGGCATCGAGACGCACGACTGCTTCAGCATGACCGAGTACATGGCGATCGACCACTTCGGGCTCACGCCGCCGGGCCAGAGCTGGCAGGCGGTGGAGGACGGCCGCATCGAGCGTGGCGGTGCCATGCCGATCAATCTCAGCGGCGGCCTGATCGGCTGCGGCCATCCGGTGGGGGCCACCGGCGCCCGCATGGTGTGGGACGCGGCGCGGCAGGTCACCGACACGGCGGATGCCTGCCAGATCGAGGGTGCGCGGCGCGTGCAGACATTGAATATTGGTGGCTCCTGCGCCACCGTGGTCAGCTTTGTGGTCGAGGGGCAGCGATGATTCTTTGCGAGCCGCAGCGCATTGCGCAGATGGTGGGGGCGGGCCTGTGGAGCACCCGCACGCTGTGGGACATGTTCCTCGTCAACGTCGAACGCACGCCCGAGCAGGAGGCGGTGGTGGACCCACCGAATCTGGCCGCGCTGACCGATGCCGCGCCGCGCCGGCTGAGCTGGTCCGCGTTGCACGCCGAGGTCGAACGGCTGGCCGCGCTGCTGTTTGCGCAGGGCCTGCGTCGCGACGACATCGTGATCGTGCAGCTGGCCAACTCGGCCACCCAGGTGGCGCTGTACCTGGCCTGCCATCGGCTGGGCATTGTGTTCTCGCCGCTGCCGGCCGTCTATCGCGAGTTCGAGATCGACCATGCGCTGCGCAGCACCGGCGCCAAGGCGCTGATCACCGGCGCGCGCATCGGCAAGCAGGCCCATGGCGCGATGATGGAGGCGCTGCGCGGCCGGCATGCCAGCGTGCGCACCTTGATCGTGTTCGGCGACGAGGTGCCGGCCGGGGCGGTGGCGGCGGATCGGGCAATGCTCGGTGAGCTGTCGATCGCCGCGATGCGCGTCTATGCGGCCTCGATAGGTCTGAGCGCCGACGACGTGGTCTCGATCTGCTGGACCTCGGGTACCGAGGCCAACCCCAAGGGCGTGCCGCGCAGCAGCAATGAGTGGTACTGGCAGTCCAAGGGCACGGTGGACTCGGTCGGCATGGGCGTGGGCATGCGCATCCTGAACCCCTTCCCGCTGGTCAATATGGGCGGCATGAGCTCGGGCTTCGTCGGCTGGCTGCTCAAGGGCGCGACCCTGGTGCAGCACCATCCTTTCGACCTGGCGGTGTTCCTGCAGCAGATCCGCGACGAGCGCATCGAATACACGGTCGCCCCGCCGGCCATATTGAACCGACTGCTGCAGCACGAGGCGCTGCTGGAGGGCATAGACTTCAAGCGGCTGCGGCGCATCGGTTCGGGCTCGGCGCCGCTGTCGCCGTGGATGATTGAAACCTTCGCCCAGCGCTACGGCGTCGAGGTGCTGAATTACTTCGGCTCCAACGAGGGCGCGGCGATGTGCGGCAGCGCCGCCGACATCCCGGACACCGGCGAGCGCGCCACATTGTTCCCGCGGCCCGGTGTGCCCGGGCGGCCGCCCTGGGCCGAGGCCATCAACAATATCGTGCAGACCCGCCTGGTCTCGGTGGACGGCGAACGTGACATCGTCACCCCGGGCGAGACAGGCGAGTTGCGCATTGCCGGGCCGACGGTGTTCAGCGGCTACTTTGGCGAGCCCGCGCTCAGCGCCCGTTCGTTCGATGCGCAGGGCTTCTTCAGGACCGGCGACCTGTTCGAGATTGCAGACGCCGAGGGCCGCTACCTGCGCTATGTCGGCCGGCTGAAGGACCTGGTGGTGCGCGGCGGCATGAAGATCTCGGCCGAGGAGGTGGAGGGGCTGATCGCGAGCCATCCCGGCGTGGCCGAAGTGGTAGTGGTCGGTGTTGCCGATGCGGTGCTGGGCGAGACGCTGTGCGCCTGCGTCGTGCCGCGGCCGGGCGAGACCCTGGAGTTGCAGGCGCTGGTGAGCTTCCTGCGCGACGAGAAGAAGCTTGCCGCGTTCAAGCTGCCCGAGCGCCTGCTGCTGCTGGACGCGCTGCCGCGCAACCCGGTGGGCAAGGTGCTGAAACGCCAGCTGCGTGAACAGCTCGACGGCGGCGGAACGCCGTGAGCAGGGGCCCCGCCGAGGGGCCGCGTAGAATTGCGCCCCTTCGCCGCTGAGCATTGCGGCGCTTCCGCCGGGCCCGCCCTGGCGCAGCACCCCGTCCATGAATTCGTCGTCCTCCCGTTGGCTGCACCTCGACCTGCTCAAGGCCCTGGCGGCGCAAGCCATCGTGCTGCACCATCTGGCGGCCTACGGGCCGATCGCCGATACCGTGCAGACGCTGCTGCCGGGGCTGATGGACTGGCTGTACGAATACGGGCGCATGGCGGTGCAGGTGTTTCTGGTGATTGGCGGCTTTCTGTGCGCGCGGGGCCTGGCGCCGGCCGGCCAATTGCGCACGGCAAATCCGCTGGCCTTGTTGTGGCAGAGGCATCTGCGGCTGGCCCTGCCCTTCATGGCCGCGGTGCTGTTGACCCTGGCCTGCTCGGCCCTGGTGGCACCCTGGTTGCCGGAGCTGGTGCCGGAATCTGTCGGTCTTGGGCAAGTGCTGGCGCACGCGCTGCTGCTGCACGGCGTGCTCGGTCAGGAGTCATTGACCGTTGGTGCCTGGTACGTGGCCATCGACCTTCAGCTGTTCGCCCTGCTGCTGGGCCTGCTGTGGCTGGCGGGCCGGCTGGACCCGGCGGCGGCTCGGCGCATCGGCCCCCTGCTGGTGCTGGCGATGGTGATGGCCTCGCTGTGGGTGTTCAACCTGATGCCGGAGCTGGACATGTGGGCGCCGTATTTCTTCGGCAGCTACGGGCTCGGTGCGTTGG
The DNA here is from genome assembly GCA_018780645.1 of Burkholderiaceae bacterium. Taxonomy (GTDB): domain Bacteria; phylum Pseudomonadota; class Gammaproteobacteria; order Burkholderiales; family Burkholderiaceae_C; genus Paucibacter. The sequence continues at coordinate 46,625 of JADMJJ010000007.1, forward strand.
TCTACTGGCAGGGCCTGAACCCGCGCTGGCGCCCGGCCCTGCTGGTGGGCGCCCTGGTGCTGGCGGCGCTGGCCTTCGACTTCCGCGAGCGCATCGCCCTGGCCCTTGCCACGGCGCTGTTGCTGGCCTGGCTGCAGCACCGCCATGTGCGGGGTCGTCCCCTGCTGGCCGAGGGCAGCGCCGCGCGCGGGCTGGCACCGGTGCTGGCCCATGCCGGCACCCACGCCTACGCACTGTTCCTGGTGCACTTCCCGGTCTGCCTGCTGGTCAATGCCTTGTTCGACCACGCCGACCCCGAGCATCCCTATAGCGGGCTCGTGGCGATGGGCGCCGCCTGGCTGCTCAGCAATATGGCGGCCCTGCTGTTCTACCGCTGGATCGAGGCGCCGGCCGGCCGCCTGCGGCTGGCCTTGCCCGGCCTCAGGCGGGCCTGATCAGCGGTCTTTCATGGGGCAGGTGTTCATGCCGAGCAAGGGATAGACGGGGCAGAAGCGGAAGGCGCCGGTGAGCAGGGGCACCACGCCGATATAGCCCCAGACACCCACGGTACCGCTGGCCGCCAGGCCGATCAGGACCAGACCGCCGACGATACGCAAGACCCGGTCTATCGTGCCTACATTGGGTTTCATGATCAGCCTTTCGTTGATGGTTGCGTCAACGGATTCTGCACTTCGCCCCGTAGATCGAGATGACTTGCATCAAGTCTGCGGCTGTTCCAGGGCGAAGCCCTCGTCCACCCAGCCGGTGATGCCGCCGATCATGATCTTCACCGGCCGCCCGAGCTGGGCCAGGCGGATGGCCGCACGCTGGGCGCCATTGCAATGCGGGCCGGCGCAGTAGGTGACGAAGATGGTGTCCGGCGGGTAGTCGGCCAGCTTCGATTCAATCATCTTGCCGCGCAGCAGATGGGTGGCGCCCGGCACATGGCCGGCGGCGTAGTGCTCGGCGCTGCGCACGTCCAGCAGCACGAAGTCGGGTTGGCCGCTGCTCAGCGCGTCATGCACATCCCAGCAATCGGTCTCGAACTGCAGGCTGTGCTCGAAGTGGGCCAGGGCGGCGGCGGACGGGGCGGGGGCAACGGTGGTGACGAGGGACGGCATCTGAAAGCTCCGGCAGGGGTGGAAGAACATGCGTCCAGTGTGCCCAGCGGGGGCTCGGAGAAACAGTGGCGCGATTGCCATGATTCGGTAACATCGCGCCATGAAAGACCATCTCGTCGCCGCCGTCGCCTACGACCGCCTGTGCACCTTCGAGTTCGCCTGCACGACCGAGCTGTTCGCCCTGCCCAGGCCGGAGCTGGAGGTCGACTGGTACCGCTACGCCGTCTGCTCGCCCGAGCGGGGCCGGCTGCGCTCGGCCGGCGGCCTCATCGTCGAGGCGCCGTACACGCTGCGCCTGCTGGCTCGGGCCGACACCATCGTCATGCCAGGCTGGCGCGATGTGCACGAGGTGCCGCCGCCTGCCCTGGTCAAGGCGCTGGCCCGGGCCTACGAGCGCGGCGCGCGGCTCACTTCGATCTGCTCCGGCGTGTTTGTCTTGGCCGCTGCCGGTGTGCTGGACGGCAAGTCGGCGACCACGCACTGGCGCTATGCCGATCTGCTGGCCCAGCGCTTCCCGGCCATCAGGGTGCGGCCCGACGAGTTGTATGTCGATGAGGGCCAGGTCATCACCGCCGCCGGGTCGGCCGCCGGGCTCGACATGCTGCTGCACCTGGTGCGGCGCGACCACGGGGCCAGGATCGCCAACCGCGTCGCCCAACGACTGGTGCTGCCGCCGCACCGCGATGGCGGCCAGGCGCAGTTCGTGCCACGGCCGATGCCGACCGACGAAGTGGGTCGGCTGGCCCGGCTGATGGACTGGATGCGCGCCAATCCGCGCCTGTCGCACAGCCTGCAGTCGCTGGCCGACGAGGCGTCCATGAGCCCGCGCAGTCTGCAGCGCCAGTTCAGCGAGGCCACCGGCCTGTCGCCGATCGACTGGCTGATACGGGAGCGGGTGGCCCTGGCCAAGGACATGCTAGAGGCGCAGGATCTGCCGATGGCGCGCCTGGCCGAACTGGCGGGCTTCGGCTCCGAGGAGTCGCTGCGCCGCCACTTTCGCGCCAAGGCCGGCACCAGCCCCAGCGCCTACCGGCGGCGCTTCGGCAGGGCCGTCACTGCGGGCCCAGTGCCTTGAACCACTGCTGCAGCTGGGCCAGGCTGGCGGTGACGCCGCCGCAGACGATCACCAGCACATTCCGGTAGGCCCGCAGCGCCGCATGCCGGCCGTAGACCGCGGCCAGCGCCGCGCCACAGGCCGGTTCGACCAGCAGGCGCTGGTCGTCGATGAAGCGCAGGCAGGCGCTGACGGCCTCGAAATCGGACACCACGACGCTTTGCACTTCGTGGCTCTGCGTCAGGGCAAAGGCCTGCTCGCAGACCTGGCGTGCCCCCAGCGAGGTGGCGATGCTGGTGATGGCCGGTAGTTCGATGCGGCGGCCCGCCGCCATGGCCTGTGCCAGCGAATCGGCGCCCGCGGTCTCGACCGCCAGCACCGGCACATCGGCCCAGTCATTGCGGCGCAGGCCTGCTATCACACCGTTCAGCAGACCGCCGCCGCCCACCGACAGCAGCACCGCGTCGGGCTTGGGCGCGCCGCTGGCCGCCACCTCGTCGATCATGCTGGCATGGCCCTGCCACAGCAGCGGGTCGTCGAAGGGGTGGAGCAGGGCGGCATCGCCGGTCGCCATGCTTTGTGCCAGCGCATTGGCCTCCTGCCAGGAAGCGCCGTGGACGATCAGCTCGGCGCCCTGCTGGGCGATCAAATCCTTGGCCCGTTCGGTCGTCGTCTGGGGCACAACGACGGTGACTGGAATTCCCAGCCGCCGCCCGCAATAGGCCGCCGCAATGCCGGCATTGCCGCCCGAGGACGAAACGAAGCGCCGCGCGCCGCGTTGCTGGTAGGTCTGGCAGGCATGGCCCATGCCGCGCAGCTTGAACGAGCCCGGTGGCTGCAGCGCTTCGAGCTTGAGCCAGATTTGTTGGTCTGGCGTGGAGAGCGAGGCGGAAAGAAGCAGGGGTGTCTGGATGTGCAGAGGCATGCGCGGAGCGGGTCAGTTGTAGCCCGGATGGAATCCGGGGCCCCGGATTCCATCCGGGCTACGGCGGGGGCTTCCGCCGGTCACTCTTTTCTGCACTTCCACTCCGGGCTGCCAGGCCCCCAGACGATCTTGGCCTGGCCTTCCAGCTCGAAGAAGCTGACCTGATCGCCGGCATAGCTGGAGCCCACGGCGCTGGCCTTCTGATAGAGCACCGAGGCGGTTTCGTCGTACTCGGCCAGCATCGTCGGCGGGTCGGTGGCGAAAGTCGCGGTCTTGACCACGTCCTCGGGCTTGCTGCCGCACTGGTAGTTGGCCTTGGAGGTGGGCGGCATCAGCGCATAGGTGGCCTGCAGCTCGGCAATGCGGCGCTGGTAGCTGAGCTTCAGGCAGGCGGCCGCGTCGCCGGCCTTCAGGCATTCGTCCCGCGACTTTGTGCCCCAGCCGCGCTGCTCAGCCTTGAGCATCGGCGGTTTCTCCTTGGCGGCGATGGGCTCGGCGGCGCTCAGCGTCTCGGCCATCTTCTTGTCCAGGGCCATCAGCGACTCGTCCTTGCACAGCCAGGCGTCCAGGCTGTTCGCCTTGGCCTTGGCGCAGCTGGCAACGCCGGCCTGGGCCTGGGCGGCGCCGGCGGCGCTCAGCATCAGGCCCGTCACGCCCAGCAGGGCGGCGGATTTCAGCGAGCAGAGTCTCATGGGGGTGCTCCTCTTATTGTTGGGGTGGGCGGGCTGAGCCTAGCGCAGGATGACCCGCCCGCACAAGACTTGGCGGGCGCTTGTGGCTGAGGGTTTTCCGCGGGTCAGTCGGCGGCGCCCAGCGACTCCACATAGCAGGGCGCGGTCTCTCGCACCTCCACCGTGCACCACTCCGCCGCCGGGCATTGCGCGGCGATGTCCAGCGCTTCCTGCCGGCTGCGGCAATTGATCAGGAAGAAGCCGCCCACCATCTCCTTGGCCTCGGCATAGGGGCCGTCGATCAGTTGCATGCGGCCGTTGCGCACCTGCAGCTGGGTGGCGTCGGTGTGCGAGCGCAGTGACTCGCTGGCGATCAGCAGGCCGCGCTCGTGCAGGTCCTGGCCGAAGCGCACCATGCGGTCGTAGACGGCGCGGCCCTCGGCCTCGGTGCGGGTCTGGCGCTGGTTCAGCGGCTCTATCATCATCAGCATATAGGCCATATCGTCTCCCTGTTATCGCATTGAGCGCGCAGATTAAATCATCCGGGTCGCTCATGTCAGCTGAACCTAGCGTGCCATCAGCGCAGCCATTGCCTTGCCGACCTCGCCGTCGATCAGCGAGTTGATCATGCGCACCTTCTCGGCCGCGTTCAGCGCGGCCCAGGGGTCATCGGTGCTTTGCTGTGCGCGGCCGGATCCGATCGCCTGAGAGGCCTTGATGCTGCGCCGGCCCAGGACCCGACCGGAAGGAAAGTCCACCAGACTCAGCTGCAGGTAGGTGTAGGGCGCGATGAAGCCGCGCCCGCCCTGTGACGCCCCCGAGTTCTCGTTATTCTGGACACTCTCCCAGGTTCCATCCAGATAGAACCCGAGTCCTTCGAGCTTGCCCGCGCCATCGATCATGCCGCTGTCGACTGTGACCTGCGCATCGTCACGCAGCTTGCCGATCAGCACCAGCCGGCCCGCCCCCTGCTCGCGGATCACATTGCGCACCGCCTCAGGCATTTGCAGCACGCCATTCACGACCTCGAACAGCGTGCGCTGCTTTTCGAACAGCACCGGACTGCGGGTGTTGATCGCGGCGAACTCCGCATTGGGCACCGCCTGACGAATCGCCTTGATGGCGGCAGCCACGGCGACATCATCGAACACCGGGTCCGCAATCGGCAGGGACGAGCGCAGGTTGTTGTCCACCAGGGATCCGGTCTGCGGCCGTCGCACGACCGTATCCAGTCGGTCCCCGATCAGGGACAGCAGGGCGTAGACCGGGGCCTGGTCCGGCCCGGTGGCTGCTTGCGCCGAGGCCCCGGGACTGGCAGCACCGAAGACCGTGAGCAGCAGCCAAAATGACAGATAGCGAGTTGCATTGTTCATGGTGCCATCCTAGCGCTCATTGCGTGGCCCGGCCGCAGAGCGCCGGCAGCACCGACAATAGCGCCTTGCCCGCCAATTGCGGGCCTGGAAGCTTATGAAGTCGAATCAACTGGAACTGCCGCGTTTCGAGCCCACCGTGACGGCGGCCCTGGCGCGTCTGGCCGCCATCAAGCCGGGCGACTATGCCCGCACCCGCAATCACCTGGGAGGCGCGGTCAGCAAGATCTCGCCCTATCTGACCCACGGTTTCATCAGCATGCCGGAGGCGGCGCGTTTTCTGGACTCGCGCCACCAGCTGGACCTGCAGAACAAGTTCGCCTACGAGCTGGGCTGGCGCGAGTTCTTCCAGCATGTCTGGCGCCACGAGGGCGACGGCATCCTGAACTCGCTGCACGAGGGCCCGCTGCCCGAGGCCGCCTATGCTGCCGAGCTGCCGGCCGACATCCGCGAGGCGCGCACCGGCGTGCCGACGATAGACGCCGCCGTGCGCATGCTCTATGCCTGCGGCTATCTGCACAACCATGCGCGGATGTGGCTGGCCTCCTACATCGTGCACCTGCGCAAGGTGCATTGGCGGGCCGGCGCCGACTGGATGCTGGGCCATCTGCTCGATGGCGACCTGGCCAGCAACCACCTCAGCTGGCAGTGGGTGGCCGGCACCGGCAGCCACAAGCCCTATCTGTTCAATGCCGAGAACGTGACCCGTTTTGCGCCCAAGGGCATGGCCGAGTGGTCCGCCAAGGGCACGGTGCTGGATGCCTCGTACGAGGCGCTGGAAGCCATCGCGCGGAGCCCCGAGGCGGTGGTCACCCAGCCACTCGCCAATGGCGTGAATGAACCGAAGCTGCATGCCGCACCGCCCGAGACGCTGGTGGCCCAGCTGGGCAAGGCGGTCGGGCCGCCCAAGGCCAAGGCTGCGGCCGGTCGCGAGGTCTGGCTGGTCCAGCCCTGGGGCCTGCGCGATCTGCCGGACCGCGTGCCGCCCAGCACGCTCAAGGTCGGCCTGCTGCTGAGCAATTTCCACGACGCCTTTCCCTGGAGCGAGGCGCGCTGGCGCTTTGTGCTGACGCGCATGGCCAGGCTCTGCGACGAGATATGGCTGTGCGACGCCGCGGCGTTGAAGACCGCCCTGGCCAAGGCCAAGAGCGTGCGGGGTCAGATCTCGCCGCACATCGCCGGCTATCTGCAGGGTCAGATGGACGGCTGGGAGACGGAGTTCGCGCCCACCCTGCTGGGCGAGCCCGGCGAGCGCTGCGCCTCGTTCTCGCAGTTCTGGGCCCGCACCACCACCGGTCTGCGCCGGTTAACCGAGCTGCCGGGCCTGGGTGGCCTGGGCCTGGCCGAGCCGGAACCCGAAGAGCAGGATGACGATGAAGAGGAAGAATGACGTAGCCCGGATGCAATCCGGGTATTTGGCGCGCGTCGACGCCGGCCCCGGATTGCATCCGGGCTACGGAACCGCCATCGGCCGCCGCAGCCTTCTGCTGGCCGCCTCGGCCCTGGCCCTGCCGGCCTGGGCCCAGCTGGCGGTGCCGCCGCTGGCCCTGACCCAGCGCACCCTGGCCAATGGCCTGCAGGTCATCGCCTCGCCCGATCCGCGCGCCGCCACGGTCAGCGTGCAGGTCTGGTACCGGGTCGGCGGCAAGGACGATCCGGTCGGCCGCTCGGGCTTTGCCCATCTGTTCGAGCACATGATGTTCAAGGCCACCAAGCACATGAAGGCCGAGCAGTTCGACCGCCTGACCGAGGACGTGGGCGGCATGAACAATGCCTTCACCGCCGAGGACATGACCGGCTACGAGGCGCTGGTGCCGTCCAACCACCTGGAGCGCATCCTCTGGGCCGAGGCCGAACGCATGTCCAGCCTGACCGTGGATCAGGCCAATTTCGACAGCGAGCGCCTGGTCGTGCAAGAGGAGTTCCGCCAGCGCGTGCTGGCCGAGCCCTACGGCCTGCTGTTCAATGCGATGGCGTCCGAGGGCTTCGAGCGCCATCCGTACAAGCGCCCGGTGATAGGCAACATCGAGGATCTGAATGCCGCCACCCTGGACGATGTGCGCCGCTTCCATGCCACCTACTACCGCCCCGACAACGCGGTGCTGATCGTCACCGGCGGGTTCGATGCCAGGCAGCTCGATGCCTGGGTGGACCGCTATTTCGGCGGCCTGCAGCGGCCGGCAACGCCGATTCCGCGCGTCAATGTGGCCGAGCCGCGTCTGGCCAGGGACCGTGTCGTCGCGCTGAGCGGCGCCAATGTGCCGCTGCCGGCGGCGCTGCTGATCTGGCAGGCGCCAAAGGTAGCCAGCCCCGACACCAAGGCACTGCGCGTGGCCCAGGCCCTGCTCAGCGCCGGCGAGTCCTCGCGGCTCAACGAGGCCCTGGTCTACCGCCAGAACATCGCCCAGAGCGCCGGTTTCGAGGCGGCCCAATACGCCGACGCCGGCCTGCTGATCGCCTTCGCCATCGCTGCCGGCAAGCAGCGGGCCGATCAGCTGGTGGCGCCGCTGATGCATGAGATCACGCGCCTGGCCACAGGGCCGATTTCGGCCGCCGAGCTGGACAAGGTCAAGACCGGCCTGCTGACCACGGCCCTGGTGGCCCGCGAAACGCCGCAGGGCCGCGCCGCGGCCATCGGTCAGGCGGTGGTGCTGCAGGGAGATGCGCATGCGGTCAACCGCGAACTGAGCGAGCTGCAGGCCGTCACGGCCGCCGACGTGCAGTCCGTGCTCAAGACCTACGTGCTGGACGCCAGGCGCGTGACCATCCACTACACGCAAGCGCAGACGAAGAAGAAAGGCGCGAAATCATGAGCGGCCGCAATTCGCTGCTGTCTGGCCTGGTGCTGGCCTGCCTGAGCGCCGTCGCGCTGGCGCAAACCCCGGGCGTGGATGTGCCGCCGCTGCCCGGCCCGGCCGCGGCGATCACCGTGCCGGCGATAGCAGAGTTCCGCCTGCCCAATGGCGTGCGTGTGGTGCTGGCATCGCGGCACGACGTGCCGCTGGTCAGCGCGCTGTTGCGGGTCGAGGTCGGCAGCCTGGCCGATCCAGCGTCGCGTGCGGGCCTGGCCGGCATCACCGCCACCCTGTTGACCAAGGGTGCCAAGCGCGCCGGCACAACCTTGGATGCAACCCAGATCGCTCGCGAGGCCGAGGCCCTGGGCAGCAGCCTGCTGGCCAGCGCCGGCTGGGACAGCAGCCTGCTGGGCCTGACCGTCTCGACACCGAAGCTGGATGCCGCGGTCGGCCTGCTGGTGGACCTGTTGCGCGCACCCACCTTCCCGGCCGAGGAGCTGGAACGTACCCGCGCCCAGGCGCTGGACGCACTGAAGCTGGCCCAGTCCAACCCGACCCAGGTGGCGCAGGACGTGGCCCGGCGCGTCTATTGGGGCGCCAGCGCCTATGGCGCGTCGAGCACGGCGCAGACGCTGGCGCGCATCCAGCGCGATGACGTGGTGGCCCTGCACCGGCTGTGGGTGCGGCCCGAGACGACGACCTTGATACTGGCCGGCGATCTCAAGCTGGACGACGCCCGGGCCCTGGCCGAGCGCGCACTGGGCCAATGGCCATCGAACCGCATGGCCCTGCCCCGCATGAGCGCCACGCCAGCGCAGCCGCTGGACAGCGCACTGGTGCTGGTCAATCTGCCCGGCGCCGGTCAGGCCGGCGTGGCCGTGGTCGCGCCCTTTGTGCCGCAGGACCAGGTGCAGGCGCGCCGCATCGGCGCGGTGGCCAATGCTGTGTTGGGCGTGGGCTACTCGGCGCGGCTGAACCAGGAGGTGCGCATCAAGCGCGGCCTAAGCTATGGCGCGGGCAGCAGCGCCGCCAGCAACCGCGTCGGCGGCCTGGTGCTGGCCCAGGCGCAGACCAACAATCCGACCGCCGCCCAGGTGGTGGAGCTGATGCGCGCCGAGATCACGGGCCTGGCCTCCCGCACCCCCGACGCCGCCGAACTGGCCGCGCGCCAGGCGGCCCTGGTCGGCGGCTTTGCCCGCAGCCTGGAGTCGACGGCAGGCCTGGCTTCGGTGGTGGCCAGCCAGATGGACCGCGGCCGCCCCCTGGCCGAGCTGAACAACACCGTGCCCGAGCTGCTGGCCGTCACCGCGCCCCAGGTCGGCGAGTTTGCCGCCACGCACTGGGCCGCGCTGGCACTGCGCACCGTCGTCGTCGGCGATCTGAAAACGGCCGGCGAGGCCCTGCGCAAGCTCGACGCCAAAGCGCTGGTGCTGACGATGGATCAGCTGGATCTGGCAGCCCCGGGCCTGGTACGGGGCAAGTAGGCGCCGGGCTGCTGCCTACTGCCCCAGCAGATAGGGCAGCGCCTCGACCAATCGCCAGCCCGGCTGCTCGAGCACGCACTGGCGCAGCAGATAGGCATGGCCCGAGCCATAGACGACCACGATGCGTTCGCCCGGTCGCGCCAGCTGCACGACGCGGGCGCAAATGCGGGCATTGCGCGTGTACCACTGGCCCAGCAGCTCGGCGCCGGGCTGGTTGTCGCCGTGGCCGAAGTGCAGGGCCTCGGTATAGAACTGGTGGTCGCGCAGCAGGGCCTCGGGCCGGTTCAGTTCGGCCAGCAGTTCGGCGATGCTGTGGCGGGCCTGACGCACCTCGAAGTCCTTGGCGCCTTGCTGCAGCACGGCCAGCATGGCCTGCAGCCGCGCCTCCATGCCGCGCTGCCTGGCATAGTCCTGTAGTGGCTCGAAAGGGAAGTTGCCGTCGGCGTCGACGCCATAGGCCTGCTCATGGCCGCGCGCTTCGGCCAGTCGAAAGCCGAGTTGCTCGACCTCGTTGCGCTGCGCCCGCCGCTCGCCCTGGCGCCAGGCCTGGTAGCTGGGCAGCTCCGGCCTGTCCGGCGCGGCCGGCCGGCGCTCCACCATGACCTTGTGGGGCCTGAATTCGACCAGCCGCCGCGTCAAGGTCTGCAGCTCGGCCTGGCGCTTGGGGCTCAGCACATCATCCACCGCCAGGTTCACAGCATCCTGGCCCGGATTGCCGAAGTGGTAGGTGGCCAGCACCATCACCTTGACCTCGGCCAGGGGGCTGGCGGCCGGCGCCGATGAGGCCGCCGAGGCCGCAGCCCACAGGCTGAAGGCCAGCCAGTGCCAGCGTTTCGAAGGGTGTCGCATGGAGTCTCCTTCACAAGAGGTGCGTGATTGTTGAATGCCCGGGACCCGGGCCGCAGCCTCGATGCGACAGGCCGCAGTATCGAGGCAGCGAGCCGACTCCTGGCCGGATGCCCCGAATGGGTGGGTTGCCGGTCGTGCAAAAATGATAAGGTCTGGCCACATCCCAGGAGCAGGAATGCACCATGGCGCAAGACCAAGGAGTCCCTGATGGGGCCGCTGTCGCTGTTCGATGACGACGAGGCACTGACGCAGCTGCAGGCTCGCTTGCCCGGACTGAGCGGAGCTGCCCACAGGGCCGCCACCGTCGCGCTCGCCTGGCAGCTGCGCGAGCGCGACACCGCGCGGGCCGTGGCGCTGGCCCGCGGCCTGAATCTGCGTGACTCCGAGACAGCCGACGCCGCTTTGCTGCCCCGGCTGCATCTGTTGGAGGCCGAGGCCAAGCGCCTGTTCGGCGAGTTCGCCCCCGGCTTCGAGGCCGCGCGCATCGCGCTGGCCGGGTTCGAGGCCCTGGGAGACATCCTGGGTAGCGCCGATGCACACTGGGCGATGGCCCAGCTGCATACATCGCTTGGCGAGTTGCCCCTCGGGCAGTCCGAGCTGGAGCTGGCGACCGAGGCGGCGCGGCGGGCCGGAGATGCCACGCGCGTGCTGGTCTTCGAGGCCACGATGGCGCGCAACACCACCTTTGGCGACTGGCGCCCGCTCGATGCGCGCTGGTCCCGGCACTTCCCGGCCGACACCAGTGGCCTGCATCCGGCGGCAGTGGCCGCCGTGCAGCTCTATCGCGGCAGCCGGGCCTTTCGCGTGGCGGACTTTGCCCAGGCCGTGCGCCACCAGATGCTGGGTTTCGAGGCGGCCCTGCAGAGCGGCCAGTTGCAGAACGCCATCAATGCAGCGGCCAATACCGGCAATGCATTTGCCAGTCTGAACGATTATGAGACCGCACTCGACTGGGGCCAGCGTGCGCTGGACCTGGCCCGGCCCACCGGCTGGCAGCTGCGCATCGGTGGCTGCCTGATGCAGATGGGCGAGACGCTGCGCAAGCTCGGCCGCCTGGAGCTGGCCCAGGCCCTGCTGGACGAGGCCATGCCCTGCCTGGCACCGGTGCGCGGCTCCCGCAACTATGCCGTGGCGCTGTGCTACCGCGTCGATCTGGCGCTGGACCGGGCCGACTTCTCCCAGGCCCTGACCCTGCTCGATGAACTTGACCGGGGCGAGATCAGCTCCGACCTGCATCTGCGCATGCAGCGCGGCCGTGCCCATGCCCTGCTTAGCCTGGGCCAGCACGAGCAGGCCGAGGCGGTGGCCCTGCAGGCCCTGGACCTGGCCCGGCAGGCCGATGCACCGGTGCATCAGATCGAGGCGCTGCAGATGCTGGCCCATGTGCGTTCAGCGCTCGTCGGCAGGGGCAATGTGTCGGGCGAGCAGGGCGTGCTGGCCTGCCTGGAGCAAGCCCTGGCCCTGGCACGTCGCATCGAGAGCTTCCAGCCGCCGCTTGATCTGTTGCTGACCCTGGCCGCCGAGTGCGCCCGACTGGGCCGCTTCGAGCAGGCCTACGCGACCGAATGCGAGGCCTCGGCGGCGCGCGAGAAGTCCCACAGCCGCCAGGCCACCGATCGCCTGATGGCCATGGAGCTGCGTTTTCAGTCCGAGAGTGCCAGGGCCGAGGCCCAGCATCTGCGGCAGCTCCGCGAGGCGGAGGCGGCGCGGGCCGATCTGCTGCAGCGCAACAGCCTGACCCTGGAGAAGCTGGGCGTGATCGGCCAGGAGATCACCGCCCACCTGGAATCGACCGCCGTGTTCGAGACCCTGAACCGTCACGTCCACGCCCTGCTCGATGCCAGCAGCTTTGCCATCTACCTGCTCGATGCCGATGCCCGGCGGCTCAGCTCGGTGTTCGACGTCGAGCAGGGCGTGCGCCTGCCGACCGACCACATCCCGCTCGACGACCCCGATTCCTACGCGGCACGCTGCGTGCGCGAACGCCGCGAGGTCGCGGTCGAGCTGGCCGCCGATGGCAGCGACCCCAATCAGCTGCCCGGCACCATGCCCACGCGCAGCGCGATGTTCGCGCCCTTGCTGGTGGATCAGCGAGTGCTGGGCGTCATCACCACCCAGTCGCCCCGCGCCCAGGCCTATGCCGAGCATGAGTGGCTGATCTTCCGCACGCTCAGCGCCTACACCGCCATCGCCCTGGACAATGCCAGCGCCTACCAGCGCCTGCAGGACGCGCAGGGCCGCTTGGTCGAGCAGGAGAAGCTGGCGGCCCTGGGTGCCCTGGTGGCCGGCGTGGCGCACGAGCTGAACACGCCGATAGGCAACGGCCTCTTGATGGCCAGCACGCTGCTGCAGAAGACCGAGGCGGTTGAGCAGCGGGCCAGCGCCCAGGCGCTGCGCCGCAGCGACTTGTTCGGCTTCTTCGGCGATGTCAGGCTGGCGTCGCGCTTTCTGGTCAAGGGCCTGCAGGACGCGGCCGAACTGGTGGACAGCTTCAAGCAGGTGGCTGTGGACCGCAGCAGCGCGCAGCGCCGCCGCTTCGATCTGGCCAAGACCAGTCAGGACGTCGTCGCCATGATGATGGGCCGCATCCGCAATGGCGGGCACCAGATCAGCCTCGAGGTTGACGAGGGCATCTGGCTCGACGGCTATCCCGGGCCCTACTGCCAGGTGCTGAGCAACTTGATCAATAACGCGCTGGTCCATGCGTTCGACGGACGCGAGGGTGGACAGATGCACTTGTCCGCCAAAGCGCTGAAGGACGACCGCGTCGAGCTGCGCTTCAGCGACAACGGAGTCGGCATTGCCGCTCATCACCTGCCCCGCGTATTCGAGCCCTTCTTTACCACCAAGATGGGCCGGGGCGGCAGCGGTCTGGGGCTGTCGATCAGCTACAACATCATCAAGACGCTGTTCGACGGAGAGCTCTGCGTCAGCAGCGAGCCGGGCCGGGGCAGTGAGTTCGTGATGAACCTGGCGCTGAAGGCGCCGCTGGTGGAGAACGTCGGCACCGGCCTGGCGACTTGAGCGGTCAAAGGGCGGCGGTCTGTCGCACCGCGCGCTCCCATTGCGCCATCAGTTCCTGCGCGCGCTCGCGCGGCATCGTCGGGTGGAACACCCGCTCGGCCTGCCAGTGGCGGCTCAGCTCATCCAGATTGCCGTACAGGCCGGTCGCCAGGCCGGCCAGATAGGCCGCACCCAGTGCGGTGGTCTCTATCACCTTGGGCCGCACCACTGGGATGCCCAGCAAATCGGCCTGGAACTGCATCAAGAGGTTGTTCACACAGGCGCCGCCATCGACGCGCAACTCGGATACCGGCGCGCCACCGGCGGCCACCGCATCACGACTCATCGCCTGCAACAGGGCGGCGCTTTGAAATGCGATGCTTTCCAGCGCCGCGCGGGCGATGTGGGCGACAGTGGAGCCGCGGGTCAGGCCGACGATGGCGCCGCGGGCCTCGGCATTCCAGTAGGGCGCGCCCAGGCCGGTGAAGGCCGGCACGAACATCACGCCACCCGCATCGGGCACGCTCTCCGCCAGTCCCTGGACCTCGCCGCTGCCCTTGATGGCCTGCAAACCGTCACGCAGCCACTGCACGACGGCGCCGCCGATGAAGACGCTGCCCTCCAGCGCGAACTCGGGTGTGCGCGAGGCCTGTGCCGCGCTGGTGGTGATCAGCCCATTGCCCGAGCTCTGAAACTGCGCACCGGTGTGCATCAGCATGAAGCAGCCGGTGCCATAGGTGTTCTTGGCCATGCCAGCCTTGAAGCAGGCCTGGCCGAACAGGGCCGACTGTTGGTCGCCGGCAATGCCGCCTATCTCGATCTCGCCGCCCAGATGCTCGGCAGCCACGCGGCCGAAGTCGTGGGCCGAGGGGTGGACGGCGGGCAGCACCTCGGGCGGAATGTCCAGCGCCTGCAGCAACTCGGCATCCCAGGCGTTCTGGTGGACATTGAACAGCATCGTGCGCGAGGCATTGCTGACATCTGTGGCATGGACCTGACCGTTGGTCAGCTGCCAGACCAGCCATGAATCGATCGTGCCAAAGGCCAGCTCACCGCGTGCCGCCTGCTCGCGGGCGCCGGTGACGTTGTCGAGAATCCACTTCAGCTTGGTGCCGGAAAAGTAGGCGTCGATCACCAGGCCGGTCTTGCGCTGTACCACCGGGGTCAGGCCTTGCTCGCGCAGGGCCGCGCAGGTGGGCTCGGCGCGGCGGTCCTGCCAGACGATGGCGTGGTAGACGGGCAGGCCGGTCCTGCGGTTCCACACCACGGTGGTTTCGCGCTGGTTGGTGATGCCCAGCGCGTGGATGTCGCCGGCCTTCAGCCCGGCCTTGGCCAGCACCTCGCGCGCGGTGGCCAGCTGGCTGTGCCAGATCTCCATCGCGTCATGTTCGACCCAACCCGGCTGCGGGAAGATCTGGCGGAACTCGCGCTGCGCCATCGCGACGATATGGCCTTGGCCATCGAACACGATGGAGCGGGAGCTGGAGGTGCCTTGGTCGAGGGCGAGCAGGTAGGTCATCAGGGTCTCCTCGGGCGGTTTTTTTGCCCCGGATTGCATCCGGGCTACCCGTCAGTTTGTAGCCCGGACGCAATCCGGGGCCATCGTTCAATCCGCCACCACCAACTCCACCCCCGCATCATTGAGCAGGGCAGGGAAGGGCTCCGGCGGCGCCTCGTCGGTGATCAAGAGGTCCAGCTGTTGCAGCTGCGCCACTTCGGCCATGGCCGGGCGGTTGAACTTGCTGTGGTCGGCCGCAAGCCAGACCTGGCGTGAATGTTCGATGATGGCGCGGGCCACCATCACCTCGCGGTAGTCAAAATCGCGCAGGGTGCCGTCGGCCTCTATGCCCGAGATGCCGACCAGGCCGATGTCGACCTTGAACTGGCGGATGAAGTCCACCGCCGCCTCGCCGACCACGCCGCGGTCGCGGGCGCGCACCGTGCCGCCCACCATCACCAGCTCGCATTCGGTGTTGTCGCTGAGTATGGTGGCCACATTCAGGTTGTTGGTGATGACGCGCAGGCCCTTGTGGTGCAGCAGCTCGCGCGCCACCGCCTCGGTGGTGGTGCCCAGGTTCAGGAACAGCGAGCTGCCGGCCGGTATGCGCGCCGCAATCGCCTTGGCGATGCGCGCCTTGCCGTCGGCCTGCAGCGCCTGGCGCTGGCGGTAGGCGATGTTCTCGGTGGTGCTGGACGGCACGCGCACGCCGCCGTGGAAGCGCGCCACCAGGCCGGCCTCTGCCATGCGCTGCACATCGCGGCGCACTGTCTGCAGTGTCACCCCGAACTTGTCGGCCAGTGCCTCGACGCTGACCGAACCGCGGGCGCGCACCTCCTGCAGCAGATCGTTCTGACGGGGATTGGGAATCATGGAACGAGAGTGTAGGGGGCTGCCGGGCGCACCATTTTGGCGTTAAGGCGAGCCTAAAGCGAACCCAAACGAATCGTATCGAGGGAAAACCCTGGCATTAATCGCACCAAAACGCGTTAAAAAGAAAAAAGAAGAACACAATAGCGAACCGAAATTCGCTACGGAGACAGCCTTTGAGTGCCCAACTCGACCCTCAGTCCAACGCGCCCGATGCCTACGACCTGCTTGTCGTCGGCGGCGGCATCAATGGCGCCGGCATCGCCCGCGACATGGCCGGCCGGGGCTGGAAGGTGCTGCTGGTCGAGCGCGATGACCTGGCCTCGCACACCTCGTCTTCGTCGACCAAGCTGATACACGGCGGGCTGCGCTACCTTGAGTACTACGAGTTCTCGCTGGTGCGCAAGGCCTTGCAGGAGCGCGAGGTGCTGCTGAAAAGCGCGCCCCACATCATGTGGCCGCTGCGTTTCGTGATGCCCCATGACGCGGCGATGCGCCCGGCCTGGATGATCCGTATCGGCCTGTTCATGTACGACCATCTGGCCCGTCGCGAGGTGCTGCCGGGCTCCAATGGCGTCGATCTGCGCAGCAGCCCGCTGGGCGCGCCGCTGAAGTCGCAATACACCCGGGGCTTTGTCTATTCCGATGGCTGGGTGGACGACGCCCGCCTGGTGCTGCTGAACGCACTGGACGCGCAGCGACATGGCGCGACCATATTGACGCGCACCGCCTGCGTCGAGGCGCAGCGCGATGCCGAGGGCTGGACGGCCACCTTGCAGAATGCTCACCAGGAAACGCTGGGCCGCCCCGAGTTTCCTGGCTCCCCCTCGGAGGGGCGGACGCCGCAAGGCGGCGGCCTTGGGGGCGCTCAGGGAAACAAGAGAACCATCCGTGCCCGGGCGCTGGTCAATGCCGCCGGCCCCTGGGCCGAGTCATTCCTGCGCGGCGTGGCGCGGCCGGCGCGGGGCGAGACACTGGCCACCAAGAGCCTGCGCCTGGTCAAGGGCAGCCACATCATCGTGAAACGCGCCTTCGAGCACGACCACGCCTATATCTTCCAGAACCCCGACAAGCGCATCATCTTCGCCATCCCCTACGAGCGCGACTTCACGCTGATAGGCACGACCGACGTCGAGCTGCAGGGTGATCCCGGTGTGGCACGCATTGCCAGCGACGAGCAGGCGTACCTGTGCGAGCAGGCCTCGCGCTATTTCAAGAAGGCGATCAGCAACGACGATGTGGCCTGGAGCTATGCCGGCGTGCGCCCGCTGCTCGACGATGCCTCGGGCGATCCGTCGGCCGTGACCCGCGACTATCTGCTCGAGCCGAACAAGGATGGCGCGCCGCTGCTCAGCGTCTGGGGCGGCAAGATCACCACCTTCCGCAAGCTGGCCGAGGATGCTGCCGATCTGCTCGGCGACATGCTGGGTCAGCGCCGTGCGGCCTGGACGCAGGCTGCCTTTCTGCCTGGCGGTGACCTGTCCGGCTGGATAGGCGCGGCGCAGCGCCCCGACACTGACTTCGAGCGCTTTGTGGCCGCCGTCGGCGCCCGCCATCCCTGGCTGCCGAGCGACGTGGCCCGCCGCTGGGCCCGGGCCTACGGTTCGCGCATCGATCATCTGATCGGCGCGGCGGCTTCACGCGGTGAACTCGGTGCTGAGGTGGCCCCCGGCCTGTACGAGATCGAGCTGCGCTATCTGCAGCGCGAGGAATGGGTGCTCAGCGCCGACGATGTGCTGTGGCGGCGCTCGAAGCTGGGCCTGCACTACACCGAGGCCCAGCGCGAGGCGGTGAAGCAATGGATGACCACCAATCAAGGAGCGGCCGCGTGATGCGTTCGAAGCAGCAGCCATGCATCTGAAACTGCAAGGCATCAGCAAAAAGGTCGGCGCCGCCACCTGGCTGTACGACATGAGCCTGGAGCCCGTGCCCGGCGCGGTGACCGTGCTGCTGGGCGCGACGCAGGCCGGCAAGACCAGCCTGATGCGCATCATGGCCGGGCTGGATGTGCCCAGCCACGGCATCGTCAGCGTCGATGGCGTCGATGTCACCGGCATGCCGGTGCGCGAGCGCAATGTGGCGATGGTCTATCAGCAGTTCATCAACTACCCGGCGATGACGGTCCATGACAACATCGCCTCGCCGATGAAGCTGCGCGGCGACAAGAATGTTGCGGAGCGCGTGCAGGAGCTGGCCGCCAAGCTGCATATCGAGATGTTTTTGCAGCGCCTGCCGGCCGAGCTGTCCGGCGGCCAGCAACAGCGCGTGGCCCTGGCCCGGGCACTGGCCAAGGGTGCGCCGCTGATGCTGCTGGACGAACCGCTGGTCAACCTCGACTACAAGCTGCGCGAGGAATTGCGCGAGGAGCTGACGCAGCTGTTCGCCGCCAGCGACTCGACCGTCATCTACGCCACCACCGAGCCGGGCGAGGCCCTGCTGCTGGGCGGCTACACGGCGGTGATGGACGCCGGCGAACTGCTGCAGTACGGACCGACGGCCGAGGTCTTCCACTTCCCGAAGTCGCTGCGCGTGGCGCGGGCCTTCAGCGACCCGCCGATGAATCTGCTGGACGCCACCCGTCAGGGTCACGGCCTGCGACTGAAGTCCGGCGCAGTGCTGAGTATCGATGTGCCAACGGCGGGTTCGCAGGCGCTGACCCTGGGCGTGCGTGCGAGTGCGCTGCGCCTCACCGCGGCACCGGGTGACCTGGCCCTGGACGGCCAAGTCGAGCTGGCTGAGATCTCCGGCTCCGACACCTTCGTCCACCTGTCCACCGCGGTGGGCGAGGTGGTGGCTCAGCTGACCGGCGTGCATTTCTTCGACCTCGGTGCGGCGCTGACGCTGCACCTGAACCCGGCGCAGGTCTATGTGTTCGATGCCCAGGGCGATCTGCTGCTGGCACCGAAGAAAGGAGGGCAGCGCTGATGGCCCGCATCGATCTGGACCTGGCCCATGCCTATGGGCCCAACCCCCAGCAGGACAGCGACTACGCGCTGCTGCCGCTGAAGATGACGTTTGCCGACGGCGGCGCCTATGCGCTGCTGGGCCCCTCGGGCTGTGGCAAGACGACGATGTTGAACATCATGTCCGGGCTCTTGCAGCCCTCGCATGGCACGGTGAAGTTCGACGGTGTCGATGTCACCGCTGCGTCACCGCAGGCGCGCAATATCGCCCAGGTGTTCCAGTTCCCGGTGATCTACGACACGATGACGGTGGCCGAGAATCTCGCCTTCCCGCTGCGCAATCGCAAGGTGCCGGAGGCGCAGATCAAGCAGCGCGTCGGCGTGATCGCCGAGATGCTGGAGATGAGCGGCCAGCTCGACCAGCGCGCCGCCAACCTCAGCGCCGATGCCAAGCAGAAGATCAGCCTCGGCCGTGGCCTGGTGCGCTCCGATGTGTCGGCCGTGCTGTTCGACGAGCCGCTGACGGTGATCGATCCGCACTTGAAATGGCAGCTGCGCCGCAAGCTCAAGCAGATCCACCACGAGCTGAAGCTGACCCTGATCTACGTCACCCATGACCAGGTGGAGGCGCTGACCTTTGCCGATCAGGTGGTGGTGATGACGCGCGGCCGCGCCGTCCAGGTGGGCAGCGCCGAGGCCCTGTTCGAGCGCCCGCAGCACACCTTCGTCGGCCACTTCATCGGCTCGCCGGGCATGAACTTCCTGCCCGTCATCGCCAAGAACGGCCAGCTGCAGATCGCCGGGCAATTCCTGACCCTGGACAAGGGCCTGCCTGCTTTTGCCAATTTGCCGGAAGGCGATCTGAAGCTGGGCGTACGCCCCGAGTATGTGGCGCTGACCGCTGCCGGAGCGCCGGGCGCGCTGCCGGTGCAGGTGACCCAGGTGCAGGACATCGGCACCTATGTGCTGGTGACGGCCCGCATCGGCGAGCAGGTGCTGAAGGCGCGGCTGGCGCCCGACCAGACCCAGCCCAAGTCGGGCGAGCAGGCCTGGTTCCAGGTGCTGGGCACGCACAGCTGCTTTTACAAGAATGAGGAGTTGCTGGCATGAGCACGACCACGAAGCCGGTCAACCAGAAGGCGTGGTGGTTGATTCTTCCGGTGTTTCTCTGCGTCGCCTTCTCGGCCATCCTGCCCTTGATGACCGTCGTCAACTACTCGGTGCAGGACATCATCTCGCCCGAGCGCCGCGTCTTCGTCGGCACCGAATGGTTTGCCGCGGTGATGCGCGACCAGGACCTGCACGAGGCGCTGTGGCGGCAGATGGTGTTCTCCTGCTCGGTACTGGCGGTGGAGATTCCGCTGGGCGTGATGCTGGCCCTGTCCATGCCCGCCCAGGGCTGGAAGGCCTCGGTCGTGCTGGTGATCGTGGCGCTGTCGCTGCTGATTCCCTGGAACGTGGTCGGCACGATCTGGCAGATCTTCGGCCGCGCCGACATCGGCCTGATGGGCTCGACCCTGCAGAAGCTGGGCTTCGACTACAGCTACACCGGCAATGCGCTGCATGCCTGGCTGACGGTGCTGTTGATGGACGTCTGGCACTGGACGCCGCTGGTGGCGTTGCTGGGCTATGCCGGCCTGCGCTCGATACCCGATGCCTACTACCAGGCGGCGCGCATCGACGGTGCATCGAAGTTCGCCGTGTTCCGCTACATCCAGCTGCCCAAGATGCGCGGCGTGCTGATGATTGCCGTGCTGCTGCGCTTCATGGACAGCTTCATGATCTACACCGAGCCCTTTGTGCTGACCGGCGGCGGGCCGGGCAATGCGACGACCTTCCTGAGCCAGTACCTGACGCAAAAGGCCGTCGGCCAGTTCGACCTCGGCCCGGCCGCGGCCTTCTCGCTGATCTACTTCCTGATCATCCTCCTGCTGTGCTTCATGCTCTACAACTGGATGCAGGCGGTGGGCACGGCCGACAAGACGGAGGCCAGCCATGGTTAACAAGCAACCGTTCCAGAAGCGGACGATCTTTCTGCTCTGCTACATCGTCTTTGCCTTGTTGCCCATCTACTGGATGGTCAATATGAGCTTCAAGACGAATGCGGAGATCCTGTCCAGCTTCTCGTTCTTCCCGCAGCACTTCACCTGGGACAACTACAAGACCATCTTCACCGATGCGTCCTGGTACTCGGGCTATCTGAACAGCCTGACCTATGTGGCCATCAATTCGGTGATCTCGATCACCGTGGCCCTGCCTGCTGCCTATGCCTTCTCGCGCTATTCATTCCTGGGCGACAAGCATGTGTTCTTCTGGCTGCTGACGAATCGGATGACGCCGCCGGCCGTGTTCCTGCTGCCCTTCTTCCAGCTCTATTCGACCCTGGGGCTGATGGACACGCACATCGCCGTGTCCCTGGCCCACCTGCTGTTCAATGTGCCGTTGGCGGTGTGGATTCTGGAAGGCTTCATGAGCGGCATTCCGCGCGAGATCGACGAGACGGCGTATATCGATGGCTACTCCTTCCCGCGCTTCTTCCTGACCATCTTCCTGCCGCTGATCAAGGCCGGCGTTGGCGTGGCGGTCTTCTTCTGCTTCATGTTCTCGTGGGTCGAGTTGCTGCTGGCCCGCACCCTCACCAGCGTCAATGCCAAGCCGATCGTGGCGACGATGACGCGCACGGTCTCGGCCTCGGGCATGGACTGGGCGACCTTGGCGGCCGCCGGTGTGCTGACGATTGTTCCGGGGGCGATCGTGATCTGGTTCGTCCGGCATTACATCGCTAAAGGCTTTGCGATGGGGCGCGTCTAAGGACCTTGCGGGACAGACCTTGCGCAGCAAGCTCTGTCCTCAACTGACTGGAGGTAGTTGTGTTTGACTGGATGGTTTGGACCACCCCGGTGGCCGTCTTTTTTACTTGCATTGCCCTGATGCTTGTGGGCATGACGGTGTGGGAAATCAAGTCGCCGACGACGATGCGCAAGGGTTTTCTGCCTATGCAGACGACGCGCGGCGACCGGCTCTTTGTGGGCCTGTTGACGGCGGCCTATATCAATCTGATCTTCATTGGCCTGGCCGGCAAGTTCATGGCCTGGTTCGGGCTGGAGCAGGAGCCCAGCATCTGGATCAGCTTCGTGCTGTCGATGTTCGCCCTGGCCTTCGTGATGAAGAAGGGTTAGCTTATCTCGGGAATCCGGCCCGGAGCTTCCCCGGGGCCGTGGTCACCCTCGCTGCATTGGGGAGGCAAATGAAAACAGGAGACGAGACATCATGAGAATGCACTACACAGCACTGGCCCTGGCGGCCGCGTGCGCGGTGGCGGGCCATGCATGGGCCGGCGAGGCGGAAGCCAGGAAATGGGTGGACAGCGAGTTCCAGCCCTCGACCCTGACCAAGGACCAGCAGATCGCCGAGATGAAATGGTTCATCGACGCGGCCAAGAAGCTGCAGGCCAAGGGCGTGAAGGAGATCTCGGTTGTGTCCGAGACCATCACCACGCACGAGTACGAGAGCAAGACGCTGGCCAAGGCCTTCACCGAGATCACCGGCATCAAGGTCAAGCACGACCTGATCCAGGAAGGCGACGTGGTCGAGAAGCTGCAGACCTCGATGCAGTCGGGCAAGTCGATCTACGACGGCTGGATCAGCGACTCCGACCTGATCGGCACGCACTACCGCTACGGCAAGATCATGAACCTGACCGACTATATGGCCGGCGCAGGCAAGGAGTGGACCAATCCCGGACTGGACATCAAGGACTTCATCGGTACCAGTTTCACCACGGCTCCCGATGGCAAGCTCTACCAGCTGCCCGACCAGCAGTTCGCCAATCTGTACTGGTTCCGCGCCGACCTGTTCGCCCGCGAGGATCTGAAGACCAAGTTCAAGGCCAAGTACGGCTACGACCTGGGCGTGCCGCTGAACTGGAGCGCCTACGAGGACATCGCCGCCTTCTTCAGCGAAGACGTCAAGACCATCGACGGCAAGCCGATCTACGGCCACATGGACTACGGCAAGAAGGACCCGTCCCTGGGCTGGCGCTTCACCGATGCCTGGCTGTCGATGGCCGGCACGGCCGACATCGGCATCCCCAACGGCATGCCGGTCGATGAATGGGGCATTCGCGTGGCGGCCGACAAGTGCACGCCGGTCGGCGCCTCGGTCAGCCGCGGCGGCGCGACCAACTCGCCGGCGGCCGTCTATGCGCTGACCAAGTATGTGGACTGGATGAAGAAGTACGCACCGAAGGAGGCCTCGGGCATGACCTTCGGCGAGGCCGGCCCCGTGCCCGCCCAGGGCCAGATCGCGCAGCAGATCTTCTGGTACACCGCCTTCACCGCCGACATGACCAAGCCCGGCCTGCCGGTGGTCAATGCCGACGGCACGCCGAAGTGGCGCATGGCCCCCGGCCCGAACGGCCCGTACTGGAAGCAGGGCATGCAGAACGGCTATCAGGACGTGGGCTCCTGG
Source organism: Burkholderiaceae bacterium (assembly GCA_018780645.1). Taxonomy (GTDB): domain Bacteria; phylum Pseudomonadota; class Gammaproteobacteria; order Burkholderiales; family Burkholderiaceae_C; genus Paucibacter. The sequence goes on from JADMJJ010000007.1 coordinate 69,617, forward strand.
ACCTTCTTCAAGGACCATGACGCCAACAAGGTGGCCGCGGCCTGGCTCTATGCCCAGTTCGTCACCGCCAAGACGACCTCGCTGAAGAAGACCATCGTCGGCCTGACGCCGATCCGCGAGTCCGACATCCGCTCCAAGGCGATGACGGACATGGCGCCCAAGCTGGGCGGCCTGGTCGAGTTCTATCGCAGCCCGGCCCGCGTGGCCTGGACGCCCACCGGCACCAACGTGCCCGACTATCCGAAGCTGGCCCAGCTGTGGTGGAAGAACGTTGCCCAGGCCGTCACCGGCGAGAAGACGCCCCAGGGCGCGATGGACAATCTGGCCGAGGAAATGGACCAGGTGATGAGCCGCCTGGAGCGCGCCGGCATGGCGCAGTGCCCGCCCAAGCTGAACAAGAAGGAAGACGCCAAGAAGTGGCTCTCCGACAAGGGCGCGCCCTGGGCCAAGCTGGCGAATGAAAAGCCCAAGGGCGAGACGATTGCCTATGACAAGCTGCTGAATGCCTGGAAGGACGGCAAGGTGCGCTGAACCGCTTTTATCCGCCTTCAACAGCCTGAAAGCACGACGGCCGCATCGCCCCCAGGGGCGGTGCGGCCGTTTGCCTTGTCCGAGCTTGGTGTTCAGCCGCGGCGGCGCCGGGCCAAGCCCAGCAGGCCCAGGCCGGCGAGCATCAGTGCATAGGTGCCGGGCTCGGGTACGGCGGTGACGGTGATCGCGTCGACAAAGGGACCCGCATCCGAGTAGGCGAACGAGGTGCTCTGAAAGCCCAGGGTGCTGTTGGCGCTCACGGCCTGCACCAGGAAGGAGTGGGCCTCCCAGCGGTTGTTGCTCCACTTGTCGCCGGGCAGGTGCAGATAGCTCGCGCTGTCGGCCACACCGCCATTCCACAAGGCGTTCAGCGTCTTGCTGCCGCCGCTGGTGCTGCCGTTGGGCCCGGCATTGCCGGACATGTAGTAGTCGATCCGGTACCACTGGCCGGCGACGGTATCGAAGCTCTGGCTGATGCGGCCGGGGCCCTGGGTGCCGTTCAGGTCCACAAACCAGTCGCCGTCCTGGGCCGGGCCGACGACATCGCCGCCACCGGCATATCCGGCCTTCACATACTCGATATTGGCCAGGCTGACGGTCCAGCTATTAGCCGTGTTGCCGCTGTTCACCGACTGGATGAAGCCGGCCGCGCCGGACTCCAGGCTGCCGTTGGTCAGCGGTGCGGCCTGTGCCGAGGCGGCGAGGCTGAGCGCCAGGATGAGGGCGAGGCGAGTGGGCTTCATGGGGGTCTCCTGACGCAGTGGGTGAGCGATAGGCTCGGCAAACCCCATCCTAAGAACTGCGTGCCGGGCCGGTAACCCCGCAAACAGGGGGCTCACTTCGGATATCAATCACGCGGGCCGATTCGCAACTCGGCATAGCCGGTGGCGGCATCGAACTCGCGCGTGAACTGCCAGTCCGGCAGCAGGGCCAGCAAGACCTCGGCCGTGGTGCGTACCGTGCAGCCGGCCATCACATGCCCGCCGACCACCCGGCCGGTTGCATCAGCCACACTCATATGCAGATGCACGCCTTCGGGCGACAGGCTGCCAGCCAAAGTCAGGATCTCGACCTCCCCATCGATGGCGTGGAAGTCCTCGGCCCCGGCCAGTCGCAAGCGCGTCTGCGACAGGCTGCCGATGCCGGACAGCACAAAGGCCGCCTGGCAGCCCTGGGCTTGCAGCACAGCCCGCAACGCAGTGCGCAGGTCGTCGCCGGGGAGCAGGCGCAGGGGAAGGGGTTTCATGGGCGGGAGACTAGCGCAGATCGCAGGCGAACCCTCAAGCCCGCGCCCACTGCATCACCCAATTCTCCTGTCAGCTCTTGCCATCGTCGCGCGACACCGCCTGGAACCAGCGGCAGGAGGTGGGGGTGATCCGGTCCCAGACGCCGCGCACGATGATGGGCTTGTCGGCATCGGTCTCATCACTGTCCCAGGTGCCGCGGCCGTCGACAAAGCTGCCCCAGGCTGGCGGCGGGGTCAGCACGCCGCTCTTGGCATTGACCCAGTAGTCGGCCCAGAGCTTGCGTTCGACGTCGAGCATGCGCAGGCCCATGCCGCTGAAGTTGCGCGCCGGTATGCGCAGCTCCTCGACGCTGATGACACCGCCCAGAATGCCATGGACCGTGGCCTCGCTGTCGAACTCGTCCCAGGTGCCGTCTTTCCAGCGCCGGTTCTTGATCTTCCAGTGGCCGCTCAGGAAATCGAAGTCGCCGGGCTTGCCGGTGGCTTGGGGTGCGACGGCGGCGGCGCTGGCGCTGTTCAGCGTGGCCGAGCCGCTGGCGGCCAGGCCGGCGGCCAGTTGCAGCACGGTGCGGCGTTGAACATCGGTGGCGGTGGCGTTGTCCATGAGAGCTCCTCTAGTGGTGGAGCCTGGATGCTGCGCCGCCAAAGCTGACATCGAAGGTCAGCTATTCGCTGTAAAGCCTGTTCAGGTTCAACACGGCCTGTCGCAAGGCCGTGCGCAGCTCGGGCGGCTCCAGCGCCTCGACGTCCGGCCCCAGGCGCAGCAACTCGCCCACCGCCGCTTCGAACGACTCGATCGGGATGCGCAGGCGCTGCCAGCCCTTGGCATCGGGCGGCTGCGCCGCAGCAACGGCCCGGGCCATGGCATGGCTCTGCCTGGCCAGCTCGCGCAGGCCGGCGGGCCGCGCCCGCACCACGGCGCTTCCGGCCTGCATGCGGGCCTCGAAGTCGCGGGCGAAGGCCTCCCAGTAGCGCTTCAGCTCGAAGTCGGGCGGCGGTGGCGGGCCTGGGCTGTCCTGCACCGTCAGCGCCACGATGCTGGCCACCCGGTAGGTGCGTGCCTGCCCTTCGTTGGCGGCCACGAAGTACCAGAGCCCGCCCTTGAGCACCAGTCCCAGCGGCGCCACCTCGCGCTCCACCGGGCCCTTCCAGCTGTCATAGCGCATCCAGACGCAGTGCTGCAGCCACACCGCTGCCGCCAGCTCTGGCAGCAGGCCCTGCTCATCGGGTCCCTGGTACCAGGCAATCGGGTCAAGGTGGAAGCGCGAGGCCACCTGTTCGGCCTCCTGCCGCGCCGCCGCGGGCAGGGCGGCCAGAAGCTTCAGCCGTGTTGAGTCCAGCGCGCCGCCCAGTCCCAGCTGGTCGGCAGCGAAGGGCACGCCGGACAGGAAGAGGCTTTGCGCCTCGGGCCGGTCCAGCCCGGTGAGCCGTGTGTGATAGCCATCACGCAGCGCAAAGCCGCCATGGCGCCCCTTTTCGGCATAGATGGGCACGCCCGCGGCGCTGAGCGCATCGATGTCGCGATAGATGGTGCGCGCCGAGACCTCGAAGGCCTCGGCCAGGGCGGCGGCCGATAGCCGTCCCTGCGTTTGCAGCTTGAGCAGGATGGACAGGAGGCGGCTGGCTTGCATGGGGGCAGCCTGCCACAAATGGCTGACATGTCTTGTCAGTCATCACGGTGATGGCTGTGTCGCTTCACGGCCCATGGCGGCCGCCGGGCTTGATATGGCTCAACACAGGCGGGGCTGGTGTGGCGAGATCATGACAACTTCATCTGCTTGTCACAGGAGTCATGCATGGCCAGAACACCGACCGATTCCAGCCCCCAGCTCAAGCCCAAGGCCAGGCCCCGGGTCAGGGCGAGACCGGTGGCCGCTGGCGACACCGCGCCCCTGCGGCGCCGACGCGATATCGAGGCCGACACCATCTCGCGTGCCACCACAGGCGCTCGCACCGAGCAGGCCATGGCGCTGTCCGATGTGTTGGCCGGCCATGCCGTCGGCGACAAGCCTGGCGCCGTGCTGGCCGAATTGAAGACCTTGATGGCCGGGGCATCGCCCGACGACGTGAAGGCGCTCAAGCGGGTGTTGTTCGAGCGCGAACCCAAAAGCGCCGACGGCAATGACCCTGACACCGACCTGGCCCCCGGCTGGCGCGACGGGCGCTACCCTTACCAGAATCTGCTGTCACGCCGCAGCTACGAGCGGCAGAAGTACCGGCTGCAGGTCGAGCTGCTGAAGCTGCAGGCCTGGGTCAAGGACACCGGCGCCCGGGTGGTGATTCTGTTCGAGGGGCGCGATGCCGCCGGCAAGGGCGGCACGATCAAGCGGCTGATGGAGCACCTCAACCCGCGTGGCGCCCGGGTCGTGGCGCTGGAGAAGCCCAGCGAGGTCGAGCGCGGCCAGTGGTACTTCCAGCGCTACATCCAGCACCTGCCGACGCGAGGCGAGATCGTGCTGTTCGACCGCAGCTGGTACAACCGCTCCGGCGTGGAGCGGGTGATGGGCTTCTGCTCGGACGCCGAGTATGACGAGTTCATGCGCCAGACGCCCGAGTTCGAGCGCCATCTCGTGCGCAGCGGTGTGCACCTGTTCAAGTTCTGGTTCTCGGTCAGCCGCGAGGAGCAGCGTCGCCGCTTCAAGGAGCGCAAGCTGCACCCGCTCAAGCAGTGGAAGCTGAGCCCGATCGACCTGGCCTCGCTGGACAAATGGGACGACTACACACGCGCCAAGGAGGCGATGTTCCTGCATTGCGACACCTCGGACGCGCCCTGGACGGTGATCAAGAGCGACTGCAAGAAGCGCGCGCGGCTCAATGCCCTGCGCTATCTGCTGCACCGCATGCCCTACGGCGCCAAGGACCTGACCTCGTTGGGGCCGGTGGACCCGCTGATCGTCGGCCGGCCCTCGTTGGTGCCCAGCCGGGGTGACGATCAGCTAGCGGGCTCTGGCGCCTGAGGCCGAAGGGGTTCAGACCTGGCACGGAACCTGCTAACTCTGTTCATCTTCAGTTGTCTCCTCCACTGCCTCTAGAGTGGATTCAAGCCTCAGGCCACAAGCCTGGGGCTTTTTTTGGATTACCACCGCGTTCCGGGCAAGCTTGCGCCGCGCCCGAGGTGCAAGGGGCACCATCGCGGTGCGCCTGCGCCAGGATGGGACGCCAAGGCGGGGCGGGGTCCTGGACCGAAGGTCATGCCATCATTGGCCCATGCTGAAAACCCTCAAAGACCTGTTCGACAGCCTGATGCCGCTCGAAGCGGGCGCCGGACCGGCCGACGACGAGCATCTGCTGCAACTGGCCACGGCGGTGATGCTGGTCGAGGTGATGCGCGCCGACGCCAGCTTCCATGCCGGCGAGCGCGAGGCGGTGCTGGCCGCCTTGCGCGACAAGTTCGGCCTCGCCGATGACGAGGCGGCGCGCCTGACTGAACTGGCCGAGGTCACGGCCAAGGCCTCCACCGATCTGTTCAGCTTCACCTCGCGCATCAAGGAACGCTTCGAGATGCCGCAGCGGCTGCGCATGATCGAGCACATGTGGCGCGTCGCCTATGCCGACGGGCACCTGAACGAACATGAGCGCCATGTGCTGTGGCGCGTGGCCGACCTGCTGCATGTGCCGCAGGGGGCGTACGTCAACGCCCGTTTGCGTGTCCAGGCCGAGTCGGAGGCCGCGGGCCCTAAACCTTGAACACCGACACCACCTCGGCCAGCCGCTGAGCCTGCTCGCGCAGCGACTGCGCGGCCGCCGCCGATTGCTCGACCAGGGCCGCGTTCTGCTGTGTCATCTGGTCCAGATTGGTCACCGCCACATTGACCTGCGCGATGCCGTCGCGCTGCTCGGTCGCCGCGGATGCGATCTCGCCGATCAGGTCGGTGACGCGTCTCACGCTGTTGACGATTTCTTCCATCACCGTGCCGGTCTGTGTCACCAGCGCGGCCCCGGATTCGACGCGTTCGACCGAGGCGCCGATCAGCGTCTTGATCTCCCGAGCGGCAGCGGCGCTGCGCTGGGCCAGCGAGCGCACCTCGCTGGCGACGACGGCAAAGCCGCGGCCCTGCTCGCCGGCACGGGCCGCCTCGACGGCCGCATTCAGCGCCAGGATATTGGTCTGGAAGGCAATGCCGTCGATGACGCCGATGATGTCGTTGATCTTGCGCGAGCTCTGCGTGATCGCGTCCATATTGCTGACCACCTGGGTGACGATGGCGCCGCCGCGGCCCGCGACCTCGGCGGCCGATGCGGCGAGCTGATTGGCCTGGCGGGCGGTGTCGGCCGAGTGGCTGACGGTGCCGGTCAGCTCCTCCATCGAGCTGGCGGTTTCTTGCAGGCTGGAGGCCGTCTGCTCGGTGCGCACGCTCAGGTCGTGGTTGCCGGTGGCGATCTCGGCCGAGGCCGTGGACACCGACTCGACGCCACGCCGCACCTCGCCGACCACGCTGCTCAGCTGCTGGGCCATCTTGTCCAGCGCGCCCAGGAGGTGGCCGAACTCATCGGCCTGCGTGACCTTCACCCGGGTGCTGAGATCACCGGCGGCAATCTGATCGGCCACCTGAATGGCCTGGGCCAGCGGCCGCTGGATCGAACGTATCAGCACCAGCGCGCCGCCCACCAGCAGCAGCACGATCACCACCACCACGACGCTGGCGATGCGCAGCGTGCCCTGGCGCTGTTCGGCCAGCGCTTCGTGGGCCTTGGCCTTGGTCGCTTCCTGCAGCTTGGCGAAGTCGCGCAGCGACTGCAGATAGACGCGAACTGCCGGGTTGAAGCGCTGTTGCAACTCCTCCGTCGCACCGGCGGCATTGCCGGCGCCCTTGAGCTCGCGCGTCTTGGCCAGCGAATCCAGCACCCCCTGGCGTTCGCTGGCGATGCGCGCCATCAAGGCCTTGTCCGCGGCGTCCAGTTCCATCTTCTCGATCGCCTGCTGCACGGTCGAGATCTCGGCAATCGCGGCGCCGATGTCGGCCTTGAAGGCTGCATCAACGGCGGGGTCGGTGCTGATGGCCGCCGCCTGCACGCGCACCACATTGGTGGTGGTCAGGCCGGCCCAGCGCTCGGCCGCTGCCTGCTTGGCGTCCATTCTGGCCGTCATCTCGTTGGTCTGCTGCTGGATGCGGCCGCTGCGCGAGCTGGAAAAGGCGATCAGGCCCACCAGGGCGACGATCACGACGGCCACCGCCAGCCACAGGCGGCCGGCGACACTCAATCTTGTCCAGGACGAGGCGGGTGAGGGCTGGGTGCTAAAGCTCATGGCGGCGTCTCATTGGGTTGGTGCGAGCCCACGATAGCCCGGAACGCCGGCCCGCGCACCCCGGCAGAATCCCGGGGAGCGGCAGAACCTTACTCAGGACTGGAACATCAGCCGCTGCGCCAGCTCGCGCTGCGCGGCCGGCAGTGCCGCGACCTCATCCAGAGCCTGAATCACCTGGTTGCAGGGGCGTGCAGTGTGGCCGCCTGCCGGCGCCCAGACGCCTTGCAACAGTCCCGGCACCGGCACGCTCAGGTCGCGGCGCACCACCTCCAGTTCGAGTGCGCTGGGCGGAGCGGGCAGGCGGCGCACCGCTGGTGCGTCGGCGGCGGCGATCAGCCAGGCCGTCTCCCTGGCCTGAAGCTCGGCCGGCAGGTGCCGCCGATGGTTCAGTTGGCCGGCGAGCAGGGCCTGGCACAGGCCGCCCCCACCGGTCTGGGCAGCCTCCAGCTGGGCCCGCAGTACCTGCAGGTAGCGATGGCGCAGCCCCGCAGGTACCCCCAGCAAAAGCTCGGGCATATGGCCGGCCAGAACCTGCTGCGCGGCGCCCTGCTGGGCCGCGTCGCCGCCCCCGGCGCTGCGGACCTGTTGCATGCGGGCGGCGGCCCTCGCCAGCAGGCCGGGATAGCGCAGCTCCAGCCGGTACCAGGCCGGATTGCTCCGAAGTGCCTCCCTGAAGTCGATGGCCGATGCCGCGCCATCGCCGGGCAGGGTCACCTCCAGCGTCCGCGGCAGGGCAGCGATCAGCGCATGGGAGGCCAGCTCCTCGCTGCCCGGGTACCACATGCTGTGCGCGGGCGTGCGCAGGGTGCGTGTGATGAAGGACTCTGGCAGGCCCATGTCGCGGTAGGTGCTGGCCAGGTGCTGATTGGCCACCTCGTCGAACACCGGGTTGTAGGTGCCGCTGGAGGCACGGTGAAAGCCCAGCTGCGCGCCGGGCATCAGCTGGCGTTGGGCGCCGGCCAGGAACACCAGCGTGCAGGCACTCTCGCAGCCGCCGACCGCGCGGGTGTCGGCCCCGGCCTTGCGCACCAGCGCCACCATGCGCTCGGCCTCGTGGACCCGGCCACCCGGCGAGGCGAGCTCGATCAGTCGCACCGGCTGCGGCGCCGTGGCCAGCACCTGCTGCAGCCGCGTCGCATCGCCCATGCCGATCGGGCCGTCGAGGCGCAGCGTGCGGCCATCGTCCGAGAGCTTCAGCGCCGCCTGTCCGATCGGGTCGACGCCACGGGCCATCTGCATGAACTCGCCGGCCTGCGGCGCGAAGCCTATCAGTGCCGAGGCCAGAGTCTGCAGCGCGCCCAGGGCCAGACACAGACGGGCCAGGTTGGCCCACAAGGCCGAGCCGCCCATCTGGCGGTAGGCCGCCGCGGCCCGCCAGGCGCCGACGAAGCACCAGACATCGACGATCAGCATCAGCGGCCAGCCGATCAGCATGGCGATGCTGCCCGCCTGCAGCGCCTCGCCCTTGAGGCTGATCCAGGTCATCAGGCCGGTGAGCGCGAAGGCCAGCGGCACCGACAGCAGCATATTGTTGAGCCAGAAGCTCTGCATCAGGCTTTGCTCGCCGCGCCAATGGGCGGCGAAATAGCCCGGCTCGTCGCCGCTGCGTGGGCGGCGCCGCACCACCTGGGTGCCGGCCAGGCGGTCATGCCAGGCCCGCTTGTCGGGATCGATGGCCGCCCACAGCAGACCCAGGCCCAGCGGCAGTGCCGACACAAAGTAGCCCAGCCAGCGCAGCAGGCTTTGCCACAGACCCGGCCTCGCGCCGCTGCGCATGTCTATCACCCGGATGCCGGCCAGCAGCTTGCCGGGGGTGGCCCCCTGCCAGCTCCAGAAGACGATGCAGATCAGCGCCGGCAGCAGCCAATTTATGGCCAGGCTCAGCGGCCGCAGGTCATCGAGACGGGCGATGCGTTCGCGATAGGCCAGCCACATCAGGGGCACGCTCAGCGCCAGCATCAGCAGGGCGTCCAGCACCAGGGCGCACAGGCGCGCGAACAAGCCGGCGGGCTGCCCCACCGGCGCCGCGACCCGGCGGACTGCTGACGGCGCCTGCAATGGCGGCGGCCGCGTTTGCAAATCGTCGTCCTCTGCATCCGGGGCGATGCCGCGATCGATGGACTTTGCCATCTTTTCCTCCCTCTGTTTTGGGGCCCACTCTAACGGCGTTTCCGGGTCGCTGCCAGTCTGAAAATTCACGCGCCGGCAGGCTTCAGCGTTTAGAGTCGAGCCCATTGCCGCCCTGACCGTCCACGCATGCCGACCGAAGCCGCGTCCGATCCACCGCCCAGAGCCGAATGGGTCGCCCAGCCCGATGGCGCCCTGTTGCGCTTGGCGGGCGACTGGCGTGGCCGGGCCAGCCTGCCTGCGCCGCCCACGGGCCTGACGGCGGGTCAGCTGCTTCGGGTGGACGCGCAAGACCTGACCCACTTCGACAGTGGCCTGGCCTCGGCCCTCTGGGTCCTGGCCGGCAGCGGCGCCAGGCTCGACGGCCTGCCCGAGGGCCTGCGCGAGGTGCTGGCGCTGGCGGGGTCGGGGTTTGCCGGCAGCGCGCCCGTCGCGCGTTCAAGGTTGTTGTCACGCATCGGCCTGCAATGGGCCGACCGCCTGGACCGGGGCCAGACGACCTTGCGCTTCGTCGGCGAGGTGCTGCAGGCCGCCTTGCGGGCGCTGCGCGGGCGCACCGCCATGCGCAAGGCCGACTTCATGCACCAGCTGCAGGCCACCGGCCCGTCCAGCCTGGGCATCGTCTCGCTGGTCAGCTTTCTGGTCGGCCTGATCCTGGCTTATATGGGGGCGGCGCAGCTGCAGCGCTTCGGCGCGCAGATCTATATGGCCGATCTGGTCACCATCGGCGTGGTGCGCGAGATCGCGGCGCTGATGACCGGCATCATCCTGGCCGGCCGCGTCGGCGCCGCGTTCGCCGCCCAGCTGGGCAGCATGCAGGCCAACGAGGAGATCGATGCGCTGCAGTCCATGGGCCTGAACCCGGTCGAGCACCTGGTGCTGCCCCGGGTGCTGGCAATGCTGCTGGTGGCGCCGCTGCTGACCACCTATGCGGCCCTGGTGGGCATGCTGGCCGGGCTGCTGGTGGCCGTGGGCATTTATGACGTCGAGCCGATCGAGTACCTGGTGCACTGCCGCGATTCGCTGACCCTGTCGCACCTGGGCATAGGCCTGCTCAAGGGCACGGTCTATGCGTTGCTGGTCGCGCTGGCCGGCTGCCGCCAGGGGCTCAATGCCGGGCGCAGCGCCCAGGCCGTCGGCGACGCCACCACCGCCGCCGTGGTGCAGGCGATTGTCTGGATCGTCGTTGCCGCCTCGGCGCTGACGATGATGTTCCAGCGGCTGGACTGGTGATGGACGAGAGCACGAGCCCAGCGCCGCTGATACGGGTCCGTGACCTGACCATGGCCTATGGCCGCAAGATCATCCAGCGCGATCTGAGCTTCGATGTGCGCGCCGGCGAGATCCTGGTCCTGATGGGCGGCAGCGGCTGCGGCAAGAGCACCCTGCTGCGCCATCTGATCGGCCTGCAACGGGCGGCCCGCGGCAGCATCCATTACGGCGAGGTCGATCTGGGTGAGGCCGACGATGATCAGATGGACGCCCTGCGCCGCAGCTTCGGCGTGATGTTCCAGGCCGGTGCGCTGTGGAGCTCGATGACGGTGGGCGAGAACGTGATGCTGCCGCTGCGCGAGTTTACCCAGCTCGACGAGGCCGAGATCGAGACGGTGGCCCGCTTCAAGCTGGCCCTGGTCGGGCTCTCCGGCAGCTTCGACGTCTCGCCGGCCGATCTCAGCGGCGGTATGAAGAAGCGTGCCGCGATCGCCCGCGCGATGGCGCTGGACCCGCCGCTGCTCTTTCTCGACGAGCCCTCCGCCGGCCTGGACCCGCTGACCTCGGCCAGACTGGATGAGCTGATACTGAATCTGCGCCATCATCTGGGCACGACGGTGGTGATGGTCACCCACGAGCTGGACAGCATTTTCGCGGTCGCCGACCGTGCCCTGTTTCTGGATGCCAAGGAGAAAACCATGATCGCGCTGGACTCACCGCGCGCCCTGCTGGAGCAGGGCCCCGAGCATGTGCGCGAGTTCATGCGCCGTGGAGCGCGGGCATGACGGCGCTGCCCCGGCATCGAAAGATCAATCCGGCGCTGCTGGGCCTGTTCGTCGTCGGCGCCCTGGCCCTGCTGTTCATCACCGTCTTCCTGCTCGCCGGCGGCCAGTTGCTGGTGCGCAAGCAGCAGGTGGTGATGCATTTCGGCGGCTCGATCTACGGCCTGCAGGTGGGCGCGCCGGTGGTGTTCCGTGGTGTGCGCCTGGGCAGCGTCAAGTCCATCGGCCTGGCCTATGACAAGTCCACCAGCACGGTGATCATCCCCGTCACCGCCGAGCTGGACCGCGACATGCTGCGCAATGTCAGCGGCGGCAACAAGTCCGACGATCCTGCGCTGGCCCTGCCGGGCATGGTCGAACGCGGCCTGCGCGCGCAGCTGGCCATGCAGAGCCTGCTCACCGGCCAGCTCTATGTCGACCTGGATTTCCGCCCCGACAAGCCGGCCCGCCGCGTCAATGGCAATGACCCCGATGCCGAGATACCGACCATCTTCACCGGCCTGCAGGAGTTGCAGAACCAGGTCAATGAGCTGGATTTCAAGCGCCTGGTCAGCGACATCTCGGCCATTGCCAGCTCGGGGCGCGAGCTGCTGGGCAGTGCCGAGCTGAACCAGGCGGTCAAGGACATGGCCGCCATCACCGCGCGGCTGCGCAGCCTGACCGAGAAGCTCGACCGCCGCGCCGAGCCGCTGCTGGGCAGTGCGCAGAACGCGACCGACACCGCACGCCAGGCCCTGCTGGAGGTCGGGCAGGCGGCCAGCAGCGTCGGCAGCTCGGCCCGGCGCATCGCCGACACCGCCCAGGGCATGGCCGGCACCCTGGGCCCCGACGCGCCGCTGGTGCAAAGCCTGCGCCGCGCGGCCGACGAGCTGGCGCTGACCGCCGCCGCCCTGCGCGACACCACCGCCAACGAGGCACCGCTGAACCAGCATCTGCAGCGCAGCCTGCAGGATGTGGCCAAGGCCGCACGCGCGCTGCGCGAGCTGGCCGAGACCCTGGATCAGCAGCCCGAGGCCGTGATCAAGGGGCGGCGCTGATGAGCCACGCAACCGGATTGAGGATGACCATGTCGACGCGCTTGTTGTCTGTTGCCCTGTTGCTGCTGGTGAACGCCTGCAGCAGCTCGCCACCGGTGCAGCTCTACCAGCTGCGCGCCGATCCACCGGGCCCGGCCTTGCAGATCACCGCCAGCGCCGGTGAGCGCTGGGCGCTGGGGGCCGTGCAGCTGCCCGAATACCTGGACCGCGATGCGCTGCTGCGCCCCGGCGGCCAGGCCGGCCTGACGGCGCTGACCGGCCATCGCTGGGCCGAGCCGCTGCGCGACGCCGTGCCGCGCCTGCTGCAGCAAGACCTGGCACGCTTGCGCGGTGCCGATCAGGTGTGGCGCGCACCGGTGCCGCCCGGGGTGACGGTGAGCCGCCAGCTGCGCGTGGAGATCCAGCAGCTCGAGGCCCGGGCCGACGGCCTGGGTGTGGTGCTGGCGGCGCGCTGGATGCTGATAGACCCCAGCGGCAAGAGCCCTGCTCAGGTGTTCGATGGCCGCATCGAGGTGCCCAGCGCCGAGGCCACACCCGATGCCCTGGTCAGCGCCCACCGGGCCGCGCTGTGGCAGCTGGCGCAGCAGGTGGTGAACCGGACCAGGTGAGGTAGGCTCAGCCCATCAATCCTCGTGCATGAAGAATTTGTCCGGGAACACCGTGCTCTGGCTCAGCCGGAACACCGTGCCGTTCTTGAAATGGACGTTGAAGCGCAGCTTGTAGCCGCTCTGGTCGGGCATCACGTTCCAGTCCCACACGTCTTCGCCGCTGAGGCGGAAGAACACGCGGCTGCGCTCCCTGCCAAGCAGGCGGCTGACCTGCTCGGGCGTCATGCCGGGTTCGATACTGAAGCGGCTGGCATAGAGCAGGGTGTCCTCGATGCTGACCAGCCGGCCATCGGCCCCGATCCGCACCATATAGCAGCTGGTGCCCCAGGGCTGCTGCGAATACTCCAGCGTTCGGCCGCCGTCGGCGTTGGTCCAGACCCGTGTCGGCGGGCCGTAGCGCGCGACCACATCATCACCGGTGCTGAACGCGGGTGACAGATGCGGATCACGGCCCAGATGGGCGCAGGAGATCAGGCTCAAGGACGAGGCCAGGGCAAGAATCAACGCGGACCGACGGTGCATGGCGTACTCCTTGGTTCTGCCTGGCATTGTCATTCAAGGTCGGTGGTCAAGCTCCGGTCAGGTCTTGCTGCCACACTGGCTCCAACGTCATACGGAGCCTTGCCCATGTCAGCTCAAGCGCAGTACCGCCAGAAACTCGTCAGCGCCGCCGACGCGATCACCCAGGTCCGCGACGGCGACTTCATCATCGTGCCCACCGGCGTTGGTGAGGCGCCGACGCTGCTGACCGAGCTGTCCGAGCAGCGGCGGCGTTTTCATGACGTCAAGGTCGGGCAGATCCTGGCGGTGCGCAAGTTCGGCTACTTTGACCCCGAGACGGTCGATCATGTGCGCCATGTCGCCTTCTTCTACGGCGCCGCCTCGCGTCCCGGCGGCCAGGCCGGCTGGGTGGACTTCATCCCCAACTACTTCTCCGAGATCCCGGCACTGATCGAGCGTGGCCAGGTCGCCGCCGATGTGGTGTTCGCGATGGCGTCACCGATGGATGCCCATGGCTATTTCTCGCTGAGCCTGGGCGCCGACTACACGATGGCGGCGGTCGCCAAGGCGCGGGCCGTGGTCCTGGAGGTCAACCCGAATGTGCCCTTTGCCTTCGGAGCCTGTCATGTGCACATCTCCCAGGTGGCCGCGCTGGTGGAGAGCAGCGAGCCGGTGCTGGAGGTGGGCCTGCCCAAGATCGGGCCGGTGCAGCAGGCCATAGGCAAGTACGTGGCCGACATGATCGATGACGGCTCCACCTTGCAGATCGGCTATGGCGGCATTCCCGACGCGGTGGTGATGCAGCTGGTGCACAAGCAGGACCTGGGCATACACACCGAGATGATTGGCGACGGCATCCTGACCCTGATCGAGGCCGGCGCGGTGACCAATCGCAAGAAGAGCTATCTGCCCGGCAAGTGCATCGCCACCTTTGCGCTGGGCTCGCAGAAGCTGTATCGCTATATGGACCGCAACCCGGGCCTGGAGATGCACCCGGTGGACTTCACCAACGACCCCTATCTGGCGGGCCGGAATGACAAGCTGATGGCCATCAACGCCACCCTGCAGATCGATCTGCTGGGCCAGTGCGGCTCCGAGAGCCTGGGCCCGTCGCCCTATTCGGGCACCGGCGGCCAGGTGGACTTTGTGCGCGCAGCCAACCGCTCGCGCGGCGGCAAGGCCTTCATCGTGCTGCCCGCCACGGCCAAGGATGACACCATCAGCCGCATCGTCCCGACCTTGACGCCCGGCACCCACCAGACCACCGGCAAGAACGACATCAACTATGTGGTCAGCGAGTTCGGCGTGGCCCAGCTGCGCGGCAAGTCGGGCAAGCAGCGGGCGCTGGAGATGATCTCGATTGCCCACCCGGACTTCCGCTCCGAGCTGCGGGAGGCGGCCCGGCGGATGAACCTGCTGTGAGTCAAATGCCCAGCGCGCCGACCAGGTGCTCGATGAAGCGGCTCAGCTTGGGCAGCTGGCGGCGGTCGGCCGCATAGAGCAGATGCACCGGCCGCGGCGGCGGTGAGCTGTCCTTCAACACGGCAACGAGACGGCCGGTGGCCAGGTCGTCAGCCAGCAGCACCTCGGGCTGCATGATCAGTCCCAGGCCCTGCAAGGCCGCGGTGCGCAGGCCGTCGCCCTGGTTGCAGCTGAAACGCGCCACTTCCGGCCAGCGCAGCGCCTCCTGGCCATCGAACAGCGTCCACTCGTTGCGGCGCTGCCAGACCGAATGGCTCAGGCAGCTGTGCTGCGCCAGCTCCGCTGCACGCTGCGGCGTGCCGTGCCGGGCCAGATAGGCGGGGGCGGCGGCAATCACCATCCGGTAGGGCCGCAGCGGCCTCGCCACCAGGCCCTCGTCGACGACCTTGCCGATGCGCACGGCGGCGTCTATGCCGTCACCGGCCAGATCGACCACGCTGTCGCTGAGCTGCAGGTCGACACGCACCTGCTCGTGCTGCAGCAGGTATTGCGCGACCAGCGGCGCGATCAGCTGGCTGCCCAAGGTGATGGGCGCGCTGATGCGCAGCAGACCCTGGGGCGCCGCGCGGCTGCGCTCCACCGCCGACTCGGCCCATCGCACCTGCTCCAGCACCCGCTTGCTGTCCTCGTAGAACGCCGCGCCGACCTCGCTGAGGCTGTGCCGGCTGCGCGTGCTGCGGGCCAGCAGCCGCGCGCCCAGGTGCGCCTCCAGCTGCTGGATGTGCTTGCCTACCATCACCGCCGAGATATTCAGCCGCCGCGCCGCCCCGGCAAAGCTGCCGGCCTCGACCACGGCCACCATGACCTCCATGCAGCGCAGCTTGTCCATATCGATTGTGAACCCATGCTTTGTAGTCCATGAATATATAGCTACTTTATGCAGGTATGGGTTTCCAAAACAATGGCGGCTCTGTCATTCACTCAGCGAGGGAAACACCATGAAGATTCTGTTGATCGGCGCCAGCGGCACCCTGGGCCAGGCCGCCACCGGC
Organism: Burkholderiaceae bacterium; assembly: GCA_018780645.1. Taxonomy (GTDB): domain Bacteria; phylum Pseudomonadota; class Gammaproteobacteria; order Burkholderiales; family Burkholderiaceae_C; genus Paucibacter. The sequence goes on from JADMJJ010000007.1 coordinate 85,383, forward strand.
GCACTGGGCGCGCATGAACTGATCACCGCCGGGCGCAACAGCGGCCGGCACCGCGTCGATCTGGCCCGGCCGGGCAGCGTGGCGGCCCTGCTGGCGGAGGTCGGCCGGGTGGACGCCATCATCTGCACCGCCGGCAATGTGCATTTCGGCCCGCTGACCGAGATGACGGCCGAGCAGTTCAACCTGGGCCTGCAGGACAAGCTGCTGGGCCAGGTGCAGCTGGCGACGCTGGGCCATCGCCACCTGAACGATGGCGGCTCGATCACCCTGACCAGCGGCGTGCTGGCCATCGATCCGATACGCTTCGGCGCGAGCGCCACGGCGGTGAACGGGGCGATCGAGGCCTTTGTCGCCGCCGCCGCGATCGAGCTGCCCCGCGGCATCCGCATAAATGCCGTGAGCCCGACGCTGCTGACAGAGTCGCTGCCGACCTACGGCCCCTATTTCCAGGGCTTCGAGACGGTGCCGGCGGCGCGGGTGGGCCTGGCCTACCGGCGCAGCGTCGAGGGCGCGCAGACGGGGCGGGTGTTCCGCGTGCTTTGAGGACGCCTGGCGGCAGGAAAAGGTCAAGATTTCCTGCCACGGGCCGAAGCTGCCTGAATAGCGCAACTCCCTCGGGACGTCTCATGCACGAATCCAAGGCCCTGACCTTGCCGGAGCTGGAGGCGGCGCTGACCATGCTGGCGCGTGAGCGCTATGACGCCGAGCCCGGCAGCGCCGAGGCCGATGCCCAGGCCGCCCAGGCCGGCGATGGCGAGTACCTGCTCGCCCATATCCACTGCCTGCAGGCCCGGCTGGAGAGTGGCGCCGACGATGTAGGCTGGATCGCCCCGACCGCACGCAACACGCCGGTCCAGTCGCTGCAGCGCATCCGCGCGCTGAGCGCCATGTTCCCCGACCTGTTCAGTGCCATGTTCGTGATCTCGGCCACCCATGTGCCTGTGCCCCGCGAGCGTCTGGCCCTGGCCATCAAGCAGTTCCGGCGTGACGCCGACACGCTGAGCCAGGACGATTTGACCGGCCTGCTGGTCAGCATCGTCAATGGCGCGAACCAGGCCTTCGAGGCGGTGCTGCGCACGCGCAAGGGCGGCGAGCGCAAGGCGTCGGCAGCCCTGCCCTGGGGCAAGGACACCGAATAGGGCAGGAGCCTCCTCAGCGCACCAGATTCACCCCGCCGTCCACCGTCAAGGTCGTGCCCACCACGTAGTCGCCGGCGCGGGAGGCCAGGTAGATGGCGGCCGCGGCCATATCGTCGTCGATGCCGACCCGCCTGGCCGGTATGCGGGCGGCCACAGCCTCGCCATGGTCGCGGGCGTCCTTGTTCATCTCGCTGGCGAAGGCGCCGGGGCAGATCGCGTTGACGACGATGCCGTCTTCGATCAGGCGCAGCGCCATGCGCTTGCTCAGATGGATCAGGCCGGCCTTGCTCGCAGCATAGGAATAGGTCTCCAGCGGATTGACCGTCTGGCCGTCGATCGAGGCGATATTGATGACCTTGGCCGGTCGCGCGGCGGCGCCGGCCTTCAGCATCCCGTGCAGCGCCTGGGTCAGGAAGAAGGGCGTCTTCATGTTCAGGTCCACGACCTTGTCCCAGCCCTTCTCGGGGAACTCGTCGAACGGCGCGCCCCAGGCGGCACCGGCGTTGTTGACCAGGATGTCGAGCCGGCTCTCGCGGGCCGCCAGCGCACCGACCAGGGCTGCGATGCCCTCGGCGGTGGATACATCGGCCGGCAGCGAGATGCATTCGCCCAAACTCGAGAGCTCGGCGGCGGTGGCGTCGCAGGCCTCGGCCTTGCGCGCCGAGATATAGACCTTGGCGCCCTGCTGCAGAAAGCCCGCGGCAATCATGCGGCCGATGCCGCGCGAGCCGCCGGTGACCAGGGCGATGCGGCCCTGCAGGGAGAAGAGGGGGGTGCTCATGACTGTCTCCTGATTCGGTGGGATGGGCGCCAGTGTCGGCTGGTGCCGGGGCAGACGCAGTCGCCAAGGTGCCAGCTGCTGGTTTGCACTGAGGGTTTCGAGTCACCTAGGTGACGTTGCGCACAGATGTGCGGAATTAGTCTGAGCGTCCAACAACCGCAGTGGCCACGCAGCCGCTCAAGGAGACAAGCATGAACGACTCGCTCTCGCAACGGGGCCGTCTGGCCCTGGGTTCGCTGTTCCTGGCCACCCTTGCCGCCTGCGGCGGCGGTAGCGACGACCGCCCGCCGCCGGCCGTCGCCCCCGCGCCAACGCCGCCGGCACCCGAGGAGACTCGTCCGCAGGATGCCCGCGTCTTCACCCCGGTGGTCGAGGCCACGTTCGCGGCCCTGCCCGGCGCCGCCGTCGAGACCGATCGCTGGACCGGTGTGCTGAATGGCGCGGCCTACCGCATCGAGGTGCCACAGACCGGCTGGAACGGCAAGCTGGTGATGTGGGCCCATGGCTATGCCGGCACCGGGCCGAATCTGACGGTGGGCAATCCCATCATGCGGCGCTATCTGCTGGCCAATGGCTATGCCTGGGCCGCGTCCAGCTACACCAAGAACTACTATGACGTGCGCGCCGGTGTCGAAGACACCAATGCGCTGGCGCTGAACTTCGTCAGCATCGCCGCCGCCAAGGGCCGCACGCTGGCCACGCCCAGCAAGTACTTCATCACCGGCGTGTCCATGGGCGGCCATATCACGGCCGCGGCCATCGACATCGAGGCGCGCAGCTTTGCCAATAACAAGGTCCGCTATGCCGGGGCCGTGCCGATGTGCGGTGTGGTGGGCGATAACGAGCTGTTCAACTACTTCTCCGGCTACCAGGTGGTGGCGCAAGCGCTGGCCGGCGTGCCGATGACCAGCTTTCCGCCGACCAACTTCGCCGCAATTGCGCCGACGATACAGGCCGCGCTCTGGTCCACCTTCCCGACCGTCTCCAGCGCCCAGGGCGACAAGCTGAAAACGGCCGTCATGCATCTCAGCGGCGGCCCGCGCCCCTTCTATGCCGAGGGTTGGGCCAGTGCCAGCCATCAGGGCAGCATCTGGGCCTCGCTGGGTGACAACGGCACCATCGCCGGCATCCTGAATCACAACATCCTCGACACCACCGGGCTGGTCTACAAGATCGACGGCAGCAGCGACACCGTCACCGCCACAGACACGGCCTTCAACGCCAGCGTCTTCAAGATCTCGCCGACGGCCGATGCCAACCGCCGCCGCCGCGACGGCCTGCGCTTCATCCCCGTCACTGCGGCCGACTTCGACGTGCCGGTGGTCAGCATCCACACGCTGGGTGACCTGTTCGTGCCCTTCAAGATGGAGCAGGTGTTCTACGAGCGCGCCAAGGCCAAGGGCACGGACAAATGGCTGGTGCAGCGCGCCATTCGCGACGTCGGCCATTGCGCCTTCACCGCCGCCGAGGCCACCTCGGCCTTCGACGCCATGGTCACGTGGGAGGCCGGCGGGGCCAGGCCGGAGGGCGATGATGTGGTGACCGCCGCCACCGTGGCCGCCCCCACCTACGGCTGCAAGTTCACCAACAACACACCCAGCCTGGAGGACTACACCGCGCCGGCGACCCGTGCGGGCTTCCAGGCCAAGTACCCGGCCTGCCCATAGACGCCTGAGCCGCCGCTACGGCGGCATTGCTTGACAAGAGTGAATGCGGCACCGGCAAGGTGCCGCAATCCGGCACCGCGGGTACGCGATCGCTGGCCTTTGCGGGCCCGCGCTGGCGGCCGCGGCCGGAACTGATGAGACTGCGCACCCGGCGGCCGTGAGGGCGGTCGCCAGCCTTCAGCTCACTCAGAACAAGCACACCCATGAATCACTTTCCTGCACAATCCTGCGGCCTGCGCCGGGCCTTGTTGGCGGCCGCCAGCGCCTTGATGATCGCCGGCTGCGGCGGCGGAGGCAGCGGGCCTGCGGCGCCCGTGGCCGGCGATGTCGTCAATGTCAGCATGCTGAACAGCCCGACAGGTGTCGAGCAGGCCGGAGCCACGCGCAAGCTGCGCTATCTGATGACAGGCGTTGACGGCGGCCTGACCCAGGCCAACGCCCTGCTGTTCCTGCCCCGCGGCACGGCGCCGGCCGGCGGTTGGCCGCTGACCGTCTGGGCCCATGGCACGACCGGCGTGTCCGACGGCTGCGCACCCAGCCGCGACTATGCCCAGCTGGGCGACTCCGATGTCGTTGCGCCCCTGCTGGCGGCCGGCTTTGCCGTACTGGCGCCCGACTACGAAGGGCTTGACGCTCCCGGCGTGCATCCCTATTTGGTGCGCGACAGCCTGGGGCACAGCATTGTCGACGCGGTCAAGGCCGCTCAGGGGCTGGGCGAGGTCTCGCTGAGCAAGCGCTGGGCGGTGCTGGGCCATTCCGAGGGTGGCTTCGCCGCGCTGGCCGCCGCCCAGTTCGCCGGCGAGCTGGGTGCGGGCCGCGAGCTGCGCGCCGTCGTCGCGCTGGCCCCGGCCTCGGATCTGGCACAGCTGACCGATCTGAACTTTGCCGCACTGGACAGCCTGACGGCGGCCGGCGAGGCGGACAGCGCCGCCCATGTGGTGCTGGCGCTCAACTACTACGGCGGCATGATTGCCCAGGGCTTTCGCGCCGTGCTGCCCGGCGTGGCGCCCGAGGCCATGTTCGGCAGCCGCGTCAGCCCCTTTCTGGCCAAGGCCGAGAGCGACAGCGACTGCAATCAATACGGCATGGCCCTGACGCAGGACTTCCAGAGCTTCGTCATCGCTGGCGGAGACATGCGCGCCTATGCCGGCGTCAAGCGTGACTGGCACCAGAACGCGCCCGTGCGCGACTTCCTGGCCCGCAACCGGGTCGGCCAGATGCGTCTGCGTGCACCGGTCTTCGTGGCCCAGGGGCTGGCCGATCTGGAGGTCCATCCGGCGGCCACCGCCACCCTGGTCGAGACGCTGCGCGCCAACGGCAACCAGGTCACCAGCGTGACCGTGCCCGATGCCGACCACCAGGCGGTGGTGGCGGCGCAGCTGGCGGCGTCGATCGCCTTCGTGCGCGAGCGCATGGCCGCGCCCTGAGGCCGGACCCTACTCGATCATCGGCCCGCCGCGCGCCCGCTGTTCGAAGAAGCGGTCTATGCGCTCCTGGTGGCCGGCGCGCAGCGCCTCGCTCATCCAGGGGCCGTAGACCTGGCGCGCCTCGGGCAGGCGTGCCACCTGGCGCAGCGCACCGTCGATATCGGCGATCACCGCCTTGCCCCAGGCGTTGCGGGTGCAGGAGAAGTAGCCCAGCGGCGGCTCGCCCAGCTCGTCGATGGGCAGGGTGACCAGATCGCCGGTCCGCCCCTGCTGGCGTTGGTGGTACTCCACAATCATCGGGTATTCCAAGGTGTAGTCCATGCGGCCGGCAGCCAACATGGCCAGCAGATTGCCGGCCCGTGGTGCGACCAAGCTGCGGATGTTCGAGTCGGGCGCCGGCCTGACCCACTGGGCCAGCGCCTGCCCATACTGGCGCTTGCTCATCACCAGGCCCTGCACGTCATCGCGGCGCGTCAGCTGCTGCAGGGACACCGACGCCTTGCCGCCGGCAATCACGGGCAGGCGTTCGCGCCTGAGCACAAGCTGCAGCGGCAGCGTGGGCATGGCCGGGGTGAAGAAGCGCTCCTTCAGCCGCTCCGGGGTGCGCATCGAGCTCGGCGAGCACAGGCCGCGCCCGGCTTTGCGCTCAACCTCGGCGCGGGCCCCGGTCATGGACACAAAGCGGTGCTGGTACTGCGGCAGGCGCGCTATCACCAGACGCAAGAAACCATCGATGGCGCCAGCGCCCAGGTCCTGAGCCGTCACCGGCAGCTGGCCCTGCTGGAAGACGAAGAACGGCGGCCAGTCCGACACATTCCATTCGATCAGCTTGGCCGGCGCGGTGTCGGGGCGGGCGCCGACCGGGCCGGCCAGCGCCAGGCCGAGGCCGGCGAGCAGCATCAGCCGGCGTGACGACGGGGCGTGTTTTGTGCGCGGAACGGGCGGGCGGGAGCAACTCATGCAATCCTCTGTGACTCGGCGGGGCCATGGCCTTGCCCACGGTCTGGTACACGAGTCTAAAGTAGGGACCCTCCTTGCTGCTGGCCCGTCGCCGTGCTACCCACCCCTACCGCCTCCGCTCCCGCCCACGATCCGCGTGCCTGGATCACGCCCGAAGACCTCAACGTCGCCCCGCAGCTGCTGGGCCTGCCCCTGGCCACGCCGCGCCAGCGCGCGCTGGCGATGGCCATCGATCTGGCCTTGCTGGCCCTGGTCTCCGAGCTGGGCAATGTCTTTCTGCTGGTTGCCTTCGTACTGCTGATGTGGCCGCGCTTGCGGCGCGGCCAGCCCGTGGCACGCCGGCGCCTGGCCGTGTGGGTGGCCATCGCGCTGTTGCTGGCGCTTGCGGCGCAGCAGCTCTGGGACGATCTGCATCAACGCGTCGCGGCACCGGCCAAGGCGCGCGCGGCCGCCAGCGCCCCGGCCGGTGACGCAGACGAGGCGGACGATATCGAAGCCCAGCTCGCCGCATCTGCAGCCTCGGCCGGGGCCAGGGACGATGGTCAGCGGCGGCGCATCGCCGAGCTGGAAGACCAGCTGGCCGAGGCCCGCAAGCCCAGGACCTTCAGCCTGCGTGAAGAGGTGCGCAAACTGCTGGATGCCTTTGGCCTCAGCTACGCCTGGGCCCTGGCCTATTTCTCTTTGCTGCCGCTGGCCTGGCCCGGCCAGACGCCTGGCAAGCGCCTGCTAGGCCTGCAGGTGGTCGAGCTGACCGGCAAGCCGCTGACCCTGATGACCTGCGTCAAGCGCTACGGCGGCTATGCCGCCGGCATCGCCACCGGCATGATGGGTTTTGTGCAGATATTCTGGGACGCCAACCGCCAGACCCTGCAGGACAAGACCGCCCACACCGTGGTCATCAACACCCGCGACCCGCGCCGGCTGGCGCTGGACGCCGCGGCCAACGACGAGACCTGACCCCGGGCGGGCTCATACCGAAATGCTTGACGAGCAAACGACCTCATACAGGGGATAGGCAAGGGCCGCCCGGCCCTGCAGAATCCGCGCGCCTCACCCGGTTTGTCGGGTGCGCAAGACATTCAATCAGGGAGTTACATGCATTCGATCTTCAGCCGCACACTGCTGGCCACCTTGGCCGCGGTCGCCGCCACGCAGGGCCATGCCGCCGTTGCCGTTACCGAGCCGTTTCCGAACGCCGGGGCCTACACGCAGGAATACACCACCGTCTGGTTCACCGAGGACATCTCGGCGACGACCAAGCTGTTCCAGTATGCGGTCATCAATCTGGGCACCGCCGCCCTTCAGGAAAGCTATACCGACCTGGGCGGCAACCCGCAGGTGATCCGCCATGACTGGCGCACCGACACGCCTTTCATCAAGACCTACGAGGTGCCCATCCTCAGCGCCTATGCCTATGGCGCGATCAAGCAGGAGACGATCCAGTCGCCCCAGGGCTGGTCCTACCGCTTCATCGACACGGCGGCCAACCCCTCGAGCTGGACCAACACCACCGGCGACAGCCGCTTCGACAATCCCTACCGCGTGATGCAGTGGTATGTCGATGACAGCCTGGCGCCCGGCGGCGACCTGATCAGCCATATGGAGCAGAGCGGTATCCGGCCCCAGGGGGAATGGTTGACTCGCGACCAGCTCACCGACTACATGACGCAGGAGTACAGCTACCCCGGCTACGGCGGCTCCGAGTGCGGCCTGAGCCTGTGGCACGAGGCCTGCTACGGCAAGGGCTTCAGCTTCGAGGCCGAGGCCGGCAAGGTGCTGGGCCCGGACCAGACCGCCTGGTCGCTGGTGACGCGCACCGGCGGCGAGAACATGGTCATCCAGCCGCTGCCCCCGCGCATCGGCGACCCGGATCTACCGGTGGGCAGCAATGGCCTGAGCTTCAATGGCGGCATCGCCATGGTGGCCGCGGCGCCAGTGCCCGAGCCCGGCAGCTACGCGCTGATGCTGGCCGGCCTGCTGGGCCTGGCGGCGCTGCGCCGTGGCAGCAAGACCCGCGCCTGATCAATCCTCGGGGGGTCAGGACTTGCGAGCCGGGGCGGCTGCGGCCGCCTCGCGCAGCTTGTCCTTCTTGCTCTTGCGAGCTCCCTTGACGCCGCCCGCCGCCTGGTCAGGCGAGGCGACTTCCACCGGCTCGAAGCCGGTGATCTGCTCGCGCGGTACGCGCTGCTGCTGGCGCTTCTCGATCAGTCGGAAATGCCCCTCGGTGCCGGCGCTGATGAAGCTCACCGCCAGGCCGGCATGGCCCGCGCGGCCGGTGCGGCCGATGCGGTGGGTGTAGTCGGCCGCCGCACGCGGCAGGTCATAGTTGACGACCACCGGCAGCTTGGAGATGTCCAGGCCCCGCGCGGCCACATCGGTGGCCACCAGTACACGCACCTGGCCGGCCTTGAAGGCCTCCAGCGCGTCCACCCGCCCGCCCTGGCTCAGATCGCCATGCAGGCTGGCGGCCTGGATGCCGGCGCGGCCCAGCTTGTCGGCCACCAGTTCGGTGGCGTACTTGGTGGCCACGAACACCAGCACCTGGGTCCAATTCTGGCTCTCGATAAGATGGCGCAGCAGCTGGGTGCGGCGCGGTACGTCCACCTCGATGGCGCGCTGCACGATCTCGGCCACCGGCTCGGGGGCGATGTCGATACGGACTGGATCAAGCAGCAGGGTCTGTGCCAGCGCCTGCACCTCGGGCGGGAAGGTGGCCGAGAAGAACAGGTTCTGGCGCCGCGCCGGCAGCAGCGCCTGGATGCGCGCCCACTCGTCGGCAAAGCCCAGGTTCAAGAGCTTGTCGGCCTCGTCCAGCACCAAGAGGCTGACGGCGCCCAGGCTCAGCGCGTTGTGGTCGACCAGGTCCAGCAGCCGGCCCGGCGTGGCCACCGCCACATCGGCGCCGCCGCGCAAGGCCATCATCTGCGGATTGATAGACACGCCGCCGAATACCACCGCCACCTTCGGCCGGTTGAGCAGAAAGCGGCCGACGTCATTCAGGAACTCGCCGACCTGTAGCGCCAGTTCGCGCGTCGGCACCAGTATCAGCGCCTGGGTGCGGCGCGGTCCTTCCAGCCGGCCCAGCTGGACGAAGCGCTGCAGCAGCGGCAGGCCGAAGGCGGCCGTCTTGCCGGTGCCGGTCTGGGCGCTGGCCAGCACATCGGCGCCACGCAGGGCCGGCGGAATGGCCTCGGTCTGAACCGGAGTGGGCTCTTGATAGCCATGCTCGCCCACGGCGCGCAGCAGGGCCGAGGTCAAACCAAGGGAAGCGAATGACATGACTGTTCCATAGGGGCCGCAGGGCGCGGCTAACCGTGGATTGTCGCAAACCTGAGGCCCTGTCAGGCCAGCACGCCCAGCAGCCAGCGATTCAGCGCGGTGATCTCCTGCGGGTGGACGGCGTGCTGCATGTCGTAGGCCTGCCATTGCGGCGCATAGCCCAGGCGCTGCAGCTCATCCCTGGCGGCCTCGGCGCGCGCGATGGGCACGACCGGGTCCTGTCGGCCATGGGCCATAAAGATGGGCACCAGGGCGTTGGCCTCGCTGCGCTCGGCCTCTGTGGTGCTCAGCAGCGGCAGATAGCCCGACAGGCCCACCAGTCCGGCCAGGCGTTCGCGGTGACGCAGGCCGGTCAGCAGGGCCATCGCGCAACCCTGGGAAAAGCCCATCAGCACGATGCGCGAGGCCGGTATGCCGCGCGCGACTTCCTTGGCGATCAAGGCCTCGATGTCGCGCTGTGAGTCACGCAGGCCGGCCTCGTCTTCCTGGCGGTCTATGGCCGTGCCGCGGATGTCGTACCAGGCGCGCATTGCATAGCCGCCATTGATCGTCACCGGGCGCACAGGCGCATGGGGCAGCACGAAGCGCACGCCGCCGACGGCCGCCAGGTCCAGCTCGTCGCAGATAGGCTCGAAGTCATGGCCGTCGGCGCCCAGGCCGTGCAACACGATGATGGTGGCGCGGGGGCTGTCGGTGGTCTGTACTTCTATGGTTTCAAGTGTCATGGTGAGCTCCTGGCCCAGTGTGCCATGCCATCATCCGCCCCATGCCTCCCGAGTTCGAGCACGCCAGCGACCAGGCCCGCTACCGCCGCCCCGCGCACCGCGCCGGGGTGGAGCTGTACCACGCCAGCATCCTGCGCCACCGTTTCGAGCCGCACACGCACGAGGCCTATGGCCTTGGCGCCATCACCGATGGGGTGGGGCGCTTTCGCTGGCATGGTGGCGAGCATCTGGCGCCCCGCGCCACCTTGATGCTGATGAACCCCGAAGACATTCACACCGGTCAGGCCGAGACCGAGGCCGGCTGGGGCTACCGCATGGCCTATCTGGACGCCGACCTGCTGGCCGAGCTCAGCGGTGAGCCGGGGTGGTGGTTCGATGCGGCCGTGGCTCACGACGCGCACAGCGCGGTCGAGGTGGCGGGGCTGATCGGCGGCCTGTGGCACAGCACCGATGCGCTCGATTTCGACAGCCGCCTGCTGCTGCTGGTGCAGGCACTGCGCCGCCATGCCCGTGTTGGCGGGCCCGAGGCGCGGGCCGATGCCGCGATACGCTTCGCCCCGGTGCTGGACTTCATGCGCGCCCATCTGCACGAGACCGTGACCCTGGACCAATTGGCCGCCGTGGCCGGTTTGAGCCCCTTCCACTTCCTGCGCAGCTTCAAAGCCCAGCGCCATGCGACGCCGCAGCAGGTCCTGATGGCGATGCGGCTGATACAGGCCAAGCGGATGCTGTCGCTGGGCGAACCGCCGGCCGGGGTGGCCGCCGCCGTGGGCCTGACCGACCAGGCGCACCTGAACCGCGCCTTCGTCTGCCGCTACGGCGTCACGCCGGGTCGCTACCAACAGCAATTGGGTACAAGACCGCATCGCCAGCCCTGAGCCACACTGTGGCCATGTGGATAGGAACCTCGTTTGCACTTGCCGCCGGCCTGATGTGGGGGCTGGTCTTTGTTGCGCCCCTGATGCTGCCCGACTACCCGGCGGCCCTGCTGTCGTTCGGCCGCTATCTGGCCTTCGGGCTGATCGCCCTGCCGCTGGGCTGGCTGGACCGCAAGAATCTGGCCGGCTTCGAGCGCGGTGACTGGCTGGAGGCGCTGAAGCTCTCGGCCATAGGCAATGTGCTGTACTACCTGTGCCTGGCCGCTGCCATACAGCGGGCCGGCGGGCCGCTGCCGACGATGATCATAGGCACCCTGCCGGTGGTCATCGCCATCAGCTCGAACCTGCGTGACGCCAAGCGCGACGGCCGTCTGCCCTGGGGGCGGCTGGCACCGTCCCTGGCCTTGATCGCCGCCGGCATCGCCTGCGTCAACCAGGTCGAGCTGGAACATCTGCGCGCGCAGACCGATGTGGACCTGGGCCGCTATGCCAGCGGCGCATTGCTGGCCCTGGTCGCCGTGGCCTGCTGGACCTGGTACCCGATGCGCAATGCCGACTGGCTGCGCACCCATGCTCAGCGCAGCCCGCGCAGCTGGGCCACGGCACAGGGGCTGATGACCTTGCCGCTGGCGCTGACCGGCTATCTGGCGCTGTGGCTTTGGAGTGCGGTCGTCGGCACCCAGCCCTGGTCGGCCGATGCCACCTTTGTGATGCCACTGGGCCCGCGCCCGCTGCCCTTCATTGGCCTGATGCTGGCCATAGGCCTGTTCGCCTCCTGGCTGGGCACGCTGTGCTGGAACGAGGCCAGCCAGCGCCTGCCGACCGCCCTGGTCGGCCAACTGATCGTGTTCGAGACGCTGGCCGCCCTGGCCTATGCCTTCATGCTGCGCGGCCAGAGCCCGGCACCGCTCACCCTGGCTGGCATTGTTCTGCTGGTGGCCGGCGTGATGTGGGCGCTGCGCATCAAGCCGGTGGCGGCCGAGGTGGAAGCCGCCGGCGGCGCGCATTGATGCCGATTTCCTGAGGCTGAGGGCCAAAAGCCTGGCCCGGCCAGATTAAAGTCGGGGCTGCGGCGACAGGGCCGCGACAACGCCACAGAGCGTTTCTCAGGGAGTGACCACGATGAAGCAAGACATGGCCTGCGCCTTTTGGCGCAGTGGCTCGGCGTTCGCGCTGAGCCTGGTTTTGACCGCCTGCGGCGGCGGCGAGGCCGGCACTCCGGTGTTCGGCCAGGCCGCGCAGAGGCCAGACCCGGTGCAGCCCGCCCAGCCGGTCCAACCCGACGCCCTGCCGGCCAGCACCTCGGTGGCCCAGCAATGCGCGCCCGACAACCCCCATGCCGATGCCGCGAACCGCGGCGGCAGCCTGAGCCGCGAGAAGCTGTGGCTTCGCGCCTACTTCGACGAGGCCTATCTGTGGCGCGAGCAGGTGCCCTACGTCAATGCCGACGCCTATGTCAGCAGCGATGTCCCGGCGGCGCTGAACGCCTACTTTCATGCGCTGAAGACGCCTCAGATCACGCCCTCGGGCGCACGCCGCGACCAGTTCAGCTTCAGCTACCCGACCGAGGAATGGGAGCAGCTGTCCCGCGGCGGCGTATCGCTGGGCTATGGGCTGGAATGGACGCAGACCACCAGCACAGGCGCGCGGCGGCTGCGCATCGCCTATGTCGAGCCGGTGGGCCCGGCGGCCCAGGCCGGCCTGCAGCGCGGTGACGAGCTGCTCAGCGTCGATGGGGTCAGTGCCAGCGCTGCCGATGGAGCCAGCGTGGATCGGGTGAACGCGGCCCTCTATCCGGCCACAGCGGGCGCGTCCCATGGCTTTGTGTTCCAGCGCAACAGCGGCGGCCAGCTGAGCCTCACGCTGAGCAGCGCGGCCAGCGTCAAGCAGCCGGTGCTGATGCGTCAGGTGTTCGCCGCCACCGACGGCCGGCAGGTCGGCCATATGGTGTTCAACGACCATATCGCCCCGGCCGAGGCACAGTTGATCGAGGCGGTGGAGTTCTTCAGGCAGCAGGGCGTCAGCGATCTGGTGCTGGACCTGCGCTACAACGGCGGCGGCTTCCTCTATCTGGCCAGCCAGCTGGCCTACATGATCGCCGGCCCCGCGCCCACCGAGGGCAAGGTATTCGAGCAGCTCAGCTTCAACAACCGGCGCCAGGCCGACACGCAGAGCGCCCGTGCACGCACGCCGTTCTTCAACACCTCCTGCCTGCTGGTCGGTGACAACTGCACGTCGGAGCGGCCGCTGCCCAGCCTGGGGCTGAAGCGGGTCTATGTGTTGAGCCAGGCCGGCACCTGCTCGGCCAGCGAGGCCATCATCAACGGCCTGCGCGGCGTCGATGTCGAGGTGGTGCTGATCGGCGGGCGCAGCTGCGGCAAGCCCTATGGCTTCAGCGGCAAGAGCAACTGCGGCATCTCCTACTTCCCGATGGAGTTCGTCGGCGTCAATGCCAAGGGCTTTGGCGACTATGCCGATGGCTTCGTGCCGGCCGGCAGCGGCGGCAACGGTGTGCCCGGCTGCCAGGTGGCCGATGACCTGCAACACGCCTTGGGTGATCCGCAAGAGGCCATGCTGGCCGCGGCCCTGGTGCACCGCATCAGCGGGCAATGCCCGCCGCGCAGCCTGGCCCAGGCGCAGTCGGCGCCGGGCGCGGCCGACGGGTCGGCCTGGGAGCTGCGGCGTTCGCCGCTGCGCAGCAACCGCTTCCTGTTGCCTCGGTGAGGCTTGGGGTCGGGCCAGGAGGCCGACCCCGCAGCCATCAGCTGCCCTTCTTGGGACGACCGGCCTTCAGCTGCAGCAGCGAGTCCAGCGTGGAGCGCAGTTGCTTGTCGCCCATGGCGGCCAGCGATTGCAGGCCGGCGCGCAGCAGCTCGCTCTTCTTGGTCGAGCGCTGGAAGCTCATCGCACGTTCCTTGAGGCGGTCGATCAGCTCGAAGTCGATGCGCGGCATCGTGAAGCTGTCACGCACCAGCTTCAGCTTGGCCTTGGCCTCGTCCTGGAAGCTGGGCTTGGCGACCGGCTTGGCAGCCGCTTTGGCCTTGGCCTTGGGGGCCGGCTTGGCTGCGGGTTTGGCGGCAGGCTTGGCTGTCGGCTTGGCCGCGGCCTTGACGGCGGGCTTGGCTGCCGGCTTGGCGACGGCCTTCTTCACAGCGGGCTTGGCGGCGGGCTTTGCCACCGGCTTTACCGCGACCTTCTTGGCTGCCGTCTTGGCTGCAGCAGCGGGCTTGGCCACGACGACGGCCTTGACGGCCTTCTTGGGGGCAGCCTTGGGTGCGGCGACCGGCTTGGTGGCGACGGCCTTCTTGGCGGCAGGCTTGGCAGCAGCCTTGACGGCGGGTTTGGCGGCCGGCTTGGCCTCAGCCTTGACTTCGACCTTGGCGGCCGGCTTCTTCTTGGCTGCAGGCTTGGCTGCGGGCGTCGGCGCGGCGACGGGTGCGGCGGCAACGGCCTCGTTGCCGTTCGCTGCTGCGGGGGCCTCGGTGGCCGGGGTGTTGGTGTTTGCCATGGTGCGTCCTCGTGAATAAATCGTATAAACGATTTACACCATATCACGAACAGCCGCGCCCAGGCCAGTGGGCGGCGCCTCTAGATCTTTGGAATCCTGATCCGGCTGACCATCAGCGAGCCGGAGATCGCGAACATCAGCACCAGTGGATGCAGGCGGAAGCCCGCGATATGGACCACGCCGAACCACAGCTGATCTCCCAGCGCGCCCTGCCAGGCGGCCAGGGCCAGCACCATCACCAGGCCCATCGAGGTGGGGATGGGCGTGCCCTCAAAGTACCTGACCTTGCCGTCATCGCCGGCGAGCTCCTCGGCGGTGACGTTGTAGCGCGCCAGCCTCGAGACGCCGCAGGCGACGAAGAACACAAGGATGATGCGGTCGTACAGGCCCTGCATGCCGCAGCCATAGGCAATCGCCGCCGGCGCCACGCCGAAGGAAATCACGTCGGCCAGCGAGTCCAGCTCGCGGCCCATGGCCGAGCTTTGCTGGCGCCAGCGGGCGATGCGGCCGTCAAGCACATCGAACACTAGGGCCACCGGAATCAGCGCGCAGGCGAAGTAGATGTGCATCACCTCGCGGGTCTGCAGGTAGGACATCACCGCAAACAGCGCGCCCACGCCGCAGAAGGCATTGGCCAGGGTGAACCAATCCGCAAGGTGGAACTCGCGGATCATCGAAAACGGTTTGGGTCGGTTCATGGCGGCAAGGATAGTCCAGGCGGCCGCGCGTTGCCTAACGGGCGGTCGCGGGCAAGGGCAGCGGCCTGCCCTCGGACTGCGCAGGCACGCGCAGTCCCAGCAGCCGGCTCAGGGTCGGGGCGATATCGGCCACCTCGACGCGGGTGTTGACCTGGCCCTGGCCAATCCAGCGCGGGCCGTAGCTCAGGATGGGCACATGGGTGTCATAGGCATGGGGCGTGCCATGCGAGCTGCCTCCCACCCGCGAGCTGATCAGCCAGTTCGGCTTGACCACCACCTGCAGCGAGCTGGCGATGTCCGGGTGCCAGGACTTGCGCATCGCCGCCAGGTGGGGCGTGCTCACGTCCTGGCTCTCAAGCAAGCGCTGGGCCGCCCCCGAGCTTGCCTGACCCCCTTGGGGGGCCTGACGCGAAGCGGCAGGTTTGGGGGCGCTCAGTAGCTGCTCGCGGGTGAACACATCGGCGATGCCATCTACCTGCAGCAGCAGGGTCTTGGCCTCCTTGTCGACAGCGGCCGGATCGAGCTTCTTGGCCGCGATCAGCTTGCTGTCGAGCAGGACGCCTCCGCCCGACCAGCCCAGCGCCCACTTGCCCTCGCCGAACTTCTGGGCCAGGCCGGTGTTCAGCCAGGCCAGCGTCTGGCTCGGGTTCAGCCGGCCGGCGTCGAGGCCCTGGCTGCTGCTCCATTCCGGCGTGTCCACGAAACCATGGTCGGCGGTAAGCACGGCCACATAGTTGCCGGCGCCCACCTTCGCATCCAGATAGCGGAAGAAGGCCTGCAGATGCTGGTCCAGCCGCAGCATGTGGTCGTGCGACAGGCGCGACTCGGGTCCGAAGGCATGGTTCACATAGTCGTGGCTGGACAGGCTGATCGACAGGATGTCGGGTGTGTCGTCCTGGCCCAGCGCCTCGCCCTCGATCGCCGCACGGGCGAAGGCCAGGGTCAGCTCGTCGGCAAAGGGGGTGGCCAGCAGATTGCCGTAGAACAGCGGGCCTGGTTTCTCGTTCTTGTCGCCGATCAGCGCCGGCAGCCTGTTGCCATTGCCGCTGTTGACCTGCCAGGCCTTGCCGTCGGGCACCGACCGTGTGTAAGCCGCCTCGGGCAGCAGGGCTGTCCAGCTCTGCTTGAAATAGGCATCGGCCGGCTTGGCCGCATTGAAGGTCTTGACCCATTGCGGATGGGCCGGCATGTAGTAGCTGCTGCTGGCGAACTGGCCGCTTTCGCCCATATACATATAGGCGGTGCCGAGCTTGCCAGCGGGCAGGATGGCGCCGCGGTCCTTGCCCGAGATGGCGATCACCTTGGCGCCGGGTCGCGCGCCACGCAGCACATCCCCCACGGTCTCGGCACGCAGATTCCTGGGGCTGGTGCCGGCCAGCGGCGCGGTCTTGTTCTCCAGATACTGATGGGCCTCGTCTCCGGTGCAATAGACGGGCGCACCTGTGTTCGGGTTGCGCCATTCGTTGCTGATGATGCCGGTGCGGTGCGGATAGGCGCCGGTCAGCATCACCGCGTGGCCGGCCGCCGTCACGGTGTGGCCATGGCCGTAGTGGGCGTCCGCGAACCAGGCGCCGCGATCGAGAAAGCGCTTGAAACCGTCCGGTGCCAGCTGGTCTCGGTAGCCGGTGACCTGGCGCATCGGCAGCCCGTCCACCACCATGAAGACCAGCAGCTTGGGCGGGGGCGTCGCGGCAACCGGTGCCGTGCCGCAGCCGACCAGCAGTGCGAGGCCGGCCAAGCTAAGCAGGGCGGCGCGAACCAGGGGGTGGTCAGTGAGCTGCATGGATTTTCACGTTCTATGAGGTGGCTCAAGTGTGCCTGAGTGCGACCTGGGCACCATGCTGCAATGCGCCCGTCCGCATTGCCTTGTCGGCCTCAAGTGCCGGCGCGGGGGGCCGATGAAGGTACCTGTGTTCAACAACCGTCGGAGATACTGATGAAGCTGTGGAAATTGCTGTCGGGCCTTGTGATCGGTGCGTCGCTGCTGGCCTCGGCCCAGGCGCAGGAACGTGCCACCCAGGCCGAGGCCTCGGCCCTGGTTGATGCGGCAGTGGCCCTGGTGGCCAAGCTGGGCGTGGAGAAGGCCGCCGCCGAGTTGACGAATGATGCGAAATGGCGCGCCAAGGGCACCAGCATCTTCCTGCAGGACAACAAGGGCAACTGCCTGGCTCATTCGACCAATGCCAAGCTGGTCGGCAAGAACACCTTGGAGATCAAGGACCCCAGCGGCAAGGCCTTCATCAAGGAGATGACCGATCTGGCCGCCGGCAAGGGCACGGGGTGGGTCAGCTACGAGTTCGCCGACCCGATCGAGAAGAAGATCACCGCCCGGGTGGCCTACGTCAAGAAGGTGCCTGGTTTTGACGGGTTCGTTGGCGGCGCCACCGTGAAATGAGGCTGAGGTGGCGAGCTACTGCGCCGCCACCAGCAACTGCACAAACAGCTGGATGTGCATATTGGTGTCGGGGTTCACCGAGGTGAACTCCAGGCCGGCGAAGAAGCCATCGGCGTCCTGGCCGACCTTGACCACCTTGGCATAGATGTCCGAGGCGCGGTAGTCGACCAGATGCAGGTCGAACTCGAGCTTGACGTCGGTGTGCACGTCCAGCCCATGGTCGAGCTCGACCAGCACGCCGTGGTAGCCGATGTCGCGGATGCGGCCCTTGATCGCATAGGGCAGCACGATCTTGTTCTGGATCGCATGCAGCACGCAGGGTAACTTGACCTCGACGCGATGGCTGCGCCGGATTTCCTGGCGCGGCACGCGCAGGTCCAGCGACGGAATGGCCAGCAGCTCGCGCAGCCTCACCACCTGGGCCTTGCCCTTGACGAAGACCTCCATCGGCTCGCTGACCTCGATGTAGTCGGCGCAGCGCTGGCACGTGGTTTCGCTGATCAAGACCTGGCCGCGCAGGCTGAAGGCCTCGATGCGTGAGGCCAGATTGACCTCGTCGCCGATCACCGTGTATTCGGAATAGGCCGCCGAGCCGAACTTGCCGGCCATCACCGTGCCGGTGTTGATGCCTATGCCCATGTACAGCTCGGGCAGGCCCTCGGCGAGGTGCTCGTCGTTCAGCGCGTGCATGGCCACCTGCATCTCGATCGCGCAGGCCAGCGCGCGCTTCACGTCATCGGCATGCTCCAGCGGCGCACCGAACAGCACCATGATGGAGTCGCCCATGAATTTGTCTATGGTGCCGTGGTGGCGGAACACGATCTCGCTCATGCGGCCCAGGCACCGATTGAGCATGCTGATCACCACCCCGGCCGGCTGTGTGGCCGACATCGCCGTGAAGCCGCGCAGATCGGCCAGCACGATGGTCACCTCGCGGCGCACAAAGGAGAAGTCGCTGGCATCCAGCGGCTGCAGTCCGCAGGCACGGGCCACCGCCGCCTCCATGTCCATGGCGGCGGCGTGATCCAGCGGCGCGCCGGTCTCGCGCGCGATGATGGCCTGCAAATGCCGTACCGCTTCCTTGGCTGGGTCGTCTTTCATCCGGGTCCGGGCGTGAGTGCCCGCTAATGGGGCAAGTGACATATTGTGTCAGGCCTGTGTGACCGCGAGACTACCCATTCACCCGCAGTCGGTCTTCATCAATGGGATAGAGCCTCGTCGAGCACCTCGACCCAGTGCATCACCGGCGTCGTCGTGCCGCTTTGCAGGTGCTGGATGCAGCCGATATTGGCCGAGACTATGGCCTGGGGGTTGCCGGGCGTCAGCTGAGCCAGCTTGCGGTCGCGCAGCTGATAGGCCAGCTCGGGCTGCAGCACCGAATAGGTGCCGGCCGAGCCGCAGCACAGATGGCTTTCGCTTGCGGCCAGACGTACATCGAAGCCCAGCGCCGTCAGGTGCGTCTCGACGCCGCCGCGCAGCTGCTGGCCGTGCTGCAAGGTGCAGGGCGGATGGAAGACCAGCTGCCGGCGCTTGATCTGCGTCAATTTGGGTTTCAACCGAGGGGCGATATCGGCCAGCAACTCGCTGAGGTCTCGGGTCAGCGCACTGATGCGCTGGGCCTTGTCCGCATAGGCGGGGTCATGGGCCAGCGATCGACCGTAGTCCTTGACGGTCACCCCGCAGCCGGAGGCATTCATCACGATGGCCTCGACCCGGCCCTGATCGGTCAGGCCCTGCACCAGCGGCCACCAGGCGTCGATATTGCGGCGCATATCGGCCAGGCCGCCTTCGTGGTCATTCAGATGCGAGCGGATCGCGCCGCAGCAGCCGGCGCCGTCGGCCGCCAGGCTCTGGATGCCGGCGGCGTCGAGCACGCGGGCGGTGGCGCTGTTGATATTGGGCGCCATCGCCGGCTGCACGCAGCCCAGCAGCATCAGCACCTTGCGCTCGTGGCGGCGGCTGGGCCAGCGGTGCGCGGCGGAGGGGCTCTTGGCCGGCACCTTGTTCTTCAGGCTTTGCGGCAGCAGGGGCCGAAACAGCTGGCCCAGCTTCATCGCCGGGCCGAACAGCGGCGAGGTCAGCCCCTCCTTCAGCAGCCAGCGCTGGGCCTTCTCGGCCGCCGGCCGCTCGACCTTGTTCTCGACGATCTCGCGGCCGATGTCCAGCAGCTGGCCGTACTGCACACCCGAGGGACAGGTCGATTCACAGTTGCGGCAGGTCAGGCAGCGGTCCAGATGCTGCTGCGTGCTGCGGGTCACCTCGGCGCCTTCCAGCACCTGCTTCATCAGATAGATGCGGCCGCGCGGGCCGTCGAGCTCGTCGCCCAGCAGCTGGTAGGTCGGGCAGGTGGCGGTGCAGAAGCCGCAATGCACGCAGTTGCGCAGGATGGCCTCGGCGGCCTGGCCTTCGCGGGTGCCCTGGAACTCGGGCGAGAGAGTGGTTTGCATGGGGTGCCAGGGTCAGAGAGACGTGTACAAACGGCCGGGGTTGAAGATGCCCGCCGGATCGAAGGCCGTCTTCAGGCTCTTGTGGATACGCAGCAGCGGCGGCGCCAGCGGGGTGAACACGCCGCCCGATTTGTCACGGGCGCGGAACAGCGTCGCGTGACCACCGGCGCGCAGAGCCGCCTCGCGCACCTGGGCGCCGGGCAGGGCGGTGGTCAGCCAGCGCTGCGCGCCGCCCCACTCGATCAGCTGCTCGCCGGGCAATGCCAGCGGCGGCGCGGTCTGCGGCAGGCTCAGCCGCCACAGCGCCGCGCCACCCTCGACGGCCCGCTCGGCGCCGACGAAGAACTCGTCCTGCTGGTGGCGCAGGCCGCTCCAGAACTGCGCGGCCAGGCCGGTCTCGATCACTTCACCGCCCAGCGCCTTCTGTGCCGCGGCCACCGCCGCCTCGGCGCCGGCCAGGCGCAGCACCAGCGCACCATCCCACCAGGCGCTGGCATGCAGCGGCAGCGGCTTGCCGGCCCATTCGTTCAGCTGCACCAGGGCCTGGCCCTCGGCCATGTCGAAGCGCAGCGTGGCGGTGGCGGCCGGCCGCGGCAGCACCTTCAGCGACACCTCCAGGATCACGCCGAGAAAGCCCATGGACCCCGCCAGCAGCCGCGAGACGTCATAGCCGGCCACGTTCTTCATCACCTGGCCGCCAAAGCTCAGGACCTCGGCGCGGCCGTTCAGCAGGGTGGCCCCGAGCACGAAGTCGCGTACCGAGCCGACGCTGGCCCGCGCCGGGCCGGCCAGGCCCGCGCTGACCATGCCGCCCACCGTTCCCCGGCCACCGAACAGCGGCGGCTCGAAGGCCAGGCACTGGTTCTTTTCGGCCAGCACGGCCTCCAGCTCGGCCAGCGGGGTGCCGGCACGCACGGTGACGACCAGCTCACTCGGTTCGTAGCTGCTGATGCCGCTCAAGCCCGTCAGATCCAGCGGTTCGCCGCGCGGCAACTCGCCATAGAAATGCTTGCTGCCATGGCCGCGCAGGTTCAGCGGTGTGCCGCTGGCCAGGGCGGCCTTGACCTGGTCTATCAAGGCCTGTTGGGCTGTGTCAGTCATGGGTCAGAACCTCGGAATCTCGGCAAAGGCCAGCATGCCGCGCTTGACATGCATGCGGCCATATTCGGCGCAGCGCTGCAGGGTAGGTATTACCTTGCCGGGGTTGAGCAGGCCGGCGGGGTCGAAGGCGCTCTTCAGCGCCAGCATCTGCGTGCGCTCCTCGGGCGAGAACTGCACGCACATCGAGTTCAGCTTCTCGACGCCCACGCCATGCTCGCCGGTCACTGTGCCGCCCATGGCGACGCTGGTTTCCAGGATGTCGGCGCCGAACAGCTCGCAGCGGTGCAACTGGTCGGCATCGCTGGCGTCGAACAAGATCAGCGGGTGCAGATTGCCGTCACCGGCATGGAACACATTGGCGCAGCGCAGCTGGTACTTCTTTTCCATCTCCTGGATCGCCAGCAGGATGTCGGCGACGCGCTTGCGCGGAATCGTCGAGTCCATGCACATGTAGTCGGGGCTGATGCGGCCGCTGGCCGGGAAGGCGTTCTTGCGCCCGCTCCAGAACTTCAGCCGCTGGGCCTCGTCGGCGCTGACCTCCATGCGCGTGGCGCCGCTGCCGGCCAGCACGGCCTGCATGCGGGCAATCTCCTCTTCCACCTCCTCTGGCGTGCCGTCGCTCTCGCACAGCAGAATGGCCTCGGCCGTCAGGTCGTAGCCGGCATGGACGAAGTCCTCGACGGCGGCGGTCATCGGCTTGTCCATCATCTCCAGACCTGCCGGGATGATGCCGGCGGCAATGATGGCGGCCACCGCGTCGCCCGCCCGGCGCACGTCATCGAAGCTGGCCATGATGCAGCGCGCGATCAAGGGCTTGGGTACCAGCCGCACCAGCACCTCGGTGATCACCGCCAGCATGCCCTCACTGCCGACCATCACGCTGAGCAGGTCCAGGCCCGGCACGTCCAGCGCCTCACCGCCGAATTCGATAGCCTCGCCCTCCATCGTGAAGCCGCGCACGCGCAGCACGTTGTGCAGCGTCAGGCCGTACTTCAGGCAGTGCACGCCGCCGGAGTTCTCTGCCACATTGCCGCCCAGGGTGCAGGCGATCTGGCTGCTGGGGTCGGGGGCGTAGTACAGGCCCATCGGCGCGGCCGCCTCGCTGAGCGCCAGATTGCGCACGCCGCATTGCACGCTGGCCGTGCGGGCCAGGGGATCGATGCGCAGGATCTTGTTGAACTTGGCCAGCGACAGGGTCACGCCCAGCGCATGGGGCATGGCCCCGCCCGACAGGCCGGTGCCGGCGCCGCGCGCCACCACCGGCACCTGCAGCGCGTGGCAGGCCTTGAGCACCGCCGCGACCTGGGCCTCCGTTTCCGGCAGGGCCACCAGCAGCGGCTTTTGCCGGTAGGCGGTCAGGCCATCGCACTCGTAGGGCACGGTGTCTTCGATGCGCCAGAGCAGCGCATGGGCGGGCAGCAGCGGCGACAGCGCGGCGACGATCTCGGCCTGACGGGCGGCCGTACCTGAAGCGGTGGGGAGTGGAGCGTTCATCGTGGCGTGCTCGTTGATTCGGTTGGGCCGTGACGGTCCCGCGTGCCGCCGGCATGGCGTTGCACCGGCCGGCCCGGCATCGGAGCGTCGCGCAGCGTCTGGGCGCGGCACTGCAGCTTGTTCAGCAGGGCGTCGAGCTGGGCCAGCTCGATGGCGTCCAGATCATCGACCAGCGCCTCATTGAAGGTGCCGGCCTCTGCCATCGCGCGGACATACAGGGTCTGGCCTTCGGCTGTGGCGCGCAGCAGGGCGCTGCGTCCGGCCGCCTGGCGCGACAGCAGGCCGCGCTCGACCAGTCGGCCGACGGCGCGCGACACGCGGGGCCGGTCCAGCCAGCACAGCTCGGCAATCCGCGATGGCGCTAGTTCGCCTTCCTGAACCACCAGCGCCAGCACATGCCATTCGCGGCGCGTGATGCCCAACTCACCCTCAAACAGCCGCACCAGGGGCAGGCTGCAGGTGCGCACCACGCGGGTCAGCCGGTACATCAGCAGGTCTTCCAGCTGCTGTGGGTGCTTCAGACCATGGTCGGAGGTGAGGCTCACGGGTTTGAGTGCTTGATTGTTTTCTGCAACTGACAGGGCCGATGTTAGATTGGTTTGGCCGTCCCACCACACACAGCCAGGGTAGAACAATGATGATGAAAAACCGTATGCGTTTGGCCTTGATCGCGGGGGCGCTGCTGACGGCCATGGCCGGTGCCGGCGCGCAGGCACTGGATGGCGGCCTGCTGAAGATCGTCGTGCCCTATCCGCCCGGTGGATCCTCGGACCGCGCCGCCCGGCTGGTGGCCGAGGCGCTGCAGCCGCGCCTCGGGGTGACGGTGATTGTCGAGAACCGCGCCGGCGCCGGCGGTCGGCTGGCCGCCCAGCAGCTCCGGCGCGAAGGCGCCGAGGCGAATGTGCTGATGTTGGGCAACCCGGCCATCATGGTGGTGGCGCCGCTGGTCTACAAGGACGCCGGCTATGACGCCGACAAGGACTTCGTGCCCGTTTCGCAGATCACCAGCTATGACTTCGGCCTGGCCGTGGCCAGCGCCGTGCCGGTGCGCGAGTTCAGGCATCTGGTCGCCTGGCTGACGGCCAACCCCGACAAGGCCAATCTGGGCGTGCCGGCCACCGGCAGCCTGCCGCACTTCTTCGCGCTGATGGTGACCGAGAAGGTCGGCATGGCGCCGCTGGTCGTCGGCTACAAGGGCTCGGCGCCGCTGCTCAACGACCTGATGGGCGGCCATATCCCGGTCGCCGTCGATACCTTGGACACCCTGGAGCCGCAACACGAGTCCGGCAAACTGCGCATCCTGGCCGTGTCCAGCGAAAAGCGCAGCCCCAGCCTGCCGAACGTGCCCACCTTCAAGGAGTCGGGCTTCGACCTCAGCGCCCGCGGCTGGAACGTGCTCTACGCCCCGGCTGCCATGCCGGCGGCCAAGGTCAAGCGCCTGGCCGCCGAGATCAAGACGGTGATGGCCGACCCGCAGCTGCGCGCGAAGTTCACGGCGGCCAAGATGGAGCCGGTGTCGTCGGGTGGCGAGCAGACCTCAGCCATGTTGAAGGCTTACAAGGCGCAGTGGGCCCCTGTCATCCGGAAATCCGGGTTCAACCCGGGCTAGTCATGGCTGCCGTCCGCAATGTGCTGTTCATCATGTGCGACCAGCTGCGCTGGGACCACCTGAGCTGCTACGGCCACCCCTATCTGCAAACGCCCAGTATCGACGCGCTGGCGAAACGCGGCGTGCGCTTCGAGCGGGCCTTCGTCAACTCGGGCGTCTGCGGGCCGTCGCGGATGAGCTACTACACCGGCCGCTACCCCAGCAGCCATGGCGCGACCTGGAACCGCGTGCCTCTGCCCATTGGCGAGGTGACGCTTGGCGAGTATCTGAAGGACGCCGGCAGGCGCCTGGTGCTGGCTGGCAAGTCCCATGTGATGACCGACCATGCCGGGCTCAAGCGCCTGGATCTGGAGGGCGACTCGGCGCTCGGCGCCTTGCTGGCCCGTGGCCATTTCGAGGAGATCGATCGCTACGACGGCCATCACAAGCCAGGCAGGGAGAGTGGCTATCCGGCCTTCCTGCGCGCCCAGGGCTACGGCGGTGACGACCCCTGGACCGAGCATGTGATCGCCGCCATCGACGCCCAGGGCCAGGTCGTCAGCGGCTGGAATATGCGCAATGTTCACCTGCCCGCCAGAGTGGCCGAACCGCATTCCGAAACCGCCTACATGACGGATCAGGCGCTGCGCTTCATGGCCGGCCAGGGCGAGCAACCCTGGGTGCTGCACCTCAGCTACGTCAAGCCGCACTGGCCTTATATGGCGCCAGCGCCCTACCACGCGCAGTACACGCCGGAGCAATGCCTGCCGGTGGTGCGCAACGAACAGGAGCGGGACTATGCCCACCCGGTCGTCGCCGCCTACCGCGAGCACGAAGAGAGCCGGAGCTTCGCCCGCGACGACTGCGTGCGCACCGTGCGCCCGGCCTACCAGGGCCTGATCAAGCAGCTGGACGATCATCTCGGCCGGCTGTTCGACCACATGCAGGCGTCAGGGCTGATGGACAACACCCTGGTCGTCTTCACCGCCGACCACGGCGACTTCCTGGGCGACCACTGGCTCGGCGAGAAGGAGCTGTTCTACGACACCGTGCAGCGCGTGCCGCTGATCGTGATGGACCCCAGCGCCGCGGCCGATGCGACCCGCGGCACCGTCGAATCGCGCTTTGTCGAGAGCGTCGATGTCGTGCCGACGATTCTCGATTCGCTGGGCCTGGAGTTGCCGGCCCATCGGCTGGAAGGCCGCAGCCTGCTGGATCTGCTGCACGGCGGGCAGCCAGCGTGGCGCGACACGGTGTTCTCCGAGCTGGATTGGAGCTTCAAGATTGCCCGCCAGCGACTGGGTTACCAGGTGGACCAGTGCTACGCCTGGTCACTGCGCAACGAGCGCTGGCGCTATGTGTACTGGCTGGACGCGCCTGAGCAGTTGTATGACCTGGCGGCCGACCCGGACCAGTTCGTCGACCTCGGCCGCGAATCCAGCCATGCGGCCCAGCGCCAGGTCTTGCGCAATGAGTTGTTCGAATGGCTGGCGCGCCGCAAACGGCGCACGACGATGACGCAAGGGCAGGTTGAGGCGTCGACCGGGGCGCACAAGCGGGCGGGGGTCTTCTACGGGCAGTGGTGAGTTTGCCGGGCAGGCTTTCACCGCAACCGCTGGGCCGCATTACTTCCGCGTGTACATGCCATCGAAGGCAACGCTCCATTGGCCCTTGGCATCGGTGGACTCCCACAGCTGCCTCACGCTGCCGTTGGCATTGGGCGTCCAGGTGATGCGGTGCCTGGTGACCTGGGCGTCCGTTGCGGTTGTCTGGCCTTCAAGCACCATGCTTCCGTTGCGGAGGCCGCCCTCCAGCAGCAGCAGAGTGCCGGAGGTATCGACCCAGGTCTGGTGCCAAACCTTTCGTCCGGCGTCATAGGTGTTCAGGCTCTCGCCGCTGTACCCGCGGCCCGTGTCGTATCGCTCATGGAGTACACAGCCGCCGTACTCGCTTGAGATGCGGTTGACTCCGGCCAGCTTGCCGTCGGGTGTGTGGACCTGCCATTCGCCAAGCCAGAAGTCGAACGCTCTGTGCGCCGATGATTCACAGGGAGATGCTGCCATTGCGCCTGCTGCCGAGAAGACGGTGAGCGCAAGGATAACGAAACACTTCCGCATGTTCATGGTGACACCGAGTTCGCCTGATGCCTCCGTGCCTCCACGGCAATCGGAAAGTTCGCCGTTTGAGATGCGCGGTGCCTGAGGGCGATGGCCCGCGGCCCGATCCGCCCGCTGCCGGGGTGCTGCGCTGCTGCTTCAGTCAGCCTCATTGCTTCACCTTCCCGCGCTTGCTTTCAGCCTTCGCTGCATCCTGCTTCACACGCAGCGCGGTGATACGAGAAATGAGACCGTATGGCATCGGCTTGTCGAATGGGAAGCGAAGGTTTCCCTTCTCTCCCGCGTAGGGCGCGATGGCCTTCTGGATGCGTGCATCTCCCGTGATGGGCGGATAGACACCGATGTGGTTCTTGAACGCCGCGAAGTAGACAAGAACTCCGTTCTGCTTGACCGCAGGCATTCTGTAGCTGATGACCTCCTGGGCTCCAGGTGCGGCTTCGAGAACCGCTTGACGTACTCGCTGAAGGATGGCTTGTACTTCCGGCGCGAAGCCCTGGATGTACTCGTCAACACTCACGGGCGCAGCTCGAATTGATTCCATGGCATCAGGTCCTTAGCGATGTGGGACACACGCAGGCGACTCATTGTTGCGGCTTAGCCGTGTCAATCATCGCAGGGAAATCGCACATCGGATGCCCGCCACGAATCGCGATGTCTTGAGGTGGCAGTTCATGCAGTTGGATCAGACTGCAATTTCGTGGAATACCAAGCGCTTCGAGGTTGTCAACAACTGCCTTGTAGAAGTGGCGCTTGGCCTCGACCGTTCGACTGGCGTGACCAACAACGGTGATGTTGGTATAGCGCTCCGGATCGTCCCGATCCGGCGGGCACATGAATCGATGTGAAGGATGGACCATGAGAATGATGTTGGTGTCGGTCGGTCCGACGCCAAACCCTGTCACGAGTGCGGCTTGCACCGCGTGCATGATCGCGACCTCCTCTGCCTGGGAGTAGGTCTTCCGGACATGGATGTAAACATTTGGCACAACTTCACCTCTGTGCAGAAGGGCTGTTCCGAAGGAACCAGGCTCTCAGGCGTCGCGGTCACTTGCTAGCGCTTGAAGTTTGAGGACGGTGGCCCAGTTTCTCGTGGTGGCTCCTCTGCCCGCCTTGCCCAGGAGCGATTTCGCAGCCTTGCTTTCCAGTATGCCCGCAGCGCAGAGCAGGTACGCGGCATGTTTGCCTAATGCGTACTTCTCGGGAGCTACGACGAGCGACTGTACTGCGGCTAGCGCCGACAGCGCCGTGGCGTCTTGAGTGAACGCGACCAGAAAGCTTGAATGCTCATGCACCGCCGCGTCGATCGAGTTCTCCGAGATGATGGCATCGAGTTCACGTGCCGACTTGACGATGACGGGCACCTCAACCTTCAGCCGAGATGAGATCGCTGCTGCGATGATGGCCGAGTGTTTCAGCGGCGTGCCAGTTGGGGTGCAGAAAACCGCGTTGCCGCTGTTGAGCAGCGTGGCTACCCCTGTGTAGCCCAGGTCAGAGAGGAGGGCGCGCAGCTCAGCCATGGGAACACGCTTGGCTTTGCCAACGTTGACGCCGCGTAGAAGAGCTACGAATATTGGCACTTGCGACACCTAGCTTTCAAGTTGGGCGGCAGCAGGCAGCGTGGCCTGCATTGGCTCCGCGCGCCCAATCTGCCGCAATAAGGATTGGCTCAAGCCGGCCCGGTGAACACCGTCAACACACCCGTATAACCATACAAATGATGGTGAGCAATCTCGCCACCGGCAAAGAAGCCGGCCAGCGGCACATCGCCCAGGGCATGCCTGACGATGGCAAGTTCGGCCGAGGGGCCGCCGAAGTGCGGTCCGCCGCGGCCGGTGCAGCTGATGTAGATGGCGGCGGCGATGCGGGTGCCGGGTTGGCCGGAGGGCACGTCTTGACCCTGGCCCTCAACCTCCTCGCGGATTTCGCTGCAGATGCGCACCAGATCACGCCGCGCAGCCTCGGTGTTGCGGCGGCAGAAGGTCAGCTGGGTGCCGGGTTCCACCTGTTCGGCAATGGCGAGACCGCGGTCCAGCGGGGTGAGGCCCAGGAGATGGCGCACCCGGGTGGCAGGCCCGAACTGGCCGGTGCGCGGCGTTGCTTCGTCAGATGCTTCGCCGGCGTCAACCAGGCCGACCAGGGTCTGGCGCAGCTGGGCCAGGGCTTCGCGGTGGTCCAGGGCGGTGAGGCCCAGATCGCGCAGCAGACAATCGAGTGCCGGTTCGTCGTCGAGCTGGGCCACCCGGTTGCTCTCGCTGCGGGTGATGCGACGTGTCGGCCCGACCGGCTGGCACCCCTGGGTGACGCGGGAGATCAGGCTCACCTCCGGGCCGACGGCCAGGCCGGACAGGCCGCCCTGGAACAGGCCGTTGGCGATCTGCCAGGCCTGGGTGCGGGCGCTGGCCACCCCGCCGAACAGATAGCCGCTGGCGGTGCGTGCGCTCATCTCCGCAATCAGCTCGGCGGCGTCGGCGGTGCTGGGATCGACATGCACCTGCGCGCTGTGTACTGCAAACGTGCCCAGGGGTGCCCCGCCGGAGAACAGACGGTAGTGGCTGCGCGGCAGATTGCAGAGCAGCAGGCTCAGTGCCGGCTCGTCGAAGTACTCGACGCCGCTCGCACTCACGCCTATGCCCACGGCGCCGACCCAGTCCACGCCGGGCCAGCGTTGTTGCAGTTCGGCCAGCAGGGGGGCGGCATGGGGCGCGTAGTGGTCGGTCAGATAGACCCAACCGAGTGTGGCCGGCATGGCGGATTGCTGGGCCCGCTGCGCTTCCAGCTGGGCGGCGGCCAGCGCCAGGGCGATGCGCCAGTCCGGGTGGGTGGCGTGGCCGCTGAGAAACATGAGGCCCGCTTCAGCCGGTGCTGCGCTTGCGCGCGGCGGTCTTCTTCGCGGCCGCGGCCCTGCCCGCGCTGGCGGTCTTGGCGGCCTGCTTGACCATGCCCCCGGCCACTGCACCGGCCACGGCACCGGGCACCGAGGCGGCCTTGCGCAAGGTCTCCCCGGCAGCGTCGAACGATTGCTTGACCATCGCGCCGGCCAGGTTCTTGGCCGCGTCGGTGGCGCTGTCCTTCATCGCGTTGGTGGCCAGCTGAGCAAACTGCTGGCTCAGGGCGCCCCACCATTGCATCGGGTCGACGGCGGCTGCCGCTGCTATCGAGCCTGCCGGTTCGGCCTTCTTTTCGGGTTTGTCCGCCTTCTTGCCGGCGGCAGGCTGGCCCGTCGCGGCCGAGAACACCGGCATCGGGCTGTCAAGGCCGGGCATCTTGATCTTCAACGTCTCGCTGAGTTCGGCCAGCGGCACGTTCATCGACTTGAGGGTCGACAGCGTCATGCGCTGCACCTCCAGCGCCTGTATCGTGGCGCCCATCATGCGCGCGTTCTGCTCCAGCCAGAACTGCACGGTGCGCAATTCCTCGATGCGCTTTTCCAGCTCTTCGGGGTTCAGGGTGGGTGCCACCCATTGGCCGATGTTCGGCAGCGAGGAGCCGGCCGTTTTGACCAGGCCCTGCAGAAAGTCGAAGCCGGGAACGAACTTGGTGAAGCTGGATGCGTCGGCCATGGCTGCTGTCTCCGTTTATTGGAGACCTGAGCCTATCACCGGGCGTGCTATTTGTGGGGCTCCACCCGTTCGACGGTGAAGCCGCGCTCGGCCAGCAGCCGGGGCAGGGCCTGCGGGCCTGTCATGTGCAGGGCACCCACGGCGGCCAGCAGCGGCTTGCCCTGGGCATGCAGGGCGGCGATGCGTTCGGCCATGGCCGGATTGCGCTCGTCGTTGAGCCTGCGCATGGCCCTGCGGTCGGCCTCGTTCTTGATGCAGTCGCACCAATCCTCGTAGGCAGCCAGCTCGGACAGGTCGCCTCGGGCCCAGGCCTCGGCCAGGCGCTTCAGCTGGGGGCGCACGCGCTGGCCCTCCAGCAGCTCGAGCGCCTGCTCGGTCGCCTCCAGGGCCTCGGCCGGGGTGTTCGGGATCAGCGCATCGCGCTGGCCCAGGGCCGTTTCCAGACTGATCAGCGGGCGCTGGCCGGCCTTGGCAAAGCCGGCCAGCACGAATTCCTGGCCATAGGACGGATCCAGCCCGTCCCAACGGCCGGCCAGCAAGGCGTAGGTCATGACCTGCAGCACCGGATGCATGCCGGCCAGCGCGCCGGGCGGCAGACAGGCCAGCGCGGCCTGGCCGTCGAGGCGGCGCTGAAGGGCCGGGCCAATGACTGGCAACTGCGCAGCCGGGGTGGGCGCGGTCATCACAGCCTGCACCGCCGGGTCGGTGACGTCCAGCTCCAGTGCGAGCACAGCGGTCTGTTGCAGCGCTCGCTGCAAGGCCGGCCCGGGGTAGATCCAGTCCTGCCGGCCGACATGCAGGGTGCCGTACAGATAGGAATCGCGCCCGTCCTTGGCTATGCGCCACAGTACGCCGCGATCCTGTGCATCGCGCAGGCCGGCAATCATCTGTTCCTGGCCGGGCATCTGGGCGGTGGGCGGGCAGGTGGCGGGCGGCGCGGCCCGCGCCAGGCCGCCGACCAGGGCCACCAGGCCGAATAGGGCGCGCGCAAGGCGTTTCACATGTGCGTCGGGCGATGGCATCGGGTGGCGATTTTTGGCTAAGCTCCGTGGATTATCGAGGAGTCCCCATGCCCAGCCTGTTCCACCTGGCCTTTCACGTACGCGACCTGGACGGCGCCCGCCGTTTCTATGGTGACCTGCTCGGTTGCCAGGAGGGGCGCAGCACCGCGACCTGGGTGGACTTCAACTTCTTCGGCCACCAGATCTCGCTGCACCTGGGCGAGCCCTTTGCCACCACCCGCACCGGCCAGGTCGGCGGTCATCTGGTGCCCATGCCGCATCTGGGCGTGGTGCTGGAGTTGCCCGAATGGCAGGCACTGGCCGAGCGCCTGCAGGCCGCCGGCACCGAATTCGTGATGCCGCCGCAGGCGCGTTTCGAGGGGCAGCCCGGCGAGCAGTGGACGATGTTCCTGCTAGACCCGTTTGGCAATCCGCTTGAAATCAAGGGCTTTCGCTCGCTGGCCACCGTGTTTGACAGCTGAAACGGGTGGGAATTGACGGGTATTACTGAATATCTGCGCCGCAGGGGTCGTGCCAAACTGCCCGGCGCAGCAAATCAGGGAATTCAGTCATGGCACGTGTAGATTTGGCCGCCGTCACCCAGTGGATCACGGTGGCGGTGCAGCAGTTTCCGGGCGACCTGGCCACCCAGGTGGCCGAGCGCCAGGGCGTGACCCGCGCCACTGCGCAAAAAACGTTGAAGCGCCTGATCGAGCTGCAGTGGCTGGTGCGCAAGGGCACGCCGCGCAAGCCGGTCTACGAGCCCGGCCTGCTGCGCCAGGTCGTGCGCCGCTATCCGCTGGAGGGTCTGGATGAAGACGTGCCCTGGGCGCGCGACTTCGCGCCGCATTTCGCACTGTCCGACGAGGTGTTCCGCCTCGCCCAGCATGCCTTCACCGAGCTTCTTAACAATGCCGTCGACCACAGCGAGGGCACGAGCGTGACGGTGTCGATGCGCCAGACCGGCAGCCATCTGCAGCTGCTGGTGTCGGACGACGGCCGGGGGGTGTTCAACAAGATCAACGAAGTCTTCAAGATCGATGATCCGGCCATGGCGATGCTGGAGTTGAGCAAGGGCAAGCTGACCAGCCAGCCCGATCGCCACACCGGCCGCGGCCTGTTCTTCACCGCCAAGATGGCCGATGTGTTCGATCTGCATGCCAACGAGACCGCCTACCAGCACCGGGAGTGGGAAGAGGGGTTGTGGCAGCGCGGCCGGCCGGTGTGCCGTTCGGGCACCTCGGTGTTCGTGGCTTTCGGGCTGGAGTCACGCCGCAGCGTTGATGAGGTGCTGCGGCGCTTCAGCGAGGACGGCAAGGGCTATGACTTCGAGCGCACGCTGGTGCCGCTGAAGCTGCTGCTGGAGGGCCACTCCGGTCTGGAGTCGCGCTCGCAGGCCAAACGGGTGGGCGCGCGGCTGCAGCAGTTCAAGCGGGCCGACCTCGATTTCGAGGGCGTCAACGACGTGGGTCATGCCTTTGCCGACGAGCTGTTCCGCGTCTTCGCCCGCCAGCATCCGCAGCTGCGCCTGGTGCCGCTGAACATGGGGCCGCGGGTGGCGGCGCTGGTGCAAACCATCATCGAGTCGGCTTAGTCCACCAACTCGTACAGCGCCGACCCGTCCCCGTTGTCCTTGACCAGCTTCACCCGCGGTGTGGCCGCCAAGTGGGCGATGCCCCCCGCACCCGACTGGAAGCGCAGCTTCACCCCCGGCACCGGCAGCACCCGCCAGTTGCCATCGGCCGTTGGATTGAAACGCTTGACGCCGGCCAGGTACTGGGCCACCGCCTCGCGGTTCTCCTCGGGTGCATCAACCACGATCTTGCCGGCGTTGGCGCCCGGGAAATTGCCGCCGCCATTGGCCCGGTAGTTGTTGGTCACGACCAGGAATTCGGCTTCGTCGGCCACCGGCCTGCCCTGATGGCGCAGATTGACGATGCGCCGCCCGCCGCCCGCCAGGCGTTTGCCATCGGCGTCGTAGCGCGCGGCCTGCGTCACGTCGATCTCGTAGCTGAGGCCATCCAGTGTGTCGAAGTTGTACGAGCGGAACGTCGGCTCCAGCAGGTCCTGCTCGGGTGCGCCCTTGGGGTCGATCTGTCGGAAGTTGCCGGCCGCCATCTCCAGCCACTCGCGCACCTCGGCGCCTGTCAGCTTCAGCGCCTTGATGGTGTTCGGGTAGACGTAGAGATCGGCCACGTTCTTGATCGCGATCGTGCCGGCCGGGATGTCGGTATAGCTGTTCCAGCCCTGGCGGCCACCGGACTTGAACGGTGCCGAGGCCGACAGCAGCGGCAGCTTCTCGTAGGCCGTGCCCTGCACGGCACGGGCCATATAGGCCAGCTGCGCCTGCGACACCACCTGCACCGAGGGGTCATCCATGACCAGCGCGAAATAGCTGTGGATGGGCGCCAGGCTTTGCGCCACCGCGCCGCGCACATAGGCCAGGGTGTCGGCATGCTCGGTGGCGATGGCGGTGGCCACCCGCGGGTCGGCATCCACCAGCGCGCGGCGGGTGGCGCGCTGGTAGATGGGGCGGATCTCGGCGCGGCTGTCCACCACCTTCCAGGCGCCCGAGGCATTGTCCAGGCGCAGATCGATCACGCCGAGATGGTCGCCCCAGCGGCCGGGCATCACTGCCGGCACGCCGTGGATGCTGGCCTTGGCCAGATCGACGCCCGGATAGCCGGCAAAGTCCTTGCCCGGAAACTCGGCATGGGCATGGCCCAGCAGCAGCGCGTCTATGCCCTGTACCTGAGCCAGCTGCACGGCAGCGTTCTCGGCCAGCGTTCCCGGGTCGGTCTTCTCCAGGCCGCTGTGGGCGATGGCCACCACCAGCTGGGCGCCCTGGGCGCGAAGCTCGGGCACCAGCCGGCGGGCGGTTTCGACGATGTCTCGGGCCACCACCTTGCCGTCAAGGTTCTGCTTGTCCCAGGTCATGATCTGCGGCGGCACGAAGCCGATCACGCCGATCTTCAGGACGTGCGGCTGGCCGGCCTCGTCGGTGAAGCGGCGCTCCAGGATCACATAGGGTGTGAAGGCATGACGCTGTGGCGCATCGGCCAGCATCACATTGGCGCTGACGTAGGGAAACTTCGCGCCGGCAATCGCCCGGCGCAAGAAGGGCAGGCCGTAGTTGAATTCGTGGTTGCCGATATTGGCGGCATCGACCTCCAGCAGGTTCAGGACCTTGTAGGCCGGATGCACCTCGCCCGGCTTCAGCGGCTTGACCTTGGCCACCAGATCGCCCAGTGGGCTGCCCTGCAGCAGGTCGCCGTTGTCGAACAACAGGCTGTTGCGCGCCTCGGCCCGCGCCGCCTTGATCAGGGTCACGGTCTTGGCCAGGCCGTACTCGTCGGTCGCCTTGTCCTGGTAATAGTCGTAGTTGACTAGGTTCATGTGCACGTCGCTGGTCTGCAGCAGGCGCAGCTTCAGCTCGGCGGCATGGGCGGTGCTGGCCAGCAGGGCGGCCAGGAGCAGGAGGCGTGGTGTGGGGCTCATGGCCTACATGCTAGCGGCAGATGGGGTCGGCCCCGGATTGCATCCGGGCTACGGAATCCATGTGGCCCGGATGCAATCCGGGGGCCGACTCAGTGCTTGAACCCAATCGCCCGCCGCTGCCGCACCTCGGGCTTGACGCGGTGCTCGGCCTCCAGCTGCGACAGGAATTCGTCCGGTTCGAAGCCCTCGCCGAGGATGTCCACCTGGCGCTTGACGTTGGCGAAGTCGCCGGGCGTCAGCTCGTCCAGCTCGGCCAGGCGCTGGCGCTGCTCATGACTCATCGAAGCGGCCATGCCGTCCAGTGCCTCGGCCACGAACATGCGCTCGCGCTGCTCCGGCATCAGCGCCTTGAAACGGATCTTGAAGGTGAAGCGGCGCAGGGCGGCCTCGTCCAGCTCCTCGAACAGATTGGTCGTGCAGATGAAGATGCCGGGAAAGCGCTCCATGCCCTGCAGCATCTCGTTGACCTCGCTGAGTTCGTAGCTGCGCTCGGCCAGGCGACGGCTGCGCAGGAAGCTGTCGGCCTCGTCGAGCAGCAGCACGGCGTCCTCTGTGGCCGCGGCGTCGAACATGCGCGCCATATTCTGTTCGGTCTCGCCGACGAACTTGCTGGCGATGTCGCTGGCCTGGCGGATCATCAGCGGCTTCTGCAGCGCCTGGGCGATGTGCTCGGCCAGCGCCGTCTTGCCGCTGCCGGGCGGGCCGAAGAAGCACAGGCAGCCGGCACCGCGCCGCTTCAGCGCCTCGACGACGCGGGCGATCTCGAAGCGCGATTCGGTGTTCAGCAGGCTCAGGTCGTAGCGGGTGACCACCGGCCTGGCGCCTCTCTCGCGGGCGTCATGGCCCAGCGCCTTGTCGGCGTTCTGCAATTGGCGCTCGATCAGCGACTCGACCGCCCGATCCGCGCCCGGGGATCCCGCAAGCTGCGCAAACCGCACCGCCGTGCGAATTTGCGCAGGCGTCAGGCCCCTGCGTTCGCAGAGTCTCTCTTGAAAGCCTGCGCTAACTTCCACGCCCTGAAGCGCGCGATTCACCAGCGCCAGCCGTGCCCCTGGCGGCGGCGACTTGAGCTCCAGGTGGTACTGGAAACGGCGCCTGAAGGCCGGGTCTATCTGCTCGATCCGGTTGGTGACCCAGATCACCGGCACCGGATTCGTCTCCAGGATCTGGTTCACCCAGGCCTTGCCGCTGACGCTGCTGGAGGGCGCGCCCTCGCCCGAGGAGTCGAGCCTGGCGATCAGCTGGGCGGTGTCGCTGGACAGCGGCGGGAACACATCCTCGACCTCGTCGAACAGCAGGGCGACCTTGTGGCCCCCCTTCAGGAACACCTGGCTGATCTGCAGCGAGCGGTAGCGGTCGCGGCCGGTCAGCGAATTGCCGTCGCGGTCGGCGTACTCGACCTCGTACAGATCCAGGCCGGCGCTCTGCGCCGCCACCTTGGCCAGCTCGGTCTTGCCGGTGCCCGGCGGGCCGTAGAGCAGCACATTGACGCCCGGCGCCTTGCGCTCGACCGCATTGCTGAGCAGGGACGTCAGCACGCCGAGGTCTTCGCTGACGAAATGGAAGTCGCCCGGCGCCAGCTCGCTCCTGGTGGCCGGCCGGGTGAACACGGCCATCAGGTCGGACGGGCCCTGGTACTCGCGCATCAGCACCGGCGGCAGCTGCTCGCTGACCTTCATCAGGTCGGCCAGGTCGGTGATGTTGTGCTCCGAGATCAGGTTCTCGACCATGCCGATGCGTTCCAGCCGCGAGCCGGCGCGCAGCGCCTCGGCCACTTCCTGCTCGTTGACGCCGGCCACGGCGGCGATGGCAGCAAAGGCCTCCTGGGCGTTGTTGACCTTGAACTCGACCAGCAGGCCGCGCAATTCGCGCTGGTAGCGGGCCAGCGTCCCGTAGAGCAGCAGCGCGCGCTCGGCCGGGTTCAGCTGCAGCAGATCGGCCAGGGCATCGATATTCTTCTCGACGAGGGTGGATTCCTTCTTGAGCTGGCGCTCCAGCCATTCGCAGGTCGTGCCCAGCACGGACAGCAGGTCCTTGGGCGCGTCCTTGATGTATTCGTCGATGTAGAAGAACAGCGACCCTTCTTCATAGGGGCCGTGCCAGACGCCGTAGCGCTTCAGAAAAGCCTCGTCGCCGAGCGATTCATGATCGCGCCAGGCCTCGTTGCTCTTGCAGCGTTGGGCCAGAAAGCCGCGCACCCGGGCCAGCACGCTGGCGGGCCAGACCAGATGGCGGCCGACGAAGGAGAGCAGGCCGGCGCAGTCGCGCCTGAGGTTGAAGCGGGCCGCGTGCTTGAGCGTCAGCGTGAGGACGAACTGCGAGCACATGCGGTCCAGCACCGGTGCCTCTTTGAGGCCGGGCGAAGGCAGCAGGTGCGCGTCTGACAGACGCTTGGCCATGGGCAGCTCCTCACAAGCAAACGACGGGCCGTTCCCTAGTTTGCTTGTCCCCCTCGGGGGGCCTGGCGCCTAGCGACAGGTCTGGGGGCACGCGCACAGGGATGCCCCATCTTGGATCAGGCCGCGGCGCAGGGCAAGCCCTGCGGCGTGACTTAAGGCGCGACTCAGTGCATGACCACGGGGTGTTGACTCATGGACGCGTAAGTCTCGATGTAGTCATCGATCTCTTCTTCGGACGGGTCGCCTTCGATAAGCGCCTGCACGCCCAGCTTGAAGCTTTCGGCCAGCGCGCCTTCGATGAAGATTTCCTTGCGGGCGAACTTGTCGACGATTTCGTAGCCGCCGCGGCTCAGGGACTCGTCGCCTGCCTGCAGCTGGGGATTGCCCAGATTCGGCACCGGCACGTCGAATTGCACGACCACAAAGCTGTCCGAGTTGTAGAGCATTTGCATGTGGGTACTCCTTTGCAGCTAACTGTGGCCAATGGCAGGTATTTCAACCTGCCTGGGCCGCCATCGGTCCGGCGAAGCATTGACGCTCTCAGCGTGACAGTTTCATCGGCCGGCGCCACCCTCGGCTTGAGGGGGTTGTGTCCACAAGTTCACGGTGTGGCCAGCTCTTTGTTCAGGCTCATTTCGAGCGCCTGCTCGCTGTTGTCCCGGCTCCAGCGCAGGCGTACCGGCAGAAAGTGGCGCTGCGGGTCCAGCCAGATGTCGATCTGCGGCTCGTAGGGACCCTCGGGCAGGCGTTGCAAAAACACCGCAGATTCGACCCGGCCGACCGGCAGCTCCAGTGTTTGCGGGGCCTGGACGACGAAACGCCAGGTCTGCAGCTGGCCCTGCCGGGCCGCCACCGGCAGCAGCACCGACTCGCCCGGCGCGAAAGCCTGCGGATCGGCGGCGACAATGGCCGCAAGCTGCAGCATCCAGCTGAGCCGGTCTTGCGCACCGGCGGGCAGTGGCAGTTCCTGGCTGGAGCCGGAGAAGCTGATCTTGCCGGCCTCACGCTGGAAGTTGGTGGCGCGCCTTGCGCGGCCGCCTCGCTCGTCGGTCTGGCGCAGCGGGGCGAGGCCCGCGCCGTCGATGCCGCCCCGGCTGACCCAAGCGGGCAGCGGTCGATCGTCCAGCCAGCGCTCCAGCCGGGCCTCGTAGCGCTCGGGCGATGGGCGCCAGCTCAGCAGGGCCTCGCCCTTTGCGGGGCCGCGCCTGAGCTCATAGCTGAGCAGCGCGGCCGGCGCGAGCCGGGTGGCGTGGCCGGGCGTGGCCTGGGAAATTACAGCTGGCGTCTCGGCCGGCTCAGCGGGCGTTTGAACCGGGCTCCTCACCGGGCGGGCCGGTGCTGGCGCCGGCTCGACAGCAGGCGCTGGCCGAGGCGCCGCCGGAGGCGGCGGCGCCACCTGGACGGCGACCACCGCCGCGGCACTGGAAGCTGTCCCTTCATCCGGCGCATGCAGCACCGTCAGCAGCGTGCCATGCAGGGCCAAGGCCAGCACCCCGGCGCCCAGCCAGGCACGGCGCCGGCGGGGCAGTCCGGCAGGGGGCGGTGAGTGCGGCGGCCAAGTCATCGGACAATGCTGCCATTCGCGTCCAACCCGCACCATCCCCCTCAAGATGAAACTCGCCACCTACAAAGACGGCTCGCGCGACGGCCAGCTGGTCGTCGTG
The DNA here is from genome assembly GCA_018780645.1 of Burkholderiaceae bacterium. GTDB lineage: Bacteria > Pseudomonadota > Gammaproteobacteria > Burkholderiales > Burkholderiaceae_C > Paucibacter. The sequence goes on from JADMJJ010000007.1 coordinate 123,709, forward strand.
TCCAAGGACCTGAGCACCGCCCACTATGCCAATGGCGTGGCAACGCGGCTGCAACAGGTGCTGGACGACTGGAATTTCATGTCGCCCCAGCTCGATGACATCTACGTCAACCTGAACCACGGCAAGGCCCGCCATGCCTTCAACTTCGACCCCAAGCTGTGCATGGCGCCGCTGCCACGGGCCTACCAGTGGGCCGACGGCTCGGCCTTCATCAACCATGTGGAGCTGGTGCGCAAGGCGCGTGGCGCGGAGGTGCCGGCCGGCTTCTATACCGACCCCTTGATGTACCAGGGCGGCAGCGACGATTTCCTGGGCCCCTGCGACAACGCCATCTTCACCAGCGAGGCCTGGGGCATCGACTTCGAGGCCGAGCTGGCGGTGATCACTGGCGACATCGCCATGGGCACGGCGCCGCAGCAGGCGCTGGAGGGGGTGCGGCTCTTGATGCTGGCCAATGACTGGAGCCTGCGCAATCTGATCCCGGGCGAGCTGGCCAAGGGCTTCGGCTTCTTCCAGAGCAAACCGGCCACCGCCTTCAGCCCGGTGGCCGTGACTCCCGACGAGTTGGGCCCGGCCTGGTCCGGCGGGCGCGTGCACCTGAAGCTGCAGAGCATGTGGAACGGCCAGCGCGTCGGTCTGTGCGATGCCGGCGAGGAAATGACCTTCCACTTCGGCCAGCTGATCGCCCATATCGCCAAGACGCGGAATGTGCGCGCCGGCTCCATCGTCGGCTCGGGCACCGTCAGCAACAAGGACTGGTCGCGCGGCTACAGCTGCATTGCCGAGAAGCGAGCGATCGAAACGATCGAGTCTGGCGAGGCCAGGACCGAGTTCATGAAGTTCGGCGACACCATACGCATCGAAATGAAGGGGGCCGACGGCATGAGCATCTTCGGCGCCATCGACCAGGACGTCGTGCCCCTGCACCCTGCGGAGCAGGCCGGTTAGTGGGCCGACTCCAGCCGTTTTTGGCCGGAGTGCGACTTTGTTCGCGGAAGTGATTAGGGCTGGCGTCAGCTTCAAGATTCATCATGTTGCGATGAGTCGAAGTCTCCGATTCCTTCTGCGCCTGTACCTCCTGGTGCTGCTGGCCCTGCCCGGGCTGGCGGCGGCCAGGGAAGTGTTGCGCGTGCTCACCTGGGACGGCTATGCCGATGCCGAGGTGGTGGCCGCGTTCGAGAAGCGCACCGGGGCCAAGGTCGAGGTCACCTACGCCAGCTCCGACGACGATTTGTGGAACAAGCTGGCCAGCAAGAAGGGCCAGGATTTCGATGTGTTCGCCGTCAACACGGCCGAGCTGCAGCGATATATCGCCGAAGGTCTGAGCGTGCCCATCAGCATGGCGGCGATCACGAACAACGCCCGGCAGCTGCCGCGTTTCCGCCGCTATGCCGACATTGCCGGCCTGGTGCGCGACGGCAAGACCTATGCCGTGCCCTACACCTACTCGGAGATGGGGCTGATCTACAACCGCAAGTTGGTGAAGACGCCGCCGACTTCGTTCGCCACGATGTGGGCGCCCGAGTACCGGGGCCGTGTGCTGGCCTTCAACACCAGCAACCACAATTTCACGCTGGCCGGCATGGTGATGGGGGTGAAGAATCCGTTCCAGCTCTCACCCGCTCAGCTGAACGAGGCGGCGCGCCGGCTGGTGCAGCTGCGGCGCAATGTGCTGACCTATTACGCCACCGCCGACGAGGTGGTCGAATGGTTCAAGCGCCATGAGGTGGCCCTGGTGTTTGCCAACTACGGCACCCAGCAGGTGCGGGCCTTGCAGGATGCTGGTGCCGACATCGGCTATGTGATCCCGCGCGAGGGCGCGCTGGCCTGGCTGGACTGCTGGGCCCTGTCCCGCGGCAGCCAGAATCCGGCCCTGGCCCAGCAATGGATCAACTACACGCTGGAGCGGCCGGTCAGTGAGCGCCTCAGCAAGGTCCACGGACTGGCCAACACCGTGACCCCGTTTGCCGACAGCCCGCCGGGTGACAAGATCATCTGGCTGGAGCCGATAGAGGATCCGGCGGGGCGCAAGTCGCTGTGGGACAAGATCGTGTCCGGCGAACGCCTGGAAAATTTCTAGATGCGGTTCAGCGTCGGCATCAAGCTCGGGTTCTGGCTGGCCTTGCTGGGCGCGCTGTCCACGGCGCTGACCGGCTACTACATCTATGACCGCAGCCGCGACCTGCTGATCAAGTCCTCGCAGGACAAGCTGCTCACCGCCACCCAGGTGCTGGCCCAGCGCTTCAACGGCACGCTGTCGCACATCTCTGACGATGTGCGTTTTGTTGCCCTGCTGCCCCAAGTGCAGCAGCTGGCCGGTACTGGCGTGTCGCGGCAGGTGCAGCAGGAGCAGGGTCGCGTGCTGGCCGCCATCTTCACCGGCCTGCTGTCCTCGCGCCCGGAGTATTCGCAGGTGCGGCTGATCGGAGCGGCCGACCATGGCCGCGAGCTGATACGGGTGGACCGTGCCAATGACAGCGTCACCGGCAGCCTGGTTGTCGGCGGCGAGGCCTTGCAGGAGAAGAGCCATCAACCCTACTTTTTCGAGACCCTGCGCCTGCCCGCGGGCCAGTTCTATGTGTCGCAGATCGGCCTGAACCAGGAGCAGGGCGCGCACCACGGCTTTGGCAAGCCCACCATCCGCATCGCCGCCCCGGTGCATTCGCTCGCGGGCGAGATCTTCGGCGTGGTTGTCGTCGATGTGGACCTGGGCGATCTGTTCGACCTGATTCGAGCGGATCTGCCGCAGGACCTGAAGCTGCTGCTGACGAACAAGCGCGGTGACTACCTGATCCATCCCGACGCGGCCAAGACCTTCGGTTTCGAGACCGGCCGCCAGTTCCTGATCCAGGACGAGTTGCCCGATACCCGGCCGGTGCTGGAGGGGCGCAGCCAGCATGTGATGCTGGAGTCCGCCGATGCCACGGTGCTGGGCCACCCCTCGCTGGCGGCCTTTGTGCGTGTGCCATTCGGCCTGCTGGCCGAGCAGCGTTTCGTTGTGCTGGGCCTGTACACGCCGCTGGAGAATGTGCTCGCGCAAAGCAAGACCCTGGGCCTGGGCGTGGTCCAGCTGACCCTGCTGTTCATTGCGCTGGCCTCGGTCGTGGCGCTGGCGCTGGCCCGGGTGCTGGCCAAGCCGCTGAACCTGATGGCCCATACCGTTGGCCTGCATGCGCTGGGCCGACCCATCGCGGCGCTGCCGGTCGAGCGAGATGATGAGGTGGGCGATCTGGCGCGCAGCTTCAGGTCCATGACCTTGCAGCTCGACTCCCAGGTGGCCGAGGTGCAGGCCGCCGAGGCCAAGCTGCACGCCATTCTGAACCATGCGCCGGTGGGCGTCTGGCTGGTCGGCACCGATGGTCGCTACCGCTTCGTCAACAAGACCATCTGCGACTCGATCGGCATTGCCGAGGAGCGTTTCCTGAGCTGCCGGCATCTGCCCGAGCTGCTTGGTGAGGAGCTGGCCGCAGCGCGTCAGCGCGCCGACGCCGAGTGCCTGGCGCAGCCGGGCGCGCACCGCTCGCAGGAGACGCTGACCTTCGTCGATGGTCTGCCCCATCTGGTCGAGGTCACCCGTGTCAAGCTGCTGGGCGCCGGCAACGAGCCGGTGGGCGTGATCGCCATCGCCGCCGACATCACCGAGCGCAAGCGCGCCGAGCAAGACCTGGCCCGCGCCAGCGCTGAGCTGGCCGGGCGCGAGGCCCTGCTCAAGCAGATCATGGACACCTCCAGCGTGGCCATCTACCTGGTCGACATGAGTGGTCGCATCACCCATGCCAACCGGCGCATGGCCGAGATGTTCGCCCTGCCGCAGGAGGCGCTGATCGGCAAGGCCTATGTTGAGCTGGTCCACCCGTCCGAGCAGGCCGTGGCGGGGCAGAACATGAGTGCCTTGCTGGCCAACCGCCTGGCCTCGGTCGACCTGGAGCGGCGCTACCTGCGCGGCGATCAGACCCTCTTCTGGGGCCATCTGACGGGGCAGCACTTTCTGTCCTCCAGCGGCGAGGACGTGGGCCTGGTCGGCGTCATCGCCGACATCACAGAGAGCCGCCGTGCCCACCAGCGCGAGCAGCACCACCAGCGTGTGCTGCAGATGCTCAGCGAGAAGGCTCCCTTGAGCGCGGTGCTGGACCTGATCGTGCGCGAGGTGGAGGTGCTGGATCCGAGCATGCTGTGCAGCATCCAGCTGCTCGACGATGACGGCCAGCACCTGCGCCAGGGCGCCGCGCCCAGTCTGCCGGACTTTTTCAACCAGGCCATCGATGGCCTGACCATTGGTCCCTCGGTCGGGGCCTGCGGCACGGCCGCCTTCACGGGGCAGCGCGTGGTGGTGGACGACATTGGTAGCCACCCCGATATGCTGCCCTTCCTGGAAATTGCCCGGCGGGCCGGCCTCGGCGCCTGCTGGTCGCAGCCCATCCTGTCGGCCCAGGGCAGGGTGCTGGGGACCTTTGCGGTCTATCACCGGCAGCCCAGCACACCGACGCCTGCCGACCTGCAGCTGATCGAGGACGAGGCCCGCCTGGCCGCCCTGGCCATAGACCGCACCCGCGCCGACATGCGACTGCAGCTGGCCGCCAGCGTGTTCACCCATGCGCGTGAGGGCATTGCCATCACCGACGCGGCGGGCACGCTGATCGAGGTCAACAACACGTTCACACACATCACAGGTTTCAGCCGCGAGGAAGCGCTGGGGCGCAACCATCGAATGCTGCAGTCCGGCCGCCACGGGCCCGAGTTCTATGCCTCGATGTGGCGGGACCTCACCGGCAACGGCTACTGGGACGGCGAGATATGGAACCGGCGCAAGAACGGCGACGTCTATGCGCAGATGATTACCATCAGCGCGGTGCGCGACGCGGATGGCAAGACGCAGAACTATGTCTCGCTGTTCACCGACATCACGCCGATGAAGGAGCACCAACGCCAGTTGGAGCACATCGCCCACTACGACGCGCTGACCAGCCAGCCCAACCGCGTGCTGCTGGCCGATCGCCTGCAGCAGGCGATGGCGCAGAGCCAGCGCCGCAACGAGTCGCTGGCGGTGGCATTTCTGGACCTGGACGGTTTCAAGGCCGTCAATGACAAGCATGGCCATGATGTTGGTGACCAGCTGCTGATCGCGCTGGCCCAGCGCATGAAGGCAGCGCTGCGCGAGGGTGACACGCTGTCGCGCATCGGTGGCGACGAGTTCGTTGCCGTGCTGGTGGACCTGGCGCGGCCGCAGGATTGCGAGCCGGTGCTGGAACGCCTGCTGCAGGCGGCCGCATCGCCGCTGACGGTGGGGGAGGCGGTGCTGCAGGTTTCGGCCAGCATTGGCGTGACCGTCTATCCGCAGGACGCCGCCGACGCCGACCAGCTGATGCGCCATGCCGACCAGGCCATGTATGTGGCCAAGCAGGCCGGCAAGAACCGCTATCACCTGTTCGATGTGGCCCATGACGAGGCGGTGAAGACCCAGCGCGAAAGCCTGGAGCACATCGCCCAGGCGCTGGAGCGGCGCGAGTTCGTGCTGTTCTACCAGCCCAAGGTCAATATGCGCAGCGGCGCGGTGATTGGTGCCGAGGCCCTGATTCGCTGGCAGCACCCGGAGCGCGGCCTGCTCTCGCCGGCGGCCTTTCTGCCGGTGACCGAAGATCATGACATCAGCATCGAGATCGGCGAGTGGGTGATAGAGACGGCGCTGCGCCAGATGATCGCCTGGCGCGAGAGCGGGCTGGACCTGCCGGTCAGCGTCAATATCTCGGCGCGCCAGCTGCAGCAGGAGAACTTCGCCGAGCGCCTGGCCGAGTTGCTCCTTGCTCATCCCGAGGTGCAGCCCGGCCGGCTGGAGCTGGAGATACTGGAGACCAGCGCGATGGAGGATATCGCCCAGGTGTCGCAGGTGATGCTGGCCTGTCGCGCCGTCGGCGTCAGCTTTGCGCTGGACGACTTCGGCACCGGTTACTCCTCGCTGACCTATCTGAAGCGACTGCCGGCCGAGGTGCTGAAGATAGACCAGAGTTTTGTGCGCGACATGCTGGAAGACGCCGACGATCTGGCCATCATCCGCGGCGTCGTCGGCCTGGCCTCGGCCTTCCGCCGTCAGGTGATCGCCGAGGGCGTGGAGACGGTGGCGCACGGCGAGATGCTGCTGTCGCTGGGCTGCGAGCTGGCCCAGGGCTATGGCATCGCCAGCCCGATGCCGGCCGCCGACCTGCCCGCCTGGGCCGCCAACTGGCGGCCCGATGCGGCCTGGCGCCGCTGAGGGCAATGCGTTAGCCTTGGGCCAGCAAGGACACCCCAAGTGCATACCCCATTTCTGCCACCCACGACATCCGAGGGGGCTGTCGACCTTGCCCGACTCAGCGCCCTGATCATCGACGATAGCGAACTGCATCGCTCGGTGCTGACGCGGCTGCTGAGGGATCTGGGTGTGCGGCAGGTGCATGTGGCGCGCCGACCCGAGGAGGCGCACCGCATGATCAAGGCCGCGGCGCAGCCCTACGACATCATCGTCAGCGAGTTCCATTTCGAAGGCCGGTCGGAGCACGACATGAGCGGCCAGGATCTTCTCGACGAGCTGCGCCACGCCAAGGGCCTGCCGCTGCAGACCGCCTTCATCATGGTCACCGACGAGGCCCGCCATCCGCAGGTGGCTTCGGCGCTGGAAGGGGCGCTGGACGATTACCTGCTCAAGCCCATCAGCCGTGCCCAGTTCGAGGAGCGGCTGGCTGTCGTGCTGGCGCGCAAAGGCGCCTTCAAGGAGGTGTTTCAGGCCATCACGGCGGGCGACTATGCCGGTGCCGCGCGGCTTTGCGAGCGGATGTTCAGCGCCGACTCGCCCTACAAGGTCTACGCCGCCCGCATCGGCTCGGAGCTCTATCTGCGGCTGCAGGATCTGGCGGCAGCGCGCCGCATGTTCGAGGCTCTGCTGGCCTACAAGGCCGTGCCTTGGGCAAGGCTTGGCCTGGCCAGGATCGAGCTTGAAAGCGCTGGCGCCGAGCAAGCCTGCCGTTCGCTGGAGACGCTTCTGGCCGAGAACCCGGCCTATGTCGACGCCTACGACGTCTACGGGCGCGCGCTGCTGGAGAAGATGGAGTTCGCGGCCGCCGTCGAGGTCTTCCGCAAGGCCGTGCTGATCTCGCCCGGCAATGTCTCGCGCCTGCAGAAGCTCGGCTCGCTGCAGCTCTATCTGGGTGACGATGCCGAGGCCGCGGCGCACCAGGCGGCGGCGCTCGATATCGGGGCACACTCGCGCGCCCTCGACTTTCAGGGGCTGGTCGATCTTGGCGTGGCCAGCCTGGAGCTGGGGGCCAAGCGCGGGCAGGAGAACATCGAGCGTGCCCACAAGCTGATGCAGGAGACCCTGATGCGCCGGCCCGATAGCTATCGCCTGCACCTGCTAAAGCAGGCGCTGGACGTGGTGCTGGCCCTGCATTTGCGCCAGACCGAGGCCGTGGCCTCCGGGCTGGCCGGGCTGGCGGCCGAGCTGGCGCAGCCCGACTTCAGCTTCGAGATGGCCGGCAGCCTGATACAGCTGATCGCGCGCAGCGCAGGCACCCAGCCCCTGCCCGGGGCCAGGGACTGGGTGGCACGGGCCACCCAGCGCTTCTGCGTATCGCAGCAGCGGACCCGCCTGCTGGAGCTGGCCGCGGCGCGCCTGCCGGCGCTGCAGGAGCTGGTGCGCGAGAATGCCGCCGGCATCAACGAGCAGGCCCGCGAAGCCATGGGCCATCTGGTCAACCGCAAGCCCGAGCTGACGCTGCGCTCCCTGGTCGGCCTGGCTCAGCGCAGCCTCAACGGCCGCATCATCAAGCTGGCCCAGGCGACGCTGGAGCACCATGGCCAGCACCTGGACACAGAACTGGCCCAGCGCCTCGGTGCCGAGATCGGCCAGCTGAAGGCCGCAGGCGCGCCACGGCAGATCGTCAGCCGCAGTGAGGGGCCTTAGCGCAGGTCCTTGAAATCGCCCGCGGTGCTGATCACAAAGCCGTCGCGCCTGATCAGGCGCTGCCAGGCGGCCTGTACCTGATCGGCGTTCAGCGCCAACAACTCATCGTCGCGTGCCTGGGCCTGGGCCCAGGTCTCGCCGCGCTCGATCAGGGTCAGCAGGCCGCCGGCCAGCTGGGCCTCGCTGGCGCGTGACTGCTTGCGGCCCTCCAGGATGTCGGTCTTGGCGCGTTGCAGCTCGGCCGCGCTGATCACCTGCTCGCCCATGCGTTGCAACTCTTCCTGCACCAGGGCGATGACGCGCTCGCGATTGGCCGGCGCATAGCTGGCGCTGATCGTCAGCGCGGCCTCGTCGCCGAAATAGGGGGCGCTCAGTGTGGCCGAGATGCCGTAGCTCAGGCCCTCCTGCTGGCGCACGCGGGTGGCCAGGCGGCTCTCCAGTGCGCCTCCGCCGAACACATGGACGGCCACCGCCATGGCGGCGTAGTCGGCATCGCGCTGGCTCAGCTTCAGCGGCATCTGGAAGCGCAGCACGGCGTTGGCCTTGTCGGGCGCCTGGGCGTCGAAGCGCGCGGGGGCAATGGCGCGGAAGGCCTGTTCATGGCGAACATAGCGTGGCGCGGCCGGCTTCTTCCAGGCGCCGAACAGCTCTTGGATGACGGTGTCCAGCCCGTCGGGCAGGGCGCCGACGACGGACGCCGTGGCCTCGTTGGCCGACCAGTAGCCGGCATGGAAGCCGCGCAGGTCGTCCAGCGTCGTGGTCTCAATCGCCCGCCGCCGTTCGTCCAGGCTGCGGATGTAGTCCGGATGGCCCGACGTCACGCCGCGCGCACTGTTGTAGTGGGCTCGTACGGCCTCGGCGCGCAGCGTCTCTGGCTCGCTGCGCGAGGCCTGCAGGCCGGCAATGGCCGCGCGCTGCATGCGCTCAAAGGCGGCGGCCGGCAGCAGCGGCTGCTGCATCAGATCGGCGGCAATCTTCAAGGCCGGCAGCAGACTGCCCGTCTCGGCCGTCAGCACCAGCGTGGCGCCCTGGTCGCCACTGCTGATCTGCAGATGGGCGTTGAGCTTGATCAACGCATCCTGCAACTGCTGCTTGGCATAGCCCCGGCTGCCCTCGGACAGCAGCGGGCCTATCAGGTCGGTGCCGCGGCGTGCGTAGGTGGCGTCGCGCTCTCCCCAGCGCAGCTGCATCCGGAGCTGCACGGTGTTGCCGCGGGTCTGCTTGCGTAAGGTGTGCAGGGCGATGCCGCTGGGCAGCACGCGGCGCTGCATGCGCGCCTCCAGATGCGCGGGCGTGGGGTCAAAGCGCTCGCCCTCCTCGACCTTGGGTGGGCCTATCAGACTGGCCAGGCGCTGGTCCAGCGGCGGTGCGGCCGGAATCTCGACCCGCTCGACGGCGGTGGCCGGCAGGTAGCGGCCCAGGGTGCGATTCGCCGGGCGGAAATAGGCCTGGCGCACCCGCTCCACATCGGCCAGGGTGACGCGGGGAATGTCTTCCATCAGCTGGAACAGCAGGCGCCAGTCGCCGGAGCCGATCAGGCTGGAGATCTGCTGTATCAGCGCCTCAGGGTTCTTCATCTGCTGGCGGTAGGAGACCAGGGCCAGCTCGCGCACGCGGGCCAGCTCGGCCTCGGTGAAGGGGCGGGTGGCTCGGCCCTCGACCAGATCCAGCAGCCTGGCCTCGACCTTGGCCACATCGGCCTCCTGAGTGAGCACGGCAAAGGCCATTGCGCTGCCGGGATCCATGCCGCCCAGGCCGCTCAAGCCCGTGGCCACGGCCAGCTTGCTCTCGACCAGCTCCTTGTAGAGCTGCCCGCTGGGCTGCAGCGACATCATCAGGCTGTAGACCAGCAGCGGCGCCGAGTCCCCATGAGCGATGGCCGGCACATGGTAGTGGGCCAGCAGCAGCGGCTGGCCACCGATGCGGCGCACCACCACGCTGCGCTCTCCGTCCTGGGCGGGCTCCACGGTGTAGGGCTGGGGATTGGCCTGCGGTGGCCGCTGCAGCGGCCCGAAGGTCCTGGCGACCAGCGCCAGAGTCTGGGCCTTGTCGAAGCGGCCGGCCACCAGCAGGGTGGCGTTGTCGGGCCGGTAGTGGCGCTTGTAGAAGGCCTGCAGCTTCTCGATCGGCACGTTCTCGATATCGCTGCGCGGGCCTATGGTGGCGTGGGCGTAGGGGTGCCAGTCATAGGCCACCGAGCGCACGCGCTGGTTGAGCACCTGGAAGGGGTTGTTCTCGCCGCGCTCGAACTCGTTGCGCACGACGCTCATTTCCTTGTCCAGGTCGGCCTTGGCGATATGGCTGTTGAGCATGCGGTCGGCCTCCAGCGCCAGGGCGAAGGCCAGGGTTTCGTCGCTGGCATTGAAGCTGGCGAAGTAGTTGGTGCGGTCTACCGTGGTGGTGCCATTCCAGCGCATGCCGCGCTGGGCGAAGGCGCCCGGAATGTCGGCATGGGTGGGCGTGCCCTTGAACACCAGATGCTCCAGCAGATGGGCCATGCCGAACTCGCCCGGCGCCTCGTGCCGGCTGCCGACGCGGTAGGTGATGTTGACGGTAGTGGTGCTCTGCGCCTCGTCGGGGAAGAGCAGGATCTGCAGGCCGTTGGCCAGCCGGTATTCCTCGATGCCGCCGAGCTCGCGCACTGCGGTGGGTGTCTCCACCGGAGGCGGGGCGGGCGCAACGATCACCGGGGCCGTTGGCGCTTCGATCGGCTTGACGATGGTGGCGGCCGGGCGCCTAGGCTTGGTCTGCGCCCCCGCCGGCTGCAGGCCCAGCGTCAGTGCCAGCAGCGTCGCCGCAACCATCAACTTCATCTTCATCATCAAGCTCGCTCCAGATTGGCCGGTGGCGCATTGTGTGTGAACTGCGGCCAACCTGCGGCGGCATCAGTCCCGGTCCCATGGCGCCACGCCGCTGAATTGCTCGGCCAGAAAGTCCACCATCACCCTGACCTTGGCGCTGAGGTGGCGGCGGCTGGGGTAGAGGGCCAGCACGTCGATGTCGGGCAGGTGGTAGCCGGGCAGCAGCGCGACCAGGCGGCCGGCGCGCAGATGGGCGCCAGTCAGGAAGCTGGGCTGGCAAATCACGCCCATGCCGGCCACGGCGGCCTGCACCACGGTATCGCCGTTGTTGCTGTGCATCACGCAGGGCACGCGCACCGCGTGCTGGGTGCCGGCGTCGTCGCGGAACTGCCATTCGTCGGCGGTGGCCCAGTAGGTGTAGCCCACGCAGTCGTGGCCGGTTAGATCGGCCGGCGTGGCGGGCGTGCCGCGCCGGCGCAGATAGTCGGGCGAGGCGCAGGCGATGTTGTGCGAACTGGCCAGCTTGCGTGCGGCCAGCTGGGCGGAGCCGCTGCGCGAGATGCGTATCGCCAGGTCGAAGCCCTCCTCGACGATGTCCACCACCCGGTCGATCAGCGACACATCGAGTTCGACCTCGGGGTGCTGCGCCCGGAACTTCGGCCACAGCGGCGCCAGGTGCAGCACGCCGAAGCTCAGCGGCGCGTTGATGCGCAGCCGCCCGCGCGGCGCCAGACTGCCGGAGGCACTGATCGCCTCGGCCTCGGCCATGTCGTCGAGGATGGACTTGGCGCGCTCGAACAACGCCTCGCCGCTCTCGGTCAGCGACAGCTTGCGCGAGTGTCGGTTCAGCAGCCGCGTGCCCAGATGAGCTTCCAGATCGGCGATGTAGCGGGTGACGTTGGCCGGCGAGGTGTCCAGCGCCTCGGCCGCACGGGCAAAGCCCTGGCGCGACACCACGGCCACAAACACCTCGAAGGCACGCAGACGGTCCATTTTCTCCGCTCCTTTGATTCACAAAAGCTGAACGTATTGTGAACTTCCGGCCATTTGTTGCGCGGATATCTGAATCCTACATTGGAGACATCGGTGCTGAGCCAGTGCCGACTCCCTCACTCAACTCACTGGAGAAACTCATGAACCGACTCATTGGCAAGCGCACCCTGATCACCGGCGGCACCAGCGGCATCGGCCTGGAAACCGCCCGCCAATTCCTCGCCGAAGGCGCCCGCGTGGCCATCACCGGCAGCAACCCGCAAACCATTGAACAAGCCCGCCGCGAGCTGGGCCCGGACGTGCTGATACTGCGCTCCGACGCCGGCGACGTCAGCGCCCAGGCAGGCCTGGCCCGGGCCGTCAAGGAGGCCTTCGGCGGGCTGGACGCCGTGTTCATCAACGCCGGCGTGGCCGAACTGCGCCCGCTGGCGGACTGGGACGAAGCCGCCTTCGACCGCAGCCTGGCCATCAACCTGAAGGGCCCGCTGTTCCTGATGCAGGCGCTACTGCCCATCCTGGCCAACCCGGCCTCGGTGGTGCTCAACACCTCGATCAACGCGCACATCGGCATGCCCAACTCCAGCGTCTACGCCGCCACCAAGGCCGGCCTCTTGAGCCTGGCGCGCACGCTGTCGGGCGAGCTGATTGGCCGCGGCATCCGCGTCAATGCGGTCAGCCCGGGCCCGGTGTCGACGCCGCTCTACGGCAAGCTGGGCATGTCGGATGCCGACCTGCAGAAGACCGCGGCCGCCATCCTGGGCCAGGTGCCGGCCGGCCGCTTCGGCGAACCCAGCGAGATTGCCAAGGCCGTGGTGTTCCTGGCCTCGGACGAGGCGAGCTTCACCGTCGGCGCCGAGCTGATCATCGACGGCGGCATGGGCTTGTGAGCCCGAGACCGCTTACCGCGGCTTCTGGAACTCGTTCTCGATCCAGCTCGTGGCGCTGGTGTTGTTCAGCTTGAAGTTCGGCGCCACGCGAACCCGGGCCAGTTGGGCGCCGTCCTCATCGGCGGCGGCCAGCCAGGCATGGGCATCGTCCTCGTCGGGCACGATGTCCAGCGTGACCAGGTAGGTCGCGCCGTTGACGCTCAGCTTGAGGTTCTTGTGCAACTGGGCGTGCAGCTGCTGCTCATGGCGGCGCAGCACCTCGTTGGCGGTCTTGACCCAGGTGTGGAAGGCCGGGGCGCTGAGCGGCTTGGGATTCTTCTTGTCGCGGCCCATGGTCCAGGGCGCGACAAGCGCGGGCTCGGACTCGCCATGGCGGGTCATGGACACCGCCCAGCCCTCGTCGTCCTCGTTCTTGATCACGCGGGCGGTCCAGACCTCGTCTTGCCACAGCAGTGCTTCCTGCACGGGTTCGAAGGCTTCGGCGTCGGTATTCAGTTCATCGGTCAAGGCGAGGCTTTCGGTGCGGGCTGGGGTGGGGTCGGAGAATCTACCATCCGGCAGCTAACATCGGCGCCAACCCATTTCAGCGGCCTTGCCGCCGTCTCTTGCATGCGCGAACTGCCCGGCACCCTGAAGATCATCACCCTCTGGCTCTTGCTGGGCACCGTCGTCTTCATTGGCTTCAAATGGTGGGAGCGCGAGCAGCAGCGCTCGCGCTTCGTGCTCAACGAGGGCGTGATCGAGATCGCCCGCGCGCCGGACGGCCACTACCACTGGGCCGGCCGCATCAATGGCGCGCCGGTCGAGTTCCTGATCGACACCGGCGCCAGCGGCACGGCGATTCCGCTGTCCCTGGCGCGGGAGCTGGGCCTGACGCTCTATGGCCAGGTACACACCAACACCGCCGGTGGCACGGCCACGGGCCAGCTGGCGAGGGTCGATGTGCGGCTGGACGGCGGCGTCCACGCCGAACGCCTGCAGATACTGGTGCTGCCCGGCCTCAGCGACAAGCCGCTGCTGGGCATGGATGTGCTGTCGCGCCTGAACTGGAGCCAGAGCAATCAGCTGCTGCGCTTCTCGCCGAAGTAGCCGTTGTCGCTATTGCCCCGGCGGCGGCTCCCAGAGCTCGATGCGGTTGCCCTCGGGGTCCATCACCCAGCCGAACTTGCCGTACTCGGACTCCTCGACCTTGGCATCGACGTTGCAGCCCTCCTCGCGCAGCAGCGCCACCAGGCCATGCAGATCGGCGACGCGGTAGTTCACCATGAAGGGGCTTGTGCTGGGTGCGAAGTACGTACTGTCGGGGTCGAACACGGTCCAGATCGTCACGCCCTCGCCCTTGGGGTTGTCGGGCCCGGCCCAGGGAAAGGCCATGCCGCCCCAGGTTTCCACGGCCATCCCCAGGTGCTTTTGATACCAGGCGCGCAGGGCCACGGGGTCCTTGGCCTTGAAGAAGATGCCGCCAATGCCGGTGACGCGTTTCATGACGACTCCTCAGCCGCGAAGGTGCGGTGCGCTGTTTGTAGGGTATGGGCCAGGTGGCGTCAACTCAGGCGCCGCCCGGTGGATGGCGAGCGCTGATCTCCCGCACCGACTGCTCGATCAACTCGCCCAGCACCTCCAGATCGATATCGGCCAGCCGTTTCAGATAGAGGCAGCACTTCGCCACCCTGTGCTTGCCCAGGCGCGCCAGCAGGTGCTGATAGACATCGAAGCCCGGCGTGATGTACAGCGTCAGGTCCGACTTGCGCGAGGCGAATCCGATCAGGGCGGCATCACCCTCGTGACCACTGGCGTAGCGGTAGTGGTAGCTGCCGAAACCGACGATGCTGCTGCCCCACATGCGCGGCTCGCTGCCGGTGGCGCGGCTCATCAGTTCGATCAACGTCAGGCAGTCCGCGCGCCGGGCGGCATCAGGGATGGCGTCGACATAGGCCTTGACGCTGGTCTCGGTGGGTTTGGTTTTCTGCTCGACCATGGTTCAAGCCCCATTGCCATTCTGCTCAATCTGCGGGCCCATGGCGATCCGGTAGCGCAGCCCCGGCGAGCTGCCGAATGACTCGGGTTTGATGAAGCGCTCGTGGAGCACGCCACCATTGGCCTCGATAACGCGCTGCGAAGCGAGGTTGTCGGGGTCGGTCGTGATCTCGACGTAGCGTAGCCCCAAGGCCTGGGCCTCTGGCAGGATCTGGCTCAGTGCCTGCGTGGCATAGCCGAGCCTTCGCTTCCAGGGCACGATCGCGTAGCCGATATGACCCAGGCAATACGGTGGCAGGGCCTCCGTTCCCGGCTGCCAGCGCAGGCCGATCACGCCGCAGAACTCCCCATCCCAAAGCCAGCGGCGAAGGCCGGGCAGGCGTGCCACCTGGCTGCCATCGGGCAGGGTGACCGGCTCGCCGCGTGCCTCGCGGTCAATCTGGCTGGCCAGGAACGCGCCGGCATCGTCCGCAATCTTCTTCAGCTCTTCCTGAGCCACAAGGGCCGCACGCGCACTGTCCGCGGACCAGCCGCGTTCCAGTGTCTGCACGTAGGAGGCCAGGTGTTCAAGCGAGGGGGTGACGAGTTGCATGGCCAGACCTGTCTTACGTCGAACGAGGATGTGACTGAGCAGCATAGCGGGCCTTGAGCCGCCGGTGCCGGTGGCGATAGACCAGCAGGTAGATAGGTTTCAGTTGCAGGGTCATCAACGGTAGTCGCGGAGCAAAGGTCACCCGGTCGGTCAGAAGACAGCCTTTGCCGGTCGGTTCGACGAAGCGCTCATGCCGCCAGGCGCTGTTCATCCAGGACGACGAGATTTCCACAAACCCGGAATCGGGCTTGAATGAGAACGAGCCGAACGCATGCCGGTCAATCGGCACCCATCCCAGCAGCATGATCCAGCTCTTGAAGAGTGCCTGCCCACCGGGCCAGTCCCTCAGCCGGAGCTCGCGCCAGGCGCTGGGGGCCGACATCTGGATCCAGGGGCCCAACTCGTGGTTGACGGTCTCGAAGGACTGTTGGGCCCAGAAGGCCTGAGCCGAGATGTTCAGGGCGCTGCTGAGAGTGAAGTTGGGCATGGCAGGCCTGGATCAGGTGGCGCTCAGTGAGCGCTTCGCGCCGGGCAGGTGCTGGTAGGCGGCAAGCAGAGTGCTGAAGAACAAGGCATAGATCACGAAATCGATCAGCACGGCGTGACTGCGGTTCTCCCAGAGCTGGCGAGTGAAGCCTGCGCCGGCCAGCCTGGTCAGGTCGAACAGCAGGGAGAAGCTGGCCAGGTAGGTGCCGATCGGAAACAGCAGCACGGCGTAGGCAAACCAGCGAGGGTAGGGCAGCTTGCGCAACAGCATGCCGACTATCAAGCCCAGGCCTATCGATCCGGGTGCCGCCTTGACGATGGTGATCAGCGCAAGCGCAAGGAGACCGGTTGCCTCACCCCCTATCCAGGCTGACAGCGGCTTGGTTGAGCGAATGATGGCGATCAGGGTTTCGGTGTAGAACCAGTTCACTTGATGGTACGAGACCCAGAGCATGTAGCCGGTGAGGGCCCCGGCCGTTGCGCATGCCATGCGCTTGGCAAGCGCAAACATCATGGCGCGGGCTCGGCCGATGACAGCCACCAACCGGCGCCCACGCACCAGGCGCTTGCGTCGGGTGTGCCGTCACGCCGGAGCGAGCGCACGGCCTTCAGCGACTGGCGCTCCAGCGCGGCGAACAGGGACGCCGATGCGGCGTCGTCGCGCGCACCAAGGCAGGGTATGAAAGCCGCACGCATCGTCGCCTCGGCGCCATAGGTCTGCGCACCCAGGCGGGTGATCTTGAGCATGCAGCCCATGCCCTGGTGGGGCGTGAGCGGAAAGATCAGCCGTCCGCCAACGTTCAGTGCGTCCAGCCAGGCGGCCAGCGGATGGGTTGCACCTGCATTGACGTAGATGACATCGCTGGGCGGCAGCGGGCGATCGGTGGCCGATGCGGCGATCACCTCGGCAGTCGGCCAGTCGCGCAGATGGGTTCGCGCCCGCGCGGCCAGGTCGGTCTCGATCTCGTAGGCATGGACCCTGCCCTGCGTGCCCACCAGTTCGGCCAGCACCGCCGTGTAGTAGCCGGTGCCAGCGCCGATGTGCACCACTGTCTCGCCCAGCGCTGGCGCCACGGCCGCCAGGCAGCGGGCATGCAGGGTCGGTTGGCCGTTGTTGATGCCGCGCTCGGTGGCCAGGCCGATAAGCACATCCTGGTAGAGCAGGCGCGGGTCGTCCGACAGGGTAGGCAGATAGCCCGAGCCGACGAACACGGGCCACGGCCCCGGACCGACGAAATGCTCGCGCGGCACCGCGTTGAATGCGGCGATCAGCCGTGCATCGGACGAGCCGGCGCTCTTCACGATGAACTCGGCATAGAACTGGCGATGGGCTTCGAGGGTGCTCACGGTGTCAGCTTGCTTGCGGTCATGAAGAGAAGCAGCGGGATGCGGTGGCGGCGCAAAAAATCATCTTCGCTCGCAAAATGCTGACGCACGGGCCGAGACTCGCGCAGCGCTTCGATCCTGAAGCCGCAGCACTGCAGCGCATGGAAATGATCCTCGATCGTGCGGTGGTATTTGATGACACTGGCGCCCATCCAGTCGTTGACGCGCCGGCCTGTGTTGAAGTAATCGTCAACCAGCCAGTCGGATCATGTTTTGGGAGCCATCAACCCCAAGATAGGACGAGGCCCCGGCGGCCAGCAGCTCTTTGCCGAAAGCGGCATCGCCGCAGCCCAGGTCAAGGAAGTCATGAGCTTGAACCTCGCCCAGCAACTCCAAAATCACCGGGCGCTCCAGCGTGTCGTTGGGGCTCGCCGCCCGCTGACGCCGCTTCTGGTAGACGTCGAATACGCCGTCGTTGTCGTAGAACTGGGGGCCTTGGTAGCTCACGGCGTCTCCTGTTTGGTGAATCAGGTTCGCTGCGCATCGGGGCAGGCCCGCTCCAGCTCAGCAGGGCTCGACTCTAGCCTGTGGCCAATGCTCGGCATAACGCTTTTGCGCCACGCGTTGGCGATAGGTCGCTATGCTGACGCGTGCCGGATTGCGGCGCACCACCATGCCGAACAAATCACCCAGGCCGTGC
Organism: Burkholderiaceae bacterium; assembly: GCA_018780645.1. Lineage (GTDB taxonomy): Bacteria > Pseudomonadota > Gammaproteobacteria > Burkholderiales > Burkholderiaceae_C > Paucibacter. The sequence continues at coordinate 141,404 of JADMJJ010000007.1, forward strand.
GGGGCGATGACCCTCAGCGCGCCGTCAGGTTCAAGCGACAGACCCACGGCAGTGGCGTACTCGGGCCAGGAGGCGACAGCGTCTTCGAGCGACAGCAGGGGCGGGACCGCATGACCAAAGTGCGCCTCGAACCAGAGATGGACGCCGGCTTGATTGGTGACCTCCCATGGCACGGCGGGCTGCAAGGACTGTAGCTTTGACTGCAGGTCGCGGTCCCGCTGCGGCAAGAGGTCGCCTGCATCGAAATAGGCGACATCCACATCAGCGAGTCGCGACGGCGAGGTCTTATGGTGCAAAGCGTCCCAAACGAGATTGCGCACAGCGCCTGCGCCAATGCACCAATCGGGCAAGGCCAGCGAGCGCACGGCGTGAAGTGCATCCATGAACCAGGGACTGTTGCGGGCGACCTCGACAAGTCGCTGCTGCAGCTCGGCTGCCGACGCGCTCCGTGTACTCATCGAATGGTCTTGCCCTGGATGCGAGGTGCATCTGTCTTGGTTGCGGTGATCATCATGACGGCCCAAGTGTATGGGCAAGATCATGCTGCGCGAGCCGGTGTTTGCGAGGACTTGTCTGCATCCCGATGATGCACAGTTGGTTGACCGCACGGCCGGGGCAACCTGCCTTCAGGCGCTTGTATGGGTCATCGAGGAAGCCTCGTCGCCGAACAGCCTGTCCAGGTCTGGCCAGGAGAATCTCAGGCTGGGCAAGCAAACCTCGGTCGATGGATGCCAGGCCGCTGCCGGTTCCGCAAGGCCTCCAAGTCTCAAGTAAAACGCCACGGCCGGCAGGTTCTGCTCGACGACCGACAGGGCCAGGCTGGCATCCGGGTAGGCGCTTGCGCACCACCGTGCGGCGCAGGACATCAGCTTGCGTCCAAGGCCCCGGCGAAGCGCTCCAGGGGCCACGTAGATGTGTTCGATATAGCAGCCGCCTTCAACCGGAGCCGCGCGAAACGCGCAGACCACGCCGAGGCAGTTGCCGCCCTCGCCGGCCACGGCGAGCAGCTGGTTCTCGGTTTGCTGCGCGAAGCGCTGCGCCCAGAATGCCTGCTTGTCTTGCTCCAACTGCGGCCCGAGAAGTGATGCTGGCAGCAGGTTTCGGTAGGCGAGCCTCCAGCCGGCCAGCTGCAAGGCGACAAAGTGCTGTAGGTCTGAGGCTGATGCCCTACGGATCTGCATGGGACGCTTGATGATTGAGGTCGGTGACGCCGCTCAATCGCCGCGCTCGACCATCAGCTTGATCTTCTCCGCCTTCTCGAAGTGGTCGAGACCATGCGTCTGTATCCACCACTGAGCGGCCTCCATCAGCAGCGGTGGGTCGTCATTGCGGTTGGCGAAGAAGGCGTAGAACGACAGGCCGACGCCGGGGCCGTTCTTCGCGATCTTGGTGTTGCAGACCGCGATGATCTTGGCTCTGAGACTGGCCCTCATCCGATGTCCACCGTCTCGCCATGCTGAGGCACGCGCACCTTCCAGCCCAGCTCGTCCTGGATGCGGCAGCGCAAAGCGTCGCTGGCCTCGGGTTCGCCGTGCACGACATAGACCTGGGACGGGGCGCGGCGGAAGCCGCGCATCCAGGCCATCAGGCCATCGGCGTCGGCGTGGCCGGAGAAGCCTTCGAGGTGGCTGACCTCGGCGTTGACGGTGACGAACTCGCCCAGGATCTTGACCTCGCGTGCGCCGGCGATCAGCTTGGCGCCCCGCGTGCCGCCGACCTGGAAGCCGGGGAAGCAGATGTGATGACGGGCATCGGGCGCCAGCGTCTGCAGGTAGTTCAGTACCCGGCCGCCGGTGGCCATGCCGCTGGCCGAGACGACAATGGCACTGTGGCGCGCGACCAGCCTGGCGGTCTTCAGCGAGTCGGCCGACTTGCTGATGGTCTTGACACCATCGCTCAGGTTGGCGATCTCGGCCGCGGACACGCGCAGCAGCTTGCGGTGCTTCAGCGTGATCTCGGTGGCCTCGGTGGCCATCGGGCTGTCGAGGTAGATCGGCACGTCCCAGGGCAGTTCACCGGACTGGCGCAGCCGCTGCAGCACCAGCAGCAGGGCCTGGGCACGGCCGACGGCAAAGCTGGGCAGCAAGACCGTGCCCCCGCGTTTCAATGTGTTGCGGATGACCTGGCCCAGGCGCTGCTCCACATCCTCGGCCGGGTGCAGACGGTTGCCGTAGGTCGACTCGATCAGCAGCACATCGGCTTCGAGCACCTGCTGCGGCGCCGGCATCAGCAGGTCGTTGCTGCGGCCCAGATCGCCGGAGAACACCACCGTCCTGCCGCCCGCCTGCACCGAGATCGCCGAGGCGCCCAGCAGATGGCCGACCGGCGTGAAGCGGATCTCGGCGCCGCCCAGGCGCAGATGGCCGTCGCGGGGCACGCCGACGAAGTGGGTCAGCGCCTTCTTGGTGTTGGCCGCGGTGTACAGCGGCAGGGCCTTGTCGTGCCGCGAGGTGCCGTAGCGATTGGCGCGGCGCGCGTCCTCCTCCTGCAGATGGGCGCTGTCGGTCAGCAGCACCTCGCACAGGTCGCGGGTTGCGCCGGTGGAGAAGATCTGGCCCTTGAAGCCCTGGGCGACCAGGGCCGGGATGTAGCCGCTGTGATCCAGATGGGCATGCGACAGCAGCACCGCGTCGATGGTGTGGGGCGCCACGCCGAACGGCGCCCAGTTGCGCTCGCGTAGCACCTTGTAGCCCTGGAACATGCCGCAGTCCAGCAACAGCCGGCGCTCGCCGGTGTCCAGCAGGTGGCGTGATCCGGTCACGCTGTCCGCCGCGCCGAGAAAGCTAAGTTTCATGGGTTCCCCTGTTCTTCCAAATCCTGCATCCGGGCGGATTCCAGCACGCTGATGCCCGGGCCGTCTTGTGCCAGCGCAAGCGCCATGGCGCCGGCCACCCGGGCGGCGGTGATCGGGCGCCAGCGCTTCGGAATCAGCGGCAGCAACGGGCCGCTCAGGCGCTGGGCCCAACGCTCGCCGGCGCGCTCAGGCTGGCCCAGTGCCGCGCGGTCGCCGACCAGCAGCGAGGGTCGGGCAATCACGAGCCGGGCAAAGCCCAGCTGTGCCAGCGCCTGCTCCATCTCGCCCTTGACGCGGTTGTAGAACACGGCCGACTTCGCATCCGCGCCCAGGGCCGACACCACGGCGCAGCGGCTCGCGCCCCGCGCGCGGGCGGCGCGCGCCACGGTCAGCACCGCGTCCAGATCGACGGCGCGAAAGGCCTCCTGCGAGCCGGCCTGGGCGATCGTCGTGCCCAGTGCGATGTAGACCGCACGCGGTGCCGGCAGTTGCGCACCCAGGTCCGCGCGACCGAAGTCCACCTTGTGCTGGGTCAGGCGGGGGTAGGGCGGCAGGTCTTGCGGGCGTCGCAGCACTGCATGCACCTGGACCGGCTGGCGTGCCAGCACATCGAGCAGGGCTCGGCCCACCAGGCCGCTGGCGCCTGCCACCCAGATGGTGGTGTTGCTTGAACTCATGGCCCTATCGTACGCACTGCCAGGGGCCTTCACTTGTTTCAGCGGCCCAGCCCGTCCCAGCCATCGTGCCGGTTGCGCCGCTCCTGGCGGTAGTTGGTGACCTCCAGCCGCACGCCGTCAGGGTCTTCGAAGAATGTGGCCCAGTAGTCGGGGGCGTAGTCGGGATAGTTCTTGGCCGGGGTCGCGGCAATGCCGGCGGCGATCAGTTGTTCGGCCACGGTCTGCACATCGGCGATGGTGTCCACCCGCAGGCAGAAATGGTGCAGGCCCGGGGCGTAGGGCTCGTGCGGGGTCTTGACCCGAGCCGGCCGCAGCACGAAGCCGAACAGCCGGTTGTAGTACTGCAGGTGCGGATCGCCAGCCAGGTTGAAGCTGTTCTTGCGAAAGCCCAGCGTCTGCATCAGCACCTGGTCGTAGAAGGCTTCCGAGCGCGCAGGGTCGGACACGGTGATGTAGATGTGGTCGATGCCGGTGACTTCGGTCATAGTTTCATCAGTCAGTTGGGGCCATAGCTTGCTGGGTACAGCAAGGTCTGGCCCGCAAGACTTGGTCAGTTGGTGCCCGAGCTTGCTGGGTAGGTACAGCAAGGTCTGGCACGCAAGTTATTACATTTGCTCCCACGGCAGATCATCGAAGCGCCAGCCGTTGAGGCTGCCGCGGCGGAAGTTCTCGTCCAGCTCGCCCTCGAAGCCGTGCACCACGTTCACCACCTCGGTGAAGCCGGCCGCCTCCAGCGCCTCGCCGGCCGGAATCGTGCGCCTTCCCGAGCGGCACAGCAGCACCACCGGCTTGCTCAGGTCGCCACCGGCTTCTCGAGTCACCTGGCGGGCGAACTGGGCCGCATCCACCTGCATCTCGGGGTATTCGTACCAGGGCACATGGACGACGCCGGGCGGGTGGCCCACATAGAGGTATTCGATCTCCATGCGCACATCGACGAACAGGGCATCCGGGTGCTCGGCCAGGTATTGGTGGGCCTCTTTGGGCAGCAGATGCTTCATGGATTCCTGTGGGGATTTGACTGACTTGCTAGGATGACGGGTATGAACGCATCGCCCAACCCTCGTTACACCCGCGCCGCCGCCCTGCCTGGCATTCTGCAACAACGCATCGTCCTGCTCGACGGCGCCATGGGCACGATGATCCAGCGCTACAAGCTGGGCGAGGCAGACTACCGCGGCACGCGCTTTGCCGATCACGGCAAGGACCTGAAGGGCAATAACGAGCTCCTGCAGTTCACCCGCCCCGATGTGATCAGCGAGATCCACGAGCAGTACCTGGCCGCTGGTGCCGACATCATCGAGACCAATACCTTCGGCGCGACCACGGTGGCGCAGGAGGACTATGAGCTGGCCCATGTGGCGCGCGAGATGAATGTGGTGGCCGCCCAGCTGGCCCGCGCCGCCTGCGACAAGTTCAGCACCCCGGATCGCCCCCGCCTGGTGGCCGGCGCCCTTGGCCCGACGCCGCGCACCGCCAGCATCAGCCCCGATGTCAATGACCCCGGCGCCCGCAATGTGGACTTCGACACGCTGCGCGCCGCCTACTATGAGCAGGCCAGCGGCCTGCTGGAAGGCGGGGCCGACCTGTTCCTGGTCGAGACCATCTTCGACACCTTGAATGCCAAGGCGGCGATCTTCGCGCTCGACGAGCTGATGGAAGACACCGGCGAACGCCTGCCGGTGATCATCTCCGGCACGGTGACCGACGCCTCGGGCCGCATCCTCTCAGGCCAGACGGTGACGGCCTTCTGGCACTCGGTGCGCCATGCCCGGCCCATCGCCATCGGCCTGAACTGCGCGCTGGGTGCAACGCTGATGCGCCCCTATATCGAGGAGCTGGCCAAGGTGGCCGGCGACACCTTCGTCAGCTGCTACCCGAACGCCGGCCTGCCCAACCCGATGAGCGACACCGGCTTCGACGAGACGCCCGAGGTCACCGGCGCGCAGATGGAAGAGTTCGCCCGCAGCGGCTTCCTGAACATCGTCGGCGGCTGCTGCGGCACGACGCCGGACCATATCGCCGCGATCGCGCAGCGGGTGTCGGCCTACAAGCCGCGGGTGCGGGGCGAGAAGCTGTTCAGCGATCTGCTGGCCGCCTAAGACAATTTAAGCAGGCGCTCCATATTAAGCCGCAGCCGCAGCTCATGCGGCGCCACGCTGCCCGTCACCGCCTGGGTCTGCAGCCGGGTGTCGCGCACGGCCGGTTCGCCCAGCGGCGTGCCGCTCTTGCTGACCACGCTGGCCACCAGCGGCGCATTGGCCGCGCGGCCGCGCTTCAGCACCACCGCCACTTCGCCGTTGGCCAGCCGCACCAGGCAGCCCGGCGGGTAGATGCCCAGCGCCTTGATCAGCGCCGCGCCGGCCTCGTCGGCCTGCTTGTTCTCGTCCAGATAGGCGGCCTGGGCCGCCGCTGAGGCCGCCAGCGCCTTGCGGTTGCGGCGCGGGCTCAGGCGTGAGCCGAACACATCGGCGCGCTGTATCAGCCGCGCCAGCTGCTGGCCGGGCGGGCGCTTGGCCAGCGGGCCGGGCACGTGGGCGTGGTGGAAGAACACCGCGTCCAGCCACAGCGGCTCGTGCACACCCAGGGTCTGCAGCAGCTCCATCGAGGCCTGGGCATGGTCGTTGATCTTGCTGCGCTGCTCCGGCGTCACCGGGTCGATCTGCTCGGCCAGCAGGTCCTGCAGGCCGGTGGTGGCGATGTTCATCGTCAGTGCCGCCAGCTCCAGCGGGCGCTGCCAGTCCAGCGCCCAGGGCAGCTGCTGATAGGCCATATGGCAGGCCACCATCACCAGCATCGCGTGGCTGGCGCTGTAGTGGCGTATGTCCAGGCTGGCTTGGTGGATCAGCTGCAGCAGGCTGCCGTCGGCGTCGTTCTTCAGATGCCAGAGCATGTCTTCGCGCAGCTTCTCGAGCCGCGGCAGAAAGTCCTCCGGCCGGGGGTCGCGCAGCAGCGTATGGGCGCGCATCTGCAGGTCCGGCCAGCCGGCCACCGCCTCGGCCTTGGCCCCCTCGGCGCTGACCTTGATATCGGGCTTGGCCTTGGCGATGTCACCCAGCAGATGGTCCTGGCGCACCATCGCGTCCATGGCCTGGGCGAACTCCTTGCGATAGGCCTCGGACTCTTGTTCGTCGACCCACAGACCGCGCGCCACCATGGCCTCCAGCTGGGCCTGGGAGCCCACCGTCTGGCCGCGGGCCAGCAGCAGATGGCCGGCGGCGTCGCGCAGCGCAAACGGCAGCGGGCGGCCGGGGCGCACGCTGTTGGTGGGCAGGGGGATCAGGCGCACTGTGCAGTCTTGGGGGATGTTGCAGGAATTTCGGCGAGTCTGGGGCAAGCTTGAACCGATCACAACTAGAATTGCCCCTGGTCCGAGGAGCGTTGCGACAAACCGGTGAGCCGCCACAGTGCGGGGCCCGTCTTGCCAGGCTCGGACAATGGCTCCCCAGCCATGTCAACGGCGCTCACCCGAACCCAGTGGGGCCGTGGTGAGTATGCGGCCCTCAATATGAGTTGTAGAGGCCGCCATGTCCGACGAATCGCTGAATCCCACTGCCGTGACCCCGCCGCCGATGAAGCTGTCCGGCCTGGAGCCGGTGGACATAGGCACCGGCACCCTGTTCGTCAATATCGGCGAGCGCACCAACGTCACCGGCTCCAAGGCCTTCGCGCGGATGATCTTGAACGGCCAGTTCGAGGAAGCGCTGGCCGTGGCCCGCCAGCAGGTCGAGAACGGCGCCCAGGTGATAGACATCAATATGGACGAGGCCATGCTGGACAGCAAGGCCGCGATGGTGCGCTTCCTGAACCTGATCGCCGGCGAGCCGGAGATTGCCCGCGTGCCCATCATGATCGACAGTTCCAAATGGAGCGTGATCGAGGCCGGCCTGAAGTGCATACAGGGCAAGGGCATCGTCAACTCGATCTCGATGAAGGAGGGCGAGGAGGAGTTTCGCCGCCAGGCCAAGCTGGTGCGCCGCTACGGCGCCGCGACCGTGGTGATGGCCTTCGACGAGAAGGGCCAGGCCGACACCTTCGAGCGCAAGACCGAGATCTGCGCCCGGGCCTACCGCATCCTGGTCGATGAGGTCGGCTTCCCGGCCGAGGACATCATCTTCGACCCGAACATCTTCGCCATCGCCACCGGCATCGAGGAGCACGACAACTACGCGGTCGACTTCATCAACGCCACGCGCTGGATCAAGCAGAACCTGCCGGGCGCCAAGGTCAGCGGCGGGGTGTCTAACGTGAGCTTCAGCTTCCGCGGCAACGAGCCGGTGCGCGAGGCCATACACACGGTGTTCCTGTACCACGCCATACAGGCGGGCATGGACATGGGCATCGTCAACGCCGGCATGGTGGGCGTCTATGACGACCTGGACCCCGAGCTGCGCGAGCGCGTCGAGGACGTGGTGCTGAACCGCCGACCGGACTCAGGTGAGCGGCTGATCGAGGTCGCCGAGCGTGCCAAGGGCATGGCCAAGGACGACACGGCGCGCCTGGCCTGGCGCGCCGGCGATGTCGATCACCGGCTCAGCCACGCGCTGGTGCACGGCATCACCGACTTCATCACCGAAGACACCGAGGAGGCCTGGCAGGCGATACAGGCCAAGGGCGGCCGGCCGCTGCATGTGATCGAGGGCCCGTTGATGGCCGGCATGAACGTCGTCGGCGACCTGTTCGGCGCCGGCAAGATGTTCCTGCCCCAGGTGGTGAAGTCGGCCCGCGTGATGAAGTCGGCCGTGGCCCATCTGCTGCCCTATATCGAAGCCGAGAAGCTGGCCATGGTGGCGGCCGGCGGCGAGGCCAAGCCCAAGGGAAAGATCGTCATTGCCACCGTCAAGGGCGATGTCCACGACATCGGCAAGAACATCGTCACCGTGGTCCTGCAGTGCAACAACTTCGAGGTCGTGAACATGGGCGTGATGGTGGCCTGCCAGGACATACTGGCCAAGGCCAAGGAGGAGGGCGCCGACATCATTGGCCTGTCCGGCCTGATCACCCCCAGCCTTGAGGAAATGCAGCATGTGGCGGCCGAGATGCAGCGTGACGAGCACTTCCGCTCGCGCCAGACACCGCTCTTGATCGGCGGCGCCACCTGCAGCCGCGTGCACACGGCGGTCAAGATCTCGCCGCACTACACCGGCCCGGTGGTCTATGTGCCCGATGCCTCGCGCAGCGTCGGCGTGTGCAGCGAGCTGCTCAGCGACGATCGCGCCGCCCAGTTCATCGCCGATCTGAAGACCGACTACGAGCAGGTGCGCCAGCTGCACGCCAGCAAGAAGCAGACGCCCATGGTCACCCTGGCCGCAGCGCGCGCCAACAAGCATGCCGTTGACTGGACCGTCTATCAGCCACCTGTCCCGAAGTTCATCGGCCGCCGCGTGATACGCAACTACGATCTGGCCGAGCTGGCCGAGTACATCGACTGGGGCCCGTTCTTCCAGACCTGGGACCTGGCCGGGCCCTTCCCGGCCATCCTCAAGGACGAGGTCGTCGGCGCCGAGGCGCAGCGGGTGTTCAGCGACGGCAAGCGCATGTTGCAGCGCCTGATCTCCGGCCGTTGGCTGCAGGCCAGCGGCGTGTTCGGCCTGTATCCGGCCGCGCAGGTGAGTGACGACGACATCGAGATCTACACCGACGAGACGCGCAGCGAGGTCTTGATGACCTGGCACGGCCTGCGCATGCAGTCGGAGCGGCCGGTGGTCGATGGCCTCAAACGGCCGAACCGCTGCCTGTCCGACTTCATCGCGCCCAAGGGTTCGGTGCCTGATTACATCGGCCTGTTCGCCGTCACGGCGGGTCTGGGCGTCGAGAAGAAGGAAGCCCAGTTCATCGCCGATCTGGACGACTACTCGGCCATCATGTTCAAGGCCATCGCCGACCGCTTGGCCGAGGCCTTTGCCGAGCGTCTGCACCAGCGCGTGCGCACCGAGTTCTGGGGCTACCAGACAGACGAGAGCCTCAGCAAGGAAGACCTGATCGCCGAGAAGTACCGCGGCATCCGCCCCGCGCCCGGCTATCCGGCCTGCCCGGACCATCTGGTCAAGAGCGAAGTCTTCCGCGTGCTGGCGCCCGAGGAAATCGGCATGGGCCTGACCGACAGCATGGCCATGACCCCGGCCGCCAGCGTCAGCGGCTTCTATTTCGCCCACCCGCAGGCGGCCTACTTCAACGTCGGCAAGATCGCCGCCGACCAGGTGGCCGACTGGGCGCGGCGGATGGCGCTGACCAAGGAGCTGGCGGAACGGGCGCTGGCGCCGCTGTTGTGAGCAACATACCCTTTTAGGGTACGATAAACCCTATTATGGGTACCTCCGTCGACTCAGCTTCTGGAGCCAGTCTCTCTGATGCCTTGTTCCCCAAGGTCAGGCAGCGCGTGCTGGGCATGCTCTATGGCAATCCAGGGCGTAGCTTCTACGCCAATGAGGTGATCGCCTTGGCACAGTCGGGGACCGGAGCGGTGCAGCGGGAGCTCGCCGGCCTGTCCGAGGCCGGTCTTCTCTTGGTCAGCCGCCAAGGCAATCAGAAGCACTACCGGGCCAATCCGGACTCGCCGGTGTTTGCCGAGTTGCGCGGGCTGGTGCTCAAGACCATGGGCTTGGCGGACGTGCTGCGTCTTGCGCTTGCGCCGCTGGCGTCTCAGATCGAATGGGCCTTTGTCTATGGATCGGTCGCCAAACGTCAGGACACGGCTCACAGCGACATCGATGTGCTGATTGCCAGCGAAGGCCTGGGCTATGCCGATGTGTTCAGCGCATTGGAGAACGCTGCGGTGGCGCTGGGCCGCAAGGTCAATCCGACGCTGTATGCACCGGCCGAGATCGCCCAGCGCATCCAGAGCGACAACGCTTTCGTGACGCGGGTGCTCGATCAGCCCAAGATCTGGCTGATTGGGTCCGAGGACCAGCTTCATGGCGAATCCGCTTGAAAACCTGAGCGGTCCAGGCAAGGCGCTGCAAGCGGAGCCGCCCGACGCCAATGAGATCGATGGCTTGCTTCGCAGCGGCCATGCCCGGTTGAAGGATGCGCGGAATACGGCACTGGCGCTGGAGAGTCGGTTTGACCTCGCCTACAACGCCGCGCACGCATTGAGTTTGGCGGCCTTACGGCGGTCGGGCTTTCGATCGGGCAATCGCTACATCGTGTTCCAGGTTCTGCCCCATACGCTGGGTCTCGGACCCGAAGTGTGGCGCGTGCTGGACAAGTGCCACAACCTGCGCAACCGGGGTGAATATGAGGGCCTGCTCGAGCTTGACGAGCGCCTGCAAGCCGATCTGATCGCTGCTGCCCAGGCCGTGGCCGATGCGTTGGGACAAGTAGGGTAGGGGCTGTGGCCAAGCAGCGTGCTGCTGCGACCCCCACACCTTTGCTTGCACTTTGTAGCCACAGCCAAACCCTCAAAGGGGCAAGATTCGTTCCCACTGCTTGGCACCTATTGGCCGGCTGAACGCGGCTTTGCGCGGCAATGGAGGCTGATGGTGGCAGGGATTTCTGTGTGCTCTCGATCGGGACCCGGGCGGCTGGCCGCGCTGCTCGCTGCGCTGTTGCTGATGGCCTGCGGCGGTGGCGGAGGCGACGCTTCAGACGGTGGCAGCAGCACACCCCCGCCCGCCACCCAGCCCAGCGGCAACGAGCCCAAGCCCACGCGCGACCAGGCCTTCCGCTTCCTGACCCAGGCGACCTTCGGGCCCACCGAGGCCGAGATCCAGAGCGTGATGACGCTGGGCTACGGCCCCTGGCTCGATCAGCAATTCGCCAAGCCGGCGGTCTCGCACCGTGCGCTGTGGGACGCCGCCGACGCGCGCATCCGCGCCGCGGACCCCACACCCGGTGCCGGCCAGCGCGAGGTGCTGGATGGCTTCTACCGCCAGGCGCTCAGTGGCGAAGACCAGCTGCGGCAGCGCACCGTGTTCGCGCTGTCGCAGATCTTTGTCATCTCTATGCAGGGCAGCGAAGTCGGCGACCACGAGCGCGGCGTGGCCGGCTATCTGGACATGCTGGGGGCCAACGCCTTTGGCAGCTACCGGCAGCTGCTGGAGCAGGTGGCCCGGCACCCGATGATGGGCATCTACCTCTCCCATCTGCGCAACCAGAAGGAGAACCCGGCCACCGGTCGTGTGCCCGACGAGAACTTCGCCCGCGAGGTGATGCAGCTGTTCTCGATCGGCCTGGTGCAGCTCAATGCCGACGGCACCGTTCGCAAGGACGCGGCCGGCAAGGCGCTGGAGACCTATGCCGGCGAGGACATCTCCGGCCTGGCCAAGGTCTTCACCGGCTGGAGCTGGTATGGGCCGGACACCTCGGACGCCCGCTTCTGGGGTGGCAGCAGCAAGACCCAGGATGTTGATCGCCAGTGGCAGCCGATGCAGGCCTATGCGCAATTCCATTCGGCCAGCGAGAAGCGCTTTCTGGGCCAGACCGTGGCCGCGCAGACCGGCGCCCCCGCCAGCTTGAAGACAGCGCTGGATGCGCTGGCCGGACACCCGAACGTCGCCCCCTTCATCGCCCGCCAGCTGATACAGCGCCTGGTCACCAGCAACCCCAGCCCGGCCTATGTGCAGCGTGCCGCCGCGGCGTTTGGCGGCGCTGGCGACATGAAGGCGCTGCTGCGCGCCGTGCTGCTGGACGACGAGGCGCGCAAGGCCGAGCTGGCCGCCGATCCGGCGTTCGGCAAGCTGCGCGAACCGGTGCTGCGGCTCACCGCCTTGCTGCGCGCCTTCGGCGCCAGGTCCGACTCGGGCAGCTATCTGATCGGGGCCACCGACGACCCCGGCACCCAGCTCGGCCAGACGCCCATGCGAGCGCCGTCCGTATTCAACTTCTACCGACCCGGCTTCGTGCCGCCGAACAGCCTGATGGCCGCGCAGGGCCTGGCCGCACCGGAGATGCAGATCACCCATGAGACCAGCATCGTCGGCTATGCCAACTATCTGCGCAGCGGTGTCGATCGCGGCTTCGGTCAGAGCGGCCTGGACGGCAAGGCCACTCGCCGCGACGTGCAACCCGACTACACGCAGGTCCTGACCCTTGCAGCGCAGCCTGCCGCCCTGGTGGACGAGGTCTGCCAACGGCTGCTGGGCCCGCAGGCCAACGCGGCGTTCAAGCGGGAGCTGCAGACGGCGGTCGAGTCGGTGGTCGTGCCGACGCTGAAGGCCGATGGCAGCAACAAGACCCAGGTTGACACGGCCCTGCGCAACCGCGTGCTGGCGGCGGTGCTGCTGAGCGCGGTGTCGCCCGAATTCGTGGTGCAGAAATGAAGAAGGCTGGCATGAGCGCTATCCATCACTCCCAGGCCTCGCGCCGTGAATTCCTGCGCCGCGCCGGTGTCTATTCGGCGCTGGGCGCGGCCGGACCTATTGGCCTGAACCTGGCCACCCTCGGAACGGCCGCGGCGCAAAGCGGCGGCGACTACAAGGCCCTGGTCTGCATCTTTATGTACGGCGGCAACGACGCCTACAACATGGTGTTGGCCACCGACTCGCCGTCCTGGGGCAATTACCTGGCCGTGCGCCAGCAGGGCAGCGACGCGATCGCGCTGGCCGCGCCGGGCACGCCGGCGAATGCCGCGGCGGCGGCCGGCAGCCCGGCCCGGCTGGGCGGCGTGCTGGCCCTGAATCCGCTCAACGCCCAGGGCCGCAGCTTCGCGCTGCACCCGGTGATGGTCGGCGCCCGCGATCTGTTCGCCGCTGGCCGCCTGGCCGTGCTGCCCAATATCGGGCCGCTGGTTCGGCCGCTGAGCAAGGCCGACTACCGCAACAGCAGCATCGCCAAACCGCCCAAGCTGTTCTCGCACAACGACCAGCAATCGACCTGGCAGACCGGCGCCGTCGAGGGCGCCACCGTCGGCTGGGGCGGGCGCATGGGCGACCTGCTGGCCTCGAACAACGGCACGGCCCTGTTCACCAGCATCTCGACCTCGGGCAATGCGGTCTGGCTGGCCGGGCGCGAGGTGATGCAGTACCAGGTGTCCAGCCAGGGTGCGATACGTGTGGGCGGCAGCGGCAGCAGCCTGTTCGGCGCGGCCGTGGTGCAGGACAAGCTGCGTGGCCTCATGCGCACTACCCGCAGCAATGACCTGCTGGCCCGCGACCATGCCGCGGTGGCCGCCCGCAGCATGGACGCCGAGGCCCTGCTCAGCGGCGCCCTGCCTGCGGCAGGCACCGCCCCGTTCGGCACGGCTGGCCTTGCCAATGGCGCGGCCGATCCGCTGCTGCAGTACGACAACCCGCTGACCGGCGCCAAGGCCACCAACAGTCTGGCCCAGCAGCTGCAGGTGGTGGCGCGGATGATTGCCGCCCGCCAGACCCTGGGCGTCAAGCGCCAGGTGTTCTTCGTCTCGCTGGGTGGTTTTGATACCCATGACGGCCAGAACCGCCAGCAGGCCGATCTGATGGCCAGGCTGAGCCATGCGCTGCGCTATTTCGACACGGCGATGCAGGGCCTGGGTGTGGGCAACCAGGTCACCACCTTCACCGCCTCCGACTTCGGCCGCACCTTCACCAGCAATGGCGACGGCACCGACCATGGCTGGGGCAGCCACCACTTCGTGATAGGCGGTGCGGTCAAGGGCCGCGATCTGTACGGCACCTTCCCGGCCTACGGCCTCAGCGACGGCAAGGGCGATTTCAGCAGCCCGCAGCAGATCGGCAATGGCGCGATGCTGCCGCAGACCTCGGTCGATCAGCTCGGCGCGACCTTGGGCCAGTGGTTCGGGCTGAGCCCGGGCCAGGCGTTGGAGCTGTTCCCGAATCTGGCCAACTTCGACGCGGGTCGGCGGAATCTGGGGTTTGTCTAGCGGCTTCCGAGCATCCCCATGCGCGCAACGGGATGCAGGCCCGCCGTATGCTGACGGTTTGCGGGCCCGAACCGAACGATGAACAACCTGCTCCCTTCGACCTTGCCCTGGCGCCGCCTCCTGCTGGCGGGCGTGGCGCTTCTGGCCTTGCTGGGTGGCTGCGCCACGCTGGACGAAAAACAGCGCGAATGGATCTTCCAGCCCAGCGACCGCACCTGGGCAGGCGGCCTGGCCGCTGCCCAGGGCATGGAGGAGGTGTGGATCGAGTACCGCTCCCGCCTCGCCGGTGCGCCGGTTCGCCTGCACGGCTTGTGGATACCGGCCGAGCGGCCGAATGCGCCGGTGCTGCTCTATCTGCATGGCGCCCGCTGGGACGTGCGCGGCAGTGCCAACCGGATGCGGCGCATGCAGGAGCTGGGTTTCTCGGTGCTGGGCATCGACTACCGCGGCTTCGGCCAAAGCAGCAAGGCCCTGCCCTCGGAGGCGATGGCCTATGAAGACGCCCGCGCTGCCTGGGACTGGTTGGCCGAGCGACATCCGCAGACGCCGCGCTATGTGTTCGGCCATTCGCTGGGCGGCGCCATTGCCGTGCATCTGGCCAGCGAGGTGCAGGGCGCCGCCGCCGGCCTGATCGTCGAGGGCAGCTTCACCTCCATCCCCGATGTGGCCAGTAGCTACAAATGGGGCTGGCTGCCGGTGGGCCCGCTGATCACCCAGCGCTTCGACGCGGCCGATCGCATCGCCAGGCTCAAGGTGCCGGTACTGATCGTCCATGGCAGCGACGACCGGGTGATCAGCCCCGAGCTCGGCCGGGCGCTGTTCGAGCGGGCCCCCGAGCCCAAGCGGTTTGTGCTGGTCGAAGGCGGGTCGCACCACAACACCAATGCTGTCGGCCAGGGGCAGTACCGCGAGGCGCTTGCAGCGCTGTTTGGCCTGCAGGCAACGCCCTAGCCGACACTCAACACCCGCCGGTACTGGATCGCCTCGGCCAGATGGGCGACCTGGATCGCCTCGGCCTCGGCCAGGTCGGCAATGGTGCGCGCCACCCGCAGCACGCGGTGATAGCCGCGGCCGGACCAGCCCAGCCGTGCGGCGGCGCCTTGCAGAAACTTCGAGGCTGCGGCGTTCAGCGGGCAGTGCTGTTCCAGCAGCGGGCCGTTCAGCTCCGCATTGCTGCAACCCTGCCGGGCCAGCGCGGTCTGGCGGGCGCGGCTCACCCGGGCGGCCATCTGTTCGCTGCTCTCGCCCTCGGCCGCCGCGGCCAGGGTGGCCGGCGCCACGGCCGGCACCTCGACCTGCACGTCGATACGGTCCAGAAACGGGCCGCTAAGCCTGGCCTGGTAGCGCGCCACGATGTCCGGCGAGCAGCGGCAGGCCCGCAGGCTGCTGCCGTGGTGGCCGCAAGGGCAGGGGTTCATGGCGGCCAGCAACTGGAACTTGGCCGGGAACTCGGCCTGGCGCGCCGCCCGGGAGATCACGATGCGGCCGGTCTCCAGCGGCTCGCGCAGCGCCTCCAAAGCTGCCCTCGGGAACTCGGGCAGCTCATCAAGGAACAGCACGCCATGCTGGGCCAGCGAGATTTCGCCCGGCCTCGGCGGCGA
>JADMJJ010000100.1 GCA_018780645.1 Burkholderiaceae bacterium
GCGGCATCTACGAGCGCATCGAAGACCGTATGCCCGGCTTCTTCGGCGACGCCGCGGCCGAGGACGAGGGCAAGCGCGGCCCCGAGAAGCGCCGCCAGGTGCTGGCCTATGTGCGCCAGCGGCCCGAAGAGCTTCGCCCCTGGGTGACGGGCTGATGGCCATGCCGACACCCCGCCGCGTACCGCGCCTGCGCTACCGCCCGACGGCGCTGCAGGATCTGGACGAATGCTTCGAGCTGATGCCCGCCTGGCTGGGCCTGGACGCAGCGCTTGACCGGGAGCTGCGTCGCCTCTGGGACAGCCTGGTCGATCAGCCGGCGGTGCTGACCGGGGTGATGGAGGACATGGCCCTGCCGCCGGGTCAGCGCATCCAGGCCTGGGGCGTGACGATGGCCTTGCGGCCGGCCCAGGTGCAGGCCCTGGCGCTGGACTCGGGCCCGCGCGCCCATGTCACGCGGCGCATCTACGCCAGCCTGCTCGATGGCAGCCAGCCGCCGATGAGTGACCGCGAGATCGGCCTGCTCAACGCGCGTGGCGAACTGGTGCTGATGATTCTGCACTTCTCGCAGCGTCAGAATGACCTCAGCGATCCGTACGTGAGCAGCGTCATCGCGATTGCCAACGACACCTTCCGCGCCTTTCATGACGGCTATCAGCTGCGTGCCTTTTTCTACGAGACCAGCGCTGAAGTCGAACCGATTGCCTCGGCCTCGGGCTTCCTGATGCGGCGCTACGTCGATGAAGACAGCCTTCAGGCGTTGCGGCCCGCGCTGCGCCCGACGCTGATGGGCCTGACCCGCGAAGAGGCGCGCACACGCCTGCCCGGTGCGCCGGCGCGCAACACCTTCGAACACCAGCCGCCGATGTTCCGCTTCAGCGCCTCGCAGCGGCGCCTGCTGTGGCTGAGCCTGTTCGACGACAGTGACGAACATCTGATGCAGGCGCTGGAGGTATCCACCCACGGCCTGAAGAAGCTGTGGCGCGGCATCTACGAGCGCATCGAGGATGTGGCGCCCGACTTCTTCGGCGAGGCCGCCGGCGACAACGAGGGCCGCCGTGGCCCCGAGAAGCGACGCCAAGTGCTGGCCTATGTGCGTCAGCGGCCCGAGGAGTTGCGGCCCTGGGCGGAGCAACGGGCATGAACCCCGTGCTGCGCCCGCCCATACCGCGCCTGCGCCATCGGCCTTCGCTGCGCGAGGACATTGCCGAATGCATGCCGTTGCTGCCCGCCTGGGCCGGGCTGGACTCGGCGACGCGGGCCGCGCTGCCGGCGCTGTGGGAGCGGCTCTGCGACGAGCCTTCGGTGCTGTCAAGCATCACCGAGGATCTGGCCCGCCCGGCCGGGGAGCGCCTGCAATCCTGGGGCGTGGCGATGATCGTGCCGGCGGCGCTTGCCGAGCTGTGGGGGCTGGATGGCGAGCCGCTGCCCGGTCTCGTCAAGCGCGCCTATGCCGCCCTGCTGGACGGCAGCTGGCGCCCGATGACCGAGCGCGAGATCGCGCGAGACAACGCCCGCGGCGAGCTGCGCATGCTGTCCATGCACTACGACATGCGCGAGCGCGATCTCGCCAGCCCCTATGTGCAGAGCCTCCTGATCATGGGTGTGGAGAGCTATCGCGTCGGCCTGTCGGGCTACAACCTGCGCGAGATGTATTTCGAGAACCACCCGGGCGCGGAGCCCTGGATGCTGAACACCGGCTATCTGCGCCGGACGCACGCCGCGGGGGCGGGCGAGGGTGGGGATGGCTGGCCCGGTGGCGAGCCGCTGCTGTACTTCCGGCTGACGCGCGAGGAGTCGAGGCACAGCGCCGCGACCAGCACCCTGCGCCAGATATTCGACCACCATCCGCCGCTGTTCCGGCTGTCGCCGACGCAGCGCCGCCTGCTCTGGCTGTCGCTGTTCGACGACCACGACGAGACCTTGATGCAGCGCCTGCAGGTCTCCATCCACGGCCTGAAGAAGCTGTGGCGCGGCATCTACGAGCGCATCGAGGACCAGATGCCCGACTTCTTCGGCGAGGGCGGAGGTGCGGATGACGGCAAGCGCGGCCCCGAGAAACGCCGCCAGGTGCTGGCCTATGTGCGGCAGCGGCTCGAGGAACTGCGGCCCTGGGTTTGAGCATGGCCCGTCACGGGGTGCGGCGGTGGCTCCTTTGGCGGATGCCTAAAAACCGGTGAGTTGGGACACTGGCCTGCCCTAGCAACACCCTTCGCGAGCCCGCCATGAACCAAGCCAGCCCCGCCGCCGTCCGCGCCGATCTCTATGCCCCCATCCACAAGGCCCTGCGCAGCCAGATGTGCCACACGCTGTGCCGCGTCGGCGACCTGGATGTCCACGACGCCGCCGATCTGGAAGCCGGCCTGGCCCAGCTCGATGAGCTGCTGACGGCCTGCCTGAGCCATCTGAAGCACGAGAACGATTTCGTCCACGCCGCCATCAATGCGCGCCAGCCCGGCGGCGCCCACCGCACCGCCGGCGAGCATCTGGAGCATGAGCAGAGCATCGCTGCCCTGCAGGCCGAAACGCAGGCCCTGCGTGAGGCCGCACCCGAGCGTCGCGGCTCGCTGGCGCTGCGCCTGTACCGCCACCTGGCGCTGTTCGTGGCCGAGAACTTCCAGCACATGCATATCGAGGAAACGGCCAACAATATGGCGCTGTGGCAGCACTACAGCGATGCCGAGTTGATGCAGATCCACCACGCTCTGGTCTCCAGCATCCCGCCGACCGAAATGATGCAGACCCTGCGCTGGATGCTGCCCGCGCTGAGCCCGCAGGAGCGCGCCGGCATGCTGGGCGATATGCAGCAGGGCATGCCGCCCGAGGCCTTCCGCGCCGTGCTCGACATGCTGCGCCCGCGCTTGAACGACGGTGCCTGGCGCAAGCTGGCCGGCGCCCTGGGCCTGCCGGCGCAGCAGCGCGCCGCGCACTGTGTCTGAGGAGCGCCAGCATGAACAAATGGTTGAAGCGCGGCGCCTTGACCTTGGCCGGTGTGGTGGGCACGATCGCCGTGGCCCTGTTGGCGGCCCAGCCCTTGGCCGAGCGGCGCATGCAGCGCGTGCTTGACGTCAAGGTGCAGCCGCTGGTCTACCGCGATGACTTGCCTGCAGTCGAGCGGGGCCGCTATCTCTACAACTCGCGTGGCTGCGCCGAGTGCCATGGCGCCGACGGTGCCGGCAGGGTGTTCGTCGACGCGCCGGATGGCCTGAAGCTGAAGGGCCCCAACATCAGCTCCGGCCCGGGCAATGTGGTTGCCGGTTACAAGCCCGAGGACTGGGTGCGCACCTTGCGTCATGGCGTCAAGCCCGATGGCCGACCGGCCCTGATCATGCCCAGCGAGGACTATGCCCGTTTCACCGACACCGACCTGGCCGCCCTGGTCGCCTATGTGCGCCAGCTGCCGCCGGTGGCCGGCGAGGCGGCGATCGTCAAGCTGCCCCTGGTGCCCAAGGCTCTGTATGCGGCGGGCCTGATCCCCGACGCCTACGAGAAGATAGCCCACAGCCTGCCGCCGCCGCAGCCGGTGCCCGAGTCGGTGACACTGGCCCATGGCGCCTACGTCGCCAGCATGTGCATAGGCTGCCACGGCGCGAAGCTGTCGGGCGGCAAGATCCCCGGCGGCCCGCCCGACTGGCCCGAAGCAGCCAATCTGACCCCTGGTGCCGGCAGTGGCATGACGCTGTACGCCACCGCCCAGCAGTTCACGCAGATGCTGCGCGAGGGCAAGCGCCCTGATGGCTCGGCCGTCAGCCCGGTGATGCCTTTTGGTGCGCTGAAGGAGTTGAACGATACGGACGCTGCTGCTCTGCACTTGTACTTGCAAAGCCTGGCGCCGTTGCCTGCCGGTGGTCGCTGAGTTCAGGCCAACAGCTTCGGTACCGAAGACGCCAGCAGCGCCGCCCCCGAGGCGGTCAGCAGGCTCAGCACGATCTGGCGAAAGCGGGCTTCGCTGATGCCGATATAGACGCGGGTGCCGATCAGGGTGGGCACCAGCATGGCGGGGGCCACCACACCGAACAGCGGCAGCATCTCGCGCGTGACCATGCCCTGGGCGACGTAGGTGGCCATGGTCAGCGCCAGGGCGCCGAGGTTGAAGTTCTGGATGATGGCGCGCTGCGCGTCCTTGTCCATGCCTCGCAGCGTGCACCACAGTGTCGGGATCGCGCCGGTGAAACCGCCCAGGCCGCCCATCACGCCGCCGATGGTGCCCACCACAGCATCTGCCACGCGACCACCGATGCTGATGCGCGGCAGTTGCCTGGCCATCAGCATCAGCGGGCACCAGATCACCAGCAGGGTGCCCAGGCCCGCCTTGAAAGCCTGGGCATTGACCTGGGGCAGCAGGGCGGTGCCCAGCGGCACGCCGACCAGGCCCCCGAGCAGGAAGGGCAGCAGGCGCTGCCAGTCAAAGCCGCGGCGCACCGTCAGCGCGGCCAGCAGCTGGCCGGTCAGGCCGCCAAACACCGCCATCACAGCGGCCAGACGCGGATCGACGGTCCAGGCCCAGATCGACATCGACACCATGCCGAAGGCAAAGCCCGACAGGCCCTGGACGAATCCGGCCACGGCCGCACCGACGGCCAGAACCACCAGCAGCTGATCCATCAGCCCTTGTGACCCAAGAGCCTTGCCGGCAGAAACAGCATCGCGCGCAGCAGCGCGAACAGGGCGTCGAAGGTGATACCGATCAGCCGGAAGGGTAGCGAGATCAGCCAGAACAGCGGCCACAGCACCAGCGCCAACAGGGCCAGCGGCCAGCACAGCACGAACAGCAGGCACCAGAAGACCAGGGTGAACAGCGAACTCATGGCAGGCCCTCAAGAAGTGAGCGTTGATTGTTGCACCCACGGTATTGCTTCGACCAATGCTTGACGTCTCGGCGCCTAGTCTTAGGTGTTGCGGTGGCCGCGGGCCGCTCCGATACTCGCGTGCGTGTCCGGCCAGGGCACGGACAGGGAGAACCGCGATGAATCGAATTCCGGCCCGTATCTGGACCTGTCTGCTGTGCATCTCGGTCGCCCTGCTGGGCGGCTGTGCCAGCGGCGATGGCGGCAAGAGCGATTTCGCCAGCTGTGTGGACATGGTGGCGGGTGGCTTCAGGCCGGTGGCGGCCGAGCGCGACCGGCGCTTTCAGGGCAAGGTCGGCGAGGACGTGGCCCGCTGCCGGGGTGGCGACAAGCCGCTGGCCTTTCGCAGCACCCCCTATGTGGACTGGGCCAATTACTGGGCCGCCGGTGACGCATCCACGCTGGCGCCCGGCACCACCGCGGTAGGCCTGCACCTGTCGCGCAACGGCCGCGGCATCGATGGCGCGCTGATGGATCTGGAGTATCAGCGCATCGAGCTGGTCAAGTTCAATCTGTTCGACAACGCCGGCAGCTATGCCGACTATGTGATGGGCCGCGACGGCGTGGCCGGCCCGGCGCTGAAGGTCTGGCCGGCGATGCGTCTGCCCAGGACCTCTCCCGACTATGCCGCCGTGGGTGGTGACGGCACCCAGCTGTGCCAGGGCGAGCTGATACGCGGGCGCACCGTCAGCGGCATATGCAATGACCTGCGCAATCCGCTGATGGGCGCCAGCGGTACACCGTTCGCACGCAATGCGCAGTTCGAGGCCACCTTCCCCGATCTGGGCAAGAACCAGCTGGCGCGCAACCGCCATGGCGACCGCTTGAGCCTGCTCAAGCCCGACCCGCAGCTCATCAGCCGCAAGCTGTTCACCCGTGCCCAGACCACACCCGATAAGTGCCGCGAGGGCCAGGGCTTGCCTGGCGACGACGCCGACGCGCAGTGCGACTATCAGAAGGCACCGTTCTTCAATGTGCTGGCCGCGTTCTGGATCCAGTTCATGACCCATGACTGGTTCACCCATCTGGACGAGGGCCATAACGCCGCCGAGCAGATGCCGGTGGGCTGCGCACTCAACAGCCAGGGCCAGCCGCTGAGCGCGGCCGAGATCGCGCAGCTGGGCTGCCGCCCGGGCGACCGCATCGACAAGACCCTGGTCGCTCAGGATGGCGAGCCGGCCACGGTGATGACCAACAGCGGGCCGCAGCTGACCCGTGCCTACAAGACCATGGCCAACAACAACACCGCCTGGTGGGACGCCTCGCAGCTCTATGGCTATGACGCCCGCTCGCGCCAGCGCGTCAAGCGCGACCCGCGCGACACGGCCAAACTGCTGCTGGCGCCCGGCTCACGGGCCGGGGCCGGCGAGGCGCAGGGCTATCTGCCGGCTTTCGCGCCTGGCGACCCGATCGCGCCGCAATGGGCCGGCCAGGAGGCGACCGCCTTCCCGGACAACTGGACCATTGGCATGAGCTTCTATCACAACCTGTTTGCCCGCGAGCACAACAGCTTTGTGAACGCCTTCCGCGCCCAGGCGGCGCTGACGCCCCGTGCCGACTCGGGCCTGCGCAACCCGGCCCGGCCGACCGCGCCTATCGCCTATGCCGACGTCACGCCGGACGAGTTGTTCGAAGCCGCGCGCCTGGTAGTGGCGGCGATGATTGCCAAGATCCACACCATCGAATGGACGCCGCAGCTGCTCTACGACGAACCGCTGTACCTGGGCATGAACTCGAACTGGAACGGCCTGTTCGCCGATGCCAAGCTGGTGTCGGCGGCGCTGGAGCGCATCGTCGTCAACAACTTCGGCACCTCCGATGACGCCAAGAAGGCCACCCAGTGGTACTCGGTGTTCGCCTCGGGCCCGGGCATCTTCGGCCTGGGCAACCATATCGCACCCGACAACGCCGAGATGGCCAAGACCGCGCCCAATCCCGGCGATATGTGGAGCCTGGCCAATCCGCAGCATGTCAACGGCGGCATCAACCACTTCGGCTCGCCGTTCAACTTTCCGGAGGAGTTCGTCAGCGTCTATCGCCTGCATGCGCTGGTGCCGGACCTGATCGAGTACCGCGAGTGGGACGCCAACCCGAACCGGGTGCGCGCCAAGGTGCCGGTGGTCAGCACCTTCCGCGGCAAGGCCACCCAGGCCATGCAGGGCAGGGGTGTGGCCAACTGGGCGCTGTCCATGGGCCGCCAGCGCCTGGGCCTGCTGACCCTGAACAATCTGCCTCAGTTTCTGCAGAACCTGGACCTGCCACGGCTGCAAAGCGCTACCAACAAGATCGATGTGGCAGCGCTGGACCTGATACGCGACCGCGAGCGCGGCGTGCCCCGCTTCAACGAATTCCGCCGCCAGTACGGCCTGCGCCAGTTGACCCGCTTCGATGATTTCATCGATCAGCGCCTGGCCGCCGGCTCGCCGGCACGGCAGCAGCAGGAGCGCTCGGTGGCGCAGCTGCGCGAGGTCTATGGCCAGCATCGCTGCGATGTGTCCAAGATCATCACCACCGCCCAGCGCAATGCCGACGGCTCGGCCATCAACGACTGCCTGGGCCATCCGGACGGCAGCCTGGTCGACAATATCGAGGATGTCGACAACGTGGTCGGCTGGCTGTCGGAGTACACCCGACCCCATGGATTTGCGATCTCGGAGACGCAGTTCCAGGTCTTCATCCTGAATGCCTCGCGGCGGCTGTTCAGCGACCGCTTCTTCACCTCCAGCTTCCGGCCGGAGTTCTACACCAGCCTCGGGGTGCGCTGGGTGACAGACAACGGTCCGAGCGGCCCGCAGATCGAGAAGGTCAAGTCCAATGACCACGAGGTGCCGGTGTCCCCGCTGAAGCGGGTGCTCTTGCGGGCGATGCCCGAGCTGCAGGCCGAGCTGAAGCCCGTGATCAATGCCTTCGACCCCTGGGCGCGGGATCGCGGCAGCTATTACTCGCTGGAGTGGAAGCCTCGGCCCGGCGCGGAGGCCGATCCGGCGTTCAAGCCTTGAGCTGAACGACCACCTCGTCCTGGTGATTGGCGATGTGCATGCTGTGGGCGGCGGCGAAGTCGCTCTTGCTCAAGGCGCCATAGGCGAAGTGCGGTTTCAGCGCGCCGTTGTGGGCCTGGAAGCGCTGAATCGCCTGGCGCAGGCGCTGGGCGCCGGGCTTCCAGTCGCCCTGCATGGGCAGCGGTGCTGCGCCGGGGATAGGTTCGTCGAGTTTGTGGCTCATCTTGCCGCGCCACTTGAAGACGGCGAAGGCGGCCGCGCCGGCGGTGTGCTGGAACAGCGCGCTGTTCGGCTGGGGATAGCCAGTCAGACTCATTTCTATGCTCTGGGCCAGGTGGTCCAGCACGGCCCCCAGCGGCCAGGCACCGGTGGTCTTGGCGCTGCCGGCCTTCTCCAGACCGTCAAGCCAGGCCAGGGCCTGATCCAGGCTCTGCACCTTGGGGCTGTCGGCCAGGGCCCAATGGGGCAGCAGGGCCAGCGGTGTCATCAACAGGGTGCGGCGTTTCATGCTTGCTCCTTCAGGCGACGCGGCTGGGCCTGAGGTCGGCCTGGGCCTGGGCTTCGACCCGGTTGCGGCCGGCCGCCTTGGCACGATAGAGCGCCCGGTCGGCCTGACGCAGCACCGCCTCGGCGGCATCGACACCCGGCCGGGCCTCGGCCGGCGACGCGGCGGCGACGCCCAGGCTGACGGTCAGCCTCAGCTGCTCGCCCTCCCAGGGCAGGCTCATCGCGGCGATGCGGGCGCGCAGCCGTTCGGCCACCAGCAGGGCCCCGTCCAGATCGCACTGCGGCAGCACCAGGCAGAATTCCTCGCCGCCCATGCGCGCGGCATGGTCAATCTCACGCGACACGGCGCGAAGCTCCTCGGCCAGGCCGGCCAGCGCAAAGTCACCGGCGGCATGGCCGAAGCTGTCGTTGAGCTGCTTGAAGTAGTCGATGTCCAGCATGATGACGGCAAACCCCGCTTGAGTGCGCAGCATGCGGCGCGACTCCAGCTCCAGGCGCTGCTGCAGCGCGCGCCGGTTCAGCAGCCCGGTCAGGCTGTCATGCAGGGACAGGCGCTGCAGCTGGCTGAGGATGCGCGACACGACCAGGTAGGACAGGCTCAGATTCGTCACCAGACCCATCATCAGAAAGCCCAGCACCAGGGCCTCGTTGAAGGCACCGGCCACATTGACCGGCTGGCCGACGACGTCGGGGCGCAGCATGCCGCCGATGAAGCGGGTCAGAAAGGCCAGGCCCATCAGCGCGAACGGCAGGCTCATGCCGGCGGCCCTGCCGACGCCGAACTCCAGGCGCAGCGAGAAGAACAGTGTCTGCGCCGTGCGCAGCAGGGTCCAGGCCACGGCCGCCGAGGTGGCCAGCACCAGGCCGGTGGCATGGTGGCCGTCGGTGGCGGCGATCGTGGCCATCGCCAGACCGGTGACCAGCAGCAGGGCCAGCATCTCCCAGGCTGCCGAGCGTGTGCGGTTGAAGATCTGCACGCCGCGCTGTATCAGGGCCATACCCAGCACAGTCAACCAGTCGGCGAGTGGATAGCTCAGCCAGTCGGGCACCTGGCCGCGCATCGAGATCAGCCCGAGGCCCACGGCCGTGATCAGGGTCGCGACCGACCAGTACAGGCTGGCCTTGCGGGCCAGATTCAGGCCCATGCCCGCAGCAAACCACCCCAGCGCAAAAATGCCCTGCTGCACCATGACGAAGGCGAGAGTGGTGGTGATCGAGTGCATGCGAGGTCGGTTCGCCTATTCCTTGGGCACGGGACGAATCGGAGACGCATCTTCGCATGCGTACATCTGCTTGCATGCTGCGGGCCTGTCAGATCGCGCCAAGACTATCATTTTGGATAGTTGTCATTTGACCAACCGCCGAGGAGCCTTCATGACTTGTCCAGCCCCAGCGATTGCCTGTCAGGGGAGGTCGGGCGCGGCGGCGGCCTGTCTAGGCCTGGCCCTGCTGATGGCCGGGTTGGTGACGGCTGCCTGCGGCGGGGGTGATACACAGGCGGCATCTCCCGCTCCAGCTCCGGCTCCAGCTCCAGCTCCAGCTCCAGCCCCTCAGCTCAGCAGCCTGAACACCGGCCTGGCCAGTCCCTGGGGGCTGGCGCTGCTGCCGGACGGACGGATGTTGGTGACGCTGAAGGCGGGCCGGCTGGCGCTGCTGGGCGCCGATGGCAAGACCCAGGCCACCCTCAGCAGCGGCCTGCCCGATGTTGATGCCAGCGGTCAGGGTGGCCTGCTGGACATTGCGCTGGACCCGGACTTCGCGACCGCGCCCTGGGTCTATCTGTCCTATGCGGAGCCCGGCAGCGGTGCCCAGACAGGGCGCTCGGGCACGGCGGTGGCCCGTGGCCGCTGGACCGGCAGCGGCCTGAGCGGACTGACGGTGATCTTCCGTCAGGCGCCGAAGGTCGGCGGTGGCGGTCACTACGGTTCGCGCCTGGTGTTCGGCCGCGACAAGAGCCTGTTCGTGACGCTGGGCGAGCGCCAGCAGGGCAGCCCGGCGCAAGACCTGGCCTCGCATCTCGGCAAGGTGGTGCGCATCCAGCGCGATGGCTCGGTGCCGACCGACAACCCTCAGCTGGGCGCCGGCGCGGCACCGGCGCTGTGGAGCTATGGCCACCGCAACCCGCAGGGCGCGGCCCTGCATCCGGTGACCGGGGAGCTGTGGGTCAGCGAGCACGGCCCGCAGGGCGGCGATGAGATCAATATCGCGCGCGGCGGCGCCAACTATGGCTGGCCGCTGCGCAGCTATGGCTGTGACTATGGCAGCCCGGTCGGCGAGGCCTGCCGCATCGGCGGCGGTGTGCATGCGCCGGCCTATGTCGAGCCGCTGAGCTTCTGGGTGCCGACCTCGATCGCGCCCAGCAACCTGACCTTCTACACCGGCGCCATGTTCCCGGAGTGGCAGGGCCAGCTGTTCATGGGCGCGCTTGCGGGTCAGGCGCTTTGGCGGCTGCAGCTGAGCGGCAACGCGGTGGTCGGCCGCGAGGCGATGTTCGGCAGCCTTGGCGAGCGCTTCCGCGATGTGCGCCAGGCGCCGGATGGCTCACTCCTCTTGCTCACCGACAGCGGCAAGCTGCTGCGCCTGGCGCGCTAACATGGGCCGAGCAACAGCCGGGAGCAGGCCATGAAATGGGAAGGCAATCGCCAGAGCGACAACGTCGAGGATGTGCGTGAGGGCGGCGGCTCCACCGGCAGGGGTATCAGCGTTGGCGGGCGAGGTCTGGGCGTGGGCACCATCGTCATCGCCCTGCTCGGCAGCTGGATGTTCGGCATCAACCCGATGACGCTGCTGAACATACTGGGCGGTGTCGAAGGCGGGGTCGGGGGCGAGGTCTCGACCGAGTTGGAGCGGCCGACGCCGCGGGTCACGGCCAACGACACGATGACCCAGTTCGTGCGCACCGTGCTGGCCGACACCGAGGACGTCTGGCGCGAGCAGTTCGCCCGAGCCGGCGGCACGTACAAGGATCCCAAGCTGACCCTGTTCCGCGGCAGCGTACCCACCGCCTGCGGCCAGGGCCAGTCGGCGATGGGGCCGTTCTACTGTCCGGGTGACCAGAAGGTCTATATCGATCTGGGTTTCTACGAGGTCATGAAGACCCGCATGGGCGCGCCCGGCGATTTCGCCCAGGCCTATGTGATCGCCCACGAGGTGGGCCACCATGTGCAGAACCTGATGGGCATCTCGGGCAAGGTGGACGCAATGCGCGGCCGCATCAGCGAGGCCAAGCAGAACGCCCTGAGCGTGAGGCTGGAGTTGCAGGCCGACTGCTTTGCCGGCGTCTGGGCCCACCACGCTCAGGCGGCGCG
The DNA here is from genome assembly GCA_018780645.1 of Burkholderiaceae bacterium. Lineage (GTDB taxonomy): Bacteria > Pseudomonadota > Gammaproteobacteria > Burkholderiales > Burkholderiaceae_C > Paucibacter. Next base: position 11,659 of record JADMJJ010000100.1, read on the forward strand.
GCAGATCCTGGAGCAGGGCGATGTCGAGGAGGCACTGAATGCCGCCAGCCAGATCGGCGACGACACCCTGCAGCGCAAGTCACAGGGCACGGTGGTGCCGGAGAGTTTCACCCACGGCAGCAGCGCCCAGCGTGTGACCTGGTTCAAGCGCGGGCTGCAGACCGGGGCGATCGCGCAGTGCAATACGTTTGAAGCGAAGCAGCTCTAGCTGAGTCGCGCGGCAGCCCGCCGCATCTGCTGGTCCGAGCTGAAGCCGGCCTCCAGAGCGGCCTGGGTGACCGAGGCGCCGTGGGCCAGCGCCTGGCGTGCATGCTCGAGCCGGATGTTCTGCAGATAGCGCAGCGGCGTGACCTGGGCATGGGTGGCGAACAGCCGGCTCAGATGGCGGGGTGTGACCGCACCCTGCGCGGCCATGCGTTCCAGTGACCAGTCCTCGGCCGGCTGGCGGGTGATCGCGTCCTGCACCCGGTGCACCGCCGGATGCAGATGGTTGCGGTGCTGCAGCAGCGGCGACAGCTCCGGGTCGCGCGGGCCGCGGCGCAGATAGACCACCATGTCCTGAGCCACCGAGGCGGTGACGTCCTCGCCGCATTCCCCGGCAATCAGATGCAATGCCAGATCGATGCCGGCAGTAACGCCAGCGCTGCTGGACACCGGCCCGTCGATCACGAACACGCGGTTGTTGACCACCTCGGCCGTCGGGGCCAGGTCTTGCAAGGTGACCAGCATTTCGTGGTGGGTGGTGCAGTGGCGCCGCGCCAGCAGGCCGGCATCGGCAGCGAGCAGGGCGCCGGCGCAGACGCTGAGCAGGCGGTGCGGCGAGTCGGCCTCCAGCAGCCGCGGCGCTACCTGCCGGCCCAGCCATTGGCGCACCGTCTGCCAATCCGCGCTGGCCAGCATGTGCCGATGCTCCCGCAACTGGCCGGGCTGACCCAGCAGCACCGTCCAGCTGGCGCTGGGCAGCTGCTCGGGCAGCGCCTCCAGCCCGCTCAGCATCAAACCCACCGATGAGCGGGCCTCGGGCGTCGGGCTCAGATAGCGCAGCCTGAAGGCGGCCGGCTTGCCGCGCTGCTCCAGGTGCCGGTTGGCCAGGCGAAAGGCCTCGGCCGGGCCGGCCAGGTCCAGTAGCAGAGTCCCGGGCAGCACGAGGAACAGCAGATCTATCATGTTGCCGGCATTGTGCGGTATCAGGCGGCGCGCTCCAGCGCCTGCTCGACGGTGCAGATCGTCGCAAAGCGGCCGGCCAGCACCGTCTCGGTGCGGGCCTTGATCTGGGCCGCCGTCAGCGGCTGGCCGTCGGGCTGCACCATGTCGAAGGTCAGCGTGGCCTCGGTCACATAGTCCACCTCCCAGCCCTCGTCGCTGGCGTGGCGGGTGGTGGTTTCGCAGCACTGCTCGGTGCGAATGCCGGCGATCACCAGGCGCGTGATGCCCTGCTGGTGCAGCCAGATGCTCAGGCCCGAGCCAACCAGGGCGCTGTGGCGGTGTTTCTCGATCTCCAGCGCCGGGGTGAAGTCGACCAGGCCGTCCAACGGACGTACGAAACCAGACTCCAGCGAGAAGGCATTGCCGGCGGGCAGCGGGTCCACATGCATCACACGGACGATGGGCAGGCCGCGGGCCTCGAAGCCCTTGACCAGCGCATTGCTGCGTTCCAGAAAGGCCGGCACGTCGGCGGGCGACCAGTAGGGGCGTTGGGCGAAGGACTGCTGAACGTCGATCAGGACAAGGGCGGTGCGCATATCGGGCTCCTGTTGAGAGAAGCCTCCATCATGGGCAATCAAGCCGCCCGGGTCGCCTCGGCGAGGGACAGCTTGCAGGCAAATCCGGACATCTCCAGATCTGCCTGGCTCAGCGCTGTATTTCCAGCAACTCGACCTCGAACAGCAGGGTCGCATTGGCCGGAATCACGCCGCCGACGGCGCGCGGGCCGTAAGCGATGTGCGCCGGGCAGGTCAGCTTGGCCTTGCCGCCGACCTTGATGCGCTGCACGCCTTCGGTCCAGCACTTGATGACGCGGTTCAGCGGAAAGCTGGCCGGCTCGCCGCGCTTGTAGGAGCTGTCGAATTCGGTGCCATCGGGCAGGGTGCCGCGGTAGTGCACCTTGACGTTGTCGGTGGCCAGTGGGCTGGCGCCCGTGCCCTCGCGCAGCGAGCGATAGACCATGCCGGTCTCGCTGACCACGGCGCCGGGCTCCTTGGCGGCCGCGACGGCGGCTGCGGACGGTGCCGGTGCGGTGGCCGCGGGCGCGCTGGCCTGGGCCCAGCTGCCGGCGCTGGCAAATGACAAAACGGCGGCCAGCAGGGTGGCGATGCAGGGTTGCTTGTTGTTCATCGAGGGATCAGCTTTCTTCGCTGGTAATGCCGCGGTAGATGGTGGCGCCCAGCACGGCGCCGATGATGGGGGCGACCCAGAACAGCCACAACTGCTCGACCGCCCAGCCACCGACGAACACCGCCACGCCGGTGCTGCGCGCCGGGTTGACCGAGGTGTTGGTGACCGGGATGCTGATCAGATGGATCAGGGTCAGGGCCAGGCCGATGGCGATAGGTGCAAAGCCGGCCGGTGCGCGCTTGTCGGTGGCGCCCATGATGATGATCAGGAAGAAGGCCGTCATCACGATTTCGCAGACCAGGGCCGCGACCATCGAATAGCCGCCCGGCGAATGCTCGCCGAAACCGTTGGAGGCGAAACCGGCCGAGACGTCAAAGCCGGCCTTGCCGCTGGCGATCGTGTACAGCACGGCGCCGGCAACAACTGCCCCCGCCACCTGCGCCACGATATAGGGCAGCAGCTTGGCGGCCGGGAAACGGCCACCGGCCCACAGACCGATGGATACGGCCGGGTTCAGGTGGCAGCCGGAGATATGGCCGATGGCAAAGGCCATCGTCAGCACCGTCAGGCCGAAGGCCAGCGACACGCCATGCAGGCCTATGCCCACGCCGGGAAAGGCGGCGGCCAGCACGGCACTGCCGCAGCCGCCCAGCACCAGCCAGAACGTACCCAGGAATTCCGCACCGTACTGTTTCATGGTCCCCTCACCCGTCACGTGATTTTGAAGTGGACGAGTCTAACCAAGGCCCGTGTCACCGATCAAGCGCCGGCCTTGGGGTAGAGAATCATCTGAGTGCAGCGAAACAGTGCGATCGTCTTGCCCTTGTGGCTGACAACGGCATCCCAGACCTGGGTGGTTCTGCCGCTATGCGCCAAGGTGGCGAGACAGTCGATCTGGCCGTCCAGCGCCGTACCCAGGTGGTTGGACTTCAGCTCGATGGTGGTGAAGCCGCTGGCCCCCGCCGGCATGCTGGCGATGCAACCGTAGCCCGAGGCGGTGTCGGCCAGCGTGACGACACTGCCGGCATGCAAATAGCCATTGGGTGCCATGAGGTGCTGTTTGACGTCCAGCGTGGCGCTGACGCGGCCGGGCTGCACCTCGGTGATGACAATGCCCAGATGGCCGGGCAGGGCCTGGGCGCCGCGCTGATTGAAGTCCTCGGGGGTGGGCATGTGGAGCTCCGATGTGATTGATGTGTCGGCATTGTCGGCCGGCCGTGTAGGACAAGGCGTACAAGGGCTAGCGCCTGCCGCCGATGTGCAAGCCTCGCCGGTGTGTTTATCGTGCACAGCAGTCGATCGATAAACCCAAGGCCGCCACCCCATTGCAGCGATGTTCCCATGAACGCAATCAAAACCACTCTGTTGCTGTTCGTCCTGATGAACGTTCTGGCCATCGCCGCCTGCCAACCGATGGCGGACACAAGTGAACCGACGGTCTCCGACCTCGGCCAGAATGCCCGGCCTGCCGCGCGCACGGCGAACGAGGCCGATCAGTGACGACCATGGGCCAACCCATCCTGATGGCGACAAGATGATGAATTTACTTCGTGGCGGAACGCCGTGAAGGCCCAGAATGCTAGCCTGGCGGCGCCGGGCGGTTCGGTGCCGGCGGCTGGTGCCCCTGCGCTGGCCCAGCCTCTGAACCTCATCATGCCCCCGATGCCGCTGCTGAAGACCTATATCGTCGAAGACAGTGTCGTGATCCGAGACAATCTGATCGCCACGCTGGAAGAAATGGCCCCCGTCTCTGTGGTCGGCAGCGCCGTTGACGAGGCCTCGGCACTGGCCTGGCTGAGCCCCAGCGAGGCCATCTATGACCTGGTGATCATCGACATCTTCCTGCGTCAGGGCTCCGGCCTGGGCGTGCTCAAGCAGCTGCGGCCCCTGCGCACCAAGGCCAGCCTGGTGGTGCTGACCAACTACGCCACGCCCGATATGCGGCAGCGTTGCCTGGCCCTCGGTGCCGACCGCGTGTTCGACAAGTCACACGAGATCGACGCCTTGCTGGACTATTGCAGCGGATTGGCGGCCGCCGCGCATTGACTCATTGAATCAGCCCGTTCTTCAGCGCGTAATAGGTCAGGTCGCTGTTCGAGGCCAGCTTCATCTTCTCCATCACCCGCGAGCGGTAGGTGCTGACGGTCTTCACGCTAAGCGACATGCCGTCGGCCATATGGCCGATGGTCTCGCCCTTGGCCAGCCGAAGAAAGACCTGAAACTCGCGCTCCGACAACTGCTCATGGGGCAGTTGCTCGCTGTCCGCACCCAGGCCATCGGCCAGCAGCTCGGCCACCGTGGGACTGATGTACTTGCGCCCCCGGGCCACCGTGCGTATGGCCTTGACGATTTCTTCCGGGTCGCATTCCTTGTTCAGATAGCCGCTGGCGCCCTGGCGCAGCAGGGTCACCGCGTAATGCGTCTCGGAGAATCCGCTGAGTATCAGTACGGGCAGCTCGGGCGCGCGGGCCTTGATCGCCAGCAGCGCATCGACGCCGCTCTGGTCGGGCATGGAGAGGTCCATCACCATCACGTCCAGGTCGCCCTGGCGCACCAGTTCCATGGCCTCGCGGCCCGAGGCCGCCTCGCCGGTTACGCGCAAATCCACCTGCTCGGAAAAGTACTGGCGCAGCCCGGCCCGCACAATGGCGTGATCGTCAACGATGGCGACGCGAATCATGTGGTGCCTTTTCTTGCTTTGGGATAGGAGTTTAGATGCAAGCACCGGCCCTGGATCTGCTGTCACCGCGCCGACGCCGCGCGCTGGTGTTTCCGCTCGCCCTGGCGATGGCGGTGGCCTTGATTCTGATCAGCGAGCTGGCGTTCTGGCGTTCCACCGATTCGATGGACAAGCTGGGCACGATGGCCGTGGCGCGCCTGGACATCCAGCAAGTCCTTCGTCGCATGATAGACGCGGAGACCGGTCAGCGGGGCTATTTGCTCAGTGCGCGCAAGGCCTATCTGGAGCCCTATCGCGAGGCCTCGCAGGATGTGCAGCGTGCCCTGGCGGCGCTGAAGCACTACTACGCAGGCAACAAGCCGGCGGCCTTGCCCATGCTGCAGCTGGAGACGATGGCGCAGCGCCGCCTGTCCGAGCTGGACCTGATCATCGAGCTGTTCGACCAGGGCAAGGAAGAGGCCTGGCGCAACATCCTGCTGACCGATATCGGCAAGGAGCAGATGCAGGCGCTGCGCGATGCCGCCCAGGAGCTGCTGGCGCTGGAGTCCATCAAGGTCGAGGCCGGCCGCAAGGACGTCTATGACACCCTGCTGCTCAACCGCATCGGCGTGGCGCTGACGACCCTGATCAGCCTGCTGGCGCTGTACCTGTACCTGCGTCAGAGTGCCGCCCTGCAGGCCCAGCGCGCAGCGCTGCAGCAGGCGGTGCAGGCCGAAAGGGATCAGCTCGAGATCGAGGTCGGCCGCCGCACCAGCGAGCTGACCGAGTTGACCGGCCACCTGTTCACCGCCCGCGAGGATGAGCGCAGCCGTCTGGCGCGCGAGCTGCACGACGAGCTCGGTGCGCTGCTGACCACCGCCAAGCTCGATGCTGCGCGCATCAAGGCACGGCTGGGGCAGGGCAACCCCGAGGCCAGTGAGCGGCTGCTGCACCTCAACGAAACGCTGAACCTGGGCATCGCGCTGAAACGCCGCATCATCGAAGACCTGCGGCCCTCGTCGCTGAGCAATCTGGGGCTGGTGGCGGCGCTGGAGATCCAGGCCCACGAGTTCGGCCAGAGCTCGGGACTGGACATGCACTGCGAGCTGCAACCGGTGGCCCTGAGCAGCTCGGCCGAGCTGACGGTGTTCCGCCTGGTGCAGGAGTCGCTGACCAATATCGCCAAGTACGCCCAGGCCAGCCGGGTGAACATCCTGCTGGCCCCGCAGGGAGATGAGGTGCGCGTGGAGGTGCGTGACGATGGCATCGGCTTTGATACTGCGCAGGCACCGAACTCGGCCCATGGGCTGCTCGGCATGCGATTTCGCGTCGTTGCCGATGGCGGGCGCCTGACGGTGACTTCGGTTCCGGGCGAAGGCACCTGCATCAGCGCCCTGTTGCCGCAGCAAGCGGCGTAGTTCCCGTCCTACAAGCAGCGCCTGTCCCGGCCGACAGGGCCTCGCGCCCTCGGACGATGGCTTGGCGGTGGCCCTCGGCGCAAAGTCACTCCATCGCATCTGCCTTCTTCGGCTTCATCGGAGACACCGGATGCGAGCCGTGAATACCGGGCGCCCAGGCGCCTTTTGCCCAGGAGTTTCGTCATGCTGCATTACGCCATCGTCTTCTTTGTCATCGCCTTGATCGCCGCCGTGTTCGGCTTCGGTGGCATTGCCGCCAGCGCCGTGGGCATTGCCAAGATTCTGTTCTTCGTGTTCGTCGTGCTGGCCGTGCTCAGCTTCGTGGCCAGTCTGTTCCGGCGCGGCTGACCTTGCGTCGCCGGGGCCTCTATTTCTTTTCATCCATCACCAGGAGATTTTCATCATGAATGCTCGTTCCACTTTGACCGTCCTGTTCACCGTTGCCGCTCTGGCTGCCTTCTCCGGTTGCGCCGTGACGCGCGGCCAGGAAACGGTCGGCGCCTACATCGACGACTCGGCCCTGACCACCGCGGTCAAGGCCCGATTTGTCGACAACAAGGACGTCGACGCCTCGGCCATCAGCGTCGAGACGATGAAGGGCACCGTCATGCTGTCCGGCTTCGCCAAGAGCGAGAAGGAGCGCGTCATTGCCGAGAACATCACGCGCGGTGTCAAGGGCGTGATGGCAGTGAAGAACCAGGTCGTCGTTCGTCCTTGATCCATTGAAGCAGGAGACCTCCACATGAAGCGCAGCATTGCCCTCTTTCTCGCCGTCTCGGCGATGGCCACCCCCGTGCTGGCGCAGGTCGGGGTCTCCGTGCAGATCAACCAGCCCGGCGTCTACGGACGCATCAACTTCGGTGATGCACCGCCGCCGATGGTGGTTTATCCGCAGCCGGTGATCTACGCGCCGACGCCGGTGGCCGTGCACCAGCGCCCGATCTACCTCTACGTACCGTCGGGCCATCAGCGTGAATGGGGTCGCTACTGTGGCCGCTACTCGGCCTGCGGTCAGCCGGTCTATTTCGTCCAGGAACGGTGGGTGCAGGAACGCGCCCGCCAGGCACGCGACGATCGTGGCCGCGGCCATGGCCGTGGTGACAAGGGTCGTGGCCACGGCGACGATGATCGCGGCAGGGGCCACAAGGGCCGTGACTGAGTTGCAGAACTGATACGCTAGCGACTGCTTTCAAAGGGTATCAGCATGCAAGAGTTCGACCTGCCTTCCGAAGCGGCGCAGTCCCGGCGCGAAGCCCTGCTGCGCCTCGGCCAATGGGGCGCCGGCCTGGCCCTGGCCAGCCCCTGGTTGCCGGCCCTCGCGGCCGATGACGACAACACCTATGACCAGGACTCCATCGTCACCGCCGCCACCGACTTTTTCGGCAACACGACCGAAGGTCTGGCCAAGGTGATCGAGAAAGCCTTCAAGGAACAGGGCCGGCCGAACGGCTACATCAAGGGCGAGGAGGCCTCGGCCGCCCTCACCGTCGGTGTCCGCTATGGCGATGGCCAGCTGACCATGAAGGGCGGCAGCACGGCACGCGTCTACTGGGCCGGGCCGTCGATCGGGCTGGACGTGGGCGCCAATGCCTCCAAGGTCTTCACCCTGGTCTACAAGCTGCCCAAGGTCTCGGCGATCTATCAACGCTTTCCCGGCGTCGAAGGCAGTCTGTACTACATTGGCGGTGCCGGCATCAACTACCAGCGGCTGAACGGCATCACGCTGGCGCCGATACGCCTGGGCGTGGGGCTTCGCACCGGGGCCAGCGTGGGTTACGTCCACTACCGGCGCGAGAAGAGCTACAACCCGTTCTGACCGGTCGTGTCCGCCGCGCGCTTGCGCCGCTACCAGCGCCTGATCGCCGTCGCGCTGTTCCTGGGCCTGCTATGGGCCCTGTTCCAGTTCACCGGCCTGCGCGCCCACTTCAATCTGCAGTTCCTGCATGACAGCTTCGAGCATCACCGCCTTGGCGGCCTGCTGCTCTTCACCGCGCTGTTCGCGCTGGGCAATCTGATACAGATCCCGGGCTGGGTCTTTCTCGCCGCCGCCGTGCTGGCCCTGGGCCAGTGGTGGGGCGGTCTGGCCACCTATGTGGCGGCCTGCGTTTCCTGCCTGTTCACCTTCTGGCTGATACGGCTGCTGGGTGGCGACTCGCTGCGCCAGCTCGGCGGCAGCGTCGCGGCCCGCTTGTTCGCAAGACTGGACGCACATCCGGTCCAGAGCGTGGCCCTGCTGCGCCTGCTGTTCCAGACCGTGCCGACACTGAACTACGCGCTCGCGCTTTCGGGGGTCAGGTTCCGCAGCTACCTGCTGGGCACCTTGGTCGGGCTGCCGCTGCCTATCCTGCTGTACACGGTGTTCTTCGACTATCTGGCGCACTGGCTGCATCTGCCCACGCCGTGAGACGCCAAGCGCTCAGGCCTTCAGCCCCAGCGCCCGCCACCCCTCCAGCCCCAGCTTCTCCAAGGTCTCCATATTCGCCTCGTAGATCGCGTCGGTGTCCTTCATCGTTGCCACGGCGTTTTCGATGCTGGACTCGCGCAGCAGATGCAGCGTGGGATAGGGCGAGCGGTTGCTGTAATTGGTGATGTCGTCGGGTTCAACGCTATCGAACTGGTACTGGGGGTGAAAGCTGGCCACCTGCAGATCGCCTTGCATCTCCAGCGCCTCTATGGTGCCGTCGGCGGCTTCGAGGAAGTCATTGAAGTCCAGGAAGTCGGTCAGCACCAGCGGGTGTATCAGCAGCGTGGTCTCCACCTTGTCGGGTGGCGCGGCTTGCAGGAACAGCAGCTCATTGGCTAGTTGTTGCAGCAGGGCGTCCTCGTCGGTGGCCTCGCTGACGACATAGCGCACCCGGTTGTTGACATGCACGCTCTTGGCGAAGGGGCAGAGGTTCAGGCCGATCACGGCACGCTCCATCCACAGGCGGGTGTCGGCTATGACTTGATCGGCGTTGATGTCCATGGGGGTCTGGCGATTGGCTTGGTAGGGCTGCCATTATCGACGCGTGCCGGCATCTACCGGCTCATGGCTCAGTGCTGAACGCCTGCGGCGGCTTGTCCGCACCGCCGACCTCGAGCCGTTCGTACTCGCTGATCACCTGGGCGCCGAGCAGCAGCAGCGTGGCCGCCAGCTCCAGGCTCAGCAAGACGGCAATCGCCGTGGTCAGCGAACCATAGACGGTGCCGATCTGCGACAGGGTCGAGAAGTACCAGATCAGCAGCCGGCGCGACAGCTCCCACAGCAGCGCCGCGACAAGGGCGCCGACCAAGGCATGGGCCAGCGAGGGCCGGCCCACCGGCATCACCAGATAGATCGAGGTCAGCACGAACACCTCGCCGGCAAAGCCCAGCAGGTAGAGCAGCAGGCCGGAGACGCCGGTCAGCGACCAGTCCCGCCACAGAAAGGTGACCTGCTGCTCGCCCATCGCCTGCAGGCTGCCCGCCACCAGCGTGACCAGCAACAGCCCGGCACCCAGGCAGAGGATGTAGGCATAGGGAATCACTGCCGAGACGAGAAAGTGGCGCCGCCGTATCGCCACACGGTGGTGAAAGACCACCGACATCGCGTTCTCGAGCACGGTGAAGGCCAGCGAGCTGAAGAACAGCATGCTGACCAGCAGCACCCATCCCATCACATCGCGGTGCAGCAGGAAATGGGCCAGCTCGGCAATGATGGCGGCCGACTGTCCGGGCACCAGCCACTCGAGGTAGCGGCCCAGCGTCATCAGCAGCTCGGCCTGATCGACGAAATGGGACAGGGCGATCACCGTCAGTATCAGCAGCGGCACGATGGAAAGCAGCGCGTAATAGGCCACCGCCCCGGCCAGCAGCAGGCCCTGGTTGGCGCGAAAGGCTTTGAGCACGCGCAGCGTGAAGGTCCAGGGATGTCTCAGGACCAGGGCAGATTTGAGCTTGTGCTTGTACATGTGGGGATCCTCGCCTCAATCGCCATGCAGGCGTGACATCGGATGAGCGCGCACCAGCTCGAAGCAGCGCCGCGTGTCGTCATGGTCCCAGCGCTCGACGCTGCAGCCGCGCCGCGTGCCGTCGTCGAGACGGGCGGCATCGATGCGCAGGATGTTGACCGAGTTGCCCGCATCGGCGCGAATGCGGGTGCTCAGCGCCGTGCCTGCCTGCACCGCCCACATCGGGTGGGCCAGATCGGGCCAACGCTCCCGCAGAGGCAGCACGAAGGGCAGGTGGATATGCCCGCCGACGACCATGTCCGCGCCCGCCTCGGCCCAGCGCCGCAGGGCGGCCTGATGCCCGCGCAGCAGGTTGTGGCGGTCCTGCTCACGCGTCACGGCCACCGGCTGGTGGGTCATGACAATGCGCCACTGGCCTGGACGCGCCGCCGCCAGACGCTGTGCGACCGACTCGATCTGCGCGGCCGAGACCTCGCCATCGGTGTGCCGGTAGCGGCGGGTGGTGTTCAGGGCCAGCACCAGCACCTCGTCGTTCTCGAACTGCGGCTCCAGCCCGTCGCCAAAGGCGCGCGCATAGTGCGCGTAGGGCGCCAGCAGGCGCGCCAGCGGATTGAACAGCGGGATGTCGTGATTGCCCGGAATGGCCAGCACCACCGGCACCCGCAGACGGTCGACAAAGGCCCGCGCGGCTTTGAACTGGGCGTGAGTGGCGCGCTGGGTGATGTCACCGGACAGCAGCAGCACATCGGGCCGCTGCGCCAGCGCCAGCTCCACCAGCGCCTCGACGACCTCGGCGCGTTCGGTGCCGAAGTGCGGGTCGGAGACCTGCAGCAGCACGGTCATGTCGCGGCCCGTTCCGGTGCCGGCGCGGCCGGCCGTATCAGCAGCAGCGGCTCCGGCGAAACGCTGAAGCGCAGCGGCAGCCTCAGCCGCGAGACTTCACCGTCGATGCCGACCTTGATGTGTTGCATGCCCCATGCTCGCGACCGGCTCACCGTCAGTTGCCTGAACGAGAAGTTGCGCACCTTGTCGGCATCGCCCAGTTGGCCGAGCGCGCCGCGCAATAGCAGCCACAGCATGGCCAGCCGGCCCACCGGATGCAGCATTACCCCGGCCAGCCGGCCGGAGTCTATGGCCTGCGCTTCCGGGAAGCCCAATTGCTCCATTTGCAGGGCGTTGTTGCCGATGAACAGCGTCGGCGTGCGCAGCTCGCGCGTGCTGTTGTCGAGCTCGATGCGAAGGCGCAGATTGCGATGTCCGCGCAGCAGGGTCAGCAGGCCGGCGCCGAAGGCCACCAGCCGGTGGCGGCCGAACTGCTTCTTCCAGGTTTCGCGGTCTTCCAGCAGCTGTGGATACAGGCCCAGGCTGGCGTTGACCAGGAACACCCGCTGGTTGACCAGACCGACCTGAACCGCCTGCGGCGCCTCGTGCAGCAGAACCTGCATCGCCTGTGCGATGTCGGCGGGAATGCCGTGCGTGCGGCTGAAGTAGTTGAAGGTGCCCTGAGGCAACACACCAAAGGGCAGGCCGCTGCCGAGCACGATCTGCGCCACGGCGCTGATCGTGCCATCGCCGCCGGCCGCTGCGACGATGCCACCGGCCTGCCGCGCCTCGCGCACGGCCTGATGGGCCACTTCAGCCAGACGCCCGGGCGCATCGACCATCATGACCAAGCAGGGTCGACCGGCCTCCGCGCAGGCGTTCTCTATGCTTGCCCGCGCTTGGGGCCCGTCGCCATGACCCGATCCGATATTGAAAACAATGAACAGCGGCTTCACGGCGCTATTGTTACGCTGGCCCGTCACTCCTCGGGTGTTCCGCTGGTGTCGCTTCGGCGCTTGTTCAGGGTCAGGCTGATCATGATGAACTCCGGTAGGGGAGTTCATCATCGGCGGGCGTGATCGCGGCGTCGCTCGGACTGGGGCGCGTTGTGTTGTCAGCCGATGCTGACACGCGCCCGGTCGGTCAACCTTTCAAGCCAGCGACGGCCTGATGGGCGGCAGCCACCGCCTGCTCGACGATCTGCCGCTTCCACCGCGGCGTGTCGGTGTAGAAGGCATCGCGCACCTGGCGTTTCAGGCGGGTGCGGGTGGCCTCCTCCAGCTCGGGATGGTTCTCCACCCACTGGTCGCAACGCAGTGCGTCGATCATCTGGGGAATTGGCAGCGTGCCGTACTCCAGCGCAATGCCGGTGAACTCGGCCTGGGCACATTCGTCGTAGATGACGTTCCACATCAGGCCGCTGAGCGGGGCGGAGCTGGAGCTGCCGTCATAGGTTGAGGTCACCTCGGCGCCCCACCATCCGCGCGAGCGGGTCACCGCCACCGGGTCGTTTCTGCCGGCGAAAATCTTCTCGCCATGGCCGCTGGGGCCCAGGCCGGTGTGCAGGTCTATCCAGGCCACTTTGTTGGCCTGGCGTCCGTGCTCCTGCAGCACATGGCGCAGGGTCACATGGCTCCAGGTCGGGTTGCGTCCGCCATAGAACAGGCCTTCGGGGAACTCGTACTGCCCGCCCGAGATGGCCCCTTGCAGCGCGAACGCGCCATGCTGGGCGGCATAGGCGGCGAGCACGGCCTCGTTCTCGGCCGTGGGCGGCCACTGGCTGGGCACCAGGGCCCCGGCCAGCTCGGCATAGCCGGCGTTGTGCGGCAGCTCCTGGTGGAAGTCATGGAAATTGCGGTTCAGGTCCACGTTCTCCTGGGTGACGCGGCGCCACCAGGAGAAGCCGTAGGGGTTCAGCGCGTGGATGTAGAGCACGGCCACGCCCGCGGCATGGGCCGCGGCGCGCCATTCGGCGTCCTGCAGCAGCGTGACCTGCACGCCCGAGCCGCAAAAGCCCTCGACGCCATGGCAGGCGCTGCTGATGATCAGCAGCTTGCCTGCATCGGCCGGGCCGTCGCGCACCACATCCATGGCCAGCTGCTCGCCGTCCTGGCCCAGCAGCGGGTGGATATGACTTTGCACATCCAGGTCGGCCGCCTCGGCGGCGGCGAGGAATTTGCCGCGTGCCTCTGCGTAGCGTTGCGAGAACGCAGCTTCAATCTTGCTATCGTCCATGGCTTACTTCTGCGGTTCGGCCAACCAGGCCTCGGCCAGACGCACCCACATCGAGCCGCCCAGCGGTATCAGGTCGTCGTTGAAGTCATAGCTCGGGTTGTGCAACATGCAGGGGCCCATGCCATGGCCGCCAATACGGTGCGAGCCGTCGCCATTGCCGATCAGGAAGTAGCAGCCCGGCTTTTCGAGCAGGAAGAAGCTGAAGTCCTCGGCGCCCATCGTCGGCTCGAATTCCTGCACCTTGTCGGCGCCAACCATCGCGCCCAGCTGCTTGCGCACGAACTCGGTCTCGTTGGCATGGTTGATCGTCGGCGGGTAGTTGCGCTTGAAGCTGAACTCGCAGGTCGTCTCGAAGGCGGCGCAGGTGTTCTCGGCGATCACCTGCATGCGGCGCTCGATCAGATCCAGCACCTCCAGCGTGAAGGTGCGCACCGTGCCCTCGATCACGCAGGAGTCCGGCACCACGTTCGTCGCCTCGCCGGTGTGGATCATCGTCACCGAGATCACGCCGGCGTCGATGGGCCGCTTGTTGCGGGTGATGATGGTCTGGAAGGCCAGCACCATCTGGCAGGCCACCGGCACCGGGTCGATGCCGTTGTGCGGCATCGCCGCATGGGCGCCCTTGCCGCGGATGATGACCTTGAACTCGTTGCTGGACGCAAACACGGGACCTGAGCGCAGCGCAAACTCGCCGGCCGCCATGCCGGGCCAATTGTGGGCACCGAACATGGCCTCCATCGGGAATTTCTCGAACAGGCCGTCCTTGATCATTTCGCGGGCGCCGCCGCCGCCTTCTTCGGCGGGCTGGAATACCAGATAGATGGTGCCGTCGAAATTGCGGTGCTTGGACAGGTGCTTGGCCGCCGCCAGCAGCATCGCCGTGTGGCCGTCATGGCCGCAGGCGTGCATCTTGCCGGTGTGCTTGCTGGCGTGCTCGAAGGTGTTGTGCTCGGTCATCGGCAGCGCATCGATGTCGGCGCGCAGGCCGACGGCGCGGTCGCTCGTGCCGTTCTTGACGATACCGACGACGCCGGTCTTGCCTAGGCCGCGGTGCACCGGGATGCCCCAATCGGTCAGCGCCTTGGCAATCACATCGGCCGTGCGTTCCTCCTGGAAGCACAGCTCGGGGTGGGCATGGATGTCCCGTCGCAAGGCCTGGATGCTGGCCGCATCCGCAAGAATAGAGTCAATCAGCTTCATGGCGCGCACTCCAAAGTTTGACGGCGCGCGGGCTCACCGCGGCAGCGCGCGCCTGGTGAAAATGAGTGTACTCCGGCGGTTTGGGGCCGGCACCGCGGGGCGCGGGGCTTGTGCGGTCAGCGGTTTATCGCTTGACCCGCCCGTCGCCGGTCAGCAGCGACAGCTCGACGAAGTTCGAGGCCACATGCTTTTGCGGGCCGAACTTCACCTGGAAGCCACCAGCGTTGTAGTTGCTCAACGTTTCCAGCCCGGCGACCAGGCTTTCGCGGCTGACCTTGCCCATGCGGCGCAGGCCCTCGGTCAGCACCTTGGCGGCCAGATAGCCCTCGATGGCGGTGTAGTTGGGGCGCTGGTCGCCGCCGGCCTTCTTCAGTGCGGTCTGGTATTCGGCGACCACGCCGGTGGCCACGCCGAAGGGGTAGGGCATGACCTGGCTGACGACCACGCCGCGCGCCTCCTTGCCCAGTTCGTCCGACAGCGCCTGCGTGCCGACAAAGGACACGTTGTAGAACAGCCCGCCGTAGCCGGCCTTGCGCGCCTCGCGTATGAAGGCGGCGCAGCTCTTGTAGGCGCTGATCATCACGATGGCCTCGGGCAGGGCGGGCACCAGATCCTTGACCGCCTTGGCCACGTCCACACTGTTGCGCTCGACGGTGGAGGTGGCCAGCGGCGCCAGGCTCAGGGCCTTCAGCGCCCGCTGCACGCCTTCCAGGCCGGCGCGGCCATAGGCGTCGTTCTGGTGAAAAACCGAGATCTTGTTCAGACCCAGCTGGGTCAGCTGGCGCACGATCAGCGCGGTTTCGTCGAAATAGGAGGCACGCAGGTGGAAGACCCACCGGCTGAACGGGTCGCGCAAGGCCTCGGCACCCGTGAACGGGGCGAAGAAGGGGATCTTGTGCTGGTTCACCAGGGGCAGGGCGGCCAGAGAGGTGGGCGTGCCCACATAGCCGAACAGGGCGAACACATCGTCCTCGATGAACTTCTCGGTATTGGCCTTGCAGCGCTCGGGCTCATAGCCGTCGTCCAGCGTCTTCAGCTCGATAGTCAATCCGTTGACACCGCCGGCGGCATTGACCGCGTCGAAGTACAGCTTGGCGCCGGCCTGCATCTGAAGGCCAAGCTGGGCGGCCGGGCCGGTCAGGGGCACCGATTGGCCCAGCACGATGCGCCGCCGCTCCTGGGCCCACAGAGGCAGGGCCCCGGCTGCGAGGCCGCCCAGGCTGGCCAAGCGCTTCAGGCAATGTCGTCGTTGCAAGGCGTTTCCCGGTCGTGTTGGTGATCCGCGCGCGGGCGCGGCTCGATTGACGTGCATTTTCCCCGTCGGGATGCGGCTTTGACGGGGGCGGCGCCGCAAGGCCGGTCGCTGTGTGCAATAGTGCGCGCATGAATTCCGCAGTTACGCCTTCCGCCGACGCTTCTGTGTCGAATAGCACGCCCAAAACGGTCCATGGTGCCTGTCCGCACGATTGCCCCGACACCTGCGCCATGCGCATCACGGTGCAGGACGGACGGGTGATCAAGATCCAGGGCGACCCCGATCACGCCACCACCCAGGGTGCCCTGTGCACCAAGGTCTCGCGCTATGCCGAGCGCAGCTACCACCCGGAGCGGGTGCTGACACCACTCAAGCGTGTCGGCCCCAAGGGCCGGGGTCAGTTCGTGCCGGTGAGCTGGGACGAGGCGCTGGGCGATATCGCCGGCCGCCTGAAGGAAATCGCCGCCCGCGACCCCGAGGCCATCCTGCCCTACAGCTATGCCGGTACGATGGGGCTGCTGCAGGGCGAGTCGATTGCCGCCCGCTTCTTCAACAAGCTGGGCGCCTCGCAGCTGCTGCGCACGATCTGCGCCTCGGCCGGCGGTGCGGCGCTGGCCGCGACCTATGGCCACAAGGTGGGCATGCGGGTCGAGCAGTTCGCCTTCAGCCAATTGATTGTCATCTGGGGCAGCAATTCGATTGCCTCGAATCTGCATTTCTGGACCCTGGCCAATCAGGCCAAGCGCCAGGGCGCCAAGCTGATCTGCATAGACCCGCGCAAGACCGAGACGGCCGACAAATGCCACCAGCACATCGCCCTGCTGCCCGGCACCGACGGCGCGCTGGCCCTGGGCCTGATGCATGAGCTGATCACCCACGGCTGGCTGGACCAGGACTACATAGCCCGCCATGTGGACGGCTGGGACGGCTTGCGCGAACGCGCGCTGCAATGGCCGCCCGAGCGCGTGGCCGAGGTCTGCGGCATCAGCGCCGACGAGGTGCGCCAGCTGGCACGCGACTACGGCACGACCAAGCCGGCCGCGATCCGGCTGAACTACGGCATGCAGCGTGTGCGCGGCGGCGGCAATGCGGTGCGCCTGGTGGCCCTGCTGCCCTGCCTGACCGGCGCCTGGCGCGATGCGGCCGGCGGCATGCTGCTGTCCAGCTCGGGCTTTTTCGCGCCCTACAAGAACTCGGCCAAGCTGGAGCGGCCCGATCTGCTGGCCGGGCGCACGCCGCGCACCATCAATATGAGCACCATTGGCGACGATCTGCTGCGCGAGGCCTCGCCCGAATTCGGGCCAAAAATCGAGGCGGTGATCGTCTACAACAGCAACCCGGTGGCGGTGGCGCCCGAGTCGGGCAAGGTGGTGGCCGGCTTCCAGCGCGAGGATCTGTTCACCGTCGTGCTGGAGCACTTCCTGACCGATACCGCCGACCAGGCTGACTATGTGCTGCCGGCGACCACCCAGCTGGAACATCTGGACGTGCACACCAGCTACGGCCACACCACGGTGCTGATCAACGAGCCGGCTATTTGCCCGCAGGGCGAGGCCAAGCCCAACACGCAGATCTTCCGCGAACTGGCGGCACGCATGGGCTTCACCGAGCCCTGCTTTGCCGACAGCGACGAGACCCTGGCCCGCCAAGCCCTGGTGGACAACCTCAGCTTCGACGAGCTGCGCGCCACCGGCTGGCTGCAGCTGCCGATTGCCGACGCGCCGTTCGCCAACGGCGGCTTCCCTACGCCCAATGGCAGGGTGCAGGCCGATGCCCCGGGTCTGGGCCTGCCCGACTACGTGCCCAACTACGAAAGCCGCCAGTCCTCACCCGAGCTGGCGCGGCGCTATCCGCTGGCGATGATTTCGCCGCCGGCGCGCAACTTCCTCAACTCCAGCTTCGTCAATGTGAAGAGCCTGCGCGACATCGAGGGCGAACCGCTGCTGGAGATGCATGGCGATGACGCCGCCGCCCGGGGCATCCAGGACGGGCAGGTGGTGCGGGTGTTCAACGAGCGCGGCACCTACCGCTGCCGCGTGGCGCTGAACCCGCGCGCCCGGCCCGGCGTCGTCAACGGCCTGGGTGTGTGGTGGCGCAAGCTGGGGCTGGACGGCAGCAACGTCAACGAACTGACGCACCAGCGCCTGACCGATATGGGCGAGGCGCCGAGCTTCTACGACTGCCTGGTCGAGGTGCAGGCCGACGGTCTCCGGGCGGCGTGAAGCGGAAGCGCTGGATGGCTTGGGCAGGGTTGGCAAGTCTGATGGCCGTGGGCGCCGTGCTGCTGACCAGCGGCTGCGCCAACGTGGCCTATCTGGCTCAGTCGGTGTCCGGCCATCTGCAGCTGGTCAGCGCAGCCAAGCCGGTCACCCAGTGGCTGGCCGATGACAGTCAGCCGGCCGAGTTGCGCGAGCGCCTGGCCCTGACCCAGCGCATGCGCGACTTCGCCATTCAAGAACTGAAGCTGCCCGACAACCGCAGCTACCGCGCCTATGCCGATCTGCAGCGCCCGGCCGCGGTCTGGAATGTGGTCGCCGCACCCGAGCTGAGCCTGAGCCTGAAGACCTGGTGCTTCCCGGTGATGGGCTGCGTCGGCTACCGCGGCTACTTCCAGCGCGAGCGGGCCGACGCCTTTGCCCAGGGCTTGCAGCAGGAACAGGGTCTCGAGGTCTCGGTCTATGGCGTGCCCGCCTACTCGACCTTGGGTCTGACCAACTGGCTGGGCGGCGACCCGCTGCTCAACACCTTCATCCGCTACCCGGAGGGCGAGCTGGCCCGGCTGATCTTCCACGAGCTGACGCATCAGGTCGTCTATGTGAAGGACGACACCATGTTCAACGAGTCCTTTGCCACCGCGGTGGAGCGCCTCGGTGCGCAGCGCTGGCTCAGCGCCCATGGAACGCCGGCCGCACGAGACGAGTTTGTGGCGCTGGAGCGACGCCGCGAGGATTTTCGCGCGCTGACGATGCGCTACCGCCAGCGCTTGGACCGGCTCTACCGCAGCGATGCCAGTGCAGAGGCCAAACGCGCCGGCAAGGCCGCCCTGATGGCCGAGCTGCGGGCCGACTACGCCGCGCTCAAGGCCGGCACCTGGGGCGGCTATGCCGGTTACGACGGCTGGTTTGCCCGCGCCAACAATGCCTCCTTTGGCGTGCTGGCGGCCTACAACGAGCTGACGCCGCAGTTCGAGGCCCTGTTCGAGCGCGAGGGCCGTGACTTCGAGCGCTTCTATGCGGCCGTGCGCGCCATGGCCAGCTTGCCGCGCGACGAGCGCCGCGCCACACTGAAGCAAAACCTGCCACCGGAGACGCACTGATGTCCGATATACGCATACACCGCGACCACAATCTGGGGCTGGTTCGCGCCCGTGAGGTGGCCTGGGCCTGGGCCGAGGAGGTCGAGCGCAAGTTCGACATGGACTGCACCGTGCTCGAGGGCGAGACCAGCGACACCGTGCAGTTCACCCGCTCGGGCGTCAAGGGCCAGATGATCGTTGCCGCCGATCACTTCGATCTCAGCGCCAAGCTGGGCCTCTTGCTGGGTGCATTCAAGGGCACGATAGAGCAGGAGATCCAGAAGGAGCTGGACGCCCTGCTGGCCGCCGAGGTGAAGCCCAAGAAGGCGGCGGCCAAGAAGAAGCCGGCCTGAGTGGCCGGTGGGTGTCAGCGCTGCGGGGCCTGCGCCCCACGGGCGTTCACTTCAGCGATTCAATCAGGTCTATGTACTCCTGCATCGCTTCTTCGTTCGACTTGCCCTTCAGCTCCTTCCAGGCATCGTACTTGGCGCGGCCCACCATATCGGTGAAACCGGGGCGCGAGCCCTCGACATCGCCGCTGCTGCCCTGCTTGTACAAGGCATACAGCTTCAGCAAGGTCATATTGTCGGGGCGCTCGGGCAGGCTCTTGGAGCCGGCAACGGCGGCTTCGAAGTCTTCTTTCAGGCTCATCGTGTCTCCTTCAGGACGGTGGATCGGTACAAAGCTTGGTATCTATCGCTATGGACGACTCGAATATTAACCAGCATTGTTGGCCCAAGAAAAATTAGGAGACGCCCTTGAGCTCATCACCCGAACGCATGTCGCGTGTGGACACCGCCTGGCTGCGCATGGATTGCGACGCCAATCTGATGATGATCGTCGGCATCTGGCTCTTGCGCCCGCGGCTGACCGTCGAGCAGGTGGCCGCCCGGGTGCAGGAGCGCTTGCTGCAATACACCCGCTTTCGCCAGAAGGTGGTGCATGACGCGATGGGTGCCAGCTGGGTGGAGGACGAGGACTTCGATATCGCCCGCCATGTGGTCAAGGAGGTGCTCAAGCCCCGCCGCGGTCAGCCGGCCGAGGAGGCGTTGAAGGAGCGGGTCGGCGAGCTGGCCGCCGAGGCGCTGGACCCGGACCGCCCGCTGTGGCAGTTCCGCGTGGTCGAGGAGATGGACGGCCAGAGCGTGCTGATCGCCCGCATCCACCACTGCATTGCCGACGGCATTGCGCTGATGTCGGTGCTGTTCTCGATCACCGATGGCGGCAAGGCGCCGCCGGAAAAGGCGCAGCGCCCGGAGGCCGAGCATGACTTCCTGTCCGATGCGCTGCTCAAGCCCCTGACCGACCTGATGGTCAAGGCCATAGGCATGACCGGCACGGCCGCCGCCAAGTCGATGGAGACCCTGGCCCGCCCGGCCGCACCGGCCCAGGCCTCGGCCGACGTGCTGCGCATGGGCTACCAGGCGCTCAGCGACGTGACCGCCTTTGCCATGATGCCCGACGACTCGCGCACCAGCCTGAAGGGCAAGCCCAATGGCAGGAAGCACGTGGCCTGGGGCGAACCGCTGCCGCTGGATGCCGTCAAGGCCACGGGCAAGGCGCTGGGCTGCTCGATCAACGATGTGCTTCTGAGCTGCGCCGCCGGCGCCATCGGCAGCTATCTGCAGGCCCAGGGCGATGATCCGGCGGGCAAGGAAATCCGCGCCATGGTGCCGGTCAATCTGCGGCCGCTGGAGAAGGCCTATCAGCTGGGCAACCGCTTCGGCCTGGTGCCCCTGGTGCTGCCGGTGGGCATTGCCAACCCGATCGAGCGCCTGTATGAGGTGCGCAAGCGCATGAGCGAGTTGAAGGGCAGCTACCAGCCGCTGCTGGCCTTTGGCCTCTTGTCACTGGCCGGGCTGTTCATCAAGCCGGTGCAGAACGCGATGCTGAACCTGTTCGCCAAGAAGACGACGGCGGTGATGACCAATGTGCCGGGGCCGTCGAGCGCGCTGAAGTTCTGCGGCGCCTCGGTCGAGCGGCTGATGTTCTGGGTGCCGCAGTCGGGCGACGTCGGCATAGGCGTCAGCATCCTGACCTATGCCGGCAATGTGCAGTTCGGCCTGATCACCGACGACGCCCTGTGCCCCCACCCGCAGCTGATCATCGACCGCTTCCAGCCGGAGTTCAACAAGCTGCTGGTGCTGGCCTTGATGCTGCCCTGGGAGGCGTAGCCTGGATGGAATCCGGGGCCCCGGCTTGCCTTGCCCTTGCATGGGCAAGGCGCTGAGACGCGCGTTGGTGAGCACACAGGTGCTCACCTCGGTCGCGTCACAGCCATCCGGGCTACTCCTCTAATTCCTCTCTTGCCATCTCCACATCCAGCCGTTCCATCGCGTCGAGCGGGTCGCTGGCGGCCGCGTCGGCATAGAGCTGCTCGGCCTCCTTCATGCGTTTGTCGCCCTCCAGCATCACCAGGCCGTTGGCGTATTCGATCATCGCGATCGCCGAGGTGGGGTTGAGCTTCAAGGCTTCCTTGAACATCTTCAGGCCGGTGGCGGTGTCGGCCCCCTGGGTGCGGGCCAGGAGCTTGCCAACCTTGTCTATCACCTCGGCATGGAAGGCGCCCAGCGCGATGTGCGCGTCGGCATGCTTGGGTGCCAGCGAGATCGCCGTTTCCAGCGCGTTCTTGCACTTGGAGCCCAGGCCCTGGGCCAGCGCCTTGGCGACGCTGATGCCCTGGCCGTAGCGGCCGATCGCATAGGCCTGCCAATAGTAGGCATTGGGATTCTTCGGCTCGGCGGCCTGCTGGGCCTCGGCCCGCTGGGCCACCTCCAGGAACATCTCGAGCTTGGCTTTCTCGCTCTTTTCCAGGTAGTTGGCGTAGATCGCCTGGGCCTTGTTGGCCACCGTGATGCCGGCGCCGCCCGCCTTCAGCCCGGCCTCGCAGGCCTTCTGGAATTCGCCGGCATGGAACAGCGCCCAGGCGGCCAGCACCTTGTCGTCCTTGGGGAAGGGCTCGGCGTCGCCGGCATGCAGCCGGGCCCATTTCTTCTTCAGCGCGGCGGCGTCATAGACGTAGTCGGCGTTGTCGTGGGGGAAGGCGGTCCATTTGGCCATGGGTGTCTCCGTGGGCGGTGGTCAGGTGGATGAAAGTGACGATTGCGAGGTCTTGGTGGCCTCGTTGGCATGCTCGGTGTAGTTGGCTGCGAGCGTCAGCAAATGGGCGCGGGAGGCGCTGTCCAGATAGGGCGTCAGCAGGCTCAGCAAATGGTAAGCGCCACGCATCAGGGCCGCGCCGGCCCGGCTGGGCTCCAGCGCATGGCGGGGGTCGCGCACGTATTCAAAGCTCAGCCAGTAGCTGAGCAGCACCACCATCGCGGTGGCCACCGGTTCGGCCTCCTGATCGCTCAGCCGTATGGCACCGGCGCGCTGCATGCCCTGCAGCACGGCGCGCACGGCCAGCGACTTGTCTTTCAGCACG
>JADMJJ010000004.1 GCA_018780645.1 Burkholderiaceae bacterium
GCTGGAAGATCTGCGTCGTGGCCACGCCGTTGGCGTTCCAGACCACCCAGGTCTCGACCGTCGTCGCGGCGCACTGCACGTCACCCGAGGCGATGGCCAGATGGCGGTCCTTCTGGGGAATCTTCTTGATCGAGACGTCAAGCCCGTTCTTCTTGAAGATGCCGGCCTGCGAGGCCAGGGTCAGCGGGGCAAAGCCGGTCCAGCCGGAGATGCCGACGGCCAGCTTGGTTTCCTGTGCCTGGGCAGCAGCGCAAAACAGGGCGGTGGCGGCGAGGGCGGTGAGCAGCTTCTTCATCGGTGAAATCTCCTTGGATGGGGTGAGAGGGCAATCATTGGCCATGACGGCGCATTTGTCGATTCGGGAGAAACGCAGGGCGCACAAAAAAGCCGGCAGGGCGCCGGCTTTTCTGGGTTAAGGCAGCACGACCAGGCTGCCCGTATCACGCACGATCTGTGCCAGCTCCGCACCGCCCACCAGCTCGGTGGCAGCTTCGATGCTGGGCGCCAGATAGTGGTCGGTGGGCATAGGGGGGCAGGTCTTGCGCACCAGGGCGTGCACCTGCTCCAGCGCGGCCGAGCTCTGCAGCGGGCGCAGGAACTCGATGCCCTGGCTGGCGGCCAGCAGCTCGATGCCGATGATGTGCGAGGTGTTGTCCAGCATGGGGCCGAGGCGCCGTGCACCAAAAGTGGCCATCGACACATGGTCTTCCTGATTGGCGCTGGTGGGCAGACTGTCCACGCTGGCCGGATGGGCCAGCGACTTGTTCTCGCTGGCCAGGGCCGCGGCGGTGACGTGCGCGATCATGAAGCCCGAGTTCAGGCCGGCGTTGGCGGTCAGGAAGGGCGGCAGGCGCGACACCGAGGCGTCGATCAGCATGGCGATGCGGCGCTCGGCGATGGCACCCACCTCGGCAATGGCGCAAGCCAGCGCGTCGGCGGCCAGGGCCACCGGCTCGGCGTGGAAGTTGCCGCCGCTGACCATATAGCTCGTGCCGTCGGCGTTGGCAAAGACCAGCGGGTTGTCGGTCACCGCATTGGCTTCGCGCAGGAGCACATCGCGCACATAGCGGGACTGATCCAGGCAGGCGCCCATCACCTGGGGCTGGCAGCGCAGGCAGTAAGGATCCTGCACGCGCTCGTCGCCTTCCTTGTGCGACTCGCGGATGGCGCTGCCGGCCAGGATCTGGCGGTAGGCGCGCGCCGCCTCGATCTGGCCCGGCTGGCCTCGCACCTGGTGGATGCGGTCGTCGAAGGGGCCGTCGCTGCCGCGTGCGGCGTCGAGTGACAGCGCGCCGCTGACGATGGCCGCGGCATACACCAGCTCGTAGCGCAGCAGACCTTCCAGTGCCAGCGCGGTGCTGGTCTGCGTGCCGTTGATCAGGGCCAGGCCTTCCTTGGCCTGCAGCACCAGCGGCTCGATGCCGTGCTTCTTCAGCTCGGCCAACGCCGGCTTGCGTTGCCCGTCGACCAGCATCTCGCCCTCGCCCAGCAGGGCCAAGGTCATGTGCGACAGCGGCGCCAGGTCGCCCGAGGCGCCCACCGAGCCTTGAGCTGGCACATAGGGCACCAGGCCGGCATTGAACACATCGAGCAGGCATTGCACGACGGCTTCGCGCACGCCGGAGTGGCCACGGGCCAGCGAGGCCGCCTTGGTGGCCAGCATCAGGCGCACGACGCCGGGCTGCAGCGGCGCGCCGACGCCGACGCTGTGCGAGCGGATCAGGTTGAACTGCAGGGTGGCCAGTTCTTCCTTGCTGATGCGCTTGGAGGCCAGCTTGCCGAAGCCGGTGTTGACGCCATAGACCGGCGCGTCGCCGGCGGCCGCGGCCTGCACCACGGCGGCGCTGCGGCGGATGATCTCGGCGGCGCTGGCGTGCAGCTTGAGTTGCACGCCGCCTTCGCGGATGGCGCGCAGCTGGTCCAGCGTTAGCTGTCCGGGGGTGATTTGCAGGTCAGTCATTTTGTACTCGTTCAACGGTTCACCATCGGCAGGTTCAGGCCGCGCTCGGCGGCGCATTTCTCGGCGATCTCGTAGCCGGCATCAGCATGGCGCATCACGCCGGTGCCGGGGTCGTTCCACAGCACGCGGGCTATGCGATTGGCGGCTTCGTCTGTGCCGTCGCAGACGATGACCACGCCGCTGTGCTGGGAAAAGCCCATGCCGACGCCGCCGCCATGGTGCAGGCTGACCCAGGTGGCGCCGCCGGCGGTGTTCAGCAGCGCGTTGAGCAGCGGCCAGTCGGAGACGGCGTCCGAGCCGTCCTTCATCGCCTCGGTCTCGCGATTCGGGCTGGCCACCGAGCCGCTGTCCAAGTGGTCGCGGCCGATCACGATGGGCGCCTTCAGCTCGCCGCTCTTGACCATCTCGTTGAAGGCCAGGCCGGCGATATGGCGCTCGCCCAGGCCCAGCCAGCAGATGCGCGCCGGCAGGCCCTGGAAGCTGATGCGCTCCCTGGCCATGTCCAGCCAGCGGTGCACGTGCGCATGGTGGGGGAACAGTTCCTTGATCTTGGCGTCGGTCTTGTAGATGTCTTCCGGATCACCGGACAGGGCCACCCAGCGGAACGGGCCCTTGCCCTCGCAGAACAGCGGGCGGATGTAGGCGGGCACGAAGCCGGGGAAGTCGAAGGCGTTCTTGACGCCCTGGTCGAGTGCCACCTGGCGGATATTGTTGCCATAGTCCACCGTGGCAATGCCCATGGACTGGAAGTCCAGCATGGCCTGCACGTGCACCGCGCAGCCCTGGGCGGCGGCGGCCGTCAGCCTGGCATGCTGGCTGGCGTCGGCGGCGGCGGCCTTCCACTGCTCGACCGTCCAGCCCACCGGCAGATAGCCGTTGATCAGGTCATGGGCCGAGGTCTGGTCAGTGACCAGATCGGGCTTGATGGCGGTGCCGGCCTTGCAGCGGGCGGCCAGTGCCGGCAGGATCTCGGCGGCATTGCCCAGCAGGGCGATCGACACGGCCTTCTTCTCGGCGGTGTACTTGGCGATGCGGGCCAGCGCGTCGTCCAGGTCGGTGGCCTGCTCGTCCACATAGCGGGTCTTCAGGCGGAAGTCGATGCGCGACTGCTGGCATTCGATATTCAGCGACACCGCGCCGGCAAAGGTGGCAGCCAAGGGCTGGGCGCCACCCATTCCGCCCAGGCCGGCGGTCAGTATCCAGCGGCCGACCATGTCGCCACCAAAGTGTTGTCGCCCCGCCTCGGCGAAGGTTTCGTAGGTGCCCTGGACGATGCCCTGGGAGCCGATATAGATCCAGCTGCCGGCCGTCATCTGGCCGTACATCATCAGGCCCTTGCGGTCCAGCTCGTTGAAGTGCTCCCAGGTCGCCCAGTGCGGAACCAGATTGGAGTTGGCGATCAGCACGCGCGGCGCGTCGGCATGGGTGCGGAATACGCCCACCGGCTTGCCCGACTGGACCAGCAGCGTTTCATCGGCTTCCAGGTTCTTCAACGCCTTCAGGATGGCCTCGAAGCAGTCCCAGTTGCGGGCGGCCTTGCCGATGCCGCCGTAAACCACCAGCGCGTCGGGGTTCTCGGCCACCTCGGGGTCGAGGTTGTTCTGCAGCATGCGGAAGGCGGCTTCGGAGAGCCAGTTCTTGCAGGTCAGCGTGGTGCCGGTCGGAGCGCGCACGACGCGGGGCTGGGCATGGCTGGGGGTGGACATATCGGGCATGGTGGGCTCCTGAACAAGGGGCGGTGACGGATCTGCGGTCATTGCCCCGGATTGCATCCGGGCTACGTCCTGGTTCGTAGCCCGGATGCAATCCGGGAAGGAATGACGGCGAATGTACTTGTCTATACAAGTGCAGTCAAGTACGATTAAGCCCATGCCAAAAAAATCGCTGGCCGGCCCCGAGCCGCAGTATCTGAAGGTCAAGAATCATCTGCGCGAAGGCATCAGCTCGGGGCTGTGGCGGCCCGGCGACCTGATGCCCTCCGAGGCCGAACTGGTGGAGCAGTTCCAGGTGAGCCGCATGACGGTCAACCGCGCGCTGCGCGAGCTGACGGCCGACGGCCTGGTGCAGCGCATGCAGGGCGTGGGCACCTTTGTGGCCCAGCTGCACCGCATCGCCTCGACCCTGACCGTGCGCGATCTGCACGACGAAATCGCCGAGCGCGGCCACCAGCACGAGGCCCGCGTGCACCGTCTGGAGCGCATCAAGGCCACCACCGAGCAGGCGGCGGCCTTCGGCCTGAAGGCCGGTGCGGCGCTGTTCCATTCAATCATCGTGCACCTGGAGAACAGCGTGGTCATCCAGTGCGAGGACCGGCTGGTCAACCCGGCCTGCGCCCCCGACTATCTGGGCCTGGATTTCTCCAGGACCACACCGACCCACTATCTGCTCGACGTGGCGCCGCTGAGCGAGGCCCGCTACACCATCGAGGCGCTGCTGCCCACGCCCGAGGAGGCCGCGCTGCTGGAGATAGGCCGGCGCGATCCCTGCCTGGTCGTCAAGCGCCGCACCTTCAGCCGTGGCCAGACGGTCACCACCGTGCGCCTGGTCCATCCGGGCTCGCGCTATTTTCTGGAAGGGCGGTTTCAGCCATGAATCTGCATCTTGTTTCCACCCAAGACACCGAGCCCATGCGCTGGAAGAACGGCGGCGGCTGGACCCGCGAGCTGCTGGCCTGGCCTCGGCCCGAGGCCTGGGCGCTGCGCATCAGCGTGGCCGATATCGAGGCCGACGGGCCGTTCTCGTCCTTCCCCGATATTGACCGTTTCTTCGCCGTGCTCAGCGGCGAGGGCGTGATGCTGAACATTGACGGCGCCGAGCAGGAGCTCAACGGCTACAGCCCGCTCTTGGCCTTTGCCGGTGAGGCGGTCACCGAATGCCGGCTGGTCGGCGGCGCCACCCGCGATTTCAATCTGATGGTCAGGCGCAGTCTTGCGCGCGTGCACGTCTGGCCGGCCAAGGACGCCGCCGTGGCCTGGCCGCAGGCCGACTGGACCGGGCTGTTCATGCAGGCCGGCGGCCAAGTGCGCGAGCCGGGCGGGGCCTGGCTCGACGTGCCGCCGCTGAGCCTGGTCTGGAGCAGCACCGTCACCAACTGGCAGGCCGAGCTGGCCGATCCGGCTGCGCGTGGCTGGTGGATGCAAGTCAGCCTGAACTCAACGGAGACTTCTGCATGACGAAGACCCTGTGGCGCAACGCGCGCCTGGCCACGCTGGCCGGCAATGAACCCTGGGGCTTGATAGAGACCGGCGCCCTGGTCACCGAAGACGAACGCATCGTCTGGGTCGGTGCCGAGGCCGATCTGCCGCCGGAGCTGAAGCGGGCCACCGGCACCGTCACCGATCTGGGCGGCGCCTGCGTCACGCCGGGCCTGATCGATTGCCACACCCATCTGGTCTATGGCGGCATGCGTTCCCGCGAGTTCGAGCTGCGGCTGCAGGGCGCCAGTTACGAAGAGATCGCCCGCGCCGGTGGTGGCATCCGCTCCACCGTGGCGGCGACACGTGCTGCCAGCGAGGACGAGCTGTATGCCCTGGCCCTGAAGCGCCTGCAGCCGCTGCTGACCGAAGGCGTGACGACGATAGAGATCAAGTCCGGCTACGGCCTGAACCTGGAGACCGAGGCCCGCTGCCTGCAGGTGGCGCGCCGCCTGCAGGAGACGCAGCCGGTGACGGTACGCACCACCTTCCTTGGAGCGCACGCCGTGCCGCCCGAGTTCGAAGGGCGGCAGCAGGATTACGTCGATGCGGTCTGCGGCTGGATGCCGGCGCTGCAATCGCAGGGTCTGGTCGATGCCGTCGATGCCTTCTGCGAGGGCATAGGCTTCACGCCGGCACAGACCCGCCAGGTGTTCGAGGCGGCTCGTGCACTGGGCCTGCCGGTCAAGCTCCATGCCGAGCAGTTGAGCGACCAGGGCGGCACGCAGCTGGCCTGCGAATTTGATGCGCTGTCCTGCGACCACCTGGAGCATCTGTCGCCCGATGGCGTGGCGGCGATGGCAGAGAGCGGCACGGTGGCCGTGCTGCTGCCCGGCGCCTACTATTTCCTCAGGGAAACCAAACTGCCGCCGATTGCCGCGCTGCGCGAGGCCGGCGTGGCCATGGCGCTTTCCACCGACCACAACCCCGGCACCTCACCGACGCTGTCGCTGCTCTTGATGCTGAACATGGCCTGCACGCTGTTCCGGCTGACGCCCGAGGAGGCGCTGCGCGGCGTCACGGTGCATGCCGCCCAGGCGCTGGGCCTGGCCGGCGAGGTGGGTGTGCTGCAGGCCGGTGCGCGCGCCGATTTCTGTGTCTGGGACATCGCCCACCCGAACGAGCTGGCCTACTTCTTTGGCCGCAATCCGCTGCTTCAGGTGGTGCGGGGCGGCCAGGTTTCCGATCGTCAAGGAGCTCAAGCATGAGCGATGTAGTCACCCTCCACCCGGGCAGTGCGCCCTTGCTGATCAGCATGCCCCATGTCGGCACCCTGATCCCCGACGAACTGAAGGGTGGCTATCAGCCCCGCGCGCTGGCCACCGAAGACACCGACTGGCACCTGGAGCGCCTCTACGGCTTTGCCCGTGAGCTGGGCGCAAGCGTGATCGTGCCGAACTACTCGCGCTATGTGATCGACCTGAACCGCCCGCCCGAGGACACGCCGATGTACCCGGGCGCCTCGAACACCGAGCTGTGCCCGACCCGCTTCTTCACCGGCGACCCGCTGTACCTGGACGGCCGTGCGCCCGATGCCGACGAGAAGCTGCGCCGCCGCGAGCGCTTCTGGCAGCCCTACCACCAGGCGCTGCAGGGTGAGCTGCAACGGCTGCGCGCCGCCCACGGCCATGTGGTGCTGTTCGACGCGCACAGCATCAAGAGCGTGCTGCCCTGGCTGTTCGAGGGCAAGCTGCCCGACCTGAACCTGGGCACGGCCGATGGCCGCAGCTGCGATGCCGGCCTGACCGAGCAGCTGGCGGCGGTGCTGGCCGGGCAGGGCGACTACACCCATATCGTCAACGGTCGCTTCAAGGGCGGCTACATCACGCGCAACTACGGCCAGCCGGAGCGGGGCGTGCACACGGTACAGCTGGAGATGTGCTGGAGCGCGTACATGCAGGAGCAGGCGCCCTATGCCTATGACGAGGCGATTGCCTCGCGCGTGCAGCCGCTGCTCAAGCAATTGCTGCAGACGATGCTGAACTGGAAGCCGACCGCATGAGCGCAAGCACAGCCTACTGGGCGCCACTGGCCTGGATAGACGGCCAATGGCAGCGCCGCGTGCTGATGCAGGTCGACGGCCAAGGGCACTGGCTGAGCTTCACGCCCGAGGTCGATGCGCCGGCCCAGGCTCATGTGCTGCAAGGTCCCGTCCTGCCCAGCCTGGTCGATGCGCACAGCCATGCCTTCCAGCGCGCCTTTGCCGGCCTGGCCGAGCGGCGCGACAGCGCCAGCGACGACTTCTGGTCCTGGCGCGATCGGATGTATGGCTGCGCGCTGCGCGTCACGCCCGAGCAGCTGCGCGCCATCGCCGCCCAGCTCTATCTGGAGCTGCTGCGTGGCGGCTACACCCAGGTCTGCGAGTTCCACTATCTGCAGCACCAGCCCGATGGCGCGGCCTACCCTGATGAGCTGGCCATGAGCTGGGCACTGGCCGATGCCGCGGCCGACGCCGGCCTGGGCCTGACGATGCTGCCGGTGCTCTACGCCCATGCCGGTTTCGCCCAGACCGGCCTGCGCGAGGACCAGCGCCGCTTTGCCACCGATGCCGGCTGGATCTGGCGCGCCAGCTGTGCGTTCAATGCCGCCGGCCGGCCGCTGCTGAATGCCGGTGTGGCCCTGCATTCGCTGCGCGCGGCCCATGCCGAGGACGTCCGTGAACTGCAGGCCCTGGTCGGCGATGCCGATGTGCCCATCCATATCCACATCAGCGAGCAGCAGCAGGAGGTACGCGACTGCCTGGCCGCCACCGGCCAGCGGCCCATGCAGTGGCTGTGCAATGCCTTCGCGCCCGACGCGCGCTGGCAGTTGGTGCACGCCACGCACAGCACGCCCGAGGAGGTCGCTGCGGTGGCCGCGGCTGGCGCCGGTGTCGTGATCTGCCCCGGCACTGAGGGCAATCTGGGTGACGGCCTGTGCGATCTGCGTGGTTGGCTGGAGGCCGGCGTGCCCATCAGCCTGGGCTCGGACAGCCACGTCACCCGCGGCTGGGTCGAGGAGCTGCGCTGGCTGGAGTACGGCCAGCGCCTGGGCCTGCAGCAGCGCAATGTCGCCGCCGCGCCGGGTCGCGAACCGTCGACTGCCGCACGGCTGTTCGAGGCCTCGCGCGCCGGCAGCGCCGCACCGGCAGGCTTCGCCAGCTGGGGCTTGATGGCCGGCGCCCGCGCCGACTTCCTGGTGCTGGACGTGCAGCACAGCGGCCTGCTGGGCATGCCGGCCAGCCATCTGCTCGATGCGCTGGTGTTCGCCACGCAGGGCGAGGCGATCAGCGATGTGTTCGTGGCCGGACGTCAGGTGCTGGCCGGGGGCCGGCATGTGGATCAAGACCGCATCAATGGGCGGTTTGCCCAGGCCATGAAGGAATTGTGGGGCGAGTGAACGTGTCTTAACCCCGTTTGGCCACGGCCTGCGTAGAAGCATAGGTCAACCACTCAAACGGGGTCATCATGCTCAGCACCACGTCATCGATTCAACCGGGCCGCCGACGCTTTGCGGCCTCGGCGCTTGCCATCGCCGGCCTGGTGCTCGCGGGTTGCAGCGCGCCGGCCCTCGCATCCGAGAGTCTTGTTTCGCTGGAGGTCTTCGACCGCGATGCGGAGCAGTTGCTGCCGATCTATGCCAAGGACCAACGCCAGTATGTCGCCGGTCGGCCCGGCGCCCGCTATGCGCTGCGCCTGCGCAATCTGACCGGCGGCCGGGTGCTGGCCGTGCTGTCGGTCGATGGCATCAATGTCATCTCGGGCCAGACGGCCGGCTGGGCGCAGACCGGCTATGTGCTGGCGCCCTATGAGAGCTATGACATCCGCGGCTGGCGCAAGAGCGATGCCGAGGTGGCGGCCTTCCAGTTCGCGGCCATCACCCAGTCCTACGCGGCGCAGACCGGCCGGCCCGGCCATGTGGGCGTGATCGGCGTCGCAGCCTTTCGCGAGAAGCCGGTGATCGAATCGCCGCCGCTGCTCAGGTCGGACGCCGAGGCGAGAGATCGCGCCGCGCCGGCACCCTCGGCAGCACCGATGGCCGGGGCCACCGCGATGCAGGAGAAGTCCGCGCCGCGCCAGGAGGCTGCCGCCAAGCTGGGCACGGCCCATGGCGAGCGCGAGGTCTCGTACACCAGCCACACCCGCTTCGAGCGGGCCAGCAGCCGCCCGCAGAGCGTGGTCCGGCTGGAGTACGACAGCCTGGAGCGCCTGGTCGCCGCCGGCATCGTGCCCTCGCGCTGGGCGCAGGTGCGGCCCAGCCGGCCCCGGCCCTTCCCGTCCAGCGACGGTGGCTATGTGCCGGATCCCCCGTCGCGCTGAAGCCGCTAGCATCGGCTTCATGCCCGCCCCGTCGCCACAGCCAACCGATGCCCAGTTGCTCGCCGCCTATCTGGGCGGTGACCAGCAGGCCTTTGCCCGGTTGTACGACCGCCATGACCGCCAGGTCTTTGGCTTCATCGCCAGGCTGCTGGGGCGCGATGCGTCGAGCCAGGCCGAGGATCTGCACCAGGAGTGCTGGCTGGCCGTGGCCAGGGGGGCGGCCTCGTTCGATGAGCGCAAGGCGCGCTTCATCACCTGGCTGTTCACGATCGCCCGCAACAAGGTCATGGACCACTTCCGTGCCGACAAGTCGGCAGCCGAGCAACGAGCCGATGACCTCGGCCTGAGCCTCGCCGATTTCTCCGACACCCTGTCGCGCCTGCCCGAGCGGGTGCTGGAGAACCGCCAGCTGTCCGGCGAGCTGCTGCGCGCCGTTGAGGCTCTGCCCGAGGCGCAGCGCGAGACCTTTGTGCTGTTCGCTCAGATGGACATCAGCCTGGGCGAGGTGGCCAGCATCACCGGCGTCGGCCTGGAGACGGCCAAGAGCCGGCTGCGCTATGCCCGCGACGCCCTGCGCGCCGATCTGAGAGCGTGGAGGCCCCAGCATGTCTGAAATCGAAGAAGATATGCTGCCGGGCCCGCTGGAGCGCGCCTACCGCCGGGCGATCGAGAGCGAGGCCGAACTCGACGACCCCGGTCGCCAGCGCCGCCGCGCTGCCGTGCTGGCCCAGGTGGCGGCCCTTGAGACTGCTCAGCGCCACGAGCGCATGTCGGCCACGGCCGCCAACCGGCCCTTGTGGTTGATGCTTGGCGGCTCGGCTCTGGCCCTGGTGTTGTCGGCCGGCCTGGTCTGGCAGTTGGGCCCGGACCGGGACGCCGAACCGCTGGCCGGGGCATCCATGGAGGGCGTCAAGGTGGCGGCCGCGCCCACGCCTGCGCCGGAGACTTTGCAAGCGCCCCGGCCGATGGTTGAGGCAAGTCCGCCTCGCGCGGCCGCCCGCTCCGACTCAAGGGCCAAGACTCAAGCCCCCGAAGTGCTGGCCGCCGCACCGCCGGTCGCAGAGCCTGAACCAGCACCCGCTGCGGCAGCCGACGTCACGGTTGCTCAGGCGCCGGCACCCGCGACGGCAGCACCAACGCGCGGCCTGGCCCCACCGACGGCTGCCATGCGCCAACGAGCCGAGACGCTGGCCGTGCCCTCCGGCGCTGCTGCGTTGCAAGCCCCGCCGGAGCCCGGCTGGGTGGCGCTGATTCGTGACGACGACCGCGCCGGCCTGCGCGCCGCCCTGGAGGCAGGACTCGATGTCGACGCCACCGATGCCCAGGGCCGTACGCCGCTGATGCATGCCGCCATCCACGCACGGCCGGAACTGATCGCCGAACTGCTGGCCCGTTCCGCTTCACGCACGCGGGTGGATAGGCTGGGCCTGACGGCCGAGGCGTATGCCGCCCGTTCGCCGGACGCCAGGGTCAGGGCGGCGCTGGGTGAAGGGCGCTGAGCTGCCTCAGTCGCGTCCGAGACATGCCTTGCGGCAACAGGTGATGCCAAGCAAACCAAGCCCCCAAAGCCAGGCTGATGCGGGTTCAGGCACCGGCGCCGAAAAAGCCTCGGCTACAAGTACCGTGCCGTCGTTTGACAGGCTGTACTGCTCACCCGCGGCCAGCGTGACCTCGAAGCTGGGATTGTTGACGGTGTCGTTGACAAAATCCCACCAACCCTCCGCGCCAACGCCTGCCGCGACGGTTCTGTCACGATCGAAAAAGATCTTCTCGACATGGGTCCCTGACGAGCCCTGGCCGCTGAACTTCAGGCGGTAGTTCACGCGAGCCCAGTCGAGCGGGCCGGTGGCAGTCACATCGGACACCACCGTGGCAGACGACTCGATGCGCACGGTCTTTGCCGCCGCGCTGGTATTGCTCAGCACAGCGAACACCGAGCCTTCCAGACTGTGGCGCACGTATGCATACGATTCGGGTGGCGACGCGGCAATTGATTCGGCAAAAAAGTTTGCCGTGAAGTCTTGGCCTGCGCCGCCAACGGCCACCGGCGCCCATCTCTCGTTATGAATGCCGTAACCCCAATTGACGTGCGACGTCGACAGTTCAAGAAAACTCAATTCAACCCCGGGCACCGTCTCGATATGAAACTTCACGACGGCCTCGACAGTCGCTTGGGCATAGGCCGCCGCCGGTGCGGGCTGGGCCATCAGCGCCGCCATCAGACACAGGCCCATCAAATTGACCGGGTAACTGGTCATGGCAGCTGACTTCTGAAGCCAGTTCTTGGCTCCGCAGGATCGACGCATCGCATGCTCCATTGATCGGTCCTGCAGTCTGTTGTGGCAGTACCTGCTGCCGATTGAGCAAGGTCAAAAAATTCAACGGATCGGTGAGCCCGTTCGGGCGCCCGCATTGCGGCCCATGCAGGCAACTCGGAAGGGGCCTTGAGCGCGGCGCCGGCCGCAGGCGGCGACGCGCTTCCACCACTACGATTTCAGTACCGGCATGATCGAGATGATTTCGCAGGGCTATTCGGGCGGGCAATGGGTCAAGAGGCCAAGGGTCTGCCGGCTCGGCATCTGCGCCGGAGCGTGACGGCAGTCACTTTCAATGCTCGTGCCGGTGGTGCGCGTCCGGGAAATGCCCGTGGCTGTGTGTCATCGGCTCATGCCTGTGACCATGCCTGTGCCGAGTCCCCGGCGGTACCGGTGGATCATGCTCATGGGCATGGTGCAGATCGCCGGTGCCATGCACGTGTGTGTGCTCATGCTCCATCGGCTCATGCCGGTGCTCGTGTTCGTGCCGCTCGGTCAGGTGCAGGGCCACGCCGATGGCCATCAGCAGGCCGGCCAGCAGCAGGGGGCCTGTGACCGGCTCGCCAAGAAGCAGGATGGACAAGAGCGCGCCGATGAACGGGGCGACGGAGAAGTAGGCCCCCGTGCGTGCCGTGCCCAGATGCCGCAGGCCCAGCACGAACAGGACCAGGCTGGCGCCGTAGCTGGCAAATCCCAGCAGGCCGGCGGCCAGCACGGTGCCGGCACCGGGCCACTGGGCACCGGCGACGAGCGCCAGCACGAGGTTGGTCACGCCGGCCGCCAGGCCCTTGCTCATGGCGATATAGCTGGCGTCGGTGAGCGAGACCTTGCGCGTGAGGTTGTTGTCCAGGCCCCAGGCCAGGCAGGCACCCAGCACGGCGAGTGCCGGCCACCAGGTCTCGATGCCGGCGCTTGCCGCATCGGCACCCGGCCAGGTCAGGACGACGCTGCCGGCCACGATGGCCAGCATGCCCAGCGCGATCCGGCGGTCGAAGTTCTCCTTGAAGGCGAACCAGGCCAGCAGGGCCGTTGCCACACCCTCGGCATTGAGCAGCAGCGACACGCCGGAGGCCGGCATGCGCGCGAGGCCCAGCATCAGCAGCACCGGAGCGACCATGCCACCGGCAACGATGGCCCCGGCCAGCCACCAGCGTTCACCCGCTTCGAGGCGAACAGCAGGGGCCCTGCGCAGTCGTCTGAGCAGCCAGAGCCCCAGCCCGGAGCCCAGGTAGAGCAGGGCGGCCAGCAGCCAGGGGCTGGTCTGGCCGAGCAGGGGTTTGGCCAGCGGCGTGCTGGCGCCGAACAGGACCGCTGCCGCCAGCGCCGCAGCGACACCGGGATCGAAACTCGGCCGCTTCATTGCCACCGCGTCAGCCTCGCCTGGCCGCGACGACCGGCACTGCCCCGACGCCCCTGCCGAGCCCGCGCACCCGCCAGAACAGCCAGCCGGCGACGGCGAGATTCAGCAGGTTCCAGCCTATGCCGTTGAGGAAGGCGGCGCCATAGCTGCCCGTCACATCGAACACCCAGCCGGACATCCAGCCGCCCAGCGCCATGCCCACCAGCGTGGCCATGATGACGGCGCCGACCCTGGCGCCTGCCTCCTGCGGCTCGAAGTGTTCGCGCACGATGATGGCGTAGGTCGGCACGATGCCGCCCTGGAACAGGCCGAACAGGGCCGAGACGACGTAGAGCGGCACCAGGCCGTCGAAGGGCAGGAACAGCAGCAGCGCGATGCCCTGCAGGGCCGAGCCCAGCAGCAGGGTGCGGATGCCGCCGATGCGGTCGCAGATCAGCCCGAACACCAGCCGGCTGACGATGCCGCAGGCCAGCATCAGCGACAGCATCTGGGCACCGCGCGCGGCGCCGAAGCCCAGGTCGGTGCAGTAGGCGACGATGTGCACCTGGGGCATGGCCATGGCCACGCAGCAGGCAACACCTGCCACGCAGAGCAGCAGCTGCGCATGGGCAGGCTGCAGGCCGAACGGGCGGCTGCGGTCGAACACCGGGGCGCTGGCGCTCGCGGGTGCATGGGAGACCAGGGGCGGGCGCTGGCGCATGCGCAGCGACAGGGCGAACACGCCCAGGCCGCAGACGATGCCCAGCAGCACATAGGTCTGGCGCCAGCCTATGGTGGCTATGCCGTGCTGGACGATGGGCGGCCACACGGCCCCGGCAATGTAGTTGCCGCTGGCGCAGATGGCCACGGCAATGCCGCGCCGCCGGTTCCACCACAGGGCCGTATCGGCCAGCAGCGGCGCGAAGGTGGAGGAGCTGCCGAAGAAGCCCAGCAGCGCATGGGCCAGCCCGAAGGTCCAGATGCTGCCGGACAGACCGGCCCAGACGAAGCCGCCACAGACGGCCAGCGCGCCTATCCACAGCACCGGCATCAGGCCGTGGCGGTCGGCCAGCCGCCCGGTGACCAGGCCACCCAGGCCCAGGCTGACCATCATCAGCGTGTAGGGCAGCGAAGCATCGGCCCGGCTGATGCCGAATTCGGCCTGAACCGTGGGCAGCACGACGGCCACCACATACATGCAGCTGTTGCCCAGCACGACCAGGCCCAGCGTGACCAGCAGGCGCCAGGCGGCGGTGCGCGAGTCGATGAGGGAGGGGTCGGCAGGAGCGGTGTGCATCCCTGCCAATCTACCCGAAAGGCCTGCCCAGGTTTCACTATGATCGCGCCAGACCGTCCGAGCATGTATTTTAGTCAAGGGGACGGCAGTGCCCATGACGACGACCCTGCCCCCTTTTCCGATACGCACCGAATGCCCGCCCGGCGCCTGCATATGCGGGCGCGAGGCCTTGTTGGCCCACCCCGACAGCGATCTGCGCGTGCTGCGACTGACCCGCGAGGATGAGAAGCGCCTGCTGCAGCGGCTGGAGAACCTGAGCAGCCTCGGCGATCTGCGGCATATGCAGGCGCGGATGGAGCAGCAGGTCGGCATACGGCTGAGCATCAGCCCCAGCCCCAACGGCGTGCGCAGCCTGCGCGGCATTGTCATCCTGGTGCATGAGCAGCCCGGCCTTTGCCGCAAGACGCGCCAGGCCATTCCGGCGGCGATCAAGCACAGCATGGAGCAACGGCCTGAAATTGCCCACGAACTATTGAACGTTGGCGGGTTGTTCGAGGGCGTCTAGGCCAAGGCCCGCAAGCGCTGATGCTCGGCGTCCTCGGTATCGGGCGCAACGCTTTGCCTGGCACTCAGATAGCGGTTGCTGAAGACATCCAGATAGGCCTCCAGCGTCTGCGCCGCATGCAGATCACCGGCCAGGGCCAGGCACAGGGCGGCCACCTCAGAGGTGCAGAAGTGGTGGCTGTGGGTGGAGCGGCGCAGGCGGTAGCGTGACAGCTGTTCGGGCTGCAGGCTCAGCACCGGAAACCGGTCCAGGTAGGGACTCTTGCGGAAGATCTTGCGGGCCTCGGACCAGGTGCCGTCCAGCAGCACAAAAAGGGGGCGCCGCTGCCCGGCGGCTTCGCAAGCCAGGTCCGTCAGCACCCGTTCGGGCGCGGCGAACTCGCCCGGAAACACCAGATAGGGTTGCCACTGCGGATCGTCGAGCAGGGCCGGCAGAGCGGGGTCAACTGCCGTGCGGGACCAGCTGAAGGCATAGGTGTCGGGCACGACGTCGGCAATCAGCCAGCCGGTGTTGCTGGGTTTGAGGGGCTCGAACTCGGCCATGATCAGGCACAGGCCGGCCCGCGTGGGCACCACCGGCCGCAGTGCGCACATGCAGTGGCTGGGGGGCAGGCGGCAATCGGCGCAACGCTCCTTGCGCGGGCTGCCGCGGTCGAGATAGGGCCGGGTGTTGCTATGCGCCAGGCAGGCGGCGCGCAGACGCGCCACCGCGTGGGGCATGGCTTCGCTCAACGACCCCGCCCGCGCAGCGGCTTCAGCAGATCGCTCAGGCCGTTGTGGTCGATCTCGTGCATCAGGGCCAGCAGCCGGCCGAGCTCGCCCTTGGGGAAGCCCTCGCGGGCAAACCAGGTCAGGTAGTTGCCGGGCAGATCGGCCAGCAGCCTGCCCTGGTGCTTGCCATAGGGCATGGTCATGGTGACGAGTTTCTGCAGGTCTTCCGGGTTCATCGGGCCGTGGCCCCGTTCAAGCCCTGCAGCGCGGTAGCGGCGCGCAGACCGCCGACCTCGATGCCGTTCCAGTTCTTCAGCACTGGCGCGCTGAAGGCGCGCATGGCCAGCTGTTCAGCGTCATCGAGGCGGACGTAGGTCTCGATCAGCGCCGCCATCGCCACCTCGGCGCCGCGGGCATTGCCGTCGTCGATCTTCAGCGCCACACCCAGGCCCTGGTCGGGCAGGCTGGCGCAATAGACGCCCTCGGCACCGACCTTGCAGAACACGCGTTCACCGAGCAGTGCCATCACATCGGTGTCGAAGCGGCCGGTGCCGCCTACCATGAAGGGCGCGCGGGCCACCGCCTGGCGCAGGCGCCGGGCGGCGCTGGCACGCTCGGGGGCCAGGCCTTGACCGGTGGCGACGCGTGCAAAGGCCAGGGCCAGCTGGCGCAGCGGAATGCCATAGGTGGGTATCGAGCAGCCATCGGTGCCGGCCGGCGCCTTGGCCAGATCCGTGTCGGTGGTCGCGGCCAGCGCAGCGCTGACTTCGCGCATCAGCGGATGCTCGGCGCCCACATAGCCGCGGGTGAATTCGGCCGGGTCGCTGCCCCCGGCCAGGGCCAGGTGGCAGGCCACGCAGACGAAGCCGGCATGCTTGCCCGAACAGTTGTTGTGCAGCGGGCCGGCCTGCTCCTGGCGGCTGAACATGCCACGCAGCACCGATTCGCGGCCCGGCCACTGCGTGCCGCACTCCAGCGCGCCGGCGTCCAGTCCGGCCTTCTTCAACATGCCCAGGGCGGTGGCCACGTGCTCGGGTTCGCCGTTGTGCGAGGCGCAGGCAATCGCCAGTTCGGCGTCTGTGAGCTGATAGCGATCGGCCGCACCACTCTCGACCAGCGGCAGGGCCTGCAGCACCTTGATCGCCGAGCGCGGGAAGATGGGGCGCTGGATGTCGCCTGCGGAGCCGACCAGGGCGCCGTCGCCGTCAACGATGGCATAGGCGCCGCTGTGGGTCGATTCGACCGTGCTGCCGCGCAGCACGTCAACGAGGATGGGGTTCATGGTCTGGCCAGTCTCTGCGGTGAAGTCGAGACTGTAGCCGGCCGCGCGCTCGCACGTCTGCCCTGGCGCTACAGGCTGCGCACAACCCGGTTGCGACCCATATGCTTGGCGGTGTAGAGCGCCTTGTCGGCCAGGGCCAGCAGGCGCGTGGTTTCCACCGGGTCGCTGACCTCCACCAGGCCCAGGCTGATGGTGACCTCGAGGTCGGGGCTGATCTCCTGCCAGGGGTGATGCTCGACCATCTGGCGCAGGCGTTCGCAGATGTCGTAGGCCAGGTCGATGGGCGTGCCCACCAGCACGGCGATGAACTCCTCGCCGCCGATGCGGGCCAGCAGGTCGGAGGTGCGGGTGCTGGCCATCAGCAGCCGGGCCAGCCGCGCCAGCACCAGGTCGCCGATGGCATGGCCGTGGTCGTCATTGACCCGCTTGAAGTGATCGACATCCATCATCACCAGGGCCAGCGGCGTGCGGTCGCTACGCGCCAGGTTCAGCAGGCCGGGCAGTGATTCGTCGAGCAGGCGGCGGTTGCCCAGGCCGGTGAGCGGGTCTTCGCGGGCCTCGCGGCCGAGGCTGGCGGCATGGGCCAGCAGGCTGCGCTGTTCCTCTTCGAGGCGGTGGGCGCGCAGGCGCTGCAGCTCGGCGTCGAGCCGCGCCCGTTCGGTCTCCTGGCGGGCCTGGTCCACCTCCATCTGCGACAACAGCACGCGGGCCTGCTCGTCGGCGCGGCGCTTCAGCTGTTCGCGCTCCAGGCCGCTGAAGCGCTCCAGGTGGGCCAGGGCCGGCGCCAGCTGGCCCAGCTGCTTGTGGCCCTGGTACAGCGCCTGTGTCACCTCCATCAGCAGACCGCCGAACTCGGCCTCGACCAGATTGCTGAGCAACTCTTCCAGCGCCTGCACGGCGGCGGCTGGCCGGCCCTGACGGCTGTCCAGCTTGGCGAGCTGGAAGGTGGCGGTCAGTTCGACCAGCTGATAGCCATGCAGGCGTGCGGCTTCGCGGTAGTGGCGCAGGGTCTGCTCGGCCGCCAGCAGGTCACCGGCGAGCACCTGCACATCGGCCAGATTGCCCAGCGCAATGGTCTCCATATGGGGATGGGCCCAGCTGCGTGCCTGGGCCAGATTGTCTTCGCACAGCTGGCGCGCGCGCGTCAGCGCCTGCTGGGTGGCCTCGCTGGGTTTCTCGCCGGGTGGCGTCGGTGTCTCGCCGGCCAGCATCAGCTCGCAGCGGGCCAGGTTGTTCAGCGCGCCGAACAGTTCTTCCCTGCCGCCCAGCTCGCGGGCCAGGGCCACGGCCTGGTCCAGATAGCGGCGCGCCGAGCTGTGGTCGCCGAGGTCGTCATAGGTCACGCCGACGCGGTTCAGCGCCCAGCATTCGAGGCGCCGGTCGGCCGCCTGCTGGGCTGCCTTGAGCGCGCGAAAGGCATAGGTCAGCGCCTGGTTGTACAGGCCGATCTGGTTGCAGGCCATGCACATGGCGCACAGGGTGGTGGACTGGCCGGGCAGATCGGCCAGGCCTTCGTACAGGGCCAGTGCCTGCGTGCCGGCGCGCATCGCCACCTCGGCATTGCCCAGCCGCCAGTGATGGGTGGCCAGCAGGCCGTGGATCTGGGCGCGCAGGGCCACATCGCTCTCGGGGCAGACCTTCAGCGCGGCCTGGGCCCAGTCGGTGCTTTCCAGATACAGGCCCCTGGCGCCGGCCTTCTGCGCAAGCGACAGCAGGGCGGCGGCATTCACGGGGGCTTCAGATTCGGCGGTGGTGGACATGATGGGTTCTGGGGACACGATTATTCCCGGCGCCTACCCAAACCGCATTGCTGAAAACCCGTCGTGACGAAAACAGGTTAGCTCAGATATCCGTCAAATCGTTGCAAACGAAAAATTCATACGACGGTCAGTGCCGGACCACGCAGTTGCGGCCCTGGTGCTTGGCCGCATAGAGCGCACGGTCGGCGCGTTCGACCAGGCGCAGGCTGTCGAACTCGGCGCTGCGATCGACCAGGCCGGTGCTCAGGGTCACGCGCAGGCCCGGCGCGCACTGGTTCCAGTCGTGCTGCGCGACGGCCTCGCGCAGGCGCTCGCAGATGTCGTGGGCCTGCTCGATCGGCGTGCCCACCAGCACCATCATGAACTCCTCGCCGCCCATGCGCGCCAGCACATCGGTGCTGCGGGTGTTGGCACGCAGGAGCTGGCCGAGTATCACCAGCACCTGGTCACCGACGCCATGGCCGAAGCGGTCATTGACGATCTTGAAGTGGTCGACGTCGGCCATCGCAATCGACAGCGGCAGCTGCTCTGCATGGGCGCGGGCCAGCAGGCCGGGCAGGGCCTCGTCGACGACGCGGCGGTTGCCCAGGCCCGTCAAGGTGTCCTCGCGGGCGGCACGTACCCATTCGGCGGCCTGGGCGCGCAGCAGCAGCTGCTCCTGCTCCAGCTGGGTGGCACGCAGGCGCTGGCGCTCGGCGTCCAGGCGCGACTGTTCGGCGGCCAGCTCGGCCTGCTCGACCTGCAAGCGGCCCATCATGACCCGGGCCTGGACGTCGGCGGTGCGCAGCACGGCCTGGCGGTCCAGCGCCGCATGCTGCTCCAGGCAGCTCAGTGCCGGCTCGAACTGGCGCAGCTGCTTGTGCGACTCGTACAGCGACTTGAACAGCGACAGGCGGAAGCTGCTGTCACCAGTGATCAGCGGATGAGACTCCAGGGCCTGCAGATGCGCGACCGCCTCCTCGTGCAGGCCCTTGTGCTGCAGCAGGGTGACCCAGTCGAACTCGGCGTGCAGCTCGATCGACGGATAGGCATGCTGGGCGGCGAGCAGGTGGTAGCGCTGCACCAGGGCCTCGGCCTCGTCGAAACGCTTGCCCTGCAAGGCGACCTCGGTGCGATTGACCAGGGCGATGCATTCGCGCATCGGATTGCCTGCGCGTTGCGCCACGGCGATGGCCTGCTCGCACTGGGCCTCGGCCTGGGTCAATGCCAGGAGGGCCGCCGCCGCATCGCCCTGTTGGCGCAACTGGTCGGCCTGCACCAGGTTCTGGCTGGCGAGGTTGTTCAGATTGGCGAACAGGATCTCGTCGTCGCCGAGGTCCTTGGCCAGACTCAGCGCGCGGGCGGTGTGGGCCAGCGCATTGTCATGCTGCTTCAGCGCGGCATAGGCGAGGCCGACGCGATTCAGGGCCCAGCAGCGGAGCTTGAGCTCGCCGGTCTGCTCGGCGGCCTGCAGGGCCCGCAGGCCGAACTCCAGCGCCTCCTTGTTCAGGCCGATCTGGGTATAGGTCAGGGTGAGGGTACAAAGGGCCTCGGACTCGCCGGCCGCGTCGCTCAGATTGGCGTACAGGGCCAGGGCTTCCCCGCCGAGCCTCGCCGCCGTCTCCAGATTGCCCAGGCGGTTGTGATTCAGTGACAGCAGTCGCAGGCAGGTGGCGCGGCCAAGGTTGTCATCCGGTTCGCAGCTGGCCAATACCTCGTCCAGCAGACGCAGGCCTTCCTTGTGATTGCCTCTGGCCGCGGCGGAGACGGCCGGGGCCAGCAGATCGGTCAGGGAGGACAGGGCGGAAGCGTTCACTTGGTTGGGCAAGTTGACAGCACGCAGGCAAGTCTGCCCGCGTGCTATCGACCCCAACTGCCCTCGCTTGAGCGAAGGGAGCCTAGGACAAACCCTGGCTGGCCTTCAGGCCCTCAGGCCTTGCGCACAAACGCACGCAACTCGGCCGCCATGCGCACCAGCGAGGGCTGGTGGATATACATCATGTGGCCGGCCTCGAAGTAGCTGACGGTGATGTTGCCGGCCAGCGCATCACGCAGGC
Source organism: Burkholderiaceae bacterium (assembly GCA_018780645.1). GTDB lineage: Bacteria > Pseudomonadota > Gammaproteobacteria > Burkholderiales > Burkholderiaceae_C > Paucibacter. Next base: position 20,697 of record JADMJJ010000004.1, read on the forward strand.
CCAGGTGGCTGAGCGTGTAGTCGCCGGCTCCGTGTGGCGTGGCCAGGTCGTAGTAGCCGCTGGCCACATAGACGCGCATATGCCTGTTGCTGTGCATGGCGCGGCGCAGGCTGTCGCCGATGTTGACGTATTTGTTGGCGAAGTCCTTCCAGGTCCAGGTCTTCCACAGCGGCGCCAGCACCAGATAGGGGGCGTCGCTGTCGAACTTGAGCTTGTCGCGCAGCAGCTGGTTGATGCCGGCCGCATAGGCGCCGGCCAGATTCGACATGCCCGGGTCTTCCTCGGGGTGCTCGCCGCCATCGTCGCGGTCCTGGCCGATGAAACGGCTGTCCAGCCGACCCACGACCTCGCCGCGGCTGCGCAGCAGCTCCTTGAAGTAGCGGAACTCGGTCGGGCGCAGATCGCACTTCAGCACATAGTCGACCGACAGGCCGCTGTACAGGGCCAGCTGCTCGGCGATGCGCTGCCGGGCCTTGGGGTCAAGTCGTGAGCCCTGCATCAGGGCCAGGTGGTAGTCGCCGTTGGCGAAAGCCTCCGCGGCGGCCACCACCTCGGCCAGCGGCTTCTTCTGCAGGGCAGGCTGCAGGGCCTTGTGGTACCAGGCGGTGGCGGCATAGGTGGGCAGGTACAGCGGGTAGGGCAGCTCGTTGCCGTGGTCGAAGCTGAGGGTCTGCATGTCTATGGCCAGCGAGATCAGCATCACCCCGTTGAGGAAGATGTTGTGCTTCTCCTGCAGATGGCGCGACAGGCCGGCGCCCCGCGTCGTGCCATAGCTCTCGCCGATCAGGTACTTAGGGCTGGCCCAACGGTTGTAGCGGGAGAGGTAAAGGCGGATGAACTCGCCAACCGATTCGAGATCGCGCTGGTATTCGTGGAACTCGGCCACCTTCTCGCCCTCGGCGACGCGCGAGTGGCCGGTGCCCACCGGGTCGATGAAGACCAGGTCGGAGTCGGTCAGCAGGGTGAACTCGTTGTCCACCAGGCCATAGGGCGGCGGCGGGGCATTGCCGATCTCGTCGGTGAGCACGCGCTGCGGGCCGAGTATGCCCAGATGCAGCCACACGCTGCTGGAGCCCGGCCCTCCATTGAAGCTGAAGGTGACAGGTCTTGTCTCGGGCTTCTTCACCCCCTTCAAGGTGTAGGCGGTGAAGAACAGGGCGGCGCGGGCCTTGTCGCCCTTGTGCTCGCCGTCCTTGGCCTCGGGCTCGTGCAGCACCAGGGTGCCGCAGACGGCGGTGTACTCCAGCGTCTTCTTGCCGATCTGCAGCTTGTGCTCGGTGATGACCAGGCGTTCCTGGGGCTTCGGGCGATCTGCGGCCTTGTCGGCGGTGGCGGAGACGTCCGGGGTGTTGGGATTGACCATGGGGGATGGGGGAGTGACCTAAAGTGCGCAGCATGCATGCTAGTTCGCCGCGCCACCATACGCACTTGTTTGGGATTGACTTCAGCAGTGCGCCCAGCGCACGCAAGCCCATCGTCGTGGCCGGCGGCGAGCTGAGCGGCGCGGCCGTTCGGCTCACGGGTCTGCAGGCACTGCCGACGCTGACCGCGTTTCGGTGCTGGCTTGACACCCCGGGCCCCTGGCTGGGCGCCTTCGACTTTCCGTTCGGCCTGCCGCGAGAGCTGGTGCAGGCGCTGGGCTGGCCACAGCAGTGGCCCGCGCTGATGCGGTTTTACGCCGCGCAGCCGCGTGCCGATCTGCGTCAGCAGTTCGCGGCCTTCTGCGATGCACGGCCGGTGGGAGGCAAGTTCGCGCATCGGGCCTGCGATGTGCCGGCCGGATCCTCACCGTCCATGAAGTGGGTCAATCCGCCGGTGGCCTGGATGATGCATGCCGGCGTGCCGCTGCTGATGGATGCCGGCGTTGATCTGCCCGGCCTGCAGGGGGGCGATCCACAGCGGGTGGCGTTGGAAGGCTATCCGGGCCTGCTGGCGCGCGAGCTGATCGGCCAGCGCAGCTACAAGGCCGACGACAAGGCCCGCCAGACTCCGGAGCGCCTGATCGCGCGCAAGGATCTGCTGGACGCGCTGGAGCAGGGCCGAACGCGGCTGCAGCTGCGCCTGCGGCTGAGCCATGCACAGCGCGACGCGCTGGTGGCCGATGCCAAGGGCGATCAGCTCGATGCGGTGCTGTGCCTGATGCAGGCGGCCTGGGCCAGCAGCCGGCCCGGCCATGGTGTGCCAGCCGATGCAGACCCCTTGGAGGGCTGGATCGTCAGCGCCGGATCAAGCCTCAGCTGATCAGCGACTGACCGTCGAACTCCAGCAAGATGGCATGCATGGCCTGCTGCAGTTCGAGCAGGCGGGGCAGGGCGCTGTCCTTGGCGTGGGCCATGCGGTGGCGCAGGCGCTGCTCGCGCTGCGCGGCCTGTTCGGCGGCTTCATCCTGGCCGAGGTCACGCAAGGCCCGGGCCTGGGTGGCGTGCCCGTCGGCCAGCAGGCCCACCATGCTGGGATGGTCGGCCTCGGCCAACAACTCGGCCAGCAGATCCAGCGCCTCCTGCGGGCGGCCCTGGCGCTGGCGCAGCCGGGCCAGCCATTCGGCGGCGGTCAGCGCCAGCGCGCGGTAGCCGGACTCGCGGCAGATCCGCAGCGAAGCCTCCAGCAAGGGCTCGGCCTTGTCTTGCTTGCCGGACAGCAGGCTGGCCATGGCAATGTTCAGGCCCAGCGTGGCCTTCAGAAGCGGCACCTCGGCGCGACCAAGTGCAGCCTGGGCCTGCGACAGATAGCGTTGCATGCGCTCCACGGTGGCCTGGGCCTGATCGGTCTCGCCCTGGCGCAGATGCTGATCGACGGCGAGATTGGAGCCGGCCAGCAGGCCGTTGAGCGCGCGCGCCTCCTCGCCATAGTCGGCGCCCTCGCGTGAGCGGCTCAGGGTCTGCAGCATCAGCAGCTCTGCTTCGTGGCTCCTGCCCATGCGCCAGTAGCAGGCGGCCATGATGTGCAGGGCCCGCGGCACATAGCGGGGCAGATCGTGGTGTGTGGCGAAAGCGCTGAGATCCTGCGCCAATGACAACGCGGCCTGGTGCGCATACATCTCGCCGCAGGCCGCGGCGCTCAGGGCCATGGCCTCGGCCTGATCGGCCGGCCGCTGCAGCTTTGTCCAAAGCGTCAACGCCTGCGCCCCATGCTCGGCACAGGCCAGATAGCCGGCCAGGCGCATATGGGCACGGGCCAGCAGCATCTGGCACTCGGCCTCGCTGGCTGTGGCGCCCAGGCGCCGCGCCAGGCTCAGCGCGCCATGCGCCTGCTCCAGGCTGGCCTGCACATGACCATCGAGCGTGCTGGCGCGGGCGCGCTCAAGCTCGGTGTCGAGCTCGGCCTGCAGGGATAGGTTGTCTTCACTGGCCATCGACCCCATTATTGCGGTTGCCGGCGGGCCTCGGCCCCTGATCTGCCTCCCGCGGATTGCATTACCCGCAAATACGCCACAGTCCGGCTGGTCGTTCAGGCCAGCAGGTTGAAGTCAGCCCGGTACAGCTCGTTACCCTGCGCCGACGCTCCGGCCGGTTGCATGAACAGGGTGATGCGTTGGCCTGTGCGATGGGTCAGCTGATGGGTGCCAGCGACCAGCCCATCGGCCGGTGCGCCGCTGAACAGCAGGCTGAATTGCTCAGCCGCCGCTCCGGCGGTCGATCCGGCGCGGACCTCGGTCAGGCGCAGCCGTCCGCCAGCAACGACGAAATCGTCGCCCAGATAGCGCCGCCATTTCGCCATCGCCAGATCAGGCCCCAGCTCGGGCGGGCGCGCCCCGAAACCGGCCGTGGCCGCATCACATTGCTGCGGGGTGGTGCCGGCCGCCACGACGTGGCCCGCGGCTCCGACCAGGGCGCAACCGCCCAGCACGAATTCACGCTTGTTCATCGCAGGTCTCCAAGGACAGGGGGCGGGTGGCCGGCGCGGGCCACCAGGCCATTTCGAGATAGGGGCCCTGCCGACCGGTGACGCGCAGCCCCAGCCGTTCATACAGGCGGCGCGCCGGGTTCTCGGCCATCACATGCAGACGCAGCGCCTGGCCCTGGCCTTGGGCCTGTTGCAACAGGGGCTGCAGACAGCGCGTGCCCAGCCCCCGCCCGCGCCACTGCGGCAGCAGGCTGATGTCGAGCACGAGGAGCTCGCGCGCATCCCGATGCAGCCATAGCCGACCCACGGGCAGGCCGTCGAGCTCGATGATCTGCTGCTGGGCGGCCGGATAGCGGCTCGTGTAGCTGGCGTGCTGGGCCTTGAACTGCAAGACGATGAAGGCATCGCGGGTGTCCCGTTCGAACAGGGCCAGTTCCTGCTCGCGTGTGCTGGCATAGAGGACCTGAAGCCAGGGCTGATCGGCGACGGTGGCGGGGCGCAGCTGCATGGCGGACTCAGGGGCGGGCCGGAAAGACACCTTGCAGGGCAATGATGAAGGTCAGGGCCAGATAGGGATGGCGGTTGTTGTGCGCCTGCGAGCCGCCGGCCGGGCTCAGCGTCTGTGGCGCCATCGCCTGCGGATTGCTCGGCGCCTTGTAGATGGTGGCGCCGCCATTGACGGGGGACAGCATCGTGTCGGGAGCCGGCGTGCCGGTGGTCGGCGACAGGGCGGCCTTGAGCCCATGGCCGTGCGCGGGCAGTTCACCGGGCAGCAGGGTCACCGTCGCCGTGCCACCGCTTTCGCCCAGAGTTCTGTCCGTCAGCCCTGGGCCCTGGCCATGATGCATCGGAAAGCGAGCCTGCAGATTGGGCAGGCCGAAGGTGGACTTGCCATCACCGCCATAGGTGGTGCCCAGCAGCGAGAACAGGGCGGTGTTCTGCGAGATCGGCAGCAGCTGACCATTGCACAAGGCCCAGCCCCTGGGAGGGAAGTTGCCGGTGAAGATGCGGATCTCGGCCACAAAAGGGTCTGACATCGCGGCGCTCCTGGTTTTCAGCTCGGTGACGGAAAGATGCCGAACAGGGAAATGATGAAACTCACGGCCTGGTACGGCGCCATGTTCTCGTGCGGCTGATTGCCACCCTGCTGGGTGACGGCATTGGCCGCCATGTCATTGCTGGGCACGCCGCTGCCATAGAACTGCGTGGCCGCCGATGCGGCCAGCACCCCGTTGGGGCCGGCGCCAACCACGGCAGCGGCGGTCGAGGCATTCAGCTGATGCCGGTGCTGGGGCATCTGGCCGGCCGTCAGGGTCACGGTTTCGCTGCCGCCGGTTTCGGCCAGCGTCCGGCTGTCCAGGCCCGGGCCTGTGCCCTGATGCACCGGCACCCGGCCGCGCAAATCGGGCAGCGCAAAGGTGGTCTCGCCATTGCCGCCATAGGTGGTGCCGATCAGCTGGAACAGCACTTCGTTCTCGGCGATGGGCAACACCGAGCCGTCGCAGAACATCCAGCCGAGCGGCGCAAAGGTGCCGCCGAACATGCGGATCTCACCAACAAAGGGTTGTGACATGGGAGTTCCCCTGAAGCTGAAGTCGGAGCGTCAGTCGCGCGACGGGAAGATGCCCTGCAGAGCGATCACGAAATTGAGCGTCAGAAAGGGCTGCATGTTCGGGTGCGGCTGGCTGCCTCCGCTCAAACCCACGGCGGCCGGATTCAGGGGGCTGACCGCCGTGGCCGGCGGGGCGTAGATGTCACGCCCACCGCGGGCCTTGGCGGCCGGTACGGCCAGCCCGGGGTTGCTGGCATTGGCGAAATCCCGCGAGGCCTGCATTGCATGCTGGTGCATGGGCATTTCCGCCTGCGTCAGCGTGTGCAACTCCTCGCCGGCGCGTTCGCCCAGCGCCATGCCCTCGCCCCAGTGCGCCGGGCTGCGCCCGCGCAGGTCGGGCAGGGCAAAATTGGTCTGGCCATTGCCGCCATAGGTCGTGCCCAGGATGGAGAACAGGGCCTGGTTCTGATTGATGGACAGCAACTGACCGTTGCACAGCGCCCAGCCCTTGGGCGCAAAGTTGAAGCTGGTGATGCTGATCTGGCCGAGAAAGGGTTCCATGGCGAGTCCTTCAGTCAATCAGTTGGATACGGCTCCGCGGCCCAGACCATCGCATCCGCCTCGACCGGCCACGAGCCGAGGGGGGCGCTAGCGCTCGCGCCGCCTGCGGTGCAACAGGCCGCCCATCAACAGGCCACCGGCCAGCAGCAGGCTGCCGGTGGGCAGCTCGGGCACGGCCACGGTCACCAGATCGATGCGCAGATCCACCCGGCCGTTGCTGGAGCCGGTGCCCCGGTCCTTGAACACCAGGGTGTCGAGGTCGACGGTCAGCTGATGGGCATTCAGCAGCTTGATATAGCTGCTGGGGTCGGTGGGACTGACCAGGCCGCTGAAGCCGGTGTCCAGGAAGCCGTCCCTGTCGCTCAGCACCAGACCGACGATCTGCTGGCCGGCAATGTTCAGATTGCTGAAGTCGAGTCGCGCATGGGCGCCGCCCGCACCCAGATACCCGGTGACCCAGTCGCCATTGCCCAGTTCGGCGCCGGTGGCAAGCGTCATCCGTATCGAGTTGCCGGAGAAGCCGATCTGCTCCAGTGGCAACATCCAGCCGCCGACGAAACTGCCATCGCCGGGCGACAGCTTCAGACCGTCCGCGCCGCTGACCACATCGCTGCCGCCCAGAGGCGTGCTGTCGCCGACGATGCCGCCGGGCGCCAGCAGCGAAACCGTCACGTCAGCGCTGAAGGCCGCCTGGGCAGGCGTGCCCAGCAGGGCCGTGAGCGCCAGCGCCGCTGCGCTGCATAGCCTGGCGAGACCTCGATTGAACTCGAACACGCGCATGCCGTACTCCTCCGGTGACGGGCATCACCAGCCAAGTACATCAAATCACGTTGCGCCGTTGCGGTCATCCCCCAAAGGCTTGGGGGGCAGGGCAAACTTACTTTCTCATCAAGGTCGATTTGCCCTCTGCCGTAGGCAGGGCAAACTTACTTTCTCATCAAGGTCGATTTGCCAAACAGGCTCTCGATCAGATCCACTGCCAGCTGGGCGGTCTTGTTGCGCACATCCAGCGCCGGATTGAGCTCCATCACGTCCAGCGAGGCCAGCAGGCCCGTGTCGGCGATCATTTCCATGCACAGCTGGGCTTCGCGGTAGGTCGGGCCGCCGGGGATGGTGGTGCCGACGCCGGGGGCGATGTCGGGGTCGAGAAAGTCGACGTCGAAGCTGACGTGCAGATGGGTGTTGGCGTCCAGGGTGGCCAAGGCCAGCTCCATGGTGTGGCGCATGCCCATCTCGTCGATGAAGCGCATGTCGAAGACCTCGAGATCCTGCTCATGCACGAGGCGTTTCTCGCCCTCGTCGACGCTGCGTATGCCGATCTGGCGTATCCACTTCGGGTTGATCGCCGGCACCTGGCCGCCGATCTCGATCAGCTGCTTTGGCCCGAGGCCGCACAGGCAGGCTACCGGCATACCGTGGATATTGCCGCTGGGCGTCAGCTGGCTGGTGTTGAAGTCGGCATGGGCGTCCAGCCAGAGGATGCGCAGCTTCTTGCCCTTTTCGCGGCAGTGGCGGGCCACGGCGCTGATCGAGCCCAGGCCCAGGCAGTGGTCACCACCGAGCAGTATGGGCAGGCGGCCCTGGTCCAGCTCGGCGTGGACGGCCTCGTGCACGGCCAGGTTCCAGGCGGTGACCTCGGGCAGATGGCGGTAGCCGTCCACCGGCGGCTGCCAGGGGTTGGACGGGCCGACCAGATTGCCGCGGTCCTGCACCTCCAGGCCATGGCTTTCCAGGATGGACTGGATATTGGCCACGCGCATGGCTTCGGGCCCCATGCTGGCACCACGGGCGCCGGCACCGATGTCGGTGGGCGCGCCAATCAGGCTGATGTGTCGTTTCATGGGCGCTGATTCTCGCTGCTCGGGCCTAGTGACATATTCAGTTTGCCGGGCCCGGTTCGGTGGATTTCACGGCGGGCAGATCCAGACCGTACTCGGCCTCCAGCACGGCCCAGGCCTCCTCGGCGGTCTCGACGAAGGTGAACAACTTCTCGTCGCCGGGGCTGATCATGCCGGTCTCGATCAACAGCTCGACATTGATCAAGCGGGTCCAGAAGTCCCGCCCGAACAGCAGGATGGGCCGGCGTCGCGATTTGCCCGTCTGGATCAGGGTCATGGTCTCGAACAGCTCGTCCAGGGTGCCGAAGCCGCCGGGGAAGCACACCAGCGCGATCGAGCGCATCAGGAAGTGCATCTTGCGCAGCGCGAAATAGTGGAAGCGGAAGCACAGCTCCGGCGTGATGTAGGGGTTGGGCGCCTGCTCGTGCGGCAGCACGATGTTCAGGCCAATGCTCTTGCCGCCGGCTTCGAAGGCGCCGCGATTGCCCGCCTCCATGATGCCGGGGCCGCCGCCGGTGACGACGTAGATCGGTGTCTTGCGCGCCCGCGACTTCTCGGTCACCAGCGCGGCGAAGCGGCGCGCCTCCTCGTAGAAGTGGCTCATCCTCAGCTTGGCCTCGGCCTGGCGCAGTGCGGCGGCGTCGCCGCTGGCCTGGGCCTGCTTCAGCTCCGCCTGGGCGACGTCGGCCGGCAAGGTGCGGGCGCTGCCGAACATCACGATCGTCGATTCGATGCCCTGCTCGCGTTGCACCATTTCGGGTTTGAGCAGTTCCAGCTGCATGCGCACCGGGCGCAGCTCTTCGCGCAGCAGGAAGTCGTCGTCGGCGAAGGCGAGCTTGTAGGCGCTTTCCGGGCCCTCGTACAGCGCGGTGGGTGGCGGGGCCTTGGCTTCTTCTTCGGCGGACGGGAAGTTGCGGGCGATCAGTTGGTGGGGTTTCTTGCTCATGGTGCGCAGCTTAAACCCTGCCGGTGGCTGCGGCGGGCCCCCCAGCGCAACAGGGGCAGTCCGCGGCGCGTGCCATGCGGATCTCGCTCCACTCCATGCGTCGGGCATCCAGCATCTGCAGCCGTCCGGCCAGCGACTCGCCGATGCCGGCCAGCAGCTTCAGCGCCTCGGCCGCCTGCAGGCTGCCGATGATGCCCACCAGCGGAGCGAAGACGCCCATCGTCGCGCAGGCCACGTCCTGCACCGCCGCTTCGGGCGGGAACACGCAGGCATAGCAGGGCATGTCGGGCAGGCGGCTGTCATAGACGGAGATCTGACCATCGAAGCCGATCGCCGCCCCTGACACCAGCGGCTTGCGATGCTTGACGCAGGCGGCGTTGACGGCATGGCGAGTGCGGAAATTGTCGCTGCAGTCCAGCACCACATCGGCCTCGGCGACCAGCACGTCCAGCGCCTGCGCGTCGGCGCGCTGCACCAGCGTGCGCACCTGCAGATCGGGGTTGATGGCCAGCATGCTTTGGCGGGCGGAGCTGACCTTGTCCTGGCCGACGCGGTCCAGGTTGTGGGCAATCTGGCGCTGCAGATTGGTCAGGTCCACCTGGTCATGATCGACCAGCGTGATGTGGCCGACGCCCGCGGTGGCCAGGAACAGGGCCACCGGCGAGCCCAGACCGCCGGCGCCTATCACCAGCGCATGGCTTTGCAGCAGGCGCTGCTGGCCCTCGATGCCGATTTCATCGAGCAGGATGTGGCGCGAGTAGCGCAGCAGCTGGGTATCGTCCATGCCGCGATTGTGCCGTGAGGCCAGAAACAACAAAGCCCGCCAGGGCGGGCTTCGTTCTGCAGACCTTGCGGGTAGGGCCTCGCCCTATTGCTCGGTAGTGGCTTCCGCCTTCCGTTCCACCGCCGTCTTGGACACCAGCACCGTCTTGCCCTTCAGGCGATTGAAGGCCTGGGTCAGCGGGAAGTCTTCCGCGCTGCCGAACTCGGGCAGGGGCTTGATCGGCTCCTTGGTCTTGGCCGCCTCGGCTTCGAGCTTGGCGCGGGCCTCCTCGCGGGCCTTTTCGCGGGCCGGATCCTTGTCGTCCTCGCCCTTCGCGTTCTGCAGATGCTTTTCCAGGTCGGCCTCGCGCATGCGCAGTGCGGCGAAGACATTGCCCTCGGCGGTTTCGTCCAGCAGCACGTCGGGGACTATGCCCTTGGCCTGGATCGAGCGGCCGTTCGGGGTGTAGTAGCGGGCGGTGGTGATCTTCAGCGCCGTCTCGGGGCTGAGCTGGCGCACCGTCTGCACCGAGCCCTTGCCGAAGGTCTGGGCACCCATCACGATGGCGCGCTTGTGGTCCTGCAGCGCGCCGGCGACGATTTCGCTGGCCGAGGCCGAGCCCTCGTTGACCAGCACCACCATGGGCACGCTCTTCAGCGCGGCCGGCAGCTTGCGCAGCGGGTCGCTGCCGCCGCGGCGGGTGTAGTTGTCGGGCGTGGCCTTGAACACGGCCTTGGAGTCGGCCACCTGGCCGTTGGTCGAGACGACCACGGTGTCAGCGGGCAGGAAGGCGGCGGAAATTGCCACGGCGCCCTCAAGCAGGCCGCCCGGGTCATTGCGCAGGTCCAGCACCAGTCCCTTCAGCTTGGGCTCCTGCTTGTAGATCTCTTCGAGCTTGCGCACGAAGTCATCGACGGTGCGGTCCTGGAACTGGCTGACGCGCAGCCAGGCATAGCCGGGCTCGACCACCTTGGCGCGCACGCTTTGCTGGCGGATCTCTTCGCGCACGATGGTGATGGGGAAGCTGCGGCTCTCGCTCTTGCGGAAGATGGTCAGCGAAACCTTGGTGTTGGGCTCGCCGCGCATGCGCTTGACGGCCTGATCGATGCCCAGGCCCTTGACCATGGTGTCGTCGATCTTGGTGATCAGGTCGCCGCTCTTCAGGCCGGCGCGGAAGGCAGGCGAGCCCTCGATCGGCGAGACGATCTTGACCAGGCCGTCTTCCATGCCGATTTCGATGCCGACACCGACGAATTTGCCGGTGCTGCTCTCGCGGAATTCCTTGAAGCTCTTCTTGTCGAAGAACTGCGAATGGGGGTCCAGCCCGGCGACCATGCCCGCGATGGCATCGTTGATGAGCTTCTTCTCATCGACCGGTTCCACGTAATCGGACTTGACCATGCCGAACACGGCGGCCAGCTGTTGCATCTCTTCCAGGGGCAGGGGCGCGAGCGAGGTGCGCCCGTTGGCCGGCAACTGCATGGTGGTGAGTGCACCGGCAATGGCACCCAAGGCAACCCAGCCGGCAACTTTCAGTTTGGCACCCATGATGCGAGTGTTCCCTATACGTGATATCGAGCAAACATGCGGGTGAGGGTCCGTTTTGAAGGCGGAATCTCTCTAGACCAGTATAAGTTCTGGCCCGGCTTGGAGAGGCCGCATCAGGATAAAGTTTCGCCCCTTATTCACGGTGTATCGCCCCAGGCGACGAATCTCAGCCCGTCGGACGTGCAAAGGTCACGACGTGATCGACGCTGGCGCGTATGCCAATCCACTCGCCCACCTGGTGATCATGGTGCGAGGGCACGTGCACGAGCACCTGCTCGCCGGTGGCAAGACGCAGTGTGTAAAGAAATGATGCGCCGCGAAATGCCTTGCGTTCGATGCGGGCCTTGGTCGGGGCGTCGTCATCGTGGGTGATGTCGTCGGCGCGCAGCAGCACTTCGCATTCGCCGCCGGGGTAGGCATCGGGCAGCGGGCATTCGCCGACATCGCTCAAATCGCCCAGCGGCGTGTGCACGACCGGGCCGTCCGGGCCCATGGTGATGCGGGCCGGGGCGAACACGCCGTGGCCGATGAAGTCTGCGACGAAGCGGGTGGCCGGGCGGTGGTAGACGGTGTAGGCCTCGTCCCATTGCTCCAGCCGGCCCTGGTGCATCACGCCGACCACGTCGCCGACGGCGAAGGCCTCGGCCTGGTCGTGGGTGACGAACAGCGCCGTCGTGCCCGACTCGTGCAGGATGCCGCGCAGCTCCTGGCTCAGGTGCTCGCGCAGATCCACGTCGAGGCTGGAGAAGGGCTCGTCCAGCAGCAGCAGCCGCGGCGCCGGCGCCAGTGCCCGGGCCAGGGCGACACGCTGCTGCTGGCCGCCCGAGAGCTGGTGCGGCGCGCGCTTGGCAGCATGGGCCAGGCCCACCAGGTCCAGCACCTCACGGGTGCGCTGGGCGCGCTGGGCGGGCTTGAGGTGGTTCAGGCCGAAGCCGATGTTGTCGGCCACCGACAGATGGGGGAACAGCGCGTAGTCCTGGAACACCATGCCGATCTGCCGCGCCTCGGGCGGTATGTGCAGGCCGGTGGCAGCATCGGCCAGCACCGCGCCGGTGATGCTGATGCGGCCCTGGTGCACATGCTCCAGGCCGGCGATGGCGCGCAGCAGGGTGGTCTTGCCGCAGCCCGACGGGCCGATCAAGACGCCGATCTGGCCCTTGGGCAGGGTCAGGGTCACGCCCTCGACCGCCGGTTTCTGGTTCGCGGCGCCGGGGTAGCGCACGCTTAACTGATCGAGTGCTAGGAACATGGCCCTATGATAAGGGCCGGGCGGCAAATGCGCCTTGTTCGCATTCTTGTTGTCTTGACCTGGCTCAAGGCATGAATTGCCCGACCCCGGTCCACTCGCCCCTGATGTTTCGACTGATCACCCTTGTTTGTCTGCTGCTGGCCGTGCCCGTCTTGGGCGTGCTGGGCTCCTGGCTTGCCATGGATGCCCAGGCGCTGGCCATCCTGCAGCACCAGTTCGCCACCGTGCTGCCCGACTACACGCGCAGCTCGCTGCTGCTGGCCGTCAGCGTCGGCCTCGGTGTGGCCCTGCTGGGCGGCGCCACGGCGGCGGCGGTAAGCCTGTTCCAGTTCCCGGGCCGGCGCTGGTTCGAATGGGCGCTGCTGCTGCCCATGGCCATGCCCGCTTATGTGGCCGCCTACGCCTACACCGATGTGCTGCAGTACAGCGGCGCGCTGCAAACCTGGTTGCGGGCCGTGACCGGCGCCCAGGGCGCGCTGTGGCCCGATGTGCGCAGCCTGCCCGGCGCGGTGGCCCTGTTCGTGCTGTGCCTCTACCCCTACGTCTATCTGCTGACCCGCACGGCGCTGAACGAGCGCGGCGTGGCGCTGATGGAAGCCGCCCGCATGCTGGGCGCCAGCACCTTGCGCCGCGTCTTCAAGGTGGCCCTGCCGCTGGCCCGCCCGGCGCTCGCCGCTGGCGTTGCCCTGGCGCTGATGGAGACGCTGGCCGACTACGGCGTCGGCTCCTACTTCGGCCTGAATACATTCACCACCGGCATCTACAAGGCGTGGCTGGTGATGAACGACCGCTTCGCCGCCGCCCAGCTGGCCTCGCTGCTGCTGATCGTCGTCGCCGGTCTGCTGTGGCTGGAGCGCCGCGCCCAGGCCAGGATGCGCTTCGTCACCGCCCGGCCGGGCGCCCTGCAGGCGGCCGAGGCGCGGCCGCTGCCGCTGCGCGGCGGCGCGGCCCTGCTGGCCTTCGTGTTGTGCGCGCTGCCGGTGTTGCTGGGCTTTGTGGTGCCGGTGGCGGTGTTGGCCGGCCTGCTGTGGCAGGAGGCGCAGAACGCCGAGCTGGGTCTGCCGCTGGCGCGCTTTGCCCGATGGAGCTGGACCAGCTTCAAGCTCGCCGGTCTGGCTGCAATGCTCGCCGTGCTGATGGCGCTGACGCTGGCCTTTGCGGCCCGCCTCGGCCAGGCCAGGCAGGGCCGCGGCAAGGGCCTGCTGCTGAAGCTGGCCACCCGCGTGGTGTCGCTGGGTTATGCCGTGCCCGGTGCGGTGATCGCCGTGGGCATTCTGCTGCCGCTGGGCTGGCTGCAACAGCGCTGGCCCGAGCTGCCGCTGTCGGCCGTGATGACGGGCACCGTGCTCGGACTGATCTATGCCTATCTGGTGCGCTTCTCGGCCGTTGCCCTGCAGTCCATCGATGCCGGCTATGCCCGCATCGCCCCCAGCGTCGACGAGACCGCCCGCATGCTGGGCGCCTCGCGCGCCCGGCTGTTCCTGCGCCTGCACGCGCCACTGCTGGCCCGCTCCTCGCTGGCGGCTGCCTTGCTGGTCTTCGTCGATGTGATGAAGGAACTGCCCGCCACCCTGGTGCTGCGGCCGTTCAACAGCGATACGCTGGCCGTGGTGGCCTATCAGCTGGCCCGCGACGAGCGCCTCAGCGAAGCAGCCCTGCCCTCGATCGCGATCGTGGTCGTGGGGCTGATACCGGTGCTGATGCTGTCTAGGTCGATGCGGCGGTGATCAGTGGCTGTCAACTGCTGCCTGCAAGGCAGGCCGCAGTAACGGCAACTCTGTGTTTACGGTGTTCCAGACGATCTCGGCATCGATGCTGAAATAGGCATGAACCAGCCGGTTGCGCATGCCGATGATGGCCGCCCAGGGAATGTTGGGCATCGCCGCCCTCAGCTCCGGGGAAACTCGTGCTGCGGCTTCGCCGATGATTTCAATGGCACGCACCACGGCAAACAGCAGCATCTTGTCCTGAGACAGATCGGCTTGTACTCGTCCGCTGATGAAGTCCTGCGCCACGTGGGTGGCTTCGATCATGTGCTGAAGACGTATGCGGTCCTCAGCTTGCATAGGCCACCAGCGCCTGGTTCACGATCTCGTCGCGGAAGTACGGGCTTAGGTCCTGCGCCGTGCGCAGATCGACCTTTTTGCCCAGCAACTCGCCGAGTTCGATCTCGGCTGCGCTCAAGCCCAGCAATCCGGGCGCAAAACCCGGCTCGAAGTCAACCAAAAGGTCGATATCGCTGTCAGCACGGTGCGTGCCTTTGAGGCGTGACCCGAACAAGGCAAGTCGTTGGATGCGATGGCGGCGGCAAAACGCATCCAGCGCAGCATCGGTCATACCCAGCGTGGTGTTCATGTTGCGCTTCTACCCATCGAATTTGGTCCCGCCAGCGGGAATCGAACCCACATCTACCGCTTAGGAGGCGGTTGCACTATCCATTGTGCTATGGCGAGACAGGCGGCGCGCATTCTCGCATGGAGTGAGGGCGATTCAGTTGTGGGCCGTTGTCCGGCTCCGTCGCTAGGTCCGTACTGCCGAGTTGCCAGCGCCAACCTGGGGGCACTCAGATTGATCTGCCCATCGCAATCACCCGCACCACGCAGGACAGGCCGGCGGACTCGGGGAAGCACAGTTCGCCATCGGCGAAATGGGATTTCCAGTACGAGACATAGGTGCCGGGCACCTGGGGCGCCTCGAAGTCGATGCTCAGTTGCACGATCGCACCGGGCTCGGTGTGAGGCACCTCAATCCAGGGCGCTGCCGGCTTGATCCGATGACCCATGGGTTGGGCAGGCCCGTTCGGCATGCTGACGCTGATGTCATGGTCCATGCAAGACAGCCGGCGGCCCTGCCAGGCCACGGTGCCGATGTTCTGCACGGCCCAGACCTTGGTGAAGCGGCTCCCGGCATGGACCAGGGTGCCGTCGGGAATGGTCACGTCGGCCACGAAGATGCTCGCGTCCTTGCGCGGCTTTGCCCCGGCTTCCATCACGGGCGGCAACCGGTAGTCGGCGAAGGCGAGATGGATCAGGTGCAAGGGGTGCACGCGAAGGGCCACGCCCAGCTTGACCAGGGTTTCCATCTCCGGCAGGCGCGCCGCGCTGTTGCTGACCGTGTGCAGGGTCTGGCGACTCACGCCGGCGCGGCGCGCCAGTTCGGCCAGCGAGATCTCGATCTCCTGCGCTCGTTTTCGCAGGTAGCAGCCCAGTGCATTCAATGCCATCGCATAGTCCTCGTCCCCCTGTATTGCGATCGCCTGGCTGCTTCCCTGGTTCGGGGCGGCGTCACCAGCACATCTTGGCCCAATCCATCCGTGCTCCCGCCCGGAGGCCACCCGAGGTTTCCCTTGGGTGGGGCAAACCGTCCGGTCAACTGGACAGCCGGGCCGCTATGGTCGTGTCGCCACCCGGCAAAAGAACTTCAAGGAGGAATCCCATGCACCGCTCGATCGCATCCGCCCTGGCCGCCGTCGCCTTCGCCTGCACGGCACCTGCCGTACACGCGGAGACCTTCGAGCTGCCGCCAGGCAACGCCTACGGCTACTACCACTTGGCGAACAATCAGCCCGAGTACGGCAATGTGTGGCGCGGTGTCGCCCAATCGTTCACGGCACTTGATGAGCGCACCGTGTTCAGCCTGTTCTATGTCGCACCCAGCACGGAGCGCATCGCTGTTGATCTCCTGCTTCACGAGGGTGAGCCTGGAAGCTTGTCGGCGGTCGTGGCAGCCACGGCCTGGATCGAGGCCGGCGCATCCAATCGTCGTGGCTTGCTCGACTTTGATCTCGGTGCCACGCCGCTGCTGCCTGGGGCGCGCTACACCGCGCTGTTCGTCACCAAGCAGGGCGATCTGCCCGACCTTGGATCGAATGCCGGTTTGGGCGTGCAGATGGCCACCACGCCTGAGCAACCCAATCCGTACAGTGGTGGTGCCTTCTACCTCTACGGATTCATGGGCAGCTATGACATCGCCGACCGTGGCTGGCCCGGTGGCATGGACATGGCCTTCCGTCTCACTGCCTCGGCCGTGCCCGAGCCAGGGTCCACGGCCCTGTTGCTCGCCGGTCTGGCCGGGCTGGGTGCTCGGGTACGCCGCCGCCCTTGATCGGGTGATCAAGCGAGCCGGGGGGCAACTTTCTCAGCGCCGGCCTCAACCCATCAATTCCACTTCCACTGCCAGATCAGATCCATCGAATTGTCCGAGCCCGATTGCGCGCGCAAGGTGAAGCGCTGGGCGATGCGGTAGATCAGCTGCCAGTTGCCGGTGGTGGAGTTGAGGCCGCGTTCATAGCCGACGTACCAGCGGCGCGACAGCTGCTTGCCCAGGCGGACGATGGTTTCGCGCACCTCGCCGTCGCTCTGCTTCAGCGACAGCTCGTCCAGGCCCAGGCTTTGCACCAGCTTCGCCGTCGCGCCTTCACCTTCGCCGGTCAGCAGGGCCAGGGCAGCGCGCTGCAGCAGGGCGGTGTCGGTGCGGCCAAGGCCGTCGGAGCCGCGGCCCAGCACCAGCCAGGAGAGCTTCTCGGTCTCGCTCAGCTCAGGCTCGGAGAACAGGCGGATGCGCGGGTTGCGGGCGGTGCCGGTGACGGTCACGCCCACCCGGGTGTCGGTGTTCGGCCGGGTGGCAATCACGTCCAGGCGCGGGTTGTCCATCTGGCCGCCGAAGATCACATCGCCGCGTTCGATCTCCAGCTTCTGGCCGTAGGCGGCATAGGTGCCGTTCTCGGCCCGCACTGTGCCCTGCAGGGTCGGCTTGCCGGCGAGCTGGCCCAGGCGCAGCTCGCCGCGCAGCAGGGTGTCCAGGCCGCGGCCGCGCAGGCGCAGCTGGCGGCCCAGATCGACGCCCAGGTCCACGATGATCACGCGTTCGCGCTTGCTGCCGTTGCTCGGTGCCTCGGGCAGCGGCTGTTCGCTGCGCAGCACGACCACGTCATCATCGAGACTGGGTGCATCGGAGCGGGTGAAGTCGATCAGGCCTTCGTCGACGGTGAACTTGCCGTTCAGCTTCAGTTCGTTGGCCTTCAGCGCCAGCTGGGCCTGGCCGCTGGTGACGATGCGCCGGTCCACCCGCGCCAGCAGGGCGAACTTCGAGGCCTTCAGCGTCAGCTGGGCCTGCGGCGTGGCGCCCAGCTCGGCATTGCCCTCCAGCTGCAGGGTGCCGGCGCCGGCCTTGGCGCGCAGGAAGTCCAGTTTGGCGGTGGCGCCGTTGAGGCTCATCGCGAACTCGCCCTCGCGCACATCGACGCCTTGCAGCAGATTGCGCACACTGATGTCATGCCCCGTCGCCTGGCCGACGATCTCGGGTGCGCCGACCTTGCCGCCCAGCGTGATGCCGGCGCGCGTGGTGCCGGCCAGGCGCCAGCCTGCCGGGATCCAGCCGCCCCAGGTGCCGAGGTTGGCGACCTGGGCTTCCAGCACGCCCTCCAGCGGTGCCTCGGGCGCCGGCCACCAGGCCTGGGGTGAGGTGCGGCTGCTGATCGCGCCGCCGACCACGCCCAGATTCGTGCCCGCGATCGCCTGGGTGAAGTGCCAGACGCCGTTCTGCGCCAGCAGCGCCAGGCGCAGCTCGCTCAGGCCCAGGGCCTGCGGGCCGGCGTCGTCGGTGACCAGCAGATCGCCCTGGCTGCGCAGCAGTTCGATGTCGATGTCCACCGTGCTGCCCATGCGCAGCCTGGCGCGGCCGCCCAGCAGCAGATTGCCGCCCCAGCCAAAGTCGGGTTGCCAGCGGGCCAGCAGAGGCGCCACGGCCAGCGGCTCGAGCTCCGCCTGGGCCTCGATCAGGGCGCTCTCGCCGCTCATCCGCGGCGCCTGCCAGCGCAGCAGGCTCCAGCGCAGGCCGGCCCCGGCAATCTCGACGCGGCCGGGCTGCGCCAGTGCCTGGCTCAAGAGCCCGTCACCGCTCCACTGCAGCTTCAGTCCGAGCTCACGGCCGCTGATCCAGGCCGGCGCGGTGCCGCTGGCGGGGCCGGTGCCGCGCAGTTCCAGCTGCTGCAACTGGCCCGCCCAGTCCACCGCCTGGGCGCGTGTCAGCCAGGCTGCGGGCGCCTGGGACAGGCCGCCCTGCAGCTTCAGCGCGGCGCGGCTGCCGTTGGCGGTGTCGCCCAGCGAGGCACCGGGCAGCAGTGCGTTCAGCCAGGGAGGCGCCTTCAGTCCGCTGGTCAGCTCCAGGCTGGCCTGATGCTGGGCCCAGCTGCCGCCCAGCTGCAGCAAGAGCCGTTCGACGCGTGCGGAGGGCAGGCTGAGATTGCGCAGATCGAGCTTCACGCTCAACGCATCGCCCGCCTGCGTGCCCAGCGCTGCGCTCAGGTCGGCCTGGCCGATGCGGGCGTCCGGGCCCAGCAGATTGCTCTGCAGGTTCTGCGCCTTCAATTGGGTGTCTATGCTGAGCAGCGGCCAGCGGCCCTGGGCCGTGAATGCGCCCTCCAGCTTGCCCGACAGCGTGATCGCCGGCTGGTCGGCACGCACGGGGAGCATGGCCAGCAGGGGCGCCAGCCGTGACAGATCTCCGGCCTGCACACTGCCGGTCCAGCGCTCGGCGGCGGGGGCAGGGGGCAACTGGCCGCTGAGGCTCAGCTGATTGCCGCCGGCCAGCATCTTGGCCGTCAGCGTCGCTTCGGCGCCGGATTTCAGCCGGGCCTCGCCGCTGACCGGCACGCCCATCATGAGGCTGTCGCCCAGCTTCATGCTGGCCTCACCCCGCGGCCAGCCGGCCTGGGCGCCAAGCAGCAGATCGGCATCCAGGCTGGCGTTCAGCCGTTGCCCCGTGCGCTGCCAGGCCGATCCGGCCGGACCGGCCCACCACAGGCGCGGGTCGAACTCGCTCAGCCTGGCCTGGCCCTGCACCCGCCAGGCCTTGCCCTGCCGGTCGAGGGTGGCCTGGGCGGTGGCCTGCGCCGTACCGGCGCTGAGCTGGGCCTGCTTGATGCGTATCCGCTGCGGTGTGTAGACAGCATCCAGGCTCAGCTGGGCCTGCGCCTGTGCCATGGCCGCCGGCTTGGCCAGCCATTGGCCCAGCAGCTGGGCCTGAGCCGCAATCGTGGGTGCCTGCAGACCGCCACTGCCTTGCAGCTCCAGCGTGCCGTTCAGGTTCAGCGCTGCAAGGCGCTTGTCCAGGCCGGCCGGCTGCAACTGGCTGATGCGGGTGCTCAGGCGCCAGTCATCGAGCTTGCCGCCGCCCTGGCCCTGCAGCCGCCCGGCGGGTGCGCCGGGCAGCCCAAGCTGGAGGTCGAAGGCGCGCACGTTCACGCTTTGCGCTTGATTGGGCACCGCCTCCAGGTCCAGCGCAATGGCCTGCAGCGGCAGGCGTTGCTGGTCCCAGCGACCGGCATCGCTGTTGCTCAGGTTCAGGCGCAGGGCCGCAGGCTGGTCCCAGCCCTTGCTGCTGAGCTGGGCCTCGCCGCTCAGGGCGGTGCGCGGCCAGTCGCTGTTCAGCGCGGCCAGATTCAGGCCCCGGGTGCGGGCCTGCAGCTCGGCCAGCGGCCAGGCCGCAAAGGGCTGCAGGCGGGCGCTGGCCTGCAGGCTCTGCTGCGCGGCGCTGAGCTGGGCCTGCAGGGTCGGGCCGGCCAGCGGGCCTTTCAGCTCAAGCCGGGCCTGCCAGTGCTTGTCTGTCGCGCCGGTCAGCGGCTCCACAAGCAGCTGGGCGTCGAGCTGCAGATCGTCGCGGCTGGCCTGCAGGGCCTTGCCGCTGAGCAGCAGGCCGTCCCATTCGACCCTGGTCAAGCTGATGCCATGCTCGGCCCCCGCCCTGGCGCCTAGATGGATGGCGGCATCGAGCCGGCGCAGCGGCTTGGTGCCCAGCGCCGCGCTGTGAATCTCGCCAATGCGCAACTGCTGCACCTCCAGCTCCAGCGGCAGCCACAGATTGGCAGGCGCGCCGCTGCTCGTGCTGCTGGCCGGCAGGGTGATGTCCAGCCTGTCGGCGCGGACCTGGGCGATGCGAACCTTCAGCCATTGGCCGGTCAGCCCGGAATACTCAAGTGTCAGGTCTTGCCAGCGCAGGCCGGTCAGCACCAGGGGCTCGACGATGCCGGGCAAGGTCAGGGTCATTCGGCGCGCCGCGAAGTCGCCCAGCAGGCTGCCCTCGGGCTGCTCGATCTGCAGGCCCGGCGCGCGCGCCAGCAGCCAAGCCGTGCCGGGTGCGGTGCGCAGACCGGCCAGCACCAAGCCCACGACGATGGCCAGCAGGGCCGTCAGCAATGCAAGCGTGATCAGCACGCGGCGGCGCGCGCGCCTCGATCGGGGCAGGGTGGTGCTCATCAGAAGGCGATGCCCACGCTGAAGTGCAGGCGGGGCTTGCTGCTTTTCTCGGGCCAGCCGAGATCGACACGCAGCGGGCCCACCGGGCTGCGCCAGCGCAGGCCGAAGCCGTAGCCGAACACCGGCTTCAGCGCGCCCCAGCTGTCAGCGGCCTGGCCGGCATCGAGGAACACGGCCGCCTGGTACTGGGGCAGGTCGCTGAAGATGGGCCTGGCGGCCTCGACACTGCCGGTCCAGACCATGCGACCGCTGTGCAGCACGCCGTCCTTGCTCGGGCCCAGCGACCGGTAGGCATAGCCACGCACCGAGTCGTCCCCGCCGGCGCGGAACAGCAAGGGGTCTGGCAGGCCCACCGCGTCCTTGGCGAACACCTGGCCGACTTCCATGCGGGCGCTGGCCAGCCATTGGCGACCCAGCGGCCGGTACCAGCTGAGCCGCCCCCAGGCGCGCACGAAGGGGCCGTTCTCGGCCACGGTGCTGCGGCTCAGACCGGTGCCAAGCTGGGCTGATGCGGCCCAGCCCTCGGTGGGCAGCAGGGCGCTGTCCAGCCGGCGCCAGGTCCAGTGGTAGTTGATCGAGCTGGCGTCGGCGCTGACCACGCCGCTGGGGCTCACGCTGCGGCCATGCAGCGCCTCGACAAAGTAGCTGCGGTCATGGGTGAGCGTTTCCTGCAGCCGGCCGACGCGCAGGCCGTAGCTGTCTTCGATGGTGTCATCGGTGTGCAGGCGCTGGGCCACCACCACCACCTGGTTGCGGTAGAGGCTGGGGGTGGCGTGCGAGGTCAGCTCGGCCTGGTAGAGGCGCTTCTGCTTGCCCAGCTCCAGCTTCTGCTTGGCCAGCAGGCTGAAGCCCAGCGGCCGGCGGTGCAGATGCTCCAGCGCCACGCGCGGGCCGGTATTGGCGCTGTAGCCGACGCTGGTGGTGGCCTCCTGCAGCATGGCCTCCCGCACGCGCACCCGCACGGTGGCGGCCTGGGCCTGCTCGGGGGCGGTGTCCAGCTCGACGACGACGCTGTCGAACAACCCGGCCCGCTGCAGCCGCTCCTGGAACTCGATCAAGGCCTTCTCGCTGTAGGCGTCGCCCGCATTGAAGCCGGCCAGGCGGCGCACGCTGGAGTCTTCCTGGCGCTCCAGGCCCTCGATCTGCAGCGCGCCGAGCCGGTACAGCGGTCCGCTGTCCAGCAGCAGCGCGATAGCGACGCGCTTGGCCTGCGTGTCCACCTGCGCCTGGGTGCTGACCCAGCGGGCCTGCGGATAGCCCTCGGCGCGAGCCTGGGCCAGGCTCTCGTTCTTGGCCGCCGACCATGGGCCTTGGGCGAAGGTTCTTCCTGCGGGCAGGGGCCAGGTCTTGCGCAACTGCTCCAGCAGAGCCTGTTGCGGGCCCGGCTGGGCGGCGCTTTCGCCGAGCGCCCCGGTGACTTCGTAGGCAACCCCGTCCACTCGCGCGGGCTCGCCGGTCTCGACATGCACCCGCACACGCTCGGGCGTGCCGGGAGTGCGCGTCAAGCTCACCTTGGCATTGAAGAAGCCCTGGGTCTCGAGCAGGCTGCGCGCCTGGGCCGGCGCGGCCGCGCACAGGCGATTGAGCTCGATCGCGCTCAGCGCCTCGGCCTGCGGCGCGTTCTGGAATCGCGACAGGTCCAGATAGTTCAGCAGCAGCTGGCGCTGCTCGCTGGGTGCATCGACCTCGACGATATAGGCCGCGCGGGCCGCCGGCAGCACGGCGCCGCCCGCGGCCTCGGCCGCAGCCTTCTGGCCCGGCAACCAGGCACAGCCGCTGCCCAGGCCCGCCAGCACCACACCCAGCGCCAGCGCCGCGCGCCGGATGCCAACCCTCATTTGCTGAGCAGCCGCATCGCGCCTTCGAGCCCGGTCAGGCTGAGCGGAAACATGCGCTGGTTCATCAGCTGCTGAATGATGGAGATGCTCTGCCGGTACTGCCACACGCCCTGCGGTTCGGGGTTGATCCATGCGAACTTCGGGAACGCGTTCGTGAGGCGTTGCAGCCATTCGGCGCCGGCCTCCTCGTTGTTGTATTCGACGCTGCCGCCCGGCTGCAGGATCTCGTAAGGGCTCATCGTCGCGTCGCCGATGAAGATCAGCTTGTAGTCCTTGTTGTACTTGCGGATCATGTCCCAGGTGGGTGTCTTCTCGCTGTAGCGGCGGCGGTTGTTCTTCCACATGAAGTCGTAGACGCAGTTGTGGAAGTAGTAGAACTCCAGGTGCTTGAACTCGGTCTTGGCGGCGCTGAAGAGTTCTTCAACGCGGTGGATGTGCTCGTCCATCGTGCCCCCGACGTCCATCAGCAGCAGCACCTTCACCTTGTTGTGGCGCTCGGGCACCATGCGGATGTCCAGCATGCCGGCGTTGGCGGCGGTCTTGTGGATGGTGTCGTCCAGGTCCAGTTCCAGGTCTGAACCCTCGCGGGCAAAGCGGCGCAGGCGGCGCAACGCTACCTTGATATTGCGCGTACCGAGTTCCAGTGTGTCGTCGTAGTCCTTGTAGGCGCGCTGGTCCCAGACCTTGACCGCGCTCTTGTTGCGGCTCTTCTCCTGGCCGATGCGTATTCCCTGCGGGTTGTAGCCATAGGCGCCGAAGGGGCTGGTGCCCCCGGTGCCAATCATCCGGTTGCCGCCCTCGTGGCGCTCCTTCTGCTCCTCGAAGCGCTTCTTGAGGGTCTCCATCAGCTCATCCCAGCTCATCGCCTCGATGGCGGCCTTCTGCTCCGGGCTCAGCTCCAGCTCCAGATGCTTTTGCAGCCACTCCATCGGCAGCTCCTTGCTGAAGTCGGTGAGCAGCTCAACGCCCTTGAAGTAGGCCGAGAAGGCGCGGTCGAACTTGTCGAACAGGGCCTCGTCCTTGACCAGGGTGGTGCGTGCCAGGTAGTAGAAGTCATCGACCGAGGGGCCGATGACGTCCGCCTTCAGCGCTTCCAGCAGGGTCAGGAATTCCTTCACCGAAACCGGCAGCTTGGCGGCGCGCAGGGTGTAGAAGAAGTTGATCAGCATGACAGAGGGCCGAGGGTGTTAACGCTGGACAGCGGCCGGAAGGGCCGATAAGGTAGGCATGGTGCCATAGCCGGCGCCCGACCTCCGATATCACCCGACCAAGCCGTACGACCGCATGACCACGCTGGAAGCCCTGTTTGTCGTGCTGGCCCTGTTTCAGGTGATTCTGGCCATCAGCTGGGGCTTGTCGGCATCGCTGCTGGGGCTGTCGCGCGCCGCCGGTCTGCATTGGGCAATTTCCTGTCTGTTCGTTCTGCTGAGCCTGCTGCTGGCTCTGGCCTTGCCATGGAGCCCGCTGGCGCCGACATTGCTGGTGGCGCTGACCAACACCAGCACGATGATCGCCTTCCTGGCCATGCGCCGTGGCGCTCAAATCTTCCTGCGCCAGCCGCGCCGCGATGGCGAAATGGCCCTGCTGCTGGCCCTGGTGCTGTTGCTCGGTCTGGGGGACCTTGCGCTGGGCCTCGATGTCCGCGTGCGCGGCATGCTGATGTCGGGCCTGCTGTGCTGGACCGGTCTGCGCCTGAGCTTCAGCTCGGCGGCCAAGGTGCGCAGCGAATTCGGCCTTGTGGCGACCGGCCTGGTGACCGGGCCGATGTTCGCGGTGGCCCTGGTGTTCGGACTGCGCTCGGCCTATCTGGCCCTTGGGCCGGTACCCGAGTCGAGCGCCCAGCTGACCGCGCCCACCGAGCTCAATGTCTGGCTGATGCTCGCCTTTTTTGTGCTGTCGGCCCTGCTCAATCTGTCGCTGGGCTATATGGTGCTGCTGCGTCTGGTGCGCCGGCTCAACCATGTGTCGCGCCATGACGCGCTGACCGGCCTGCTGAATCGCCGCGCGATGCAGGAGGCCCTCGACGCCGAGTTTCATCGCTGGCAGCGCAAGCAGGAAAGCTTTGCGCTGCTGCTGATCGATGTTGATCACTTCAAGCGGGTCAATGACCAGCATGGCCATGCGGTGGGCGACCTGGCCCTGTGCGCCGTGTCGCGCTGCCTGGCCGGGGCGGTGCGCAAGACCGATGTGCTGTCGCGCTTTGGTGGCGAGGAGTTCTGCGTGCTGCTTCGCCTGACCGACGGCCCCGGGGCGATCGAGCTGGCCCAGCGGCTGAACCAGGCGGTGCGCGATCAAGCATTGGTGGCCGGGGAGCTGAGCCTTCCGCTGACCGTCAGCATCGGCATCGCGGTGGCACGCGAGGGCGTGCTGACCCGGGTCGAGAAGCTGCTGCTGGGCGCCGACCGCGCCCTCTACCGGGCCAAGGCCGAGGGCCGCGACCGCCTGGCGGTGGCTTCGCTGACCGAGATGTCTGAGTCGGGGTTCTCGCCGATGGGCGCCTGACAGGCCGCGATTTCTACCGGAATCCCGGTCTGCGTCAGAGGCGCAGGGGCCGTGAGCGCAGCCTCCCGGGCTAGGATGCGAGGTTGTTCGTCTGCCCGTCTATGAGTCCTGTTGTCCTGATCTTCCTGCTGATGCTGCTGCTGCAGCTCAGTTTTGCCACCGGTTGGACGCTGAGCAGCAGCTTCATGGATCAGTCTGGAAGGGCTGCCCGCCATATGGGGCTGTCCTGCGTGCTGTCGGCCCTGGCCGTCGGCTTGATGATGTCCCGTGGTCACGCGCCGATCTGGCTGGCCCATGGCATCGCCAATCTGTTTGCCATCCTTGTCTTCATGTCCCTGCGCCGCGGCGTGCAACTGCTGCTGGCCCAGCCGCTGAGTGACCGCGAGCAGATGCTTTTGCTGCTGCTGTGCGGCACGCCCCAGCTGCTGTGGGCCGGCAGTGCCGATCTGCAGCACTCGTCCTGGGCGGTGCTGGGCACCTCTTTCGCGATCGGCTGGAGCCTGCTGCGCCTGCTGCAGCAGGCATGGCCGCCGCTGCGCCAGGAGTTCGGGCCGCGCGGCTCCGCGCTGCTGCTGTCACCCCACTGCCTGGGGGCTGCGATGTATGTGGTGCGCTTTGCCGGGGGCCTGATCCAGCCGGAGCGCTTTGCGCGGCCCATCGACGAGACCACGGCCTTCAATCTGCTGGCGGTGCTGGTGCTGGGCATTCTGAACCTCGCGCTCAATATCAGCTTTGCGGTGGTGATTCAGGTGCGGCTGGTGCGCCGCCTGCAAAAGCTGTCGCAGATCGACAGCCTTACCGGCCTGCTCAACCGCCGCGAGCTGCTGGCCCAGCTGGCCGTGCAGCGGCGCTGGCAGGCGCGCTTCGGCGAGCCCTATGCGCTGCTGCTGGTGGACGTGGACCACTTCAAGCGCATCAATGACAGCCTGGGGCATGCGGCCGGCGATGCCGCCCTGGTGCAGATGTCCCAGCATCTGCTGGCCGCGTCGCGGCAGATCGATGTCGTGGCGCGCCTGGGTGGCGAGGAGTTCTGCATCCTGCTGCCGCGCACCGGTGTCGCCGAGGCCATGGCCACGGCCGAGCGCCTGCGCCAATGCCTGCGCGATGCCGAGCTGGCCTGGATAGACCAGCGCATCAGCATGACGGTCAGCATTGGCGTGGCCGCCAGCCTCAGCGCCGAAGAAGCGGCCGAGCAGGTGCTGGCCCGCGCCGACCTTGCCCTGTACCGGGCCAAGGACGAGGGGCGCGACCGGATCTGCCTGGCCGGCTGATCCGCAGGCCCTACTCGGCGCGCTCCGAAACCACGATCACCGCGCTCTGTGCGCCTATGCGCACCAGGGCCTCGAAAGGCAGGGCCCCGTCAGGCACGGCGCCGGCCACGAAGCTGCTCGTCTCCGGCACAAAGCGCAGCCAGCCGGGCAGCGGGCCGCCGTCGGCGGCGCTGGCCGTGGCCGGCTGGCCCGAGGCCTCGACCGCCTGTTGCAGCGCGGCCGGCAGAACGAAGCTGAAGCCGGCGCCGCCGGCCCGGCCGCGCGGCACCGACACATTGACCAGGCCGGCCCCGCCCCGAGCGGCCGAGGGCAGCAGATCGACAATGATGCCGGCGGGGCTCGCCGCCGCGGCGACAGGGCCGGCCAGGGCAGATGGCTTGGCTGGGCTGGCCGATGAGGCAATGACTTCAAGTCCCGCGGTCAGGCCGCCCGTGCTGATCAGCCCGCTGGTTGCTGCCCCGGTGCCTGCCTGTACGGGCGTTGCCGGCGCCGCGCCGGGCGCCTGCGCATCGGGCACCACCGGCGGCACCGGCTTGGCGCTGATGTCGGCCCGTGTGCTCGCAGTGGTCTGCAGCAGCTGGTAGTTGCCGGCGTCGGCACCACCCAGGACCAAGTCGGTGATGCTCACCGCCTTGTGCACGCCCGGCTGGGCGTTGTCGAAGCTGCCACGGGCCTGGGCCACGCTCAGCGCGTCGCTGCCGATGCGGCCGCTGAACTGGGCCTGACTCAGCTGCAGCGCGGCCTCGGTGCTGCCGTCCTCCATCTTGCTGGCCGCCGTGATGCCGCTGATGGCACTGATGGCCGCCCGCGCAATGTCGGCGCTGGTGCGGGCCGTGGTGTCGGCCAGCTGGTAGTTGCCGGCGTCGGCGCCGCCCAGGCTCAGGCCGCTGATGCTGACGCTCTTGCCGCTGCCGGCCTGCTTGTCGGCAAAGGCGCCGCTGGCGCTGGCCACGGTCAGCGCGTCACCGCCCACCATGCCGGCGAATGTGGCCGAGGCGAGATTCAGCGTGGCCGCGGTCGTGCCGTCATAGACCCTGTTCGACGCCGTGATGCCGGTGATGGCGTCGATACGGGCCGGCCTGATGTCGGCCGTGGCGCTGGCCGTGGTATCGGCCAGCCGGTAGTTGCCGGCATCGGCGCCGCCCAGGCTCAGACCCTCAATGGTCACCAGCTTGCCGCTGCCGGCATGCTTGTCGGCGAAGCGGCCCTGCCCACCGGCAACGCTGAGCTGGTCACCCGCCAGCAGGCCAGGGATCGCCGCCAGGCTGGCGTCCAGTGTGGCCGTGGTGCTGCCGTCATAGACCTTTCTCGACACCGTGATGCCGGTGATGGCGGTGATGGGAGCCGGTGTGATATCGGCCATGGTGCTGGCGCCGGTGAACAGATAGTTGCCGGCATCGGCGCCGCCGAGGCTCAGCGCGGCAATCAGCACCGGCTTGCCGGTGCCGGCATGCTTGTCGGCAAAGGCCGCGCTGGCGCTGGAGATCAGCAGCTCGTCACCGGCTATGCGGCCGGGCAGGGTGGCCCGGCTCAGGTCCAGGGAGATGGCGGTCGTGCCGTCATAGACCCTGCTGACTGCCCTGATGCCGTTGACGGCCGAGAGCAGTGCTGGGGTGATGTCGGCGGTGGCGCTGCCGGTACTGCTGGCCAGCCTGTAGTTGGCCGCATCGGCGCCACCCAGCGCCAGCCCGCTGAGGGCGACGCTCTTGCCGTTGCCGACGTTCTTGTCTGTGAAGCGGCCGCTGGCTGCGGTCAGGCCGAGCTGGTCGCCGGCGACCATGCCGCCGAAGACGGCGTTGCTGCCGTCCAGGCCGGCCAGGTTGCTGCCGTCATAGACCTTGCTCAGGGCGGTGACGCCGCTGATGCCGCTGATCGACGCGGGCGTGATGTCGGCCGTGGTGATGGCGCTGGTCGAGCCGAAGCTGTAGTTGCCGGCGTCGGCGCCGGCCAGGCTCAGGCCGGTGATGCTGACCGTCTTGCCGCTGCCGGCATGCTTGTCGGCGAACTGGCCGCTGCCGCCGGTCACGGTGAGCTGGTCATTGCCGATGCGGCCGCTGAAGTCGGCGTTGGCGATGTTGAGCGTGGCAGCAGTGGTGCCGTCATAGACCTTGCCTGCGGCACTGATGCCGGTGACTTCGCTGATCACCGCCGGTGTGATGTCGGCCGTGGTGATGGCGCTGCTGGCGTTCAGCACATAGTTGCCAGCGTCCGGGCCAAGCAGCGTCAGTCCGCTGAGGTTGACCACCTTGCCACGGCCGACGTTCTTGTCGGCAAACGTGGCCGTGGCGCCGCCCAGGCTCAGCTGGTCATTGCCCACCAGGCCGATGAATCGTGCCATGGCCGTGTCGAGCGCAGCCGCGGTCGTGCCGTCATAGACCTTGCTGAGTGCGATCAGGCCGTCGACGGTCAGGCTGGCCGGGGCTATGTTGGCCACCACCGTGCCACCGCTCAGCGTGTAGTTGGCATTGCCCAGCACCAAGGTGCTGCTGCCGAAGGCGTTGTAGCTGCCCGCACCGGCACCGGCCACGCTGGCGCTGCCGCTCAGCGTCGGCACACCGTCGCCGTTGACCATGCCGCTCAAGCTGAAACCCGAGCCGAAGCTGGCGCTGCCGTCATAGGTCTTGCTGACACTCACGGACAGCGGCTTGGCCGCCACCGTCCAGTTCGAGGCCGTGCCGGTCGCCAGCGAATAGCGCTCGTTGCCCAGGCTCAGGCCGCCGGTATAGGTCACCGCATAGCTGCCTGCCGCCGAGGCCCCGGTCGGTGCGCCGGTGAAGATGGCGGTGCCGGTCGGTGAGGCGTCGTTGATGACGGTCGTGCCGGCCAGCGAGGTGTAGAGGCTGTAGCTCGTACCGCTGCTGCTGCCGTAGACGCTGCCGGGGCTCAGCACATACAGCCTGGACACGTTGTAGTTGTCCGCATTGGCCAGGGTGGTGATGGTCAGCGAGCCGCTGCCGGGCGAGTTGATGAAGCCCGCGCCGGACATCGTGCCGCGCAGCGTCTGGTTGGCCGTCGAGGCAAAGCGCAGCTGGGTGGCCACCGAGATATTGCCCAGGTAGTTGCCGTTGCCCAGCCTGCCGGTGCCGCCGATCTCGACCATTCCGGCGCTGATGGTCGTGCTGCCGGTGTAGGTGTTGAGGCCGGTCAGTGTCAGCTTGCCGGCGCCGGTCTTGGTCAGCGAGCCGCTGCCCGACAGCGCGCCGCTGACGGTGCTGGCCCCGGCCACATCGAAGCTGCGGCTGCTGCTCAGGCAGATGCCGCGCGCCGAGGTGGTGCCGGCGCAGGTGAAGGTGGTCGCCGCAGCGTAGGCCTCCATCGATGCCGCCGTCACGCTGAGGCTCTTGGCGTCGATCGAGATCGGTGTGACGGAGGTGCCGAGCTTGACGCTTGCGCTGGCGGTGAGGGTGACGGCGCCGATCGGGGTCGGGCCGTAGGCATTGGTGCCGACGGCCAGATTGCCTTTCAACACGACATTGCCGCCGGCGGCGCTGATCGTCAGGTCCTTCTGGCTGGTGTTGGAGATCGCGTTATTGAGCGTGATGTCGCCTGCGCCCGTGCTGGTCAGCTGGGTATTGCCGCTGAGATCGACCGTGCCGGTGTAGCTCTGTGCGCCGGCGGTCTGCATCAGTCCGCCGGCTATCACGGTGCTGCCGGTCCCGGTCTTGCTGAAGCTGGCCGCATGGCCGGCCCCGCCGATCAGCGTCTGGCCGCTGCTGCTGATCGCCAGCGCGCCGAGGGCGTTGCCGCTGCTGCCCAGCGCACCGTTCAGTGCCACAGCGCCCGAGCCCGCGGTGATGCTCAAGTCACCCGCGAAACCGCCGCCCTTGACGACGCTGCCGGCCAGCGTCACGGCGGCATTGCTGCTGCTCAGCGATGTCGCGGCCGCGTTCAGCGTCAGCGGGCCGGTATAGGTCTGCACGCCGGTGGAGGTGACCGTGCCGGCGCCCAGGGTGATACCCAGCGAGCCCAGCACATCCAGCGAACTCAGTGCGCTGCCGCCGCCGATCGCGCCGTTCAGCTGGACCCGCCCGCTGGACGAGTCGATGACCAGGTTGCGTGCGCCATTGAGCGTGCCATTGACGGCGATCGTGCCGCCACCGTAGCTGATGCGGGCGTAGCCATCCTGGCCATTGCTGCGCGTCTGCGTCGAGCTGCTCAGCGAGCTGTTCGCAAACCCGTTGGCCGCGCCGCTGGAGCCATGGTTGCCGCCGCGGCCGGTCCATTCGTTGGAGTAGAAGACCGAAGGATTGGTCGCGCCGCCCAGCAGGCCGCCGCCACCGCCGCCGGAGCTGCCGCCGTCTTGTATCGATGGCGTCTGGTTGCCGGAATTGGCGCCGGTCTGGCCGGTGAAGCTGGCATCGTTGCGGTAGTTGGCGCTGCTCTGGCCGGCGCAGAGGCTGGGGCAGGCGTCGTTGTTGCCGGAGCCACCGCCACCACCGCCACCCCCGGCCATCAGCAGGGCCGACGCGGTATTGGGCGAGGCGGTCAGGCTCAGCACGGTGGCACCTCCGCCACCGCCGCCGCCGCCCGAGGAACCGGCGGGTCCGGCGATGCCGCCGTCGCCGCCACTGGCCAGGCCGAAGCTGTTGCTGCCGCCGCTACCACCGGCTGCGTTGCCGGCACTGCTTGCGCCGGTGCCGCCGCCGGAGCCCGGCGCGATGTAGAGGGTCTGCCCCGGTGTGACGGCGAAAGCCGCCGTGAGGCTGCCCACCGCGCCGGTGTTGCCACCGATATGCCCACCATCGTCGCCACCCTTGCCGCCACCGCCGCCGACCAGGATGGCGGTCAGCGAGTTGACGCCGGCCGGCACGACATAGCTGCTGGCCGTGGTGTAGATCTGGCTGATGCCACTGGAGAGGGTCAGGTCTGAAGTCAGCGTGACATTGCCGTTGAGGGTGATGTCGGTGCGGGCGGTCAGATTGGCGCCGAGGGCGATGCCGCCGGGGCCGGTCAATGTCAGGGCACCAACGGTGATCGGTGCATTGACGGCAATGCTGTTGGCGGCGGTCAGGGTCAGGCTGTTGCTGCCGGCCTCGCTGATGGCGGCGTTGACGGTGATGTTGCCGCTGCCGGCGGCGTTGCCGTCGGAGCCGTAGGTGGCCTGGTCTGCCGTGGTCGTCAGCTCGATGTTGGTGCCGGCCAGCGCTGCCACCAGGGTGGCGGCCTCGCCGGCACCTATCGTGTAGTCGTAGGGGTCGATCAGCCACAGTCCGGCCTTGCCGGTTTTGCCGGCATTACCCGCGGGTGCGCGGGTGCTGACGGTGGCGGTGGCGGCCAGGTCCAGATGGCTGGACGAGGTCTCGATCGCGCCGCCGTTGCCGCTGTGCGCGCCACCATCGGCACGCAGGCCGCCGGCCACGCGAGTCAGCGCGGTGGGGTTGCGGATGTCGCTCCACAGCACGATGCTGCCGCCGTCGCCACGCCCGGTGGCCGAGGCATCCACCGAGGCGCCTGCATCGAGGCTGACGCGGATCGCCTGGCTCAGGCCAGCGCCGCCCTGCCAGTCTCCGCCGATACGCACCGTGCCGCCGCCCGTCGCACCCTGGGCCGAGATCGTCGAGCCACCGGCCAGCGTGATGTCGGCGGCTTCCAGCACGATGCGCCCGCCCTTGGCGGTGAGGCTGTCGGCGGCCAGGCTGCCGCTGTGCCGTATCACCCCGCCTTGCAGCGTCTGTGCTGCCTGGGCGGACAGCAGTATCAAACCATCGGGCGCCTGCACGGCCTGGCGGTTGTCAATCAGCGCCGCGATCTCCGAAGGTGTCACGCGCAGCCGGGTCAGGCCACCGCTCTCGAACTGCAATTCGATCGCCTCACCAGCTGCCAGGGCCACCGTGCCGGCCCGGGCCAGCAGCAGGCCGCTGTTGCGCACTTCGGGCGCCAGCAGCGCGATATAGCCGCCCAGATGGGCCTGAATCTGGCCCTCGTTGATGACGCTGCCAGTCGCGCCCTGGCGTTCGAATAGCGTCCTGCCGGCCATCAGCTCGCCATTGCTGATGCCATGGGTGGTGGCCACCAGGGCGCCCACATCGGCGCGGGCCGTCGGGCCGAAGTAGATGCCGGCCGGGTTGCTCAGGAACACCTGGCCGTTGGAGGTGATGCGGCCGAAGATCTGGCTGGCATCGCCGCCGAGCACGCGGTTCAGCGTGACGCTGCCCGCATCGGGCTGCTGGAAGCTGATCTGCGCTTGCTGACCGAGGTTGAAGCTCTGCCAGTCGATGGCAGCGCGCGGGCTGGTCTGATGGACCGTCATCTGCGCGCTGTTCTGGCTGATCTGCGCCTGGCCGGCAACGACCCGGCCGCCCGTGGGCAGGGTGTTCGGCCCCGGCTGGGCCTGGGCAAAGGCCATGGCCAGCAGGGCCGGCAGCAGGGCAAGGCGGGGAAGGGGGAAAGCTCGGCGCATGGCGTTTTTCTCTGGCTCAGAAGGGCAGGCTGGCTTGCAGCCACAGACGGTTGCGATGCAGGGATCCGTCCTGGTCCCGGCCATTGGCGCTGGCGCCGGGGTTGGTGCCGATGCGGCGGGCGAGTGTTGCGCGCAGCTCAATGGCCTGCGGCCCGGTCCAAGCCAGGGCCAGACCTGCGCCCTTCAGGCCGTAGCGGTTCAATTGCGGTGCGCCAACAAAATCGTTGCGCGCATTGATGCTGACCTGGCCCCAGTCGTAGAAGGCGCTGGCCCGCCAGGCGCCACCAAACTGGCTGCGCAGCTCGGCCGTGAGCAGCTGGCCGCTGCGGCCACCGGCCTCGCTGGCCGGGTAGGCGCGCACGCCGTCGGCGCCGCCGAGGTAG
This sequence comes from Burkholderiaceae bacterium, assembly GCA_018780645.1. Lineage (GTDB taxonomy): Bacteria > Pseudomonadota > Gammaproteobacteria > Burkholderiales > Burkholderiaceae_C > Paucibacter. Next base: position 53,646 of record JADMJJ010000004.1, read on the forward strand.
AACTTCTCCGAGGAGTCGAGGTTGTCGCCGCTCCACTGGCCGAGCAGGCCCAGATAGGCCGACAGCTCGCCGCTGAGGCGCTGCTCGCGGCTGAGGTTGTAGCGCAGCTTGCCGTAGCCGCCATGGCTGCGCGCGCTTTGCGCATCGGCGGCAAAGCTGGGTGAGCGGCCCAGGTCCAGGCGGCCCCGGCTGATGATCAGCCCGGCCTGGTTGATGCCCCCGCCGCCCCAATCGTCGAACCGGTTGCCGCTCAGGCCCGCGGAAACCTGGGTGCTGTCGTAGCGCGTGGTCACCGCGCCATTGGCGCGGTTGTCGAAGCGGCGCTGCTCGGCGCCGACTTGCAGCATCAGATTGCTGGTGCGGCCGCGCAGCAGCGGAAAACTCGCGTTGAAACCCCAGATCTGCGAACTGCCGCTGGCCTGCAGGGCCTCGAATTCGCTGCCCAGCAGCCGGTAGCGCAGGGCCGACACATGGGCGCCGACACGCCAGCCCTGCATGCCCAAGGGCTGGCTGGCGCTGAGGCGCAGATAGTCGCTGCCGCGGCTGTGGCTGAGGCTGGCGCCGAGCAGGTCGCCCCGGCCGAAGAGGCTGTTCAGCCCCAGGCTCGCGTTCATGCGCACCGTGCTGGTGGAGCGGGCGCCGCCGTTGTCCAGTCCGGCCTCGCCGCCGAACAGCGGCGTGTCGGTCAGGCGCAGCACCAGCAGGGTGTCGCCCTCGCGCTCTCCTGCGGCCAGGCTGCCGCCGGCGCTGAGGCCGGGCAGGTCGTCCAGCAGCAGCAGCGCGCGGTCCAGCGCCGGCAGGCGCAGCGGCGCTCCAACCGTCTGCTGGGCCTCGACCAGGGCATGGGCCCGCGCCGCATCGAAACGCCTTGCCTCGCCTTCGACCCGCGCGCCGCCGAAGCGGGCCTCGACGATCTGCAGCCGTATCAGCCCATCGGTGACATCCTGCGGCGGCAGGTAGCAGCGCACCAGCCAGCCATCGCGTGCATAGACCTCGCTGACCCTTGCTGTTGCCGCCTGCAACTCGGCCAGGCTCAGGCTGCGGGCTGTGAACGGAGTCAGCTCGGCCTGCAGGCGGGCGCTGTCAATCAGCTGATTGCCGAGGAGTTCAAACTGCTTGACCCACACCTGGGTGCCGGCCTGCAGGCGCAGCGCCTCGGCCGGCTTGGCTTGCAGCGGCGCGCTGCGCGGCGGTGGTGCAACTGGCTTGCGCGACTCGTCTTGCTGCTGAATCAGACGGCCGGCGTCTGTAGGCGTCTGGGCCTGAGTGGTTTGACTGACCACGAGGGCCAGCAGGGCAAGAAGGCACGGTGGCCTGGGGGATCTGCGCACGCGGGTGCCTCCGGCAAAATGAACAGGCAGGCAGCCGCCGGTGGCTGCATGCGCTTTTTTCATTTTGACCCGATGGCGCGGCATAGAGGCAGGAACAACTGCCGTCTTTGCCCCTCATCTTCTGGCGGCCGGGCGATTGCCGGCCCGCGCATTCAGTTCTTCACGGATCTGGCCTTGGTGGGGGCCTTGTTCAGCGTCGGATCGTTGTTCTTCAGCCAATCGAAGAACTCGCCGTACCAGAGCTTGCTGTTGCGCGGCTTCAGAATCCAGTGGTTCTCGTCCGGGAACCAGACCAGGCGCGACTTGACCCGCATGGCCTTCAAGGTGTTGTAGTAGGCCAGGCCCTGGGCGTCGGGCACGCGGTAGTCCAGCGCGCCGTGTATCACCAGGGTCGGCGTGGCCATGTTCGCGGCATGGGCGTGCGGGCTTTGCGAGTGCACCTTGGCGATGTCGTTCCAGTACCAGGCGCCGAGCTCCTTGGCATGCCAGTCATAGGCGTCGTCGGCAAACATGCCGACCCAGTCGAAGCAGCCGGCGTGGCAGACGTAGGCCTGGTAGCGGCCCGGCGCCACATGACCATTCATCCAGGCCACCATATAGCCGCCATAGCTGCCGCCGGTGGCGAAGATGCGCTTCTTGTCCACCCAGGGCTTGGCCAGCAGCCAGTCGGTGCCGGCCTCGACGTCCTGCAACTCCAGCTCGCCCCAGCGCTGGGTGATCGAGTCGAGGAAGGCATAGCCGAAGCTGCTCGAGCCGTGGTAGTTGACGCAGGCCACGACATAGCCCTCGGCGGCGAACACCTGGTGGTTCCAGCGGTAGTGCCAGCTGTCGCCAAAGGCGGTGTGCGGGCCGCCGTGTATCAGGTGCATCACCGGGTACTTCTTCTTCGCGTCGAAGCCGGGCGGATAGACCAGCCACATCTGCACCTCGTCGTCCTGCGCGCCCTTGATGATCACTTCCTCGTGGCGCGAGAACTCGAAGCCGGCGAGCAGCCTGTCATTGAACTGTTCGATGCGCAGCGGCTTCTCGCCCGGCAGCAGGGCCAGCGCGCGGCCCGGGTACTGCACCGAGTCGCTGACCACGACGGTGGTGCCGGCGGCCTTGTCGAAGCTGTTCAGATTGCCGCCCTCGAAGACGATCTCGGCCCGGCGGTCGGGCAGGTCAAAGCGCCACAGGTGCTTGCGGCCGCGCTGCTCGGCGCCGAACAGGATGGCCTGGCCATCGTCTTCCCACTTCAGCGGGGCGCTGACCTCATGGTCCCAGGTGGCCGAGAGCACACCCCAGTCGCCGCTGCTGCGCTCGACCACGGCCAGCTGCGAGGGCATGGTGTGCTTGATCGCCTGGTGGCTGGCGGTGAAGGCCACATGGGTGCCCTCGGGGTGGTAGCGCGGGGTCTGCATGTCCCATTCGGCGTGCAGGGCAAGCAGCTTGACCTTGCCGCTGCGAACCTCGATCTCGCTCAAGGCATAACGATTGTCAAGCCGCTTCTCGGCCGCGGGGTCGTGGGCGAAGACGATGCGTTTGCCGTCGGGCGAGATGTCGAAGGTCAGCGCATCGGGGCCGCCGCGCGTCAGCTCCAGATCCTTGCCCTCGAACAGGTCCGTGACCTTGCCGCTGGCCACATCGACCACATGCAGGTGGACGACGCGGTCCATCGGCAGGTTGTGGTCCCAGTGGCGATAGACCGCCTCGCTGGTGACGTAGGCCGTTTCCTTGCGCTCCTTGAAAGCCTTGTGCTGCTTGGCCTGGGCCTTCTCGCCCTTGAGCCTGGGCCAGACCCAGCTCAGGAAGGCAATGCGCTTGCCATCCGGAAACCATTTGAACGCCAGCACGCCGGTGGCGACCTTGGCGACTCGGCGGGCCTCGCCGCCATCGGGGGCGATCACATAGAGCTGGGCCTCCTCGTCCTTCGTACCCTCCTGCTCGCGCTTGGCGACGAAGGCGATCTTGTCGCCGCGCGGGCTCCACAGCGGCTGGCCGTCCTTGCTGTCAAGGCCACCGGCCTGGGTCAGCGCGCGGGGCTTGCCACCCAGGGTGGACAACAGCCACAGCGAACTGCTGGACTTGTTGTCCTCCATCGAATAGCGGGTGACCGAGCAGACGGCCTGGGCGCCGTCGGGTGACAGGCTGGGCGCGCCGAGGCGCTCGATCTTCCACAGGTCTTCAACGCCGAAATTCTTGCGGGCCATGCGGTCTCCGTTATTGTTTGTAGCTCAGCGGCTGCGCTCGAGCTGCCAGGTCAGATGAGTCTTGACGGTGGGCCATTCTGCTGCGGTGATGCTGTAGACCGCGGTGTCCCGCAACGTGCCATCGCTGGCGCGCTGGTGGGCGCGCAGGATGCCGTCCAGCTGCGCGCCCAGGCGCTCGATGGCGCGGCGGCTGGCCTTGTTGAAGCGGTGGGTGCGGAACTCGACGGCGATGCAGTCCAGTGTCTCGAACGCATGGCTCAGCAACATCAGCTTGCACTCGGTGTTCAGCGGAGTGCGCTGCACGTCGCTGCGATACCAGGTGGAGCCGATCTCGACACGGCGGTGTGTCGCATCGATATTCATGAAGGTCGTCATGCCGGCAATGCGGCCCGCGGCATCGAACACGCTGAAGGGCAGCATAGCCCCGGCGGCATGCAGCTTCAGCCGCCGCTCTATCTCGGCCGCCATGCCCTCGGGGCTGGGGATGGCCGTGTACCAGAGCCGCCACAGCTTGCCGTCGTTGACCGCCTCGATCAGGCCGGCCTCATGGGCGGGGGAGAGCGGCTCCAGCCGCGCATGTCGACCCGTCAGGGTCAACGGGGCGGTGATGGCGGGCAATGTCATTTCTTGACCGACAACAGCCAACGCGCCACAAAGCGCCCCAGGCCGCAGCCCACGACGATCAGCACCAGACCGATGATCTGCGGCACGCCATAGCCGGGGGTGCCGACGAAATCGAAGCCCAGCAGCACGCCGAGCTGCCAGCCGGCCAGCGCGCCGACCACGAAGCCCAGTGCATCGGCCAGGCCTTCCTTGAGCATGCCGCCCGGGGTGTTTTGATTGCTCATGTCGGCGGCTGTGATCAGCGGTTGTGGCGTTGCATGAAGACGAGTTTCTCGAACAGCGTCACGTCCTGCTCGTTCTTCAGCAGGGCGCCCAGCAGCGGGGGCAGGGCGACCTTGTCGTCCTTGCTCTGCAGCGCATCGAGCGGAATATCTTCGGCCACCAGCAACTTCAGCCAGTCCAGCAACTCAGAGGTGGAGGGTTTCTTCTTCAGGCCGGGCAGGTTGCGCACGTCGTAGAAGGTTTTCAGCGCGGCGGCCAGCAGGTCTTTCTTGATGCCCGGGAAGTGCACATCGACGATGCTCTGCATGGTCGGTGCGTCCGGGAACTTGATGTAGTGGAAGAAGCAGCGGCGCAAAAAGGCGTCGGGCAGCTCCTTCTCGTTGTTCGAGGTAATGAAGACCAGCGGTCGGTGCGTTGCCCGCACCATTTCGCGCGTCTCGTAGACATAGAACTCCATGCGGTCGATCTCGCGCAGCAGATCGTTCGGGAACTCGATGTCGGCCTTGTCGATCTCGTCGATCAGCAGCGCCACCGGCTGCTCGGCCGTGAAGGCCTGCCACAGCACGCCCTTGACGATGTAGTTGTGGATGTCCTTGACCTTTGCGTCACCCAGCTGGCTGTCGCGCAGGCGGCTCACCGCGTCGTACTCGTACAGGCCCTGCTGGGCCTTGGTCGTGCTCTTGATATGCCATTGCAGCAGGGGCATGTCCAGCGCCTGAGCCACTTCCTCGGCCAGCATGGTCTTGCCGGTGCCGGGCTCGCCCTTGACCAGCAGCGGGCGCTTCAAGGTGATGGCGGCGTTGACCGCCAGCATCAGGTCGGCGGTGGCAACGTAATTGTCGGAACCTTGAAATTTCATGAGCGGTGTCAAGTCCAGCGGTGTAGCGTTTCAGTATAAGGCGCGAGTCATGTTCGGTTCGCCCGGGTTCTATAATGCGCGCTGGCGACAGATCAGACCCCCAGGACCATGAACAAATTGCTCCAGATAACCTCCGCCCTGGCCTTGGCCCTTGGCGCACTGTCCACGGCCCACGCGCAAGATGCGGTGGCCGGCAAGACCAAGGTGGCCATGTGCATCGGCTGCCACGGCATTCCGGCCTATCAGGCCAGCTTTCCCGAAGTGCACAAGGTGCCGATGATTGCCGGCCAGAACGCCAAGTACATCGTGGCATCGCTGCAGGCCTACAACAAGGGCGAGCGCAAGCATCCGACGATGCGCGGCATCGCGCAGTCGATGAGCGAGCAGGACATGGCCGACGTTGCTGCGTTCTACGAGGCCCAGGGCAAGGGTGATGCCGCTCCCGAGGCTGCGCCTGCGGCTTCGGCCAAGGTGGCCGAATTGCTGACCAAGGGCGCCTGCGCCTCCTGCCACGGTGCCAACTTCAGCAAGCCCATCGACGGTGCCTATCCGAAGATCGCCGGCCAGCATGGCGACTACCTCTACGTGGCGCTGAAGGCATATCAGACCGAGAACAATGCCGTCGTCGGCCGTTCCAACGCCATCATGGCCGGTCAGGTGAAGCAGTTCAACCACACCGAGCTGAAAGCCATCGCCCAGTACCTGGCCTCGCTGCCGGGTGAGGTCAAGACGGTGCCGCAGTCGAAGTTCCGCTGACCGACCTGCACTTGCCCTGCATCAAGCCGCCCCGCCCCGGGCGGCTTTTTTCATGGGCGGCGTGAATTTATCATTTGCCGCTTCGGCGACCTGGCTCATACTGGTCCGGGTTCGCAAGGCGGAAGGTGTGCAGGGTTCATGCTCAAGAAGATCGAAAGTCACCAGCTGCAGCTGGGCATGTTCATCCAGAGCTTCGAGGGTTCCTGGCTGTCGCATCCGTTCTGGAAGACCAAGTTCCTGCTCCGCGACCCGGCCGATCTGGAGGCGATACGCAAGAGCGGCGTGGCGATCTGCTGGATCGATGTGGCCAAGGGGCTGGATGTGGTGGTGGCAGCCGCTACCGCGCCCGTGGCGGAGGCCCCAGCGCCGGCGGCAGCGGCCGCAAGTCATCCGGCGACGGCCTCCACGCCCAAGCCAAAGCCTGCCGCCGCCGCCGAGCCCAAGGCCTCGATGGGTTCGGAGTTGCAACGGGCCGCCGGCGTCATCAACCGCTCGCGTCAGCAGGTGGTGGCGCTGTTCGGCGAAGCCCGCCTGGGGCGTTCGGTCAACTCGGAGCAATGCATGACCCTGGTCGAGGGTATCGCCGACTCGGTCAGCCGCAATCCCTCGGCCCTGATCAGCCTCGCGCGCCTGAAGACCAAGGACGACTACACCTATATGCACTCGGTGGCGGTGTGCGCGCTGATGGTGTCGTTGGCGCGTCACCTGAATCTGGGTAAGGAGCAGGTGCGAGAGGCCGGCTTTGCCGGTTTGCTGCACGATATCGGCAAGATGGCCATGCCGTCGGAGGTGCTGAACAAGCCCGGCTCGCTGACCGATGCCGAGTACAAGGTCATGCAGTCGCATCCGGTGCGCGGCCATGAGTTGCTGAGCGGCGGCGGTCTGGCGATGCCCGGCGCGCTGGATGTGTGCCTGCACCATCACGAGAAGATGGATGGCAGCGGCTATCCGCACAGGCTGCCCGGCGATCAGATCAGCTTGCTGGCGCGCATGGGGGCGGTCTGCGACGTGTACGACGCCATCACCTCGACGCGGCCCTACAAGAATGCCTGGGACCCGGCCGGATCGATCCAGCGCATGGCGCAGTGGAAGGGGCACTTCGACCCGGCCGTGTTCCAGGCCTTCGTCAAGAGCGTGGGCATCTACCCGGTGGGCTCGCTGGTGCGGCTGCAGTCCGGCCGCCTGGCGGTGGTGGCCGAGCAGCACCCGAGTTCGCTGGTCACGCCGACGCTGAAGGTGTTCTTTTCGACCAAGTCGCAGATGCCCATTCCGCTGGAAACGCTGGATCTGGCCCAGCCGGGCTGCAGCGACCGCATCCTGGGTCGAGAATCGCCCACGCAATGGGGCTTCCAGAATCTGGACGAGCTCTGGCAGTAGGCGCGCGGGCGCGAGGACGCGGCGGCGTTCAGGATAACCCCGAGACGTTTCTGCGGCGCCCGTGCCTACACTGCGCCACAGTTGCAGCCACACGGAGTTCCTGCCCATGAAATCTCTTTTCAAGCCCGGCATCGTCGGTGCCGCCGTCCTGCTGGCGCTCGGCGTCAATGCGCAGGCGCAAACGCTGCGCTGGGCGTCCCAGGGCGACGCCCAGACCCTGGACCCGCACTCCCAGAACGAGAGTTCGACCAATATGATCAACGGTCAGGTCTATGAGCGCCTGACGCTGCGCGACAAGAATCTGATCATCGGCCCTGGCCTTGCCACCGAGTGGCAACAGGTGACCCCGCTGCTGTGGCGCTTCAAGCTGCGGCCGAATGTGAAGTTTCACGACGGCACCGCCTTCACCGCCGATGACGTGGTGTATTCGATCAATCGTGCCAAGGAGCCGACCTCGCAGATCGCCGTCTATGCCAACGCGCTGGGCGCGCCGCGCAAGGTGGACGACCTGACCGTCGAGTTCGTGCTGACCGCACCCAATCCGATCTTCCTCCAGCATCTGGACTCGATGTGGATGATGAGCAAGAGCTGGAGCGAGAAGAACCGCGTCACGAAGCCGCTGGACTTCAAGGCCAAGGAGGAGTCATTCGCCGCCACCAATATGAACGGCACCGGCCCCTTCATGCTGGTCAGCCGCGCGCCTGGCATCAAGACCACCTACAAGCGCAACCCCAACTGGTGGGGCACGCCTCAGGGCAATGTGCAGGAGATTGTCTACACCCCGATCGGCAATGACGCCACCCGACTGGCTGCGCTGGTCTCGGGCGAGCTGGACTTCGTGCTGGACCCGGCACCGCGCGATGTGCCCAGGCTGCGCAACACCGCCGGCGTGAAGCTGGTCGACGGCGTCGAGAATCGCATCGTCTTCATCGGCATGGACCAGGCCCGCGACAAGCTGCTGTACGGCAACGTACCCGGCGACAAGAATCCGTTCAAGGACGTGCGCGTGCGCAAGGCGCTCTACCAGGCGGTGGACATCGAGACCATGCGCACCAAGCTGATGAATGGCCAGAGTGCACCGACCGGCGGCCTGACGCCGTCACCGCTGGGCGCCTTCAACGACCCCGAGATCGAGAAGCGCCTGGCCTTCGACATGGCCGCCGCGCGCAAGCTGATGGCCGAGGCAGGCTATGCCGACGGCTTCGAGGTGACCCTGGACTGCCCCAACAACCGCTATATCAACGATGAGGAGATCTGCCTGGCGCTGGCCTCGATGTGGGCGCAGCTGAAGGTCAAGGTCAAGGTCGCCGCGCAGCAGCGCGTGACCTACTTCCCCAAGATCGAGAAGCTTGACACCAGCATGTATATGCTGGGCTGGGGCGGCGCCATCACCGATGCCGAGACCACCTTCACCCCGGTGCTGCGCAATCGCGGCGAGAAGGGCGTGGGCTCCTACAACTACGGCAATTCCAAGAACGACAAGTTCGATGCACTGGCGGCACAGTCCAGCGTCGAGCCCGATCCGAAGAAGCGCGAGGAGCTGATACGCGCCGCGCTGCGCGAGTACAAGGACCAGGTCCATGTGATCCCGCTGCACCGCCAGGTGATCCCCTGGGCAGCGCGCACCAATGTCAATGTGGTGCACCGCCCGGACAACTGGTTCGAGGTCTCCTGGGTGACCATAGGCAAGTAAGCCGAAGAACTTGGGAAATTTGAGAAAAGAGGGCGGCCTGCGGGCCGCCTTTTGCATTTCCGGCTATGCCTGTTCGAGCTCGGCCGGCGCCGCCTGCACCGGCACCACCTGGGGCAGCTTCAGGTAGAAGCTGCAGCCCTCGCCGGGCTGGCTCTTTACCGTGATGCTGCCGCCCAGCACATCGGTCACCAGGTTGTAGACGATGTTCAGGCCCAGGCCGCTGCCGCCCTGGCCCAGCTTGGTGGTGAAGAAGGGATCGAAGATGCGTTCCAGGTGCTCGGCCGGAATGCCGCGGCCGTTGTCACGCACCTCCAGCTCCACCACATTGGGCGTGGTCACGCGGGCAGAGATGGTGACCGTGCCCTTGAACTTGGCGTCGAAGGCGTGGATGAAGGCGTTGTTGATCAGGTTGCTCAAGACCTGACCCAAGGGGCCGGGGTAGCTGTCCATGATGATCTTGGGCGGGATCTGGCACAGCACCTGATGGCCGTAGCGGCGAATCGTGGGTCCCATCGTCAGCACGATCTCTGCCACCATCTCGTCGAGCGCGAACATGCGGCGGTTGACGCTGGTCTGGTCCACCGCCACCTGCTTGAAGCTGGCCACCAGTTCGGAGGCGCGGCTGAGGTTCTTCATCAGGATGTCGGTGCCGGTGCGGGTGTTGCTGATGAAGTTGTCGAGCACGGAACGGCGCAGGCCCTTCTCCACGCCCTCGGCCAGTTCCTTGCCATGGTGCTGCAGGGTCGAGGCAATCATCACCGCATTGCCGATCGGCGTGTTCAGCTCGTGGGCAATGCCGGCGACAAGTGAGCCGAGCGCGGCCATCTTCTCGGTGCGTATCAGCTCGCTCTGGGCGAGCTGCAGGTTCTCCAGCGCCGTCGTCAGGTCCTTGTTGGCCGTCTCCAGCGCCTGGGTGCGCTCCAGCACGCGCTGCTCCAGCCGGGTGTTGAGCTTGAGCACTTCCTGCTCGTTGTGGCGCTTTTGCGTGATGTCTTCCAGCACCAGGATGATCAGTGTTTCCCGGCCCAGATCGACCAGCTGGCCCGAAATGTCGCAGAGGATGGCGCGCTGGTGGTGGCCGCAGTGCAGCCAGGCCTCGTAGCCGCGCACCTCGCCGTTGTGCTCGATGATGTCCAGCACCGCCTGCTGGTCGGCCGAGTCCTGCCACAGCGCCAGTCCCTGGCCCTTGTGCTCCGGGCTCAGCACCTGCGCGCGCGTGGCGGAGAACTGCCGCTCCCAGGCCTCGTTGACGTCCACCACCGCATAGCCCTGCTCCTTGCGCAGCACCGTCATGGCCACCGGCGACGCCTGGAAGATGGCGGTGAACTTGGCCTCGGTGGAGCGCAGCGCCTGTTCGGCGCGCAGCCTGTCGTTGAGTTCCTGTTGCAGCTCGGCATTCTTCACATCGCGGTCGGCGATCAGCCGGGCCAGCTCCTGGCGCATCAGCTCCAGGCTCTGCGCCAGCTTGCCGATCTCGTCTTCGCGTTCCCAGGCCACCGGCTCCCGCAGCTCGCCGTTGGCCAGGCGCTCGGTGGCGCGCCGCAGCGCGTGCACCGGCCGCATGATGCGGCGCTCGAACAGCAGCAGTATCAGCAGGAAGGAGATGCCCACCTGGCCCAGCAAGGCCGCGCCGAGCTTGAGCAGATCGGTGCGCAGTTCCTGGTCGACGCGCTCGGTGCTCAGCTCCACCGTCACCAGCCCGATGGCGCGGTTCTCCAGGATGATGGGGCGCTCGTCCTTCAGCACGGTGCCGCTGCGGCGGTCAAGCACCTCGCTGTGCACGAAGCGGTTGCGGGACTCGTCCTCCACTGTCACGCGCACCACCTCGGGGTTGCGCATCACCGCCTGCACGAAGCGGCTGGCAACCTCCTTGTCGACGTTCCACAGCGGCACCACCAGCGCGCGCGACAGCATGTCGGTGTATTGCGACATTGGCACGCGCACGCGCAGATTGACCTCGCGCTCGTAGCGGTCCACCAGCAGAAAACGGCCCAGCAGCAGCACGGGCAGCAGAATGCCCAAGGCCACCCCGAGTATCAGGATTTGTCTGAGAGAAAGTTTGCCCAATGGACGCCCTGAGAGATGAGGCCTGCGGCAGGGCCCGAAGCCTGACATGGGCGCTGGCAGCGCCTCAACCGCCTGTTGTTCTTATTTGGACTGCTTGCGCCAGAGCTGAATATTCGTCTCTATCAGCTTGGCCATCACATTCTGCTTGGAGAATTTGTACATCGCCTTGGCCAGCCGGCCACGCATCTCGCCAGTATTGCATGGCGACTTGTGTGCGATCGTCAAGTAGAGATTTTCATTGGTCACGGCCGGGCTGATTGTCTTCAGCCCAGTAATGCCCAGCTTGGCCGCGTAGGCCATGCCCGGGTCTTCCTCATAGATCAGGTAGTTGGAGCGCGACTTCTCCAGCATGCGCAGCGCCTGCTCCAGGCTGGGCACCGTGGAGATCTTCAGCGACTCCTTGGCATAGCGGTCGAACTCCTCGCCAAAGCTGTTGTTGATCACCGTCACGCCCTGCAGGCCGACCAGATCGCTCCACTTGCGGTATTTCAGACTGGCGTCGGCGCGGGTCCAGATCACCGTGCGCGTCTCCTTGAAGGCCGGATACATATAGTCCATGTAGTCCTGGCGGGGCAGGGTGTAGAAGGCGCCGGCGATCAGGTCGATGCGGCCCAGCTTGGCCTCCTCCTGCACACGGGCCCAGGAGCCCCCGTACCGCACCTCGATCGGAATGCCCAGCTCCTTGGACAGCAGTTGCATCAGATCGGCATTGGCGCCGATCAACTTGGTCTCGTCCTCGGGGTCGCGCCATAGAAATGGCGGGTACTCCGGGTTGCCGGTGGCCTGCAGCCGGGTGCAGCCCTCGTTGGCGCTGGCGCTGGCACAGAGGGCCAGGGCGGCGCAGAGGCTCAGGAAGCGTAGGCCTGCAAGGCCTGAGGATTTGCTGTTGTGCATGGTGTCCAGCCTGATTGCCCAGGGGGTGTGTGCCGCCGGTCTCCCGCCGGTTCACGATGGTAGATGCTAAATATGAAAGCCCGGGGCCAGTGTGCAGCGCTGCGTCTGCCCTGACAAGCCCGGCAAGTGTGGATGAATGGGCGGAACGTCCTGCTGTTTTCGCTTCGATGCGGGAATCTGAACAATTTTTGTAGGTTCATCTACAAGCGGTAGTAAGATATACAAATGGACTGCCTGCTGCTTGTCATCTCCCTGCCCACCGAGAACGCCACCGCGCGCATGCGCTGCTGGCGGGCGCTGAAGGCCTGTGGCGCGGCCGTCTTGCGAGACGGTGTCTATCTGATGCCTGACCAGCCGGCCCATGCCACCACCCTGGCCGCCATCGCCGACGATCTGCGCATGAGTGGCGGCACGGCCTACCAGCTGACGGCACAGTCCCCAGAAGACGATTTCGGCCCTCTGTTCGATCGCAGCGCCGAGTTCGGCAAGCTGCTGGCCGAGCTGGCCGCCGGCCGCGCCGCGCTGGAGACCGGCGCCCCGGCCGAGGTCCACAAGCTGGCCCGCAAGCTGCGCCGCAGCTTCGAGCAACTGGTGCAGATCGACTTCTTTCCCGGCGAGGCCCAGCGCCAGGCCGCCGCGGCGCTGCGGGAACTGGAGCAGCTGCTGTCGCCCGACGAACCGCAGGCGGTGATGCAGACCATAGCCCGGCTCGATGCCCGCGAGTACCAGGGCCGTACCTGGGCCACCCGGCGCCGGCCCTGGGTGGACCGGCTGGCCAGCGCCTGGCTGATACGCCGCCACATCGACCCCAAGGCCCGCTTTCTCTGGCTGGAGGCCCCGGCCGATTGCCCGCCGGATGCGCTGGGTTTTGACTTCGATGGCGCCAGCTTCACCCATGTCGGCGCCCGCGTGACCTTCGAGACCCTGCTGGTCAGCTTCGGCCTGGAGACGCCGGCCCTGCTGCGCCTGGGCCTCTTGGTGCACAGCCTGGACGCCGGTGGCGTGCAGCCGCCCGAGGCCCCGGGCATCGAGCGCGTGCTCGCCGGCATGCGCGAGGCGGTGACCGATGACGACCACTTGCTGCTGCTGGCCGGCGGCGTGTTCGATGGCCTGCAGGCCGCGTTTCTTCAGGAGCCCAAGGCATGAGCGGTATTGCAGCGACACCTGCGACCAGACCCGAGCCGGTCTCGTTCTGGCAGGCCTTCGCCTTCTGGCTGAAGCTCGGCTTCGTCAGCTTCGGCGGCCCGGCCGGACAGATCGCCATCATGCACACCGAGCTGGTCGAGCGCCGTCGCTGGATCAGCGAGAAGCGCTTCCTGCATGCCCTCAACTACTGCATGGTGCTGCCCGGTCCCGAGGCCCAGCAACTGGCCACCTATATCGGCTGGCTGATGCACCGCACGCGCGGCGGCCTGGTGGCCGGCGGACTGTTCGTGCTGCCGTCGCTGTTCATCCTGATCGCGCTGTCCTGGATCTATATTGCCTACGGGCAGTTGCCGGTGGTGGCCGGACTGTTCTATGGCATCAAGCCGGCGGTGACGGCCCTGGTGCTGCATGCGGCGCACCGCATCGGCACGCGGGCGTTGAAGAACGGCTGGCTGTGGGCTATCGCCGCAGGCGCCTTTGTTGCCATCTTCGCGCTCGATCTGCCGTTCCCGCTGATCGTGCTGGCGGCGGCGCTGATCGGCCACTTCGGCGGGCGTTTTGCGCCCCAGGTCTTTGTTGTCGGCGGTGGTCATGGCACGGCGAAAAAGAGCTATGGCCCGGCGCTGATCGATGACGACACGCCGACGCCCGGGCACGCCCTGTTCACTCGAGCCCGCCTGGCCCGGGTGCTGCTGATCGGAGGGGGCCTGTGGCTGGCGGCGATGGGCCTGCTGCTGGCCCAGTGGGGCTGGCAGGGCACGTTGACGCAGATGGGCTGGTTCTTCACCAAGGCCGCGCTGCTCACCTTTGGCGGCGCCTATGCGGTGCTGCCCTATGTCTACCAGGGCGCGGTGGAGCAGCACCAGTGGCTCAGCGCGACGCAGATGATTGACGGCCTGGCGCTGGGCGAGACCACGCCCGGCCCGCTGATCATGGTGGTGGCCTTCGTCGGCTTCGTCGGCGGCTGGGTCAAACAGGTACTCGGGCCAGACGCGCTGTTCCTGGCCGGCGCAACGGCAGCCACGGTGGTGACCTTCTTCACCTTCCTGCCGTCCTTCATCTTCATCCTGGCCGGCGGGCCGCTGATCGAGACCACCCACGGCAATCTGAAATTCACCGCGCCGTTGACGGCCATCACCGCGGCCGTGGTCGGCGTGATCCTGAACCTGGCCCTGTTCTTCGCCTATCACGTGCTGTGGCCGCAGGGCTTTGCCGGCCGCTTCGACTGGCCATCGGCGCTGATCGCGCTGGGCGCCCTGCTGGCGCTGTTCCGCTTCAAGCTGGGCGTGCTGACTCTGCTGGCCGGCTGCGCGGCGGTCGGCCTGGCCTTCACCCTGTTGTCACCTGTCTGAGGAATCGCCATGAACGCAATCGAGATCCAAGCCCTGAGCGAGGCCAGCCTCGCCCCCGCTGCGCAAGACATGGCCCCGGCCATGGCGCTGGCACTGAGCAGCGCCTTTGGCAGCGTGGCGCGCTGGCGCGAGCAGTATGCGGCCATGAGCGCGGCGCTGGCCGCGCAGCCGGGTTGGGCCCTGCTCAGCTTCGTGCCCGCCGAGGGGCGGCTGGTCAATCAGCTGGTGGCCGGGCAGGGCGAAGCGCCCGCCGGCAGCCTGCCGGTGATGGCGCTGCAAGGCGCCGGGCCGGCCGAGCTGGATCGCATCGACTGGCCCCAGGTCTACGAACGCTACCAGCATGCCGTCCATGCCAGCAGCGACGCATTTGCTGCCGACCGCAGCGCCGTCGGCAGCGCGCTGCTGCTGGACGTGCGCCGTGCCGGCGTGTTCGAGCAGGCGCCGACGATGCTGCCCGGTGCCCGCTGGCAAGGCCCGGCCCTGGTGGCCCAATGGGCGGCCGAGCTGCCGGCCGGCCGCGAGGTGCTGGTGTACTGCATCTATGGTCATGAGGTCGGCCGCTCGACGGCAATGCGGCTGCGCGCGCTGGGCGTCGATGCCCGCTTTCTGCCCGGCGGCATCGATGGCTGGCAGAAAGACGGCCTGCCGGTGCAGCCCAAGCAGGAAACAGCGACAGGAGCGTCATCATGAAGTGGATCACCCGCGAGCGGCCCAAGATAGACCGCATCGCCTGCCCCTGGCTGATCGCCCGCTTCATCGACCGCGAGCCGGAGTTCCTTTACGTGCCCGCTGCTGAGGTCGTGGCACAGGCGCAGCGGCTGGGTGCCGTGCCCTACGACATTCCCGGCGTCGAGATGAGCCATGTCGGCGAGCTGTGCAGCTTCGATGCCTTTCTGGCGAAGTACGCGCTGGACGAGCCCGCGCTGCGGCAGCTGGCGCTGATCGTGCGCGGCGCCGACACCTCGCGCCTGGACCTGACGCCGCAGTCGGCCGGCCTGTATGCGATCTCGCTGGGCCTGTCGCAACAGTTCAGCGACGACCACGAGATGCTGGCCCATGGCCTGGTCATGTATGACGCGCTCTATGCCTGGTGCCTGTCCTGTCAGGGCGAGACGCACAATTGGCCGCCCAAGATCTAGCCCAGCGAGATGCCCAGCCCACGCGCGGCCGCCAGCAGCTCATGGTCGGCGGGCACCGGCCGGCTGCAGCCGGCGACGGCTTCCAGCGGCACGCTGACGATGTCGGCCCCGCTGAGCGCCACCATGCAGTCCCATTCGCGGCGCAGCACTTTCTGCGCGGCCGCATAGCCGAAGCGGGTGGCCAGCACGCGGTCGAAGGGCGTCGGCGAGCCGCCGCGCTGCACATGGCCCAGGAGGGTGGAGCGCACCTCGCTCTGGAGCAGCGGCTGCAACTGCTGCGCCAGCACCGCGCCGACGCCGCCCAGGCGCAGCGGGTCGGGGCTGTCGGCGAGGGTGCGGGCCACCGTCAGGTCACCGCCCTGCGCCTTAGCGCCCTCGGCGATGCAGATCAGCGTGTAACCCTGGGCGGCTTCACGTTGGCGGCAGACCTCGGCCACTGCCTCCAGCCGGTACGGCTGCTCGGGCAGCAGGATGACCTGGGCGCCGCCCGCGAGGCCGCCCTCCAGCGCGATCCAGCCGGCATAGCGGCCCATGGTCTCGACAATCATCACGCGGCCGTGGCTGCGCGCGGTGGTGTCCAGCCGGTCCAGCGCCTCCGCCACCACGGCCACCGCGCTGTCGAAGCCGAAGCTGCGCTCGTTGTGGCAGATGTCGTTGTCTATGGTCTTGGGCACGCCGACCACCGGCAGGCCCAGCGCGGCGAAGCGCTGGGCAATGGTCATCGTGCCGTCGCCGCCTATGGCCACCAGCGCGTCCAGCCCGAGCTCGCGCACATAGGCCATCGCCTGCGCCGACACATCGGCGCCGCCCGCACCGAAATAGTGAAACGGGTCGCAGCGGTTGTGCGTGCCCAGCATCGTGCCGCCCTGGGCCAGGATGCCGGCCACGGCGGCTTCGTCGAGTGTGAGCACGTCTCGGTTCAGCAGGCCCAGAAAGCCGCGCCGGATGCCGGTGACTCGGGCCGCGCCCTGGTTCAGCAGGGCCAGGGTCACGGCGCGTATCACCGCGTTGAGGCCGGGGCAGTCGCCGCCGCCGGTCAGGATGCCGATGTGCATGGGGGCTTCAGGGGGCTTGTCCGGCAAGGGGAGAGGTGGGCAGGAGCATGCCGCGCGCCTCGGCCGGCGGCACATAGCGCAGCAACAGCCGCTCCACCGTGCCGTCGCGGCTGATCTGGTCGATCAGGCGGCGCCAGCGCTGTGCCTGATCGGCCGGGAAGGTCTTCTTGCTCATCGCCAGATTGACGTGGGACGGCTTCTCCTCGGCGTCCCAGCGCGTGGTTGCAAAGCGCTCCTGCAGCTCCTCGGGCTGCAGATAGTGGCGATAGACCATGGGATAGGTGAACATCGCCTGGATCTGGCCGGCACGCAGCTTGGCAAACAGCGCCGGCTGATCCACCACCTCCAGCACGCGCTGCTCGGCCCTGAGGGCTTCGACCATGGCCTGATCCCCCGCCTGATGCTGGTAGCCACGCACCACGCCCAGCACCCAGCCCGGTTGCGCCATGAAGGCGCTGCGCGAGCCCGCCTCGGGCAGCAACTCGCGGGGCAGCAGGGTCAGGCTCTGCATCTGCATCACGGGGTGCAGCCAGGTGTAGCTGGCGCGATCGTCCGAGTGCAGGGCCGATAGGGTCATGTCCAGCCGGCCGGCGCGCAGCTCGATCCAGATGCGCGCCCGCGCCATGGGTTCGAAGGTGAAGCTGCAGCCGCTGCGCTTTTGCATCTCGGCGACGATGTCTCGGTCCAGCCCGGCACCCTGCCTGGCGCCGCGCGGCATCGAATGGAAGGGGCCGAGCTCGTAGAGGCCCACGCGTATCGGCTGCTCGGGGCAGTTGGGCTGGGCCGGCCCGGCCCAAGCCAAGGCCGCAGCCTGCAGCGACAGGACTGCCGCCAGCCATTGCAAGGCCTGCCGCCACAGGCAGCCCTGGACAGAAGGCGGTTGCATCGAGAGTCGCACGGTTGTTGCAGCCCGGCCAGGCCTTGTTGCTGTTGTGCCCCATTGTTGACATGGTGGCCGCCGCTTGGCAAGCGCAGGTATGTGCCGTGCCTATTTCCGTGCCGGCTCCGCCTCGCCATACCAGGCCTGCCAGGTCTGCACCTGCACCCGCTCACCGTTGGCGTGGCGGCGCAGCAACTCCCGCATCTGGTCCGGGCGCAGCGGGCGCGACAGGCCGAAGCCCTGGAACGCGTCGCAGCCCATCTCGACCAGGCATTGGCGGTCGGCCTCGGTCTCCACGCCCTCGGCGACCACCAGCATGTGCATCGCATGGGCGACGCGGATGATGGAGTCCACCAGCAGCCGGCCATCGGGGCTTTCCGCCAGGCCGTTGACGAACAGCCGGTCTATCTTCAGCTTGCGGCAGCGCATGCGGCGCAGATAGGCCAGCGAGCTGTAGCCGGTGCCGAAGTCGTCGATGGCCAGCACATAGCCCAGGCTCAGCAAGGTCATGACGATGGAGTCGGGCTTGTCCAGGTCCTCGAACACCGAGGACTCGGTCAGCTCGAACTCCAGCGTGGCCGGACCCAGATTCAGCTCCAGCAGGGTCTGCAGGAACTGTTCCCGGTGATGGGCCCGCCGGCACTGGCGCGAGGACAGATTCAGCGCCACCGGCGGGCAGCTCAGGCCGTCCGCATGGCAGGCGTCGATGTCACGCCGCAGCACGCGCAGCGCATGCAGGCCCAGCTCGACGATCAGGCCCGAAGACTCGGCCACCGGTATGAACTCCGCCGGCGAGATCCAGCCGCGCTGCGGGTGCCGCCAGCGCGACAGCGCCTCGACGCTGGTCACGCGGCCCTCTGCGTCGAACAGCGGCTGATAGGCCAGCTCCAGCTCGCCGGCCGCCAGCGCCTCGCGCAGGTCCTGCTCCAGGCGCAGGCGCGAGCGCACCGCCTCGCCGATCTCGGGCGAGAACAGCTGCAGGCCGTCCTTGCCCTGGCGCTTGGCGTGGTACATGGCCGCATCGGCGCACTGCATGGCCTCGGCAGGGGTGCTGGCGTCGCGCGGCACCAGGGTCACGCCGACCGAGACGCTGATGCGCAGCCATTCGTCCTCGCGCGCGATGGGCTGCGGCACGGCCTGCACCACCTGGCCGGCGACCAGGCGGGCCAGGGTTTCGTCCACCGGGGCGGCCAGCAGCATGGCGAACTCGTCGCCGGCCAGGCGTGCCACCGTGTCGCCGGGGCGCTGCAGATTGCGCAGACGCTCGGCCACCGTCTGCAACACCAGGTCGCCGGCGGCATGGCCGTGGTTGTCATTGATCTGCTTGAAGTTGTCCAGGTCTATGAACAGCAGGGCCAGGCCCTGGCCCGGACGCTGGCAGCGCTGCACCGCCCGCTCCAGGCTCAGGCGGAACGATTCACGATTGGGCAGGTCGGTCAGCGCGTCGTTCAGCGCCAGGTAGCGGTTGCGCCGCTCGGCCTCGCGCACATTGGCGCGCAGCCGATGCGAGCCCATCCAGGCCAGGCCCAGGGCCGCGACCAGCAGGCCCGCGGCCACGCCGACGAAGCGCAGCAGGTCTATCCAGATGCTTTGCCGGCTGGCCTGCACCAGCAGCTGGGCGACAACGAGCTGATTGGCCTGCACTGGCGCCGAGACCTCCTCCTGCCCGGCGATGCGTTCCAGCCACGAGTCCGCGCCCTGCATCCGGAGGTAGCTGCTCAGTGCCCGGCCGGAAGGCAGGCGCAGCGTCGCCGTCGTCACCTCCGGGGCATCCTCGAAGGCGCCGAGGATCTCGGCGGCGTCCTCTCGGTTGTCGAACACCACCGCGGCCGAGGCCGTGCGGGCGACCAGATTGACCTGCGTCTGCAGGTCCTCGCGGAAGCGCTGGCTGAGGCTCAGGTATTGCACGCCGGTCAGCAGCAGGGCAAAGGTCAGCAGCGCACCGATGGCCAGCATCGCCTCGCGATGCCGGTCGAACAATCGTTGCAAGCCAATCCAGAACTGCATGCGGCCTACCTCAGCTTCTTTGCACGAAACGCGCCAGGCGCAGCAGCTTGGTGCTGAACTCCAGGCCGGCACGATGAGCCGAGGTCAGGCCCACGTCGAACACCACGCGGCCGTCCTCGACCTGCAGATTCAGCATCACCCCCCGGCCCAGCATGGCCGGCGCGTCCGAGACCAGCAGCAGCGCACGGCCGGCCTGCTGCAGCGGCCCGGTGTCGGTGGCCGGGCCCAGCAACGCAGCATGGCAGGCCGAGGCCTGATCGGCGCGCAGGCGGCGGGGTTCCAGTGCATGGCCGTTGACGGTACGGCCGGCCAGGCCCATCAGGGCGGTGGCCAGCGGGCCGTCTTCGAGCAGGCACAGGCTCAGGGCCTGGCCCGGCCTCAGCTGGCCGGCCGGCCATTCGATGAACAGCAGGGTGCGGAACACGATCTGCGCCTTCAGCTCGGCCAGCGCCTGGTCGGGCGCGGGGGCCTGGGCCGACAGCGGTGTCGACCACAGGCCCGCCAGCAGCGCCCAGCACCAGGCCAGGCGACTCGATCGATGACGGTGCAAGGCTGGGCCCATGCTCAGAAGCGGTACTGCCAGTCCAGATGCAGCGAACGCCCGGGTCGGGGCAGCAGCGCCGGGCCGATCTCCGGCGGTGCCGTGTCGAAGCCCCTGCTGCCGCCCAGGTTCAGCACCCGCAGGGCCAGGTCTTGCCTTGCCCAGCCGGTGAAGCGCAGAACGGCATTGACCTCCATCAGCGCCGGCGCCCTGGCGCGGTCGACGCGCGCGTCCATGGCCTGCCACTCGGTGGCCAGCGTCCAGTGCGGCGCCAGCGGAGCGATCACGTGGCCCTTGAACAGCCAGCGCGGCGAGTTCGTCAGGCGCTCGCCGCGCCTGCGGGCGTCGGCCAGCGACAGGCTGGCGCGCCACAGCCAGCCCGAGTCGCGGCGCTGCTCCAGGCTCAGGTCCAGGCCGCGGGTGTTGACCGCGGCGAGGTTGTCATAGCGGCCCACGTCCTCCAGGCCGCTGACGGGCACCAGCTCGATCATGTCGCGCATGCGCATCGTGTAGAGGTTCAGGCTCAGCGCAAGGTCATGGCTCAGCGCGCGCTCCCAGGCCAGCTCCAGCGCGCCCAGCTGCTCGGGGCGCAGATCGGGGTGGGCCTGCTGCGACACGTCGCCATCGGAGTAGAAGCGCTCGCTCAGATTGGCCGGGCGGAACGCGCGGCCGGCCATCAGCTTGATAGCCTCGTACTGCTGCGGACGATAGACCAGGGCCAGGCGCGGCGACCATTGCGAGCCCGAGTCGGCAACGCGGTCAACGCGCAGGCCGGTGGTCAGCTGCCAGTGCTCGGACAGCTGCCAGAGGTCCTGCATGAACACCCCTAGCTGCCGGCTCGATTTATTGCTGTCCAGCAGCAGGGCATAGGGCTGCTCGTCATAGTTGCGCTGCAGGCCTTTGGGCACGACGCGGGCCTCGGTGCCTATCATCAGCTCATGGTTGAGCCAGCCGCGCCAATGGGCCCGCAGGTCCAGGCCCGCCCATCGCGCCACTGCCTCGTCGCGGTTGATCAGCGGCTGCTCCGGCGTCTCGCCCTCGAACACATAGCGGCCGTAGAAGCCGCTGTGCGCCATCGACAGGCGCAGGCTGCGCCGCCAGTCGCCGTCGCCGAAGCCCTCGTCGTAGGCCAGCTCGCCATAGAGGTAGTGATCGCGGTAGTCGGTGCCTGATGCGCCGGGCACGCTGCCATAGGGAGCCGTGGCAACGGCCTTGCTGCGCACCATGCTGGCTCCGGAGAAGCGCCAGTCGCCGCGCCGGTACTTGACGAAGGCGCTGGCGTAGGACATGCCGTCCAGGCCGCGCACCCGGTCATCGGGCAGGCCCAGGCCGGGCAGCAGCAGATCCTCGCCGCGGCTGCGCTGCACATTCAGGCCCAGGAACAGATCGCCCCCGCCCAGCGCGGCATTGCCGTACTGCAGCATCGCGCGGCGCTCGCCGAAGGAGCCCAGCGAGCCCTTGAGCCGCAGGCCGGGGGCATCGGCACCGTCCAGCGTGACCAGATTGACGACGCCGAAAAGGGCATTGCCACCATAGATCGAAGAGCCGGGGCCATGGACCAGCTCGACGCGCTTGATCCAGTCGGCGACCAGCGGGAACTCGAACTCGGGCAGGGCCTGGTCATAGATCGCGTCATTGACGCGAAAGCCGTCGATGGCCATCAGCATGCGGCCGTTGTAGTCGCCCGGCCGGTTGAAGCCGCGCATGCCGACGCTGGAGTAGCTGCGCGAGTTGGTGATGTAGATGCCCGGCAGGCGGCTCATCATGTCGGCCACCGTCACATGGCCCAGCGCGGCGGCCTCCTTGTGGCCCAGCACGCTGACCGCGGCGGGGGCATCGAGCAGGCTTTGCGCATAGCGCGAGGGGCCTTGCACCTCCTGGCGCAGCAGCGCTTCGAGCGACAAGCCATCGTCCGCCCGTGCCCCCCAGGGGCCGAGCAGCAGCAGGCCCGCGAAAGCGCGAAACGGCCCGACCCAACGACTTGTTTTCATGTATCCGCCTATGACCGCATCAGGAATCCTATCGGTCCCGTCGGTGTCCATTTGACATGGCCGGCCGAGATACAAGCTGTTTCAGTGCATAGTTCTCATCCCGCGAAGGCCTTGAGCTCGGTGCCGACGTTGAGCTTCTTCTCGGCATCGGTCAGGCCGCGGTTCTTGCACATTTCCTCCAGCCGGGTGGCCATCGCCTTGAGCTCGTTGTCGAGGGCGGTGGACAGGTGCTGTTTCGCCTCGGCATAGCTGGGGAACACCGCATCGCCGAAGGCCTTGGTGGTGGTGTAGTCCGCCGACGCCGCCGTGCCGGTCTTGCCCGCGGCGTAGGTGCCGTAGCGGTGGTCCTCGGCGTTCCACATCACCGACTTCTTCTTGCGGTAGCACTTCAGGTTGTGCGGGTGGTCCTTCTCGCCCGTCCACTCCAGCGTGAGGTGGATGCCCTGGCGCTCGGTGCCCACCATGGCGGTCAGCAGCTTGGCCCGGACGGTGTCACTGTTGGGGTCCTGGGGCGTGCCCCGGGGCCATTTGGCTTTGCCGTCATAGATATTGGGGTAGACCGACAGGTGCATCGGTATCACCCCGTAGGCGGGCCGGGCCGGGAAGTTGCTGCCTATGCCCAGGCAGTGGTTGCGGTCCGCCGTCTTGATCAGCAGCTGGGCCTCCCAGTCCTTTTCCAGCTGCGCGCGCAGCATCTTGACGGGTATCTTGCCGGTCACCGCGCTGTTGTAGCGGCCCTGCACGATGCTGAGCTTCAGGCCCTGGTCCACCATCTGGCGGGCGCAGGCCAGCAGTTCGTCCTTGGTCTCGGGGCTGTCGTCCCACTTCAGCGTCTTCAGCCAGGCGTCGAAGGTCTCGAAGGTGATGCGGGTGGAGCTGAGCACCGCATTGGCGTTGGCGACGCCGTCGTCCTGCGCAATGTCGAAGGAGAGCAGGCCCTGGGCCTGCTGCACCGAGGTCTTGGCGGCCTTGAGCAGCAGATCCTGGGCGGCGGCCCCGTCCTGGGCCAGCGCCTTCATGTCCGCCGCGCCCCAGCCTGGCGGCAGGTTCGGGGCCTTCATGTCCTGGGCGCCCTTGCACAGGGCTAGCTTGCGGTCCAGCGTGTCGTTGCGCTTGCGCAGCGACTCCTGGGCCTGCTTCACCAGGGGGATGCGCGCCAGCGTCTGGTCGACGCTGAGCTTGAGCGTGCCGGTCAGCGCCAGGATCTTCTGGTCCAGCTCGGTGGCACTGAGCCGCTCGATGCCGAAGTAGTCGTCGTCCGCCGCATCGAGCGGCAGCTGCACGCCGATCTGCTCCTTGATGCTGGCGTTCGGTGTGTAGAGATGCTGGTCTATCCAACTGCGCAGCGTCGCGATGCGGGTCTGCTCGGCCTCGGCCTCCAGGCGCGCCGCCTCATCCTGCTCGCCATCGGGCTGTGCCTGCTTGAGCCTGCGTGCCAGCTCCCGGCTCAGCTTGCGCAAGCCCAGCACCAGCTCGCGCAGCAGGGCCTCACCCTGGACCGGCTGTTGGTCCGTCAGGGCCTGCTCGATGCGCTGGCGCAGTGCCAGCGGGTCTTTCAGGTCTTCGTCGGTGGCGCCCGCGGGCATCAGCACCCGGTCGAACTTGTCGCGCAGCGCGGCCAGCGCCTGGGCCAGACGCTCGGCGATGGCCTTGCGGGCCAGCGCTATGTCATCGGCCAGCGCCTTCAGCGCGGCCGGTATCGGGGCCAGCTCGCCTTCCAGTATCAGCGCCTGGGCCTTGGCGCGCAGCTCGGCCAGCGCCGCGGTCTCGGCGACATCGGCGCCCTCCGGATCGACCAGGGCCTCCAGCTGCGTCTGCAGGTCCAGCAGCCGGGCCTGCTTCTCGGTGGCGATGGCGCCCGGCGCGTCCAGCGCGGCCTGCTGCAGGCGCTCCAGCGCGTCCCGGGCCTCGTCCACCAGGCCCTTGGCAATGGCCTCCTGCAGGGCCTGGCGCGGGGCGGTGAGCGGGTGAACGGCAAGCAGGGCCACCTCGGGCGGGTCCAGCACCAGGTCCAGCGCATCCTGCAGGCTGGCCAGCAGCGCCGCCTTCAGCTCCTGCGCCTCGATCTTCGCCTCGTCCCATTCGGCGGCGAGCATGTCCAGCAGCGTGGCGGCCCACTCCACATCGTCCTGCAGGGCGGCGGCGATGTCGTCGCGCAGCACCTGCAGCGAGCGGGCCACCGGCACGTCGACGTCCGGCGGGTCCTGCTTCAAGGGCGCCAGCTTCTTTTCCAGCAGCCCGATCTGCTGCTCGCGCCAGGCCTCGGCCTCGTCGAGCTTCGCGTCCAGGGCCTTCAGCACCTCGGCGGCCCTGGCCCACTGGCCTTCGCTGGCGCGCAGTTCCGCCAGGTCCATCACCGGGCGCAGCTTGCTGGCCCGCGAGGGCACCTGGCGCATCGCCGCGCGCAGCCGCAGGGCGCTTTGCTCGCGCTGCTGGGCAAAGCGCTCCTCTTCGCTGCCGGCCAACGCGACCAGCAGCTCGCCCAGCTTCTTCAGCGCCGCCAGGCCGTTGACATGCCGCCCCTCGGTGCCATGCTGGCGTGCGAGGGTCAGCACCGGCTGCAGCTTCTTGGCCTCGTCCGGCACGGCCTCCATGGTCTTGGCCAGCTTGGCCTCGACGGCCTTGAGCAGGGCCTCGAAGGCGGGCCTGGCCTTCTCGTCGGCGCTGGGTGCCGTGGTGCCGGTCTCGGTGGCCTTGCCCGATGCATCGCCCGATGTCTCGCCCGTTGACTCGCCGGGCTGTGCCGTCGTGTCGCCTTCGTCGGGCGCCTCGTCCGACTCCAGCGCCTCGCCGCTGTCCGACTGCACCACCACCTTGGCGACGCGGAAGCCGCAGGTCTTTAGCGCCGGCCGCACCTTCTTGGTCAGCCCGCCGAGGTTCTTCTCCGGCTGCAGGAACAGGGTGGTGTCGACGACCCAGGCCAGGCCCTGCGTGCCGATCTTGCTGCCGGTGGCGGCCTGCAGCTTGATCAGCAGCGCGCGGCCCGAGGTCTTGGGGTTCATCACCAGCGTGGCGGGGTCCTTGTCCTTGCCGTCCACATAGGCGAAGCTGACGCGGCGGGCGGGGTCGCGCTTGCACAGGGTCAGCTGGGCCAGCAGCTTGCGCGGGTCCAGCAGCAGGGCGGGCGGCTCGTTGTCGTCCTCGTCGCTGTCGGGCAACTGGCCCAGCGCCTTTTCGTAGGCGGCCCTCAGCGCGTCGGTGCCGGCGTCGATGTCATCGGCCAGCTTGCCGGCGGCTTGGCTGATGGCCTTGGCCGCGCGCTGCACCGTGTCGGCGGCGGTCTTGTCCTTGAGCTGCTGGCGGCACAGGCTGTCGATCTCCATCGCCGCCTTCTTCAGCGCAAAGGCCTTGCTGCGGAACAGGCGCTCCCGCTCGGCATAGGCCGCATCCAGCTCGGCCCGCGTCTTGGCGGCCTTGGCCCAGCCCTCCTCGAACAGCTTCCAGTCCACGGCGTCATGCGCCTTGAGCAGATCCTTGAGCTTGCCCGGCAGCTCGCTCTTGGCGGCGAAGCTGTCCTTCTTGCGCTCCCAGACGGCGGGTTTGAGGTCATCCGGAAAGGCAATGGCGGTCATGGCGTGCACCTGGTTGGCGTCGAATCGATAGGCATGGCCATAGTGCGGCGCCCCGGATCGGGCGCCTTCTCAAGGCTTGCGCGGGCGGTCAGCCTACCGGATTGCGGCCCGGCGTGCAGCATCTTCTTGGCGGGCGCGGTCGAGGCCCGCCGGCGTCAAGCGGCGCGCCGGTAGATGATCTGGAAGCGCTCGCACAGCACGGGCATCTGCGGGTGCGGCTCCCTTCCGATGCGTGCGCACTCCCGCTCGAAAAACGCCTGGTGCGCCTCGCGCCAGTAGCGCAGGGAGCCATCGCCCTCGCCCTCGGTGGCCGCGAACTCCTCGCTCACCTGATCGAAGGGCACCACGTCGATCCGGGTCGTCTCGATGACGCACAGGGCCGTGCCCTGCCAATCGGTCACCACGGTCAGATCGCCCACCTTGGGTGCGACCGCGCCCGGCAGCTCATAGGTCCAGACCAGGCCTGCCGTGGCGCGCTTCACGCCCGCCAGAACCAGCTGGCCCAGCGCGTTGGCGCTGGGCTCGTTGTCGTCGAAATAGGTCGCCTCCAGGAAGCGGTGCGCGACATTGCCTCCGACGGAGGCTTCGAACTCGGTCCAGAACGGGAGGATGGAGGCTGGGATTTCGGGCATGGTCTGTGAGCTCGCTGATCGAAACAGGTGGTGCTCTCATCCGCGGAAGGCCGCCGCGAATGGCGAGTTTAGGGCGACGAAGGCCATGACGTTGAGCACCACCGTGCCCCAGAACGCCGCCCTGAACGAGGCCTTGTTCGACTTGTGGCGCAGCAGCTGCTGAGCCACGATGGCGCCGGGCCAGCCCCCCGCCAGGCCGAGAGAGAGCAGAGTGCTTTCGGCGACGCGCCAGCGGCCCGCCTTGGCGGCCGACTTGTCTGCGGCGTAGGCCGCGAAACACATGATGCTGGCCGTCAGATAGAGCCCGGCGCACCAGCCCGGCACCCGCCACACGATGGCAACAGCCAAATAGACGACGATGAAGGCCGGGATAGCGAACAGGCTGGCCGTGCCCCACTGCGCCGGGTTGTCGCGGCGCTTAGCGGCGCGGGTTTGCGCCGCTCGCACCAGCGCCACATTCCTGGCCCGCTTCTTCCCCTCCCGGTTCAGCTCGATCTCGAACGTGACCCGCTGGTTCAGCTGCGGCCGGCCGGCGCGGGCGGGAAAGGCCTTGATATGGACGAACACCTCCTGCCCGCCCTGGTCGGCCTCAATGAAGCCGAAGCCTCGGTCGTCGGTCCAGGATCTGAGGGTGCCCGTGAAGCGCATGGGGGCCAATCGTGTTCCTCCGGGTCAGCGGCTGCGCTGCATGACTGCCGCCGGCATCGGGCGTCAGGGCTTTGCCGCTGGCGCGCCCGCGGGGGCAGGGCGCTGCGGAAATGCGTTCATGTTGTCGATGTCCGCCACGATGCGCCAGCGGCCATCATCGGCGCGCCGCAGCACCAGCACGAACTTGCCGAAGTCGGGCTTGCCGGCCTCGGGCGCGAAGCCGCCAACGATGTGGGCCAAGTCCTGGCTATGCGAGAACGCGATCGCGCGCAGCGACAGCGGCATGCCGGCGCCCTTGGCGTAGGCGCTCGCAATCGCCTGGGCACCGCGGGCCGGCGCGCTGCCATTGGGCAGGGCCATGCCGTCGGCGGTGAACAGGCCGGCCAGCGCGGTTACATCCTTGACCGCCCAGGCCCGTTCATAGTCGCGCAGCACGCGGTCCAACTCGGGCGGCAGCTGGACGGATGCCAGCGACGCTGGCGGCACACCGGCTGCAGCCGGCTGGGCATGGAGTGCCGACGACGATACGGCGATGGCGAGGCAGCAAGCGGTGAGCAGGCGCGTGGCGGGCTGGGTGGGCATGGACGCTCCTTCCTTTCGTCTCTTTCGCCTGCCTGGAGCAAGGCGAGTTTCGCGCAGAAGCTTATACGAACCGGGCGGGCGGACAACAGGCATGGAGTGATTCGGTATCAGTTGCGGCGCTGACCGGGCCCCGCCGGCTCTGCGTGCCAAATTTCGGTGAAGATGCGGCCAGCCGCTCCAAGAAGAAGATGAACAATCGGTGGTGATGCATAACGATGGTTCAACACGGAACCTGGCGAATGGCAAACAAACGGGGAGACCGTCATGGGCAGAAGGAAAAGACAAAGCGCGGGCGACGATGTGATGGCACTGGTCGCCTTGCTGCCCTGGTGGGCCGGCGTGGGCCTGGCGGTGCTGAGCTACCTGCTGCTGCACGCCTTGGCCCAACCGGACCCGCCGGTGCCGCTGCAGCCCGGTCAGGTCGGCGAGTTCGCCTTGCGCACCATGTGGAAGTCCGTGGCCCTGGTAGCGCAGTATGTGCTGCCTGTCCTGTGCCTGGCAGGCGCCCTGATGTCGTTCCTGAAGCGCCGCAAGCGCGCGGGCCTGGTGGCAGACGCAGGACAGGCCCAGAGCGCCGACGCGCTGGACGGCATGTCCTGGCGCGAGTTCGAGATGCTGGTCGGCGAGGCCTTTCGCCTGCAGGGCTTTGCTGTCACCGAAACCGGTGGCGGTGGCGCCGATGGCGGCGTGGATTTGGTGCTGAGCCGTGGCTCGGAAAAGTTCCTGGTGCAGTGCAAGCAGTGGAAGGCCTACAAGGTCGGCGTCGAGGTCGTGCGCGAGCTGTATGGCGTGATGGCGGCGCGGGGCGCTGCGGGCGGCTTCGTCGTCACCTCGGGGCGCTTCACCGAGGACGCGAAGGCGTTTGCGGATGGGCGCAATGTGAAGTTGGTCGATGGGCCGCGGCTGCTGGGCCTGATCAAGCAGGCGCGGCAGTCGTTGGCGCGCGGCGCCAGGCCTGCGGCGGTAGCGGATGTCGCAGCTACCGGCGGCCAGCCCAAGTGCCCGGTCTGCCAATCGGCCATGGTCAAGCGGATGGCCAGGAAGGGCCCCAATGCGGGGGCGCAGTTCTGGGGGTGTTCGCGGTATCCGGGCTGCCGTGGGGTACTACCAGCCGCTTAGTTCGGCTCGTGGGACGTACCTATTACTGGTCCGGCGGCCTGCAGCTGCTCAGGCCCTTGTTGCGTGAGGCGTTCGAGCTGTGTCGCACAGACGGCCATCACGTGTCAATTGCGGATGAGGCCTGGGCGGCCATCTGGCGGAAGCGGTGAGATTCGAACTCACGGACGGTTTCCCGTCGCCGGTTTTCAAGACCGGTGCAATCGACCACTCTGCCACGCTTCCTTGGGTCTTGCTTTGCGTGGGCGCCGAGGGAGACTCGGGGGCCGCAACGCAGGGCGCGATTCTATACGCGCTGCTTGGGCCTCACTCCGGCCCTCACTCCCCGGGCTTCTGCGCCTGCTCGCAGGCCACTTGCACCACCTCGCGCCGGCCGCCATCCACCCGAACGGCCGTCAGCTGCCCGCCCCACACGCAGCCGGTGTCGAGAGACAGCAGGTCCGGCCGGTTGATCAGGCCCAGCGTTGACCAGTGGCCGAAGGCGATGGGCACGCCCTCGGTGCGGCGGCCGGGGGCTTCGAACCAGGGGGTGTAGCCGGGCGGGGCGGTGTCGCCCTTGGCTTTCATGTCCAGGCGGCCGTCGGCATCGCAGAAGCGGATGCGGGTCAGCACATTGATGGCGAAGCGCAGGCGGTCGGGGCCGGCCAGGGTTTCGGCCCAGATCGAGGGCTCGTTGCCGTACATGACCTCCAGAAAGGCATGCAGGTCGGCGCTTTGGAGTTGGCTCTCTACTTCGCCGGCCAGGGCCAGGGTGGTGGCCAGGCTCCATTGCGGCACGACGCCGGCATGCACCATCAGCCAGCCCTCGGCGAAGCAGGCCAGGCGCCGCTGGCGCACCCAGGCCAGCAGGGCCTCGCGGTCGGGGGCGGCGAGGATTTCGGCCACGGTGTCGCTGCGGTGGGCGCGCCTGACGCCCTGGGCCACGGCCAGCAGGTGCAGGTCGTGGTTGCCCAGCAGGCAGGTGGCCGAAGTGCCCAGATCGCGCAGCAAGCGCAGCGTGTGCAGCGAGCGGGGGCCGCGATTGACGAGGTCACCGAGCAGATAGATGTGGTCGCGCGAGGCGGAAAAGTCTATCTGCCGCAGCAATTGCTCCAACGCGCTACAACATCCTTGAACGTCGCCAATCAGGTATTTCATGGGGGTGATTGTGGGGGCTGCGGTCACTATCATCTGCTACCCTTGCCCGCTTTCGCACAGCTGCGTGGGGAGCATCGCTCCGCTGCCACGCCACCCATGGACATTGCCCTACTTGTATTCCTGATTCTGCTCAACGGCTTTTTTGCCATGTCGGAGATGGCCTTGACGGCCAGCCGCAAGGCGCGCTTGCAAGTGATGGTGGAGAGCGGGGAGGGCGGTGCGCAGGCGGCGATGGATCTGCACGAGAACCCGACCAAGTTCTTGTCGACGGTGCAGATCGGCATCACCTCGATCGGGGTGCTGAACGGTATCGTCGGCGATGCGGCGTTTTCCAAGCCGCTGGGCGACTGGCTGGTGGCGACGTTCGAATTGCAGCACGGTGCGGCGCACATCACCTCCACGGCCCTGGTGGTGGTGAGCATCACCTTCCTGACCATCATCTTTGGTGAGCTGGTGCCCAAGCGTCTGGGGCAGATGCACCCCGAGATGGTGGCGCGGCTGGTGGCGCCGGCGATGGAGATGCTGTCACTGGTCGCGCGGCCGTTTGTGAAGCTGCTGATGGCCTGCACCGAGGCGATGCTGCGCCTGCTGGGCATCAAGGGCGGCGTGTCGCGCAGCGTGACGGAAGAAGAGATTGCGGCCAGTCTGGAAGAGGGCCTGGACGCGGGGGTGATCGAAGCGCAGGAGCACCAGATGGTGCGCAATGTGTTCCGGCTCGACGAGCGGCTGATCGGCTCGATGATGATTCCGCGGGCCGAGATCGCCTGGCTGGATCTGGATGCGTCGCTGGAGGACATGATCAAGGTGCTGGGCGACCAGGGGCACTCGCGCTACCCGGTGTGCCGCGGTGCCCTGAGCGATGTGGTGGGCGTGGCCTCGTCACGGGCGCTGCTGCAGCGCCTACTCGAGGGCCGTCCGCTGGACCTGGGCGAGGGCCTGCAGGCGCCGGTGTTCGTGCCCGAGACGCTGTCGGGCATGGAACTGCTCGAGCACTTCAAGGCCTCGGGCGCGCAGCTGGTGTTTGTGGTGGATGAATATGGTGAGGTGCAGGGGGTGATTACCGTGCGCGATGTGCTCGAGGCCATTGCCGGTGAATTCACTGCACCCACCGATGAGGATTCCTGGGCGGTGCAACGCGAGGATGGAAGCTGGCTGCTGGACGGCCTGATTCCGGTTCCCGAGTTCAAGGACCGCCTGGGTTTGAAGGAGCTGCCTGAAGAAGAGCGTGGCCGTTACAACACCCTGGCCGGCATGATCATGCTGCTGCTGGGGCGGCTGCCGCGCACAACTGACGTGGTGGAATGGCAAGCTTGGCGATTTGAGGTCGTGGACCTTGACGGCAAGCGCGTGGACAAAGTGCTGGTCACACGACTGGCGGACGAAGGAAACACCGAATGACAACGACCCCTACCCCCCCCAATACCAATCCGCCGATGTACCAGTCGCTGGAGCCGCTGGACCGCCAGCACCACCGCAATCTCAAGATGAAGGAAGGCGTTTCGCCGGTGCCCCGCGCGGCCGGCCTGAATTCGCTGTTCCTGGCCGTGGTCGAGTTCGCCGACGCCTGCAAGGAGTTCCCCATCGTCTTCGTGCCGGTCGGCGCGGCGCCCACCGACGGCTCCAAGCAGGCCATCGCGCCGCTGGCCGTGCTGGGCCTGACACCGGGCACCAATCTGTTCGTCAAGGACGGCGTCTGGACCGGCCGCTACCAGCCCGCCTATCTGCGCCGCTACCCCTTCGTGATGGCGCGCCTGGAAGGCGTGGCCAATGACAGCATGGCCGTGTGCATCGACTCCGAGTGGGAAGGCTTCTCCGAGACCGAGGGCCTGCCGCTGTTCAATGACAAGGGCGAGGCCACGGACGTGATGACCAACGCCCATGCCTTCACCGAGAGCTTCGAGCGCGAGGCTGAGCGCACCCGCGCCGCCTGCGACCACCTGCTGAAGTACGACCTGCTGCAGGAAATGCGCTTCGAGGCGACCCTGCCCGACGGCAACAAGCTCAATGTCGAGGGCTTCCTGGCCGTTGACGAGAAGAAGCTGGCCGAGCTGCCCGATGCCAGCGTGCTTGAAATGCACCGCAACGGCCTGCTGGGCCTGATCGAGATGCACCGCGTGTCGATGGGCAATATGTCGCGCCTGGCGGATATGCAGGCCGCTTTGCCCAAGGCCTGATTTCGCCCATGCTGCCGAGCGCCGCGCCATGAAATCGATGGTGTTCGAGGAGTTCCTCTCCACACCGGAAATTCAGGCGGTGTTCGGCGAGGCCTCCATCGTCCAGGCGATGATGGACTTCGAGGCCGCGCTGGCCCGGGCGGCGGCGCGTGAGGGGCTGATCCCCCAGTCGGCGGCGGTGGCGATTGCCGGCGTCTGCCGGGCCGAGCTGTACGACCTGTCTTCGCTGGTGCAGGCCAGCGGGCGGGCCGGCAGCCTGGCCATACCGATGGTCAAGAAGCTGACCGAGACGGTGGCCCTGTTCGACCCGCAGGCCGCCAGTTATGTGCACCGCGGCAGCACCAGCCAGGACGTGATCGACACGGCCATGGCCCTGGTCACGCGCCGCGCGCTGGCTCTGCTGGAACGTGATCTGCTGCGCATATGCGATGGCCTGCTGGTGCTGGCCGAGACTCAGGGGCACCACCCGATGCTGGGCCGAACCCTGATGCAGCCGGCGCTCGTCACCAGCGTGGGCTTCAAGCTGGCCGGCTGGGTGGCGCCACTCTTGCGCTGCGCGCAAAGCCTGCGCCACGCTGCCGATGATGCGCTGATGCTGCAGCTCGGTGGCGCGGTGGGCACGCTGGCCGTGATGGGCGACGGCGCCGATGCGGTGTGCCGCCATGTGGCGCAAGACCTGGCCCTGGGCCTGCCCGATCTGCCCTGGCACACCCAGCGCGACCGCTGGATACGGCTGGGCGCCGAGGTCGGCGTGCTGTGTGGGGCGCTGGGCAAGATCGCCAACGATGTGTCGCTGCTGTCGCAGGCCGAGGTCGGCGAGATGCTGGAGCCCAGCGTCAGCGGGCGCGGCGGCTCGACGGCCATGCCGCACAAGCGCAACCCGGTGGCCTGCCTGGTGGCACTGGCCGCTGCGCAACGCACGCCGTTCCGCGTCGGTGCGCTGCTGGGCTGCATGCTGCAGGAGCATGAGCGGGGCCTGGGCAACAACCAGGCCGAGCTGGCCGAGTGGGTGGGCCTGTTCACCAGCGCGCATGGCGCGTTGAACGCACTGGCCGAGGCCGCGGCGGGGCTGCAGATCTTCCCCGAGCGCATGCGCGCCAATATCGACGCCGTCAAGGGGCTGGTGTTCACCGAGGGGCTGTACATGCTGGTCTCGCCGGCCGTCGGCAAGGCCGAGGCGCAGCGCTGGGTCGAGCAGCTGTCGCAGCAGGTGCTGGAGCAGGACCGCCAGCTGCTGGATGTGGCCCAGGAGGCGCTGGCCGCCGATCCGAAGCTGCAGGCGGCGGTGACACCCGAGCAGCTGCAGGCCCTGTTCGACCCCGACCAGGTGGCCGCCCATGCGCAGAGCCGCGTGCGCGTGCCGCTGGAGCATCTGCGCGAGCAGTGGCAGGCCTTGAGTGCGACGCCGCATTTCGTGCGGGCGAGCGAACGCGTTTGAGCGGGCGACACATCCACCGTAGCCCGGATGAAATCCGGGGCCATCGTTGATCGGGTGCCACCCCGGATTTCATCCGGGCTACGAACTCGTGTCACCATGTTGGGATGGACACGCAAAAACACCCCGAAGACGATTTCGACCGTGGCCTGAAGAACCGCCGTGCGGTGCTGGGCGACGCCTGGATTGAGCGTTCCACCGCCGGTGCGACCGCCTTCAATGCCGACTTCCAGAGCCTGATCACCCGCTACGCCTGGCATGACATCTGGGGCCGCCCGGGCCTGGACCACACCACCCGCCGCCTGCTGGTGCTGGGCATGACGATGGGCCTGGCGCGCTGGGAGGAGTTCGAGCTGCACTGCCGCGCCTCCATCCAGGGCGGCGTGCCGCTGGAGATGATCAAGGAAACGCTGATGCAGGGCGCCATCTACTGCGGCGTGCCGGCGGCCAACACGGCCTTCAAGATCACCATGGACATCCTGCGCGCCGAGGGCCTGCTGCCGCCACCGGCGCCGCTGACGCCGGGCGTGCGCGCCTCGCACCACCACACCTTCAGCCAGCCGCAGCTGCACCTGGCGGTGCAGGGCGCCGAGGCTGGCGTGCCCATCGTGCTAAGCCATGCGCTGGGCCTGGACCTGACGATGTGGGACGGCCTGGCCGCGGTGCTGGCCACCGAGCATCCGGTGCTGCGCTACGACCACCGCGGCCATGGCGGCTCAGCCCGGCCGGTGGGGCCCTACACACTGGACCAGATGGTCGATGACGCCGCCCGCGCCATCCGCGAATGGGGGCGTGGGCCGGTGGTCTTCGTCGGCCTGTCGATGGGCGGCATGGTCGGCCAGGGCCTGGCAATCAAGCACCCGGAACTGCTGCAGGGCCTGGTGCTGGCCAACACGACCTCGCAATATCCCGAGGCTGCGCAGCCGGTCTGGACGCAGCGCATCGCCGCGGTGGAGCAGGGCGGCCTGGCGGCGGTGGCCGATGGCGCGATCGAGCGCTTTCTGCATGCCGACTTCCGCGCCTCCCACCCGGCCCAGGTGGCGGCCGTCAAGGCGCAGCTGCTGCGCAGCGATGCGCCGTCCTACGTGGCCTGCTGCCAGGCGATCCGTGTCGTCGACTGGCTGGGCCGCCTGCCGCAGGTGACGACACCGACACTGGTGATCGCCGGTGCCCGCGATGTGGGCGCCACCCCGGCGATGGCCGAGGCGATCGCCCATGCCATTCCCGGCGCTCAGCTGAAGATCCTCGCCGACGCCTCGCACCTCAGCGTGATGGAGCAGCCGGCCGAGTTCGAGGCGGTGCTGCGCAGCTGGCTGGCGCAGCAGCAGACGGTTTAACGGTTCAACATCAGGTCGGCCGCCAGCCCAGCTGGCGCGACAGCTCCAGGCCGCTGCGCTTGAGCGCCAGCGCTGTTCCGCCGTCCAGGTCCAGATCGAAGCTGCCGCTGGGGCCTATGGCCGTCAGGCTCAGCACCATGCGGCCCTGATCGTCGAACACCGGCGCGGCGAGTGCACTGACGCCCTGCACCACGCCGTCCCTGGAACTGGCCATGCCCTGCTGGCGGGCCAGGTTCAGCTGGGCCTGCAGTTCGGCGTCGAGCGCGGCCGAGCCATGGCCGTCCAGCGCGGCCTCCATGGCCAGCGCGGCCAGCACGGTCTCCACCGGCAGATAGGCGGCGAACAGCCGGCCCGAGGCAGTGCCGCGCAGATTCATCACCGTGCCGTGGCGCATCGTCACATGGACAGGGCTGGCGGCCTCGGCCACGCGCACGATGGTCGGCCCCCGGTTGCCCCAGACGGCGATCGCCACCGTGTGGCCGAGCTGCATGGCCAGCTCCTCGATGCGCGGCGTGGCCAGGCGCACCGGGTCGTACTGCTGCAGGCTGATCAGCCCCAGCTGCAGGGCCAGCGGCCCCAGGCCGTAGTGGCCGCTCTGGGTTTCCTGCTCGACAAGACCTATCTTGATAAAGCTCACCAGATAGGGATGGGCCTTGGCCGAGGGCATGCCGGCCTGACGGGCCAGGTCCTTCAGCGCCAGCGGCCGGCCATGGTGGGCCAGGGCAAGCAACAGCTGGCCGCCGACCTCGACGCTCTGGATGCCACGCGGGCCGCGCTCGGCGGCGTCGCTACCGTCTTCGTTGGGGTTCACTAGGGTTTCTACTTAAATGAATGAGTTAGACATTAACAAACGCAATGATTAAGATCAAGCCCTGAAATTCGTTAATGACGAATCAATTCACCAAAAGCGAAGAAGCAGCCATGACTCAAGCGACCAAGACCTTTGCCTCCCAAGCCGACCTGGAAGAAAAGCGGGTCAGCTTCGACAAGCTGTCGGATCACGCCTATGCCTACACGGCCGAGGGCGACCCGAACACCGGCATCGTCATCGGCGACGACGCGGTGATGGTGATAGACACCCAGGCCACGCCGGTGATGGCGGCCGACGTGATACGCCGCATCCGCGAGGTCACCGACAAGCCGATCAAGTACGTGGTGCTGAGCCACTACCACGCGGTGCGGGTGCTGGGCGCCTCGGCCTACCAGCCCGAACACATCATCGCCAGCCAGGACACGCGCGACCTGATCGTCGAGCGCGGCGAGCAGGACAAGGCCAGCGAGATCGGCCGCTTTCCGCGCCTGTTCCAGAACGTCGAATCGGTGCCCCCGGGCCTGACTTGGCCCACGCTGACCTTCACCGGCAAGATGACGCTGTGGTTGGGCAAGCTCGAGGTGCAGCTGTTGCAGCTGGGCCGCGGCCACACCAAGGGCGACACGGTGGTCTGGCTGCCGCAGGAGAAGATCCTGTTCTCAGGCGATCTGGTCGAGTTCGATGCCACGCCCTATGCCGGCGACGCCTACTTCAAGGACTGGCCGCAGACGCTGGACAACCTGGCCGCGCTGAAGCCCGAGAAGCTGGTGCCCGGCCGCGGCGCCGCGCTGCAGACGCCCGATCAGGTGGCCGCGGGCCTGGCCGGCACGCGCGCGTTCGTGAGCGAGCTGTACGAGAGCGTCAAGGCGGGTGCCAGCGCCGGGCGTGAGTTGAAGACCGTCTATCGCGAGACCTATGACCGCCTGGCGGTCAAGTACGGCCAGTGGGTGATCTTTGCCCACTGCATGCCCTTCGACGTGACCCGCGCCTACGACGAGGCCACGCAGTTCCCGGATCCGCGTATCTGGACGGCCGAGCGGGACATCGCGATGTGGCAAGCGCTCGAGGGGGCCTGAACGGCTGTCCCGGATTGCATCCGCCCGTGGAACCCGGATTGCATCCGGGCTACGAAAACCCCATGTAGCCCGGATGCAATCCGGGGCCACGAACACTGAACCCAAGGAGACCCCATGAAGATCGAACGCATCCACCACGTCGCCTACCGCTGCAAGGACGCGAAGACCACGGTCGAGTGGTACCGCAAGCATCTGGGCATGGAGTTCGTGCTGGCCATTGCCGAAGACCAGGTGCCGTCCACCCACGCGCCGGACCCGTATATGCACCTGTTCATGGATGCCGGCAACGGCAATATCCTGGCCTTCTTCGAGCTGCCCAATGCGCCCGAGATGGGCCGTGACACCAACACACCCGAGTGGGTGCAGCACATCGCCTTCAAGGTGGCCACGGTGGCCGACCTGGAGGAGACCAAGACGCGGCTGCAGGCCGCCGGCATCGAGGTCATAGGCATCACCGACCACACCATCTTCAAGAGCATCTATTTCTTCGACCCCAACGGCCACCGCGTCGAGCTGGCGGCCGATGTGGGCACACCCGAGATGTACGCCAAGCTCGATGCCTGCAAATGGGAGATGCTGGAGGAGTGGAGCCAGACCAAGCGCGCACCGAAGCACGCGGCCTGGATGCACGACAAGGAATTTGCCACGCAGCCCTGAGCCGCGGGGAACGCGATGCAGAACACCTACACCTACCCCGAGTTCGCCTACCGGCAGAGCGACGAGCAGCGCCGCGGCGAGTTGCGCCGCCACCCGCTGGTCATCGTCGGTGCCGGCCCCATCGGCCTGACAATGGCGCTGGACTGCGCGGCGCGCGGCATCGCCACCGTCGTGCTGGACGACAACAACAGCGTCAGCATAGGCTCGCGCGCCGTTTGCTATGCCAAGCGCACGCTGGAGGTCTGGAACCGCCTGGGTGTGGTCGAACCGCTGCTGGCCCAGGGCGTCAGCTGGCAGGTGGGCAAGGTGTTCTTCCGCGATGAGCTGGCCTATCAGTTCGACCTCTTGCCCCAGGCCCAGCAGCAGATGCCGGCGATGATCAATCTGCAGCAGTACTACCTGGAGGAGCAACTGGTCGCCGCCTGCGACGCGCATCCGCTGGTCGATCTGCGCTGGAAGCACCGGCTGACCGCGCTGGAGCAGGGCGATGAAGGCGCACTGCTGACCATCGAAACACCCGACGGCAGCTTCAAGCTGCAGGCCGACTGGGTGGTGGCCTGTGACGGCGCCAACAGCGACACGCGGCGCATGCTGGGCGCCGACTTCCAGGGTCAGGTCTTTCAGGACCGCTTCCTGATCGCCGATGTGGTCATGCAGGCGGACTTCCCGACCGAGCGCTGGTTCTGGTTCGACCCTCCCTTCCACCGCGGCCAATCGGTGCTCTTGCACAAGCAGAGCAACAACGTCTGGCGCATCGACTTCCAGCTCGGGCGAGATGCCGACCCGACCGAGGAGAAGAAGCCCGAGAACGTGATCCCGCGCATACGCGCGATGCTGGGCCCTGACGCCCGGTTCGAGCTTGAGTGGGTGTCGGTCTACCAGTTCGCCTGCCGTCGCATCGATCAGTTCCGCCATGGCCGCGTGCTGTTCGCCGGCGATGCCGCGCACCAGGTCTCGCCTTTCGGAGCGCGCGGCGCCAACACCGGTGTGCAGGACTGCGACAACCTGGCCTGGAAGCTGGCCGCAGTGATGGATGGCAGCGCGCCCGAGACCCTGCTGGACAGCTACCACGCCGAGCGGGCCTTTGCCGCCGACGACAACCTGCTGCAGTCCACCCGCTCGACCGACTTCATCACGCCCAAGACCCGCGCCTCGCTGCGCCTGCGCAATGCGGTGCTGGAGCTGGCCAAGACCGAGGCGTTTGCGCGGCCGCTGGTCAATAGCGGACGGCTGTCGACGCCCACGCCCTACCGCGAGTCGCCGCTGATCACCGCCGACGAGGCCCCTTTCGACGGCGGCGTGGCGCCCGGCAGCCCCTGTGTCGATGCGCCGCTGCCCGGCGGGGGATGGTTGCTCGAAGCGCTGGGCGAGGGCTTTGTGCTGCTGAGCTTCGGCGAGGCGGTAGACTGCGTTGTGCCGACACTGCAGGCCGACAGCACCGGCCTGCTGGCCGAGCGCTATGACGGCAGGCCCGGCACCTGCTACCTGATACGCCCCGACCAGTATGTGGCGGCGCGCTGGCGCGGCTTCGATGCCGCGAAGGTCAATGCCGCGCTGCAGCGCTGCCTCGGAGTGACGAAGTGATGCTCAAACGCGAACCCAATATCCCCGATCCGGATGGCTTCTACGAAGAGCTGATCAATGCCCAGCGCGACCTCAGCGACGAGCAGGCCGACATGTTGCTGTCAAAGCTGGTGCTGATACTAGCCAACCAGGTGGGCGACCGCGCGGTGCTCCGCGAGGCCCTGCAACTCGCGCGCACCAACACCCTGTCCTGACGCCTGTTCCACAGGCCTCCACGGCCCCGATGGTGCTGCCACGGGGCCTTTCCTTTACTGTCTTGAAACCTTGTCCATGATCACTGCCTTCACACGCCGTACCCTGCTGACGCTCTCCATGACCCTTGCTGCCACCGGCGCGCTGGCCTATCCCGACAAGCCCGTGGAGTGGGTTGTGCCCTATCCGGCCGGGGGCGGCACCGATGTGGTTGCCCGCGTGCTGGCCGAGGCCATGGGCAAGTCCCTGGGCCAGACTTTTGTCATCAACAACAAGCCCGGGGCGGCCACCAATATCGGCGCCGACTATGTGGCCAAGTCCAAGGCCGACGGTCAGGTGCTGCTCACCGCCGACACCGGCACGCTGGCCGCCAACCCCTGGCTGTACAGCAAGCTGGCCTACAAGGCCGAGCAAGACCTGGCCCCGGTGGGCCTGATTGCCCGCTTCCCGCTGCTGCTGGTCGTCAACACTGCCGTGCCCGCCAAGGATTACAAGGAATTCATGGCCTGGGCTAAGGCCCAGCCGGCGCTGAACTACGCCACCCCGGGCGCGGGCAGCCCGCATCATCTGGCGATGGAGCTGTTGCGCGACAAGACCAAGCTGAGCCTGACGCAAATTCCCTACCGCGGCGCGGCGCCTGCGGTGCAGGACGTGATCGGTGGCCAGGTGCCCTTCATGTTCCTTGACACGGCGGCCGCCTACCCGCATCTGCTGTCTGGCAAGCTGCGGGCGCTGGGCGTGGCCAGCCCGTCGCGCGTCAAGACCTTCGAGCAGGTGCCGACCTTGCACGAGCAGGGCCTGACCGGTTTCGAGGCCTATGCCTGGCAGGGCCTGATGGTGCCGGCCGGCACACCGGCGCCGGTGGTTGCCACCTTGAACAAGGCGCTGCAAGATGCGCTGGCCAGCACGGCCGTGAAAGCACGCTTCCAGGTGCTGGGGCTGGAATCCTTGGGCGGCACGCCCGAGCAGATGCGTGGCTACTGGACCAAGGAGCGCGACAAATGGGGCAGCGTCATCAAGGCGGCCGGCATCAAGCTGGATTGATCAGACAGGGGAGCACATGAGCACCATCCACTACCAGAGTGGCTTTGGTAATCAGCATGCCAGCGAAGCGATGGCCGGCAGCCTGCCGGTGGGCCGCAACAGCCCGCAGCAGGTGGCCCATGGCCTGTATGCCGAGCTGCTGTCGGGTGCCGCCTTCACCGCGCCGCGTGCCGACAATCTGCGCACCTGGCTGTACCGCCGCCAGCCCTCGGTGGTTGTTGGCGGCTATCAAGCGCTGGATCACCAGGGTTTGAAGACCGGCGCCAATGATGGCGTGTCCGCGCCGCCGGACCCGATGCGCTGGGCGCCGCAGCCGCTGCTGGACGGGCCGCATGACTTCATCGCCGGCCTGCGCACGCTGGTCGTCAACGGCGGCCCGGATGCCCAGTCCGGCATGGCCGCGCACGTCTACAGCGCCAACCAGTCGATGGACTGCCGCGCCTTCGTCAATGCCGACGGCGAGCTGCTGATCGTGCCCGAGCAGGGCGCCTTGACGATCACCACCGAGCTGGGTCTGCTGGAGGTGGCGCCGGGCGAGATCGCCCTGCTGCCGCGCGGCATGGTCTTCAAGGTGGCCGTCAGCGGCCCGTCGCGCGGCTATGTGTGCGAGAACTATGGCGCCGCCTTCCGCCTGCCCGAGCTGGGCCCGATAGGCTCCAACGGCCTGGCCAACCCGCGTGACTTCCAGGCCCCCGTCGCTGCCTTTGAAGCCGAGGCGGGCACCTACGAGATCGTCAAGAAATACGGCGGCCGTCTGTGGACGGCGCAGCAGGACCACACGCCGTTCAATGTGGTGGCCTGGCACGGCAATCTGACGCCCTACAAATACGACACCAAGCACTTCATGGTGATCGGCTCGATCAGCTTCGACCACCCCGACCCCAGCATCTTCACCGTGCTGACCTCGCCCAGCGACACGCCGGGCTGGGCCAATGTGGACTTCGTGATCTTCCCGCCGCGCTGGCTGGTGGCCGAAGACACCTTCCGCCCGCCCTGGTACCACCGCAATGTGATGAGCGAGTTCATGGGCCTGGTGCAGGGCCAGTACGACGCCAAGCCCGAGGGCTTCAAGCCGGGTGGCGCCAGCCTGCACAACACCATGGTGCCGCATGGCCCCGACACCGAGGCATTCGCCAAGGCATCGAACGCCGCACTGGCGCCCCACAAGCTGGACAATACGCTGGCCTTCATGTTCGAGACCCGCTGGCGCCTGCTGCCGACCGCCTATGCGATGCAGGGTGCCGGACTCGAAGCCGGCTACGCTGATTGCTGGGCGGGACTCGAAAACAAATTCAAGGAAGACAAGTGAGCCTCATCGACCACACCCATGACCCGCTCGCCCGCAGCTGGGTCGCCTCGGCCAACACCGACGGCACCGACTTCCCGATCCAGAACCTGCCGTTCGGGCGTTTCCGCCGCGCCGGTACGGGCGAGGACTGGCGCCTCGGCGTGGCCATTGGCGATCAAATACTGGACCTGAAGCTGGCCGTGGGCGCCGGCCCCTGGGATCTGCGCTGGAGCAGCGTTCTGCAGCGCCTGCTCGAGGTGCTGGCCCTGGGTGATCTGAATGCCTTCATGGCCCTGAGCGCCGCCGAGCGTCGCTCGGTGCGCCACGGCCTGTTCGCCGGCCTGCGCGAAGGCAGCCTGGGCGAGGCGGCGCTGCAGCCCTGCCTGGTGCCCCAGGCCGCGGCGGAGATGAGTCTGCCCTGCTTCATTGGCGACTACACCGACTTCTACACCGGCATCCACCACGCCACCACGGTGGGCAAGCTGTTCCGGCCCGACAACCCGCTGCTGCCCAACTACAAATGGGTGCCCATCGGCTACCACGGCCGGGTCTCGTCGATCGGCGTCAGCGGCTCGACCGTGCGCCGCCCGCTGGGTCAGCTGAAGGCGCCGGACAGCGAGGTGCCAGTTCTTGCGCCCTGCAAGCGGCTGGACTATGAGCTGGAGCTGGCCGCCTTCGTGGCTGGCGGCAACGCGCTGGGCGAACCGATCTCCATGGCCAAGGCCGACGATCATCTGTTCGGTGTGACCCTGCTCAACGACTGGTCGGCGCGCGACATCCAGGCCTGGGAATACCAGCCGCTGGGCCCCTTCCTGGCGAAGAACTTCGGCAGCACGATCTCGCCCTGGATCGTCACGATGGACGCGCTGGAGCCCTTCCGCGTGCCCTTTGCCCACCCCGAGGGCGACCCGCAGCCGCTGCCGTACATCGACTCGGCCAAGAATCGCAGCGAGGGCGGCTACGACATCGAACTGGAGGTCTGGCTGCAGACCGCAGCTATGCATGAGAAGGGCGAGCCCGCCACGCGCCTGATGCGCTCCAACTTC
Organism: Burkholderiaceae bacterium; assembly: GCA_018780645.1. Lineage (GTDB taxonomy): Bacteria > Pseudomonadota > Gammaproteobacteria > Burkholderiales > Burkholderiaceae_C > Paucibacter. The sequence goes on from JADMJJ010000004.1 coordinate 96,100, forward strand.
AAGCATGCCTACTGGACGCTGGCGCAGATGCTGACCCACCACGCCAGCAATGGCTGCAATCTGCAGCCGGGCGACCTGATGGGCACCGGCACGCAGTCAGGCCCCGAGGCGGGCGAGGGCGGTTCGATGCTGGAGCTGAGCCAGGGGGGCAAGCAGGCCATGACCCTGCCCAATGGCGAGCAACGCACCTTCCTGCTCGACGGCGACACGGTGATACTGCGTGCCCATACGGCCAGGCCCGGGACGCGGCGCATAGGCTTCGGCGACTGCGCGGCGACTGTCACGCCGGCGCCGTCAAGCATTTCATAACGCTGTAACACCACTGGCTAGAATCCCCTCACCACCTCCGCATAACGGAGGTGGTTTTTCATTTGAGCTGCACACCTTCGAAGCAGCCAAACCAAACAGAGAGGGATACCCATGAAAAAGATCATCGTTCTGGCGCTCGCCGCCGCCTGCGCCGCGCCGGTGCTGGCCGCTGACTTCTATGTCGGCGCCGATGTCGGCCGCAACCGTTTCGACGACGAGGGCCTGAAGCTGAACAAGACCGGCCTCAGCGTCTTTGGCGGCTATGTCATCAGCAACAACATCGCCATCGAGGCCGGCTACCGCCGCCTTGTCGACGGCACGGCCACCTTCGGCGCCACCAAGGTGGACATCGATGCCCACGCCTTGCAGCTGTCGGGTGTGTTCTCGGTGCCCGTGGCCACCGACCTGAGCCTGTTCGGCCGTCTGGGCATCAACAACATCAAGATCAAGGTGTCCTCGAATGCCGCCCGTGCCAGCGACAACGAGACCAAGGCCCTGTTCGGCGTTGGTGCGCGCTACGCCGTGTCGCCCCAGGTGGGCCTGCGCGTCGAGTTCCAGAAGCCCGCCAGCGACTTCAGCGTGATCTCGGCCGGCATCGACATCCGCTTCTGATCGCTCACAAGCATCGTCTCGACCAAGGGGCTGTCTGCGCAAGCAGGCAGCCCTTTTTTTTGCGGTCAACCCTGATCGCCAAGGGGCCGCCGCGGCCCTAAGATGCGGGCCAAACCATCCACAACGATTGGAGACTTGGCCATGAGATCCCTTGTGCTGAAGACCGGACTGGCTGTTGCGGCCGCGCTGTGCGCACTGGCCGCCGGCGCCCAGGAAGTGACCTTGAAGGTGCACCATTTCTGGCCCCCGGGCGCGATGCCGCCGACCAAGATCCTGATGCCCTTCTGCGACAAGATCGCCGCCGAGTCCAGCAACCGGATGAAGTGCCAGGTCTTCCCGGCCATGCAACTGGGCGGCACGCCGGCGCAGCTGATCGACCAGGTCAAGGACGGCGTGGTCGATATTGCCTTCACGCTGCCGGGCTACACGGCCGGGCGCTTCCCCATCATGGAGGTGTTCGAGCTGCCCTTCATGAACAATTCGGCCGAGGCCGGCGCCCGCGCCGCCTGGGACTTCTACGGCAAATACGCCGGCAAGGAGTTCCCCGGTATCAAGCCGCTGATGTTCAGCATCCATGACGAAGGCTATCTGCACACCCGTGAGAAGCAGATCAAGTCAATGGCCGACCTGAAGGGCATGAAGCTGCGTGCCCCGACCCGCCAGACGAACAAGCTGATGGCTTCGCTGGGCGCCACGCCGGTGGGCATGCCGCTGCCGGCGGTGGCCGATGCGGTGAGCAAGGGCACGATCGACGGCTTTGCCCTGCCCTGGGAGGTGATCCCCTCGGTCAAGCTGCACGAGATGGTCAAGTTCCATACCGAGACCGATGCCTCGCGGCCGGCCCTGTATAGCGCCGTCTTCATCCTGGCCATGAACCAGGCCCGCTATGACGGCCTGCCGGCCGACCTGAAGGCCATCATCGACCGCAACTCGGGCGCCGGCCTGTCGCAGAACGCCGGCAAGATCTGGGACGAAAGCCAGGCCGTGGGCCGCAAGCCGGCGGTGGACCGTGGCAATACCTTCTACACGGTGCCCGCGGCCGAGGTGGACCTGTGGATCAAGGCCAGCCAGCCGCTCTATGTCGACTGGGTGGCCGACATGGACAAGCGCGGCCTTCCCGGCAAGCAGATGCTGCAGGACGCGCAGGCCCTGCTGGCTAAATACAAGAAGTGACGATGCCGCAGTGGCTGCGGCACTTTGCCTATGGCTGCGCCATGCTCGGCTGTGCGGTGGCCTGCCTGGTGGCGCTGCTGACGGTGGTCAGCATCATCGGTCGCAGCCTGTGGTCCTGGCCCATCCCAGGCGATGTCGAACTGACGCAGTTCGGCATCGCCCTGTGCATTGCCCTGTGCCTGCCCTGGTGCCAGTTGCAGCGCGGCAACATCATTGTCGACTTCTTCACCCAGCGCTCGGGCCCGAGCACCAAGCGCTGGCTTGACGGCTTCGGCAGCCTGCTGCTGGCCGTGATGGTGGGACTGCTGGCCTGGCGCAGCGCCGCGGGCGCACTGGCCGTCGGCGAGGCGAACGAGACGACGATGATCCTGGGCCTGCCGATGTGGGTCAGCTATGCCGCCCTGGCGCCAGGTCTTGCCCTCACTTCGGTGATTGCGCTGCTGCAGGTGTTCACCGGGGTCGAGGTGCGCGAGTGAGCAGTACGGGCTTGTGGATCTTCGGTGCGATGCTGGCCTTGATGGCGCTGCGCGTGCCCATCGCCGCGGCGATGTTCATTCCCGGTGCCATCGGCTATGCCTTGATGACCAGCGATATGGCCCTGCTGAATCTGCTCAAGGGCTCGTCGGTGGCGCGGCTGTCGGTCTACGACCTGTCGGTGATCCCGCTGTTTCTGCTGATGGGCCAGTTCGCCACCCAGGGCGGTCTGAGCCGGGCGCTGTTCAAGGCGGCGGCGGCCTTTGTCGGCCATGTACGCGGGGGGCTGGCGATGGCGGCCATCATGGCCTCTGCGGCCTTCGGCGCCGTCTGCGGCTCCTCGGTGGCGACCTGCGCCACCATCACCCAGGTGGCCTATGGCGAGATGAAGCGGGGTGGCTACCACGGGCGCCTGTCCACCGCCGTGCTGGCCACCGGCGGCACCCTGGGCATCCTGATTCCGCCCTCGGTGCCCCTGGTCGTCTATGCCATCCTGACCGAGCAGAACATCGCCAGGCTGTTCGCCGCGGCCATGGTGCCGGGCTTGATCGCCACGGTCGGCTACCTGATCGTGATCGCGGTCTACTGCCGGGTGCGCCCGGAGCTGGCCCAGCCCAGCGTGCGCGAGAGCTGGCCGGCCCGCTGGCGCGCGCTGCTGGGCGTCTGGCCGATGGTGACGATCTTCATCATCGTCTTCGGCGGCATCTACGGCGGCGTGTTTTCGCCGACCGAGGGGGCCGCGGTGGGGGCAATCGCCACCTTCCTGACCGGCCGCTTCAGCGGCGAGCTCGATGGGCCCGGCATACGCCGCAGCTTTGTCGGCACGGCCGAGACCTCGGCGATGGTGTTCATGATCTTTCTCGGCGCCGACATGATGAACTCGGCCCTTGCCATCACCCAGATGCCGGCCCAGCTGGCCGATTGGGTGGGACACCTGCAGATCCATCCGCTGCTGATTGTTGCCGGCATCCTGGCCTTCTATGTGCTGCTGGGCTGCGTGATGGACGAGCTGTCGATGCTGCTGCTGACCATACCGGTGATCTTCCCGACGGTGATGAGCTTGGACCTGTGGGGCCTGTCGCAGGAGCACAAGGCGATCTGGTTTGGCGTTCTGGTGCTGATGACCGTGGGCATAGGCATGCTGGCGCCGCCGGTGGGGCTCAACGTCTATGTCGTCAACGGCATGGCCCGCGATGTGCCGATGAAAGAAACCTACAAGGGCGTGTTGCCCTTTCTGGTCTCGGATGTGCTGCGCCTGATCCTGCTGCTGTTTTTTCCGGGCATCACCTTGGCCCTGGTCAAGATGATCAGCTAGGTTTCAACAAGCTGTCATTTGCGGCCGCTAGGCTGGCGCATTTGGACGGATGCCATGACCGAATCCAGCACCGTGGTTCTTGCCGAAGCCCTGGCGCAGGTGGTGGAGGCCGGCATCGACGTCGGGCGCCGGCACCAGTTCTTCGTCTGGTCGCAGGGACGCATGCAGCAGTTGCTGCCGCACAAGCTGCTGGTCTGCGGCAGTTACGACCGCAGCCGCAAGGCCCTGAGCTTCGAGGTGTTCAACAGCATTGCGCTGCCGGAAGCGCTGATGGCCGAGCTGCTGGATGGCCAAAGTCCGCTGATGCGCCTGCTGGCCGGTCTGTGGCTGAGCGGGCCGGGCCGGATCGGCCGGGCGCTGTCCCTGGCCCTGCCGCTGTCGGGCGAACCGGCGCTGCTGGAGCTGAATCCGCAATGGGCCGGTGCGGGCATCACCGAGCTGCTGGTGCACGGGGTTTCGCGGCCGCAACGGCCGGATGAGCTCGAAAGCCTGTTCCTGCTCGCCTCGCCAGGTCTTCCCGAAGGTACGGGCCAGCGCCGTCGGGCCCTGGACCAGCTGCTGCCCCATCTGCACCGGAGCTGGTTGCGCGTGCAGGCGGTGGAGCACGAGCTGGGTGCGCGGCCTGCCATTGCACCGCCTGCAGGCGCAACGCCCCTGATCACCGAGCGCGAGCGCCAGATCCTCGGTGGTGTGCGCCGGGGCCTGAGCAATCAGCAAATCGGCGAGCAATTGAACATCAGCCCTTACACGGTGAAGAACCATGTGCAGAAGATCCTGCGCAAGCTGGGTGCCACCAACCGCGCGCAGGCACTGGCCTGCGCGATGAACCAGAATCTGCTCGAGGGGTTGCCGGCCTGATATGCAGGCATCCCCTGCTTCGGTTCAGCCCTGCGACTGAGGGCGACGCTTGGCCGCCGCACCGACCAGGCCGAGGCCGGCCAGTAGCAGTGCATAGGTCTGCGGTTCCGGCACGGCGCTGACGGTGACGTTGTCTACCACCACTCCCAGACCCTTGAACGAGATCGAGCGGATGTCCGCGTTTGCACGGGTGATGCCCAGGAACACGCCTTCGTCGTAGCCGTTGATGTCGGTGGCTACGGTGACGGTGTGGGTTTCGATGATCTGGTTGTTGTCGCCATAGACCGAGATCACCAGGCCCAGCGGCAGGGCCGACAGCGCGTAGTGGTTGACGAAGGCACCGGCACCAGACGACAGCTGGCCGAAGGTGAAGCGCAGCTCGCCCACATTGGCGCCAGCGGCGAAGTGGTTGCCGAAACCGCCCCACAGGCCGTTCTCGCCCAGGTCGCGGTTGTTGGCGCCGAGCTCCGAGCCGGCGTCGCCGGTGAAGGTCACGCCGGGGGCCACCAGTTCGGGGCCGGTGGTCAGCAGGCCGTCGAAGCCTTCGAAGTCGGCGGTGATGGTGGGCAGCCCGATCTGGTTGACGTCGGTCACCAGCAGGGCGTGGGCCGGCAGCAGGGCGGTCGAGGCCAGGCCGAGGGCAGCGATGAAGTATTTGTTCATGAGTGAGGACTCCTGAGTTGCAGTGGATGTTTGCTGTGGGCAGGAGCCGCGTTGCGGCGGCCCCTGCGGGTCACCGGTCAGCTGCCGATGATGCCGCCGTCGTCCTTGGTGATGACGACCACGGACGAGCGCGGGCGGCCGAAGGGGAGCGAGGTCAGGCCGTCGGACTCGACACCCCATTGGTTGGCCGGCCAGCGCGAGGTCAGTTCCGGGTTGGCCGGCGTGGCGGTTTCGCCGGGGTGTTGAACACCGACCCACAGCGTCTTGCCGTCCGGGCTCATGGCAATGCCGGTGACCTCGCAGCCATTCGGCGAGGTCATGAAGCGACGCGACAAGCCGGTGTTCGGGTCGGCGCAGACCATGCAGTTGGAGCCGATGTTCTTCCAGTCGCCGGAGGCATCGCCGATCTGGTCGGTCTGCACCCACAGGCGGCCGAAGTGGTCGAACCACAGGCCGTCCGGCGCACCGAAGTCGGCGCTGCCGAAGGGGTCGGCGACGATATTGCCCTTGTAGTTGTTGGTCGGTTTGGCGGCCTTGGTGGTCTTGGTGTCGCCGGCTTGCAGGAACAGGTTCCAGGCGAAGCTGGTGGCCAGCACCGTGTCGCCGTCTTCCTGCCAGCGAATGATGTGGCCGTAGATATTGTCTTCACGCGGGTTGGCGGCATCGACCGGGGGGCGTGCCGCGCCGGCCGTGGTGGAACCATCGGCCTTGTTGACCGACGGGGTGTTGGTGCCGCGGCGGTTGTTGTTGGTCAGCGTGCAGTAGATCTCGATCTGCTTGAAACCACCGATGCGCGGACGTGCGCCGGTCCACTCCGGGCGGTCCATCATGGTGGCGCCCACGGCGTCGGCGGCCATGCGCGTCTTGATCAGGATCTTGGCCAGCACTTCGGCGTCGTCGGCACCGGCGAAGTTGGCGTTGTCACGCAGCGCCTTGCCGTCGACACCGACGGTGCCCGGCAGCAGGGCGACCCACTGACCGGTCATGTCGGCGCTGAACTTGGCGGCATACAGGGTGCCGCTGTCCAGCAGTTCGCGGTTGGCGGCGCGGTTGTTCGGGTTGTACTTGCCGGCGCTGACGAATTTGTAGATGTACTCGTTGCGCTCGTCGTCGCCCATGTACAGGGCCAGATGGCCGCTGGCATCGACCACGTACTGCGCGCTTTCGTGCTTGATGCGGCCCAGTGCGGTGCGCTTGACCGGCACGCTCTTCGGATCGTAGGGGTCCACCTCGACCACCCAGCCGAACAGATTGGCCTCGTTCGGATTGACTGCCAGATCGAAGCGCGGATCCTGCTTGTACCAGTCGTAGCCGAAGCCGACGGCGCTGAAGCCATAGCGGTTGAACAGCTTGCCCACTTCGCCCGAAGCGGTGGCGGGCAGCGGGGCGCTGGAGCCGAAGTTGCCGTTGAAGTTCTCTTCGCAGGTCAGGTAGGTGCCCCAGGGCGTCACGCCGTTGGCACAATTGTTGATCGTGCCGTAGGCGGTAAAGCCATCGGTCTGCTTGCCCGTGGGGAAGCTGCCGTTGTCGCCGATCAGGTACTCGTTGGCCTTCATCAGCGCATGGCCGGCGGCTGGGCCGGAGACGCGGGTCTTGGTGTTGGCGGTCAGGCGACGGCCATAGGGCGAGGTCTTGACCACGGCCCATTTGCCATTGCGGCGGCGGGCTTCGAGTACGGACACGCCGTGGGCGGCCTGCGACTTGCGCACCGCAGCGATGCTGGCACCGGGTATGCCGGCCGGTGTCAGGATTTCTTCTGGCGTGTACTCGTTGTTGATGGCCAGGATGCCACGGTCCGAGGTCGCCTTACCGTCGGCGCCGGTGAAGGGGAAGTAGGCCATGCCGTCGTTGTGCGCGCCAAATTGCTTGGCCTGCTCGGCGGCGGTGTTGCTGGCATCAGGGGCGAAGGCCGCGCCGCCGGGCATGATGGGGTCACCCCAGGCCACGAACAGCTCGGCGCTGTAGCCGGCTGGCACGGTGACCTTGTCGGCGACGGCCGCAGCGGCGGGGCTGGCCGTGATCGACACGCTGGCCGGCACGCTCTCGAAGCCGATGCCGGGGAAGCCCAGGCTGGCCGGCACCGGCGCGGCCTGGACGGTGTTGACCAGACCCGACAAGGTCAGGCCGCCGGCAGCGGCCAGGGCGGTGGTGCCCACCGAGCCCTTGACGAAGGTACGGCGGCTGCTGTCGATACGGTCGATGATGTCGTAGATGGATGCGTTGCCGGACGGATTGATCGTCTCGTCATTGCGGGGGTGCTTGATGCCCTTCATGCCTGGCTCCTGACTGTTGCGATGGGTGTTCGGTGGACGGGGCTGCGCAAGGCGCGCAGCCACAGCCTCCGAATCTGACCGGAGCAGGAGTCGCAGGCATGACGTGCCTAGTCCGTTCAGCCCATGTGCAGGGCACTCACATCGGGGGGCGGCGCAGACCCCAGCTCAGGCCCTGGGCCAGCAGCCAACCCAGGGCCAGGCCGAGGGCATCGGCGAGCAGGTCCTGCCACTCGCCGCTGCGGTTGGGCACATAGGTCTGGGCAATCTCGATGCCCGCGCCCAGGGCCAGCAGGGCCAGCCACAGGCCCGCCAGGCGCGCGCGGCTGCTGGCATAACCGAAGTAGCCGGCCACCATCAGCGAGGCAAAGGCCAGCGCATGGTTGGACTTGTCCCAGCCGGTGTCCATCTGCCGGGGCGGCGAGGGCGACAGCGCCAGGTACAGCACCGCCAGGGTCATCAAGAGGGTCAGGCCGCGCCACCAGGGCGCAGCGGCCGGCCCGGTGGTGAGCCGGGCCAGCAGTAGGCGGACAGTCATCGGAGCGTCAAGAAAAAAGCGTCGGGATCGAGGCCGCTATTGAAGCATGCCTCGATCCCGACGCGGATCGGCCCGGCAGCGGGCCTTCGGCCCACGGCCATAAACCTATGAGCTCAGCGCACCGGCTTGCCGTTGAAGGTGCCCGATGTGAGCTCGCTGGTGTAGCCGGCGCTGCCGGTCGCGACCGACTTGACCTGCACACCCTCGCCCGAGCTGCTGAACCACTGGGTGGTCACTTCGCCCTGGCCATCGTCCGTCTGGAACTTGCAGGTGCCTCGGAAGGTGCCTGCCGGCACGGTCACGTCCTCGTAGCCGACGAACCTGTCGACCTGGGTGATCGAGATGGTTGTCGGGCCGAAGATGATCGCACCCGAGGCGTCATAGCTGGTCGAAGTGGCCGATACGTTGCGGGTGTCGCTTTCTCCGGGCTTGAGCAGGAACAGGCGATTGCGAAGCGGCGGATTGAAGAGGATCTTCGCACTGCCCAGATTGCCCCCCAGGTTGACGTTGGTGCCGTAGGCGATATAGCCGTTGCTCAGGTCCGGGCTGTAGTAGCCCAGCGTAATTGCCGCGTCAGAACCCGCGCCCACCGAGGTGAACTTGAGCTCCAGTGCCGGGAAGCCCTCGAAGGTGGTCTGCCGCGTGATCTCCGTGGTGTAGGTCTCGTTGGTGACAACCGAGGAGGCACTGGTGTTCCTGTAGCTCATCACCTGTTTGGCGCCCACCACATACAGCGCCGGGTTGAAGCAGGTGCTCGGCGCGGTGATCGGGGCAGGCTGGGTCGGCGAGGCATAGTCGGTCTTGGCGCTGACCACGGCCGCGGCCAGCGACTGCGAGATGCCCGGACCATAGGCGGTCAGCTCGGCAGCAATCACCGAGGCGTTGAGCACGCCGTCGTCCTTCACGTCCTTGACCAGCTGGGCCGTGAAGTTCAGTGCCGGGGCTGTCAACGTGGAGTTGAACTCGATGGCAGCACGAGGGATTGCGGCCAGCACCGTGCCGAAGCGCCCGGCATGGGTGTTGGGCAGGTCGCCTGCCTTGGTCGCGTCGCCTACCGCCTCGGCATAGTTGGTGATGTCGGTGATGGCGTACTGGGCCGGTGTGCGCGCATTGAAGGCGGCCAGCACGGTGTTGTTGGCCGTGGTCATCTGCGCTGCAGTCAGCGGGGTGCTGGTGCCGAAGGTGGTCAAGGCGTACTGGTAGGCCGCTTCGGTCAGTGGGTTGGCGCTGACATGGTGGGTCAGCGCAGGAATCAGCACATGCAGCTTCTGGCCGGCAAGGTTGATCCAGGCCTTCTTGGCCTCGTCGAAGTATTCGCCGCCGCCGGAGCCGTCGTCTGCAAACTCGAGAATGATCGGGCCCTTGTAGGTCTTGGGATAGAGGGAGACCAGGTTGTTGAGCAGGGCAGCCGAGCCGAGCACCGTTCCATCGGGCTTGGTCACCGTGACCTTGACCTTGCGCATCTGGCCCAGGCCGCCGCCGCCGCCATCGCCGCCACCGCCACCACCGTCACCGCCGACGCCGCCGCCGTCGCCGCTGTCAGCCGCGCAGGTGCCGCCGCAGGCCGCACCGCCGGAGAGAATCTCGAATTCAGGTGCCGGGGCGGGCGCCGGGGCAGGAGCGGGCGCTGGAGCCGGCGCGGGCGCCGGGGCAGGAGCGGGTGCCGGAGCGGGAGCAGGGGCGGGCGCCGGTGCTGGCGCTGGCGCAGGGGCGGGCGGCGCGGGGGCCGGGTCGTCGCCTCCACCGCCGCAAGCGGCCAGTGATACCACCAGGGCCATCCAGCCGATGCGCAACATCGGGTTCAGGACGGTATCTCGCTCGCTCTTCTGCTCAGTCATGCTCACGCTCCTTGCGTTTCACTTGCGGGTGGTGGCCGGTACTGCGGCCAAAGGGAAATCCGAGATGCCATTCGGTACGGCGGTGACGGGGGTCTGGCGACCCTGGGTCAGCGAGCGCACCTCGTGGGCGACGTAATAGTCCAGCCCCTTGTGGGTGACCACCCCCTCCTTGCGGAAGTCGGCGTTGCCCGAAAGGCCGGCGACCAGGGCCTTGGTGAATGCGCCATTGCCCCAGGCCGTGTCCTCCAGCGACTCCTGGCGCGGGGCGCTGCCCGAGAACACAATCACGCCCAGCTCGGCGCTGGCCAGGCCGTTGGCCAGGCGGGTGATCTCGCGGCGGGTGAACTTGCCCACCGACTTGCCGGCGAAGCAGGTGTCGACGAAGAACAGCGCCCGGCCCTTGATCGCGGCCAGCGTGCCGCGCAGCTGCGTCTCGGACACGCCGGTCTGGGCCACCTGGGTGTCCTTCATGTCATGCGGCAGGAAGTGATAGATGTCGGCCGCGTCGGCCACGCCGTGGCCGGCGACGAACAGCATCGCCATGTCATTGGGCTTGGTCACCGTCTGCAGCCAGCGCAGGCCGGCCAGAATATTGGCCCGGGTGGCCTGCTCGTCGAGCAGCAGGCGGGACTCGACCTGCTGGTAGTAGATGCCGCTCTGCTGCTCCAGCGCGCGGGAGAAATCACGCGCATCCTTGGCCGCCAGGCCCAGGTTGTAGTCCTTGTTGGCATAGCGGCTCACACCCACCGCCAGCAGATAGAGCTTGGGCCGCCGGTCGACCGGCGGCTGCAGGGCCGGTGCGGTGCTGACGAAGTCGAGCTCGGCCGGCATCGAGGTGCCATTGGGGCCTTCCGCGAAGATCTGGATCTTGCCCTCGTGCTTGTTCAGCGTGATCACCATCCGCCCCTCGGCCTCACCGCCGGCGCCGATATCCGTCTGCCTGAAGGTGGCCTCCACCGGGCGGCCATCGACGCGAACGATCAGCTTCTCCATCGCCTGCTTGTCCACCGCGAACAGCTTGTAATTGATCGCCAGCTCGGCCAGGCTGGTCTCGACCCGCGGCACATGGGCCACTTCGGTGCTGGGCACCTGTGCCAGGGTCACCACCGGCGGCAGCGACAGGGCCAGCGGCCGCGGCGCCAGCTCGGCCTGCAGGGACTTCACGACCTCGGGATCGGCCTGCTCCTGCGCCAGCTGCACGCGCTGCGCATTGGCCAGTTGCAGCGCCCGCACCGGGTCGCGCTGAACCAGCACCTGGTCGATCACGTCCGGGCGCAGATAACGCTCGCGAAAGCGGGACACGCCGAAGTAGTCGGCCCGCTCACCGCCCGGGCGTGGCACCAGCCAGCCGACCAGGTCTTCCGAGCCCGGACCGGCGTCGAAATAGCCGGCCTCGGTCCAGAGCACCCAGCGGCCGTCCTGCAGCAGCAGCAGGGACAGCAGGGCCGCGCCGTCGTCGGCACGGCGCCAGCGCAGGGTGCCGTCGGCCAGCGCCGCCACCACCAGCTTGCCATCGGCCGAGACGTTGACCGAGCGCGCCTCGGTGTGCAGCGGCACCGTCCAGAGGGCGACGCCCTTGGCGTTCAGCCTGCGCAGCGCGCGGCTGGTGGCCAGCAGCACCGAGCCGCCGTCGGGCAGCAGGGCCGCAGCCCGCGAGGACTCGTTGGCCAGCAGCTCGACCGCATTGCCATTGACCTTGGGCGTGCGGGTGTTCTCCCACTCGCTGACGCGCAGCCTGAAACTGGACGGATCGGGTGCGCGGCTGCCGGCCTCGCCCTTGCCGGGTCGACGTGCAGCCAATGCGAACGAATGAGTCTCGCCGCTGGCGCTGCGCCATTCGACACTGGCGGCGTCCGCGCTGACCTTGAGCGCGGAGGCATTGGCCACGCGGGTGGTCAGCGAGCCGCTCTGCATGATCGGGCGCAGGCCGTCGAGCACCGTCCAGGTGGCATCGAAGCTGGCAAAGGCGATGCGACCGCCGGGCAGGGTGGCGAAGTCCTGGATCGAATCGCCGGCCACCACCGCGCCCTCGCTGCGTCCCTCGGGCCAGCTGATGCGCTTGACGACGAAACGGCCTGGGTCGTTGCCGCCAGTGCCGCCGGCATACAGGGCACGGCCGTCGGCCTGCCAGCCGACATTCATCAGATTGCCGAAGAACAGGTCGCGGAATTCGAAGCTGCGCTGCAACTGGCGCGTCTGCGCGTCGTAGACATCGACCTGCACGCGGTTGCTTGCCGCGCGCGAGAAATAGCCCACCGCCAGCAGGCGGCCATCGGGTGAGTGGCGCACGCCCACCGGGTCGCCCAGCGCCACGGTGATTTCGCCCGCCGCCTGCACGCCGCTGGCGCCGAGATTGAACAGCCTGATGCGCCCGTCGAAGGCGCTGACGGCCAGCTGGCCGGCCGCATTGATGGACAGGCCATAGGCGTCGGCGGGCAACCGGGTTTCATGGGCCAGCGTGCCGTCGGCCCTGAACACCCGCAGCGCAGCCTCGCCGATATAGGCCGCCGCCAGCCATTGCCCGTCGGTCGACCAGGCCAGGTGGCGGACATTCGCGCCCAGCGCCTTGAAGGCCGCGCGGAAGTTGCCCGAGGGCAGATCGAACAGATAGATGCGCGGGACGCCGCCGGCCAGCGCGGTGGTGCCCGCCAGTGCCACGGTGCGACCATCGGGAGCGATGGCTGCGCCGTAGAGCCGGCCGCTCTCGTCCTCGCCCACCGGCACCCGCAGCGTGCGCAGTGGGCGGCCGCTGGCCAGGTCCCAGAGCATGGCCGTCTTGTCGTCGGAGGCGGTCACGGCCAGGCGGCCACCCGGGTCGGTGCCGAGCCGGCGCAGCGGGCCGGTGTGGCTGCCCACGTCCAGCACCAGCACGGGCGCTTCCTGGGCCTGGAGCGGTGACAGCGCGGCCCCGCACGCCAGCAGCGAAAGCAACATCCCGCAGGTCTTGATCCGGCAACGCTTCAGCAACTCCACCGCCCCCTCCGACCCAAATTTGGAAAATCTGAAAATACTGTACGCCTGAATTGGCGCGCAGTCTGCCTTGATCGTCGTCAACAAAGAGGATTTCCGCTCAAACTAGGGGGTCAGGTCATGGCCGAGGCGCAGCAGCAGCCAGCCTGGCAATCCCAGATAGAGCGTGACGAGGCCCAGGCGCTCAAGCCAGCGCCGGATCTCGGTGGCGCGTGCCGGGCCGAGCAACAAGGCCACCAGCGTACCGGTCTCGATTGCCGTGCGCAGCACGGCTGCGCACAGCACCACGCCGATCGCCCAGGCGGCCCACCAGAGCGTGAAGCTTTTCAGAAAGGGCAGCAGGCCCAGGCTGTAGTACTCGCCCAGGCTGCTGCCGTAGGCAATGTGCTGGTGCAAGCGGAACGCCGGCACCGCCAGCGCCAGGGGCAGCAGCACGAACTTGGCCAGCGGGCTGGCCAGGCGACCACCCCCGATGGCCAGGCGCGCCCGGGCGTAGAGGGCCGCTCGCGATGCCGGTATCTCCCGCAACCGCGGGCCACCGTCGGCCGCCAGGGCCCGTGCCAGGGCAAGGGGGTCGTCGAGCGCGAGCCCGTGGTGCCAACGCTCGCCGGACACCAGGCGCAGCCAGGCACCCGGACCCGGAAGGGGCAGGCGCCAGGGCTCGACGGCGGCGATGTCGCGCAGTGGCAGTTCGAGGCGCCGCCTGCCGCGCGTCAGCACCAGCAGGCCCTGCTCGATGCCGGCGCCTGCCGCGAACGCGCGCAGCACGCACCAGGCCGCGGCCTCCGGGATCAGGAAGAGCGCGGCGACGGTGCGGATCTGCGCGAGCGTGTTGGATGGCAGGGTGCCGTCGCCAAGCAGGATGGCCGCGACCATCCACAGCAGGCTGCCGCGCGCGAAGGCCCTCAGCAAAGCGGCTGCGATGCGCGCGCTGCGGGGCAAGACGGCCACCTGGGACAGGATGGCAGCATCCGTCTGCGTTGCCGTGGCCTGCACGTCGGCAGGCCACCAGCGGCGCGCTGCGGCCGTCACGGCCAGCAGCACGAGCAGCACCGCCGCCGCCCGCCCCACCCAGTCGCCCCAGGCCACCATCAGCGTGCGCGGCGCCTCTCCCACCGGCAACGCACCGACCACCAGCGCGCGCTCGCCCATGCGCGCCCCGGCGATGACGCTGCCGCCCGCGTCGATGATGGCGCTGTGGCCGTTGGTGGTGACGCGGAACTGCGGCAGACGCGTCTCGATGCTGCGAAAGGCCGCCACCGCCTGGTGCAGTTCCGCCCCCAGCGCGTGGTCGGTGAACCAGGAATCGTTGGACATCGTCAGGATGGCCTGGGCGCCCTGCCGGGCACCGGCTATTGCGAGATCAGCGTCTACATCGTCGAGGCAGATCAGCGGCAGCACCGGAATCTCGCGTCCGTCGGCCAGGCGCAGAGGGAACACACGGGCACCCGTGCCGGGGCGCCAGGAGCCGGCCCAGGGCAACCAGCGCCGCTGGGTCGGGCCGTCCAGCCAGGCGGGCACATATTCGGTCATCGGGAAGGGCCGGGTCTTGCGGTACAAGCCCAGCAGGCCCGTGCCGGGTGACACGAAGGCGGCCGCGTTGTATTCGCCGGCCTCGTCGCGGTCGTAGGTGCCGAACACAAAGGGCACGCCGGCGGCACTGACGATGGCCAGGATCTCGCGGTCGAACTCGGCACCGGCCTCGCTCTTGGGCTGGCCGAAGGTCGTGGGGTAGACCGTTTCAGACCACAGCACCGCGTCCGCGTGTTGCCGTTCGACGGCGTCGTAGGACATCGCGTAGTGCGTGTCCAGCACCTCGCGCACCACGGCGCCTGCACCCTGTTCGCGGCGCCGGCGCTCGTAGTCGGTGAGGTTAGCTTGCACCAGCGCCAGGCGCAGCGGTTTGTCGGCTGCAGGCGACTCGCCCGGCAACTGGGACAGCGCATGGAAGCCGTAGCCGGCCAGCAGCAGCGGCAGGCCCGCGGCCATGGCCAGCGGGAGGGCCACGGCGCGCACACCGGCCCGGCCGCGCTCGATGGCCATCGTGATGCACTCGTTGGCCAGCAGCAGCAAGACCGTGAGGCCGGCCGCACCGCCGATGTCGGCCGCCTGACGCAACAGCTGTGACGGATACAGACCGTAGCCGAGCGTGTCGCCGAGCAGGCGGGGCACCAGCCACTCGGTCGCCACCCAGGCTGCGGCACCTGCCAGTGCGCGCAGGGCGCTGCCGTGGTGGCGGCCAACGACGTGGCGCACCAGCACGAAGGCGAGGAACTGAGGCTGGAACAGGGGTGCGGCCAACAACAGCAGCGCCAGGCCGGCGGCTCCGCCAATCTGCGTGTAGCTGCCGATGGCGCTGCCGAACCAGGCGAACACGGCGGCCGTGTAGGCGATCGACATCGCCCAGCCACTGAGCAGGCCGGCCGCGAGCGACCGCTCCGTGGCCAAGGTGCGCAACCACGGCACCAGGGCCACGAAGCCGAGCAGCCAGCCCGCGCCGCCGCGGGCGTAGAGCCAGCACAGCAGCGCGCTGGCAAGCACGCCAGCCCATCTGCTGCCGATCAAATGGGAGATCGGCCGGGACAGTAGTGCCGTGATGCTCAGCTCCCGGGGCTCTCTGCCGGGGCCGGGACCACGATGCGGCGTATCGGCAGGCCCTGCGGCGCGAGTTCCGGCGGCACCACGCGGTCCTTGGGCATGGCGATCGGTTGGCGCGCGGCGTCGAACAGCTGGTGGTCCGGCGCGAACATCAGGATGGGTTCGATGCGCTGGCCATCGTCGGTGGCCTGGTAGTGGCGCACATAGCCCGCGGGCAGCGGGAAGTCCTCGGGCACCGCCAGGCCGATCAGTGGCGGGCGTGTGCCCGGCGGCGAGAAGGCGCCGAGGCCGGTGTAGACACCTGCCTGGTGCAGCCGGGCAATCACCTCGGCCATTGTCGGTCGCTCGCCTTCGTTGACATAGTCGGCCAGGTCAGGCGTCTGGTCGCCGGCAGGGTCTCGCAGGCGCGGTATGCGCAGCGGTGCTGCGGGCGCCGGGCCGAGCGCGGTGGCGGCCGGGCGCATCGCTTGGGCGGACGCTGCGCCGCTTGGCGCCAGCGTTGCGGTGGGGGCCGACGGGCCGCTGGCCGCGACCGATAGGGTGGCGGAGTTGACGGGCGCAGGTGGCGCCGCCGATTGCCACCACCAGACCAGGCCGCCGGCGACCAGAGCCAGGGCAAGCGCAAGCAGGCCCAGCGACGGACCCCAGGTCAACGGTCCGTCGGCCGGATCGGCGGAGGTCCGGTCGGATCGACGAGGCTTGTCCATCGGACATGCCCCGCCGCGACTCAGGGCGCCGCCGGGTTGGACGTAGACACCGCCCAGCCCATGCGCTCATGGCCGTACTGGTTCCAGATCGGGTTCTTGCCGCCCGAGATGGTCGGGTAGCGCGGTGCCCCGGAGCCGGTGGTGCCGCCGAACAAGCCGGCATTGACGGTACCGCCTGTATAGGTCGGGTGCGTGTTGTCGGACTGGATGTAGTCGTAGCTGGCACTGGCCGACACGAAGTGCGTGTTGGCATCGCGCAGTGTCGATCTCAAGGTCGAGGTGAGCCGGGTCAGGTAGCTGGCCTCGCTTTCGCCGGCGACGTAGCGCAGTGCGTCGGAGTCGATCAAGCCGTCGCCATTGCTGTCGTAATCGGCCCCCATGTACTGCGCAAAACTGTCCGCGCACTGGAAGCCCTTGAGCCGCGCGTGCTCGCACATCCAGTAGTTCATCGTCGCGAGCTTGGGCAGGAACAGGGTCTGCAGGTTCACCGTCGCCCCGGTCGTGGCGTCCTTGCACGAACTCTGCACATTGTCGGCCCCATAGCCGGGATAGTGCAGGTTCGAAATGATCTTGAGCTTGGTGCCCGCATAGGCGTTGGCGTTGATGAAGTCCATGGCTGCGGCGACATAGGCCTTGCAGTTGCTGACAGCCGTGTTCATCCCGGCATAGTTGCAGGTGCCGGTCTGGCTCTTGAAGGCCGAACGGGCCTGCAGGCCGTCGTTGCCGCACATCTCGAACGTGACCACGCGGGTCGAGGCGGCCTGCATATAGGACTTCTCGGCCACGATCTTGTTGTTGTAGATGTCGGAGGCCACCGCCCCGGACTTGGCGCGGCGCACGCTTTCGATGTCGGCATTCCATTTCGCCGACAGGTACTCGGCATCGACCGTCGGGGCGGCGTACTTGGCCGCATTGAAGACCGAACCGTTGTAGCCGGCGTAGATTGAGTCGCCATAGGCCACGATGCGGTACTTGGTCGAGGTGCCGGCCCGGTCTATGGTCCAGGAAACGTTCTGGGTCAGCGTGTTGGCCGTCGCCTCGGCGCCCAGGCCCAGCAGGGCCAGGGTGGGCAGCAGCACGCGCAGGGCCGCCCGAAAGCTGCTGCGGATCGCCGGCCAGCCGGCCTCATGAGCACTTGTCCTCATCTGCATCTCCTTGAACCGTTGAAGTCGGAAGGAACAGAGCGCCTGAGGCCCACAAGGGGTGCAGCGCCAAGACGTAGCTCGGCAGCCTACCATCGTGTGCGGGGGGTGATTTGCGGGTAATCCCTCGGTTACTGTGCAGCAACTAGGGGGCGCTGGCGTGGGGCCGCGGCCCGTGAATCAGGCGCCAGAAACAACAAAGCCCAGCGTTTGAGGCTGGGCCAGCTGTTTGATGGTGCCGGAGAAAGGAGTCGAACCCTCGACCTTCTCATTACGAATGAGCTGCTCTACCAACTGAGCTACACCGGCACGCTAAGCCCGCAATTATAGCCTGTTTTCAAGCGCCGGCTTCCAGATGGTAGGTGGTAATGCGCTCGACCTCATTCTTCGAGCCCAGCATCACGGCCACACGCTCGTGCAGCTTGGTCGGTTGCAACTCCATGATGCGGGTCTGGCCGTTGGTGGCGGCGCCGCCCGCCTGTTCGATCAGGAAGGCCATCGGATTGGCCTCGTACATCAGCCGCAGCTTGCCGGCCTTCTCGGGCTCGCGCTGGTCCCAGGGATACATGAAGACGCCGCCCCGCGTCAGGATGCGGTGCACGTCGGCCACCATGCTGGCGATCCAGCGCATATTGAAATCCTTACCGCGGGCGCCGGTCTTGCCGGCCAGGCACTCGTCGATATAGCGCTTCATCGGCGGCGCCCAATGCCGCATATTGCTCATATTTATCGCGAACTCCTTGGTGTCGGCCGGCACCTGGATGTCATCGGCCGTCAGCACCCACGAGCCCTGCTCGCGGTCCAGGGTGAACATGGCCACGCCGTCGCCGACTGTCAGCACCAGCGTGGTCTGCGGGCCATAGACGCAGTAACCGGCAGCGGCCTGGGCCGTGCCGGGCTGCAGGAAGTCGTCTTCGCTGACGCCCTTGCTGCCTTCCGGCTTTTTCAGCACCGAGAAGATCGTGCCGATGGACACATTCACGTCGATATTCGACGAGCCGTCCAGCGGGTCGAACATCAGCAGGTATTCGCCCTGGGGGAAGCGGTTGGGCACGACATAGATGCCCTCCATTTCCTCGGAGGCCATGGCGGCCAGATGGCCGCCCCATTCATTGGCCTCGATCAGCACCTCGTTGGCGATGATGTCCAGCTTCTTCTGGATCTCGCCCTGCACGTTCTCGCTGCCCGCCGTGCCCAGCACCTCGCCCAAAGCGCCCTTGTTGACGCTGATGGCAATGCTCTTGCAGGCGCGAGCCACGACCTCGATCAGGAGGCGCAGCTGGGATGGGATCAGGCCATGGTTGCGCTGCTGCTCGACCAGATACTGCGTCAGGCTGACGCGCTTGCTACCGCTGTTGCCAACACTACTCATGCTGCATGCTCCACATTCAGGGCGCGATCGATGACCTCGCGCACATCGCTCGACAAATCCGCCTTGGCGGCCACGCGGGCCAGGGCTTCGCGGGCGGCGCTGCGGTAAGGCTCGGCCAGCCTGGTCCAGCGGTCCATCACGCGGGCCAGACGGCCGGCGACCTGCGGGTTGATGGCATCCAGCTCCAGCACGCGGTCGGCCCAGAACACATAGCCGGCGGCGTCCGTGCGGTGGAAGGCGGCCGGGTTGAACAGGCACAGCGAGAAGATCAGGCTGCGCGCGCGGTTCGGGTTCTTCAACGAGAAGTCCGGGTGCTGCATCAGCTGCTTGACGCGGGCAAAGACCTGGCCGTCGAGCTCGGGCGCACGGCCCTGCAGCGCGAACCATTTGTCTATCACCAGCGGCTCGTGCTTGAACAGCGCGTGGAAGCGTTCCAGCGCCGGCAGGGCCAGGCCGGCGCGGGCGAACACCAGGGCGGTCAGCGCGCCCATGCGCTCGGTCATATTGCCGGCGTCCTTGAAGCGTTGATAGGCGCGTCCGGGCCAGATGTCGTTGCCGGTCTGCACCGCGTCGAGCACCAGCATCTGCAGGGCCAGATTGGCCAGCGCTCGCCTGCCCGAGGAGACCGGGTCGGCCGAATAGCCGCCGCCGACCTGATTCGCCTCGAAGGCGGCCTGCCAGTCGTCGCGCAGCGCCTGGGCCAGCTGCAGCTGCATGGCGCCCACGGCGGCGTGGATGCGCTGCGGGTCTATCTCGTCGAGCTGCTCGGCGATATAGCCCTCGCTGGGCAGGGTCAGTGCCAGCGCCTTGAAGGCGGAGTCGAGGTGCGTGCTGAGCAGCACGGCGCGCATGCCTTCGACGTAGGCGCCGTCAAGGGTCAGTTGTTCACCCGATCGCACTGCCGGCAGCAGGCGGTTCAGCGCCAGGCGCTGGCTGGCTTCCCAGCGGTTGAAGGCGTCACTGTCGTGCTTCAGAAGCACCAGCAGCTCGGCGTCGGTCAGGCCATCGTCCAGCACCACCGGGGCCGAGAACTGGCGCAGCAGCGAGGCGACAGGCGCTTCGTCGAGACCGACGAAGGTGAAGCTCTGCTCGGCCCTGTCCAGCACCAGCACGCGTTCGGTGCCCACGGCGGATTCTTCACCCTGCAGCTGCAAGGGCAGGGTGGCGCCGGCATGGCTCAGCAGGCCCATGCGGATCGGAATCACCTGGGACAGCTTGTCGTCCTGGCCAGGTGTCGGCGGATTGGCCTGGGCCAGATCCAGGGTCCAGGTCTTTGCGTCGGCGTCGAAGCGGCCACGGGCCTGCACGCGCGGCGTGCCGGCCTGCGAGTACCAGCGCTTGAAGGCGTCCAGGCGGGTGGAGAGCTCGCTGCCCGGGTTGGCATCGGCGATCGCTGCGGCGAAGTCGTCGCAGGTCACCGCCTGGCCGTCATGGCGCTCGAAGTACAGCGTCATGCCCTTCTCGAAGCCCTCGCGGCCGACCAGGGTCTGGTACATGCGCACCACTTCCGAGCCCTTTTCGTAAATCGTCGGGGTGTAGAAGTTGTTGATCTCGACATAGCTGTCGGGGCGCACCGGATGGGCCATCGCGCCCGAGTCCTCGGGGAACTGCATGGCGCGCAGATTGCGCACGTCCTCGATGCGCTTGACTGCGCGAGCCGAGGGCGCGGCGGCCATGTCCATGCTGAATTCCTGATCGCGGAACACGGTCAGGCCTTCCTTCAGGCTTAGCTGGAACCAGTCGCGGCAGGTCACGCGGTTGCCGGTCCAGTTGTGGAAGTACTCGTGCGCGACGACGGCTTCGATGCGGTTGAAGTCGGCATCGGTGGCGGTGGCAGGCGAAACCAGCAGGGCCGAGGTGTTGAAGATGTTCAGCCCCTTGTTCTCCATCGCGCCCATATTGAAGTCGGACACGCCGACGATCATGAAGCGTTCCAGGTCCAGCGGCAGCTTGAAGCGAGCCTCGTCCCAGGCGATGGAGGCAATCAGCGAGTTCATCGCATGCTCGGTCTTCTCCAGGTCGCCGCGTCGCACATAGACCTGTAGCAGATGGTCCTTGCCCGAGCGGGTGGTGATGCGCTGCTCGCGCGCCACCAGGTCG
The DNA here is from genome assembly GCA_018780645.1 of Burkholderiaceae bacterium. Lineage (GTDB taxonomy): Bacteria > Pseudomonadota > Gammaproteobacteria > Burkholderiales > Burkholderiaceae_C > Paucibacter. Next base: position 117,039 of record JADMJJ010000004.1, read on the forward strand.
CCGGCCACCAGCGCGAACAGATAGCTGGGCTTGGGAAAGGGGTCGTGCCACTTGGCGAAGTGGCGACCGTTGTCCAGCGTGCCCTGCTCCAGCAGATTGCCGTTGGACAGCAGCACCGGGTATTTGGCCTTGTCGGCCCGCAGCAGCACGGTGTAGACGGCCATCACATCCGGGCGGTCCAGGAAGTAGGTGATGCGGCGAAAGCCCTCGGCCTCGCACTGGGTGAAGAAGCCGCCGCCGGAGGTGTAGAGGCCGCTCAGCGCGGTGTTCTTCTCGGGCGCGCAGGTGTTGCGTATCTCCAGCGCAAAGTCGGCGTCGGGGGCGTTGTCTATCACCAGCTCGTCGCCCTCCTGCCGGAACGACACGCTCTCGCCGTTGATCAGCACGCGCAGCAGGGTCAGCTCCTCGCCATGCAGGCGCAGCGGCCCGTGGGCGACCGCGCTGTTGCGCTCGATCTGCATCTTGCTGGTGACCAGGGTCTTGGCCGGGTCCAGGTCGAACGTCAGGTCAACGGTGCGGATCCAGTACACGGGCGCGCAATAGTCTTCGCGGTGGATCAGGGGGGCAGTGCCTTCACGCATGACGGGCTCTCTTGTGTTCGTAGCCCGGATGCAATCCGGGACTGTCGGGTCGGGTGGTTCCCGGATTTCATCCGGGCTACGCGGATCTCAGGCTTAAACGCCCTGCTGCAGGCTGGCGGTGATGAAGGGGTCGAGATCGCCGTCCAGCACCTTTTGCGTCGCCGAGGTTTCGTAGTTGGTGCGCAGGTCCTTGATGCGGCTCTGGTCCAGCACATAGCTGCGGATCTGGTGGCCCCAGCCGACGTCGGTCTTGGTGTCTTCCAGCTTCTGCTGCTCTTCCATGCGCTTGCGCATCTCGAAGTCATAGAGGCGGGAGCGCAGGCGCTTCCAGGCCACGTCGCGATTGCCGTGCTGGCTGCGGCCGTCCTGGCATTGCACGACGATGCCGGTCGGGATGTGCGTGAGGCGCACCGCCGAGTCGGTCTTGTTGATGTGCTGGCCGCCGGCGCCCGAGGCGCGGAAGGTGTCGGTGCGCACATCGGCCGGGTTGATGTCGATCTCGATCGAGTCGTCGACTTCCGGGTAGACGAACAGCGAGGCAAAGCTGGTGTGGCGGCCGCCGGAGCTGTCGAACGGGCTCTTGCGCACCAGGCGGTGCACGCCGGTCTCGGTGCGCAGCAGGCCGAAGGCATATTCGCCCTCGACCTTGATCGTGGCGCTCTTGATGCCGGCCACGTCGCCGTCGGTCTGGTCTTCCAGGGTCGCCTTGAAGCCCTTGCGCTCGCAGTACTTCAGGTACTGACGCAAGAGCATGCCGGCCCAGTCGCAGGCCTCGGTGCCGCCGGCGCCGGCCTGGATGTCGATGAAGCAGTTGCTGGGATCGGCCGGGTTGTTGAACATGCGCCGGAACTCCAGCTGCTCGACGATGCCGTTCAGCGTGGCCACCTCGGCCTCGATCGCCGCCAGGCCGTCCATATCGTCATCGGCCTTGCTCATCTCGAACAACTCGAGGTTGTCGCTGAGATTGCTTTCCAGATGGTTGATGGTCTCGACGACGTTTTCCAGCGTCTTCTTTTCCTTGCCCAGCTCCTGGGCCCGCTTGGGTTCGTTCCAGACGGTGGGGTTTTCGAGGGCGGCGTTGACTTCGTTCAGGCGCAGTGCTTTGCGGTCGTAGTCAAAGATACCCCCTTAGCGCGGCGGTCCGCGCTGTCAGGTCGGTCAGGGTGCTGCCGATGGTGTTGATGCGTTCGATGTCCATGATGTTCTTTGGTTGGGGCCGCGGTCGTGAGTGACCACCGCCGATCCTGCAAGCCCGCCATTTTCTCATGGACGGCCCGGCCGCGGGCCAAGCGCCAGCCTCGGCCCTACGCATCCATCGATGCGAGGGTTATCGATAGTGGGGCCGGCCCAGGGAGGAGGCGGTTTGTCAGAATACTGTAAGCGCTCTGGAAACACAGTGCGGTCAGCGCACCAAAGGCACTCCAGATGCTACTGCTGACCTCCTCCCTGAAACTGATCGCCGAGATCGCCTTGCTGGCCATGGTCGGGCAATGGCTGCTGGGCTTGCTGGCCGGTCAGAAGCGCGAGGGCAACTTCTTCTACAAGCTGCTGCAGGTGCTGACCCAGCCTTTCGTGAAGCTGACCCGCCTGATCAGCCCGCGCGTCGTGCTCGACCGCCATATCCCGCTGGCCGCGTTTCTGCTGATGCTGAGCCTGTGGCTGGTGGTGACGGTGGTCAAGATCAGTGTCTGTCTGCAACTGGGAGTGGCGCAATGTCGCTGACACAGCCTTCCATCTGGCACTACCGTCTGCTCAAGCTGCGCGCCATCGCCGCCCTGGTGTTCGGGCAGCGTCTGCGCGCCGAGCAGATCTACGACGAGATACTGGCCCAGTGGCCGACGGATGGCTACGCGCTGGCCAGCCGTGCCCATCTGCGCTCGCAGCGCGAGGCGCGGACCGAGGCCATCGCCGATCTGCAGGCGCTGGTTGCCGCGGCGCCGCAGCGCAGTGCCGGCGACTGGTTCAATCTGGCCTTCCTGTTGGAAGCCGAGTCGCGGCTGGACGAGGCCGAAGCGGCCTTCCGCCGCGCGCTGGCCCTGGACGCCAAGCTCGACCGCGCCTGGTATGGCCTGGGCCTGTGCCTGATACGTCTGCAACGCTTTGAAGACGCCATCGCGGCGCTTAAGCGCAGCACCGAACTGCAACCCATGAGTCCCTACGGCTGGTACCAGCTGGCCCGGGTGCACATGGACCGTCAAGAACCCGACGAGACGCGGCGCATCATCGCCCACCTCAAGGGTTTCGAGCCCAAGGTCGCCGCTCAGCTTGAGCGTGAGACCGGACTGCTCGCGTAGAGAGAGCGACGCTCCCACGCAGTCTGCGCGCAATTGGCGCAGGGGTTCGTCATCGGTGCCCGGCGCTCGGACCCAAGCCGGCTTCATTACAAAGGAGACGACAGCGATGCAGTTGACCGAAAGACACCACCAGTACTGGCAGAAGAACCTGCGACTCACAGGCGTTCTGCTGGCGATCTGGTTCGTGGTGACCTTCGTCGTGAGCTTTTACGCCCGCGAACTGAACTTCACCTTTTTTGGCTGGCCGTTCAGCTTCTGGGTTGCATCCCAGGGCGCGCTGATCGTCTATTGCCTGATCATCTGGTACTACGCGAGGACGATGAATCGCCTGGACCAGGAACACGGCGTGGCCGAGGGGGAATGACATGGCAGGCGCAACTCCAACCAGCGGCGGCGTGATCAGCACGGCCGCCAACTCCGCGTTCAAGAAGCAACTCAACAAGGTCTACACCTGGTACACGGGCGGCTTTCTGGCCTTCATCGTGGTGCTGGGGATACTGGAGCAGATGGGACTGCCGCGGCAGTACATCGGCTTCATCTTCCTGATCGCCACCGTGTTGCTGTACGCCGGCATCGGCGTTATGAGCCGCACCTCGGATGCCAGCGAGTACTACGTGGCCGGCCGCCGTGTGCCGGCGATGTACAACGGCATGGCCACCGGCGCGGACTGGATGTCGGCCGCGTCCTTCATTGGCATGGCAGGTACCCTGTACCTGACCGGCTACGGCGGCCTGGCCTTCATCATGGGCTGGACCGGCGGCTACTGCCTGGTGGCGCTGTTCCTGGCACCCTATCTGCGCAAGTTCGGCCAGTTCACGATTCCCGACTTCCTCGGTGCGCGCTATGAGGGCAATCTGCCGCGCATCCTGGGGGTGATCGCCGCCATCCTCTGCTCCTTCACCTATGTGGTGGCGCAGATCTATGGTGTGGGCCTGATCACCGCGCGCCTGTCCGGCCTGGCCTTCGAGGTCGGGGTGTTCGTCGGTCTGTTTGGTATTCTGGTCTGCTCCTTCCTGGGTGGCATGCGCGCGGTGACCTGGACCCAGGTGGCCCAGTACATCATCCTGATCGTCGCCTATATGGTGCCGGTGGTGTGGCTGTCGGTGAAGCAGACCAGCGTCCCGGTGCCCCAGGCCATCTACGGCTATCAGCTGGAGAAGGTCACCGAGGCCGAGAAGCGCTTGAAGGCAGACCCTAAGGAACTGGAGGTGATCGCCGCCTTCAAAGCCGTGGCCGTCGGCTTCGAGAACAAGCTGAAGGACGTGCCCGCGGCGCTGGCCGCCGACAAGGCTGCAGCCGAAGCCAAGGTCGCGGAGCTGACGGCCGCCAACGCGCCGGCGGCCGATCTGGAGGCCGCCAAGAAGGCACTGGCGGCGCTGCCAGCGGACGAGGCTGCTGCCAAGATGGCCTGGGCGGCCGGCAAGGCAGCCAACGAGGCCCGTGCCAAACCGCTGGCCGGCATGGCGCCCCATGCCCAGCAGTTTGCCGGCGATCCGAACGGCGACGAGAAGGCCAAGAAGACCTACGACGAATCGCGTCGCAACTTCCTCGCCCTGGTGTTCTGCCTGATGGTGGGTACGGCCGCGCTGCCGCACATCCTGATGCGCTACTACACCACGCCCTCGGTCAAGGAGGCGCGCGAGTCGGTGACCTGGAGCCTGTTCTTCATCTTCCTGCTTTACTTCACGGCGCCGGCCCTGGCTGTGTTGGTCAAGTTCGAGATGTTCAACTTCGTGGTCGGCGTGCCATTCAATCAGTTGCCGGAGTGGATATCTGCCTGGAACAAGGTCGACCCAACCCTGCTGTCCGTGATTGACATCAACAAGGATGGCATCCTGCAGCTCGGCGAGATCAAGATCGGCGGCGACATCATCGTGCTGGCCACCCCGGCCATCGGTGGGTTGCCCTATGTGATCTCGGGCATGGTGGCGGCCGGTGGTCTGGCCGCGGCGCTGTCCACCGCGGACGGCCTGCTGCTGACCATCGCCAATGCGCTGTCGCATGACGTGTATTACAAGATGATCGACCCTAACGCCTCGACCGCACGCCGCGTCACCATCTCCAAGGTGCTGCTGCTGGTGGTGGCTCTGGCGGCTGCCTATGTGGCCTCGCAGAAGCCGGCCGACATCCTGTTCCTCGTCTCCGCCGCGTTCTCGTTTGCGGCCGCTGCCTTCTTCCCGGCCCTGGTGCTGGGGGTGTTCTGGAAGCGGGCCAATAAATGGGGCGCCTCGCTGGGCATTGCCTCGGGTCTGGGCATTACCTTCTACTATATGGTGACGACCCAGCCCTGGCTGCGCGGCGTGTTCGGCGTGACCTCGCCGATCGAGCTGTGGTGGGGCATTCTGCCGATCTCGGCCGGCCTGTTCGGCGTGCCGCTGGGCTTTGCGGTGATCATCATCGTCAGCCTGCTCACCCCGGCGCCGAGCAAGGACACCCAGGAGTTGGTGGAGCATGTCCGCTACCCCGACCTGAACCTCGGCAAGGCCTGAGCGCCCGAACGCTTGATGACGCCGGCACGTGGCCGGCGACCTCCCAAACCCCGCAGCGATGCGGGGTTTTTTCTTGTTGCGCATCAACTTGCCCGTCTGCCAAGGGGCTAAGCTCTTGCGCAGTCGAACCCAGGAGCTTCGATGAAGCCTGCTGCCACCACCGTCCCTGGCACGCCGTCGCGCAGCCTGCTGGCCCAGCTACGCGCAGAGCTGATGCGCCAGCCGCCGTTCTCGCTGATGGGTGCGGACGATGTGGGCGCCTTCCTGTCTGCCTCAACCCAGGCCTATTTCGCGCCCGGGGAGGTCGTGCTGAGCCCTCAGCAGGGCGTGGTGCAGCAGCTGCACTATCTGCGCCAGGGCCATGTCAGCGGCCGTCACGGCCTGGCCGAGACGGCTGGCGGCTTCCAGTTCGATGTGGGCGATATGTTCCCGGTCGGGGCGCTGCTGGGCGGGCGTGCGGTGACCGCGACCTACACCGCCTCGGAGGACGTGTTCTGCCTGCTCGTGCCGCTGCCCACCGTGCAGACCCTGGCAGGCCGCAGCCCGGCCTTTGCCGACCATCTGAACCGCCGTGTGGCTCAGCTGCTGGAGCTGTCGCGCCGCGCGCTGCAATCCGCCTATGCCTCGCAGTCGCTGGCCGAGCAGTCGATGGAGACCTCGCTGGGCGTGCTGGCGCGCAAGCAGCCCCTGGCCGTGCCGCCGCTGACGCCACTGAGCGAGGCGCTGGCGCTGATGCATGAACGCCGGGTGGGCTCGGTGCTGGTGGTCGACGATGTGCAGCGGCCGCTGGGCATACTGACCCGCCACGACCTGCTGAGCCGCGTCTTGCTGCCGCGCTTGAACCTGGGCGCGACCATCGCCGAGGTGATGACGGCGCCTGTGCATTGCCTGGACGTCGCCGCCACCGCCCAGGACGCGATGCTGCTGATGTCGCGCCATGGCCTGCGCCATGTGCCCGTGGTCGAACAGGGGCGCCTGGTCAACATCGTGTCCGAGCGGGACCTGTTCGCGATGCAGCGCCTGTCGCTGAAGCAGGTCAGCGGCGCCATACGCTCGGCGGCCGATGTGCCGGCACTGCGCGCCGTGGCGTTGGACATCCGGCGCTTTGCGCGCCATCTGCTGGGCCAGGGCGTGGCCGCCCGCCAGCTCAGCGAGTTGATCAGCCATCTCAATGACCTGGTGGCGCAGCGCGCGCTGGACCTCGTGGCGCCAGGCCACGCGGTCGATCTGGGCCGGGCCTGCTGGCTGGCCTTCGGCTCGGAGGGGCGCACCGAGCAGACCATCGCCACCGACCAGGACAACGGCCTGATCTTCGACAGCGATGCGCCAGAGCGCGATCGCCCGCAGTGGCTCGCCTTCGGGCGCGAGGTCAACGAGGTGCTGGACGCCTGTGGCTATCCGCTGTGCAAGGGCGGCATCATGGCCGGCGAGCCGGCCTGCTGCCTGAGCGTTGCCGAGTGGTGCACCCGCTTCAACGAATGGCTGGAGCATGGCGCGCCGGAGGATTTGCTCAGCGCCAGCATCTTCTTCGATCTGCGACCGCTGGCCGGCAACACCGCGCTGGCCGAGCCGCTGCAGCAACTGGTGCGGACCCATGCGCCGCGCCTGCCCCGCTTCATGAAGCAGATGGCCGACAACGCGCTGCGCCAGCGCGCGCCGCTGAGCTGGCTGGGCGGCATCGAGACGGCGGCGGATGACGGGCACGAATGGCTGGACCTGAAGCTGCAGGGCACCGCCCTGTTCGTCGACGTGGCGCGGCTGTATGCGCTGGCCCACGGCGTGGCCCAGGTCGGCACCCGGGCGCGGCTGGAGGCCATGGGCCGGGCGCTGCAGGTGCCTGCGCACGAGCATGAAGCCTGGGTGGCCGCGTTCGAGTTCCTGCAGTGGCTGCGCCTGCGGGTGCAGATGGATGCTGCCGGCGAGGATGCCGAGCAGCCCAACCGGCTGGACCTGGCCACGCTCAATGACATCGACCGGCGCATGCTCAAGGAGAGCCTGCGGGTCGCGCGGCGCCTGCAGCAACGCCTTGAGCTGGACTATCAGCGATGAGTGGCGTCAGTGCGCTGCGGCGTTGGCTGGGCGCCCCGGCCCCGATGACCGCGACCCGCTGGGTAGTGATCGATGTGGAGTCCAGTGGCCTGAACATCGAGCAAGACCACCTGCTGGCCATCGGCGCCGTGGCGCTGCAGCTGCAGGGCGATGCGCCCCCGCGGATTGCCCTTGGCGACAGCTTCGAGCTGGTGTTGCGTCGCGACGCGGAGCTTGCGGACAAGCCCAACATCCTGTTGCATGGCATCGGCGTCGGTGCGCAGCGTCAGGGCATGGATCCGGTGCAGGCCCTGCTGTCCTTCGAGCAGTGGTTGGGTGACGCGCCGCTGGTCGCCTTTCACAGCGCCTTCGACGAGGGCATGATCGGCCGCGCGATGCGCCAGCACCTCGGTCGCAAGCCGGGCAACCCCTGGGTCGACCTGGCGGCGGTGGCGCCGGTGCTGTTGCCCCGTGTGCGCGCGCATTCGCTCGATGACTGGATGGCCCATTTCGGCATCGTCTGCGCCACGCGCCATCAGGCTGTGGCCGATGCGCTGGCCACCGCCGAGCTGCTGCTCAAGCTGTGGCCGTCCCTGCGCGCGCAAAGCCGGGATTGCGGCTTCAGGGCGCTACAGGCGGTGGCCACCCAGCGCCGCTGGTTGCAAGGTCCGTAGCCCGGATGGAATCCGGGGCCCCGGATTGGCATCCTGGCTACGAGTCGAGGAAGGTTTCGATCGCGGCGGCCAGCGCCTGCGGCTGATCGTGGTGCAGCATATGGCCGCAGTCGGGCAGCGAGGCCTTGGCGAGCTTGGGCACCAGGGCAATGCGGGCCTCGAAGTCGGCACGGGGATAGCTGTCGCCCCAGAAGCGGGCCACGTCGGTGTCGGCCCCCTCCACCCATAACGTCGGCGCCTGTATCAGCTTCCAGCCCTCCAGGATCTCGTCCTTGCGGTACAGCATCGGGTTGGTGCGCTTGTGCGCCGGGTCGCCCTGGATATGCCATTGGCCGTCCTCGGCCAGGCGTGACCAGTGCGGCGCCAGCCAGGCGGCTTTGTCTTCTGCCAGGCGCGGGTTGTTGCTGCGCAGGCGCTCGGCGACGGCTTCCAGGCTGGGATAGGTCTTCAGGCGCGCCGGGGTCTTCAAGTCGTCCAGCCACTGGGCCAGACGGCGCGGCGCATGGTGGGGTCGGGTTTCCGGCAGGCCGAAGCCCTCCAGATTGATCAGCCGGCGGATGCGCGCGGAGCGCACCGCGGCAAAGCTCATCACCACATTGCCGCCCATGCTGTGGCCGGCCAGATCCACCACGGTGTTGGGTCCCAGGCCGAGCTCGGTGCTGTCGAGCAGGGCATCGAGGTCGCCCAGATAGTCGGGGAACCAGTAGCTGTCGGTGGCCGGACCCTCGGTGCAGCCATAGCCGCGCCAGTCGGGCGCGATCACCTGCCGGTTCTGCTGCAGCGCGTCGACGAGGAACTGGAAGGACGCACCCACATCCATCCAGCCGTGCACGATCACCAGCGGCGGCCGCTCCGGCGTGACCAGCGAGGCGTCGCCCCAGACATGGCAGTGGTAACGGTGCCCGCGAACGGGCACGAACACGCTGTGTGCGCGGCGCTTGGGGGCGTAGTTGGGGATGTAGGCGGGGGATTGCATCGCCGAATGTTAGGCCAGACCGGCCGGGGCGGGTGTCTGCGCGGTGACAGAATCCCCCCATGAGCTCATCTGATACCGCCTACGCCCTGCGCCCCGCCACGCCCGCCGACCTGCCTGCCATCGTCGGCATGATCGGCGAGCTGGCCGAGTTTGAAAGCCTCAGCCACCTGATGCAGGTCACGCCCGAAACGCTGGCTCCCCACCTGTTCGGCGACAAACCGGTCGCCGAGGCGCTGGTGGCCGAAGCGCCCGGCACCGGCCCGGTGGCCTTTGCGCTGTACTTCGTCAACTTCAGCACCTTTCTGGCCAAGCCCGGCCTGTATCTGGAGGACCTGTACGTCAAGCCCGCCCACCGCGGCGCCGGCCTGGGCCAGGCCCTGCTGAAGCGCCTGGCGCGGATCGCGGTCGAGCGGGGCTACGGCCGCTTCGAGTGGAGCGTGCTGGACTGGAATGCCAATGCCATCCAGCTGTACCAGAAGATGGGCGCCACGGTGATGCCCGACTGGCGCATCTGCCGGGTCACCGGCGAGGCGTTGCAGCAGCTCGGCAAAGCCTGAGCTGCCGATCGATCAGTGGGCCGCCAGCGCGGCCAGCTTCTCCGGTGAGACGCGCACCCGCAACGTGCGCTCGTCGACGACGGCGACGATGCCATGGCCGGCCGTGGCGCAGTTGCGCCGCACCGGTTCCATCATCGAGTCACCGCTCTTGTTGGTCAGCGCCGCGACGATGGGCGTGTTGGCGCCCGCGCCTCGCTTGATGACGATGCCGACTTCGCCGCAGCCCAGCTTGACAAAGCAGCCCGGGGGGTAGACGCCGAACTCCTTGATGATGGCGGCCGTCATCGGGTGGCCCTGGTCGCGCATGAACAGGTCGCGGGCGGCCTGGTGGGCCGGTATCGACTGGCGATTGACCCGGGGGCTCAGCTTGGCCGTGAACACATCCGTGCGCGCCACCAGGGCGGCCAACTCGTTGACCTTGCAGGTCTTGCTCGGGTAGCCGCTGCCGTCCTCGTTCTCATGGTGCTGACCCACCGCCGTCAGCCATTCGCTGTCGGCAATGCCGGCCTCGCGCAGCATCTCGACGCTGCGTTGCGGGTGTTCGTCGATGGCCTTGCGCTGGTTGGCGGTCAGTGGCGAAACCTGCATGGCCAGGCGGGCCTGCATCTCGACGATGGAGATATTCATTGTCAACGCGGCCTTGAAAGCGATCTGCACGCGGGGCAGGGCCCAGCCCAGGCGCTGGCCGGCCAGATAGGTGGCGATGGCCGAATGGATGGCGTGCTGGACGCCGTAGTGCGTCTTGCCTGCCGCCTGCTGGCGCACGACCTGGAAGATGGCCAGGTCCGGGTCATGCTCGATCAGGGCCAGCACCGGCTTGGCGGCGGCGTCCAGGGCGTCGCAGAAGTCCTTCTGTACGTTGGCGCGCAGGGTCTTGCCGACCCGCTCCATGCTCCGGCTCCACAGGCCTGGAAGGTCCTCGGGACGGGCGTTGTTCAGCTCATTGCGGAAGCTGTGCAGCTCTTCCGAGTCCACCAGCGCGCCGCGCTCGAACAGCGCGTCCATCTGTTCCTCGCTGCTGATGACCTTGCCCCGGGCCAGCAGCAGGGTGTGGTCGTTGTTGCGGATATTGAACGGCAGCGGAACACCCAGCTTGATGCGGTGCTTGACGGTGGCGAGCGGGGCGAATTGCATAGGTGTCGTCCTCGGGTGATGTCGGGCGGGGTGTTGCCGTTCATGACGAGGAGACTGCTTATTCGCCTCGTGTGAGGCGTTTTCGTGCGAATAGCGTCTGATTGAAGCCCGGGTTTTCCAGGGCCAGCGCGTTACAAACGTGAGTAAATGCCGCATTCGGGGCCACGTCTTGCTGTTTTCGGTGCTCCCGATACCGACTTGAGCTTGACGGGTTGCGCTTGTGCGATTCGCAAACCCTGCGTGCCCTCGGCCCCTGGTGGGTCAATTCCGGCACCGAAGGCGCGCTGCCACGGCCCGCCTCAAGGGTTGCGCCCCTCGCCAAATCCTGCCAAATCGCTAGCATCGGGGAAAAGGAGTGCATTGATGCCGATTCGTGAGCCCCAGCCGGGCGGCCCAGACCATTACCGCCAGCTGCATGGGCAGTTCCGGTGGCAGGTGCCTGCGGGCTTCAATATTGCCGAGGTCTGCTGCGCCCGCTGGGCCCGCCACACGCCGCACGCCATCGCCATCCGCTACGAGCACGAGGACGGGCGCAGCGCCAATTACACCTACGCCCAGCTGCAGCAGGCCGCCAATCAGCTCAGCGGGGCGCTGCGCCGCCAGGGCGTGGAGCGCGGTGACCGGGTGGCGGTGGTGATGCCGCAGCGCTTCGAGACCGCCGTCGCCCATATGGCCCTGTACCAGCTCGGCGCTGTGGCCATGCCACTGTCGATGCTGTTCGGACCCGAGGCGCTGGAGTACCGGCTGCAACACAGCGAGGCGGTGCTGGCCATTGCCGACGAGTCCAGCATCGCTAACCTGCGCGCGGCGCGGCGCATGTGTCCCGAGCTGGGCTGCGTGATCGCTGTCGGCCTGGCCGCCGGCAGCGGCGACCTGGACTGGGACAAGGCCCTGGCCCGCGAGTCGACCCGCTTCACCGCCGAGCAGACCAAGGCCGACGAGGCCGCGCTTCTGATCTACACCAGCGGCACCACCGGCCCGCCCAAGGGGGCGCTGCTGCCGCACCGGGCGCTGATCGGCAACCTGACCGGCTTTGTCGCCAGCCAGAACTGGTTCGGCTTCGACGAGCCCGACGAGCCCTCGCACGCGGTGTTCTGGAGCCCGGCCGATTGGGCCTGGACCGGCGGGCTGATGGACGCGCTGCTGCCGACGCTGTATTTCGGCCGCCCCATCGTCGCCTACCAGGGCCGTTTCACGCCCGAGCGGGCCTTCGAGCTGCTGCAGCGCCATGCGGTGACTCACAGCTTTCTGTTCCCGACCGCGCTGAAGGCGATGATGAAGGCCGTGCCGCACCCGCGGCAGCGCTTTGCGATCAAGCTGCAGGCGCTGATGAGTGCCGGCGAGGCCGTCGGCGACGCGGTGTTCACCTATTGCCGCGACGAGCTGGGCGTCACCGTCAACGAGATGTTCGGCCAGACCGAGGTCAATTACATCGTCGGTAACTGTGCCCGCTACTGGCCTGCCAAACCGGGCAGCATGGGCCGTCCCTACCCGGGCCACCGGGTGGCGGTGCTGGACGATGAGGGCAATGAATGCCCGGTCGGCGTGGCCGGCGACGTGGCCGTGCACCGCCGTGACATCCATGGCCATCCGGACCCGGTGTTCTACCTCGGCTACTGGAAGAACGACGAGGCCACCCGGGCCAAATTCACCGGCGACCCGGCCGACTCCTGGTGCCGGACCGGCGACATGGCCCTGATCGACCAGGACGGCTACCTCTGGTACCAGGGCCGCAGCGACGATCTGTTCAAGGCCGCCGGCTATCGGATAGGCCCCAGCGAGATCGAGAACTGCCTGGTCAAGCACCCGGCGGTGGCCAATGCCGCCGTCGTGCCCAAGCCCGATGCCGAGCGCGGCGCGGTGGTCAAGGCCTTTGTCGTGCTGGCCGAGGGCTTCGAGGGCACGGCCGCCCTGATCGAGCAACTGCAGCAGCATGTGCGCGGCAAGCTGGCCCCCTATGAGTACCCGAAGGAGATCGAGTTCATCGCCGCCCTGCCGATGACGACCACCGGCAAGGTGCAGCGCCGCGTGCTGCGGCTGCAGGAGGAGGAGCGCGCCCGGGACCACCCGTCCTCGGGCTGAGCGGCTCCGCCGTCAGCGCGCCGCGCTGGCGCGCATGCTGAGCCGGCTGCCGCTCGGCGCCACCAGCCTTGCTGAGTCCGGCCATTGCTCCTGACCGCTGAGTGTGGTGCAGAAGCGCCCGGGCGCACCCTTGTCGGCGTCCGGGTCGCGGTCCTTGGGGTCGGCGCTCAGGGGCACGGCCAGCAGCTGGCCCTGCTCGGGCCACTCCAGCTCCCACTGCGGCTGGTCGCTGCACACGCGCACGCCCAGCACCTGGGGGAAGAGCATGCGCAGATACCAGGGCAGCACCTCGCTGCGCACGGTGTGGGCGGTCTTCATGATGCGGCGCACCTGGGCCATGTCGAGCTGCTCGGGCGGGGTCGTCAGCCGCAGGGTCGCGCGCATGCCCAGGCTGCCCCTGGCCTGGTTGGTGGCCAGGTCGGCCTCCTTGGCCTGCTCCTGCGGCAGCACAGGCAGCTCGAACACCTGCTCCGCATTGAGCACGATGGGGATGTAGCGATCGGCATGCTGCAAGGCCATCCGGACCTTCCCCAGCGGCTTCTTCGGATCGGCCGGCGTCAGCTGAAACTCCAGCCGGAACAGGCCCTGGCCATGGCGCTGCAGCAGGCCCAGCAGCTGGTTGAGCCGGCCGTAAGGCAGGATGGCCGGATCCTTCTGCAACTGGACGGTGACGGTGTCCAGCTGCTCCGGTTCGGCGGCGTAAGCGGCGGTGGTGATCAGCAGCAGGGCGGTGTAGAGGAGTCTGAGACCTGGTTTCATAGGGGCTTGCAGCAGTAGATCGGTCGGAGGTGTCAACGCCGGCATTTGCCGCGGGCCTCGGCGAGGGCCCAGAACGGCGCGCTGAGCAGGCCCATGCCGCCGCCCAGGAACTCGCCCTTCAGGCAGTCACCCGCGGCGGCCTGCTGGACTTCCTGGCCGAAGCGCTCTCCGGCGGTAAGCTTGCGCGGTGCGTCGCTGGCCTGGGCGGCCTGTTCGCGTATCGAAGGCTGAGTGGCCATCTGTCGCACGGCCTGGCGGGTTTTCTCGGGGTCCAGCCAGGGTTTTGAGGCGGCCGGTTCCGGCACGGCAGCGCTTGCCGTCGGTTCAGCCGGCAGGGCTGCGGTGATCGCAGGGGCTGGCAGTGCCTCGGCCGGTTTGCTGATCAGGGTGCTTGGTTCTGGCCGTGGCGCCGGGCCTGTTCGTGCGGGCAAGGGCGGCGGTGCCGTCGGACGCGGCGTCGCGATCAGCTGCACCAGCACCCGTTGCTGCGGCGACACCGGAGCGACTGCGCCGGGCCTGAGCTGCATCAACAGCCACAAGACGCCGGCGTGCACGAGCAGGGTCAGCAGCAGCACGGCCGCACGGCGGCTGGGGTTCGTTCGCCTCATTCGCCGACACCCGCAGCGGGCTCGTAGCTGAGCAGGTCGCCGGGCTGGCATTGCAGCACCTCGCAGATCTGCTGCAGCGTGTCGAAGCGCACGCCGCGCACCTTGCCGGACTTCAGGAGCGACAGATTGGCCTCGGTGATGCCGATGCGCTCGGCCAGCTCGCGCGAGCGCATCTTGCGCTTCGCCAGCATCACGTCCAGGGTCACGATGATTGGCATGGGGGCGAAGGCTCAGATGAAACCGGCGTTCTCGTCGGCCACGCGCACCGCCTCGGCCATCACGCTGGCGATGGCCAGCATGATCAGGCCGAACAGCAGGGCCAGATAGTCATGCCAGTGCACATTCAGTATCAGTGCGCGCTGGCCGCTGGGGTTGTCCATCGTCAGGGCCAGGCCGATCAGGGCCACCGACAGCGGCTGGGCCAGCGGCAGGCACAACATGCCCTGGGCCACCCGCTTGAGCCGCAGCACCGAGGCCGGCGTGAAGATCTGGCCCCTGCCATAGGCACCGAACAGCGACCAGACCTGCCACAGCACGAACAGGGCCACCAGCGCCGGCAGCATCGAGGCCGCGGCGCCGAGCAGGCGGTTGGCCAGGCCGACTTGAATGGCATGGCCCGCCAGACCCCATTGCGAGGCGGCCGTCTGTGCGATCCAATCCGGCGATGACCAGACGAACGCCGGCAGTGCGATCAGGCACAGGGCGCCCAACGCACACAGGGCACGTACGCAGCGCGACAGCATTTGAATCCGGGGCAGGCTTGGGTGCATGGCTGTGGTGGGTCGCTGTGGCAGGCTTGTATTTCGAAGAAGTTTACTGTAAAACAATAAAAATTCGATGCCTTAAGTAAATTGACATTCATGTCGCGCTCAAGATTTCCTCGCTATCTCGGTGCTTTGCTGGTACTGGCCGCGCTGGCCCTGGCGCTGTGGCTGATGCGCCAGGAGCCCCAGCTCAAGCTGACACAGGCAGCGGCCTGCGAGCCGACACTGTGCCCCGACGGGTCTGGGGCACACTCGCCGCTTTGAGCCGTAGCGGAGTCTGGATATGGAACATGTCACCCTGGGTCGCAGCGATCTGCGTGTCAGCAAGATCTGCCTGGGCACGATGACCTTTGGCGAGCAGGTGGGGCAGGACCTTGCCCACCAGTTGCTCGGCAGCGCCGTCGAGCAGGGCATCAACTTCATCGACACGGCCGAGATGTATGCCGTGCCGGCGCGTGCCGCCACCTATGGCGCGACCGAAACCATCATCGGCCACTGGTTCGCACGCAACCCCGGCATGCGATCAAAGGTGGTGCTGGCCACCAAGGTGGCCGGCCCGGTGCGCGGCTATGACTGGATTCGCAATGCCAGCCCGAACCTGACGGCGGACGACATCGTTGCCGCCTGCGAGGCCAGCCTGCAGCGCCTGCAGACCGATGTCATCGACCTCTACCAGATCCACTGGCCGGTACGTCATGTGCCGATGTTCGGCGGCCTGAGCTACGACCCGGCCAAGGACGGCTCCGGCCTGAGCAGCATCCACGAGCAACTCGAAGGCCTGAGCCGCCTGGTCAAGGCCGGCAAGGTGCGGCATGTCGGCGTCAGCAACGAAACAGCTTATGGCGTCTGCGAATTCGTCCATCTGGCCGAGCAGCATGGCCTGCCGCGTATTGCGACGGTGCAGAATCCCTATTGCCTGGTCAATCGCGTGCTGGAGCTTGGCCTGGACGAGGCCATGCACCGTCATGAGGTGTCGCTGCTGGCCTATTCGCCTCTGGGTTTTGGCACGCTGACCGGCAAGTACGACGCACTGGGCATTGCCGATCCGGCCAAGCCCGGCCGTCTTGCGCTGTTCGACAGCCTGAAGAAGCAGCGCTGGGCCCGCGACGACACGCTGGCTACCGCCCGCCGCTACAACGCGCTGGCCCGGGCCCACGGCCTGACGCCCACGCAGATGGCGCTGGCCTGGTGCTACACCCGCTGGCAGACGGCCAGCACCATCATCGGCGTGACCACCCAGGCCCAGCTGGACGAGAACATCGCCGCCTGGGGCACGGTGCTGCCGCCCGAGCTGGTGACGCAGATCGACCAGATCCGCTGGCAGATGCGGGATCCGGCACAGTAGTCATGCCTTCAGCCCGGCCAGCGCGCTGACCAGCCGCTGCACCTCGTCTGGCGTGTTCAGATAGGACAGCGTCGCGCGGACGATGCCGTCCAGCCCGCGCGCCTGCATGTCCAGCGGCGTGTAGGGCACGCCGTTGGCGCCGACCTCGATGTTCTGCAGCGCCAGCAGACGCTTGACCTCGGCAGCGGTGACGCCCTCGACGGTGAACGACACCAGGCCCGAGCGCTCGGGCCCGCCGAGATCTCGCAACGTGATGCCGGGCAGCTCGCGCAGCGCCTCGCGCAGGCCCTCGGCGAGCCACTGCACGTGGGCAAAGGCCTGGGCCATGTCCAGATTCGCGGCCAGTTCCAGCGCTGCGCCCAGGCCCAGGGTCAGTGCCAGCGAGGACTCGCTGGTCTCGAACATCTGTGCATCGCTGCGCAGCCTGGCCTGGTCCTCGGTCCAGGCGGCCGATTGGACGTCGACGAACACCGGCTCCAGCTGCTCGAGCAGCGCCTGGCGCACGTACAGCAGGGCCGTGCCGCGCGGCCCGCGCAGATGCTTGCGACCGGCGCTCTTGAGGATGTCGCAGCCCAGCGCCTGCACGTCCACAGGCAACTGGCCCACGGCCTGGCCGGCGTCGATCAGATAGGGCACACCGGCGGCGCGGGTGATGCGGCCGATCGCCGCGGCGTCGTTGATCAGCCCGCCATTGGCCGGCAGCCAGGTCAGCGAGACCAGGCGCACGCGCGCGTCCAGCATGGGCGCCAGGGCCTCGGTGTCGACACGGCCGTCCTCGCAGCATGGGATCACCTCAATGGTGGCCCCCGTGCGCCGGGCCATGCGTTCATAGGTGGCCAGCGAGCCGCCCCATTCCTGGCGGCCGACGAGGATGCGCTCGCCGGCCTGCAGGGGCTTGTTGGTCGACAGCAGCGCGGCCACGGCCAGGCCCAGCGCGCTGGAGCCGGAGCTGGCGAAGGCGATCTCGCCGACGCTGGCGTTGATCAGTCGCGCCGCGTTCGCGCGGGCACGGTCCATGCCCTCCCGTGCCGCGGCGGCCGCCTCCATGGGGCCGAGTCGGGCTTCGAGCTGCAGCTGCCCGATCACCGCGTCCAGCGTGGCCTGCGAGGGCAGGCCGGCGCCACCGTTGTTGAAATGCAGGCCCTGCGCGAGGCCCGGAGTTTGCAAACGCAGGCCTGTGATCAACTCGGTCAGCATCGGGGCTCCCAAATCCGCACAATCTTATGCCTTGTTTCTGTGGATAAGTCCGGGGGCAAGATGAGGACGGAGGCCGCCAGGCCGCGCCGGCATTGGCTTAGCCTTGGATTGCCGCAAAAAGGTGCAGTCTCCCGTGCGCCGTTGACGGGGCGAATAGCGAACGATTTATGCTTGACGCATGAGCAAGAAAGACAGCAAACACGTCAGCGAAACCCCGGCCACCCAGTTCCTGCGCCAGCAGGGTGTGGCCTTCACCGAGCATGTCTACGACTATGTCGAACATGGCGGCACGGCCGAGTCGGCCAAACAGCTGGGCCTGCCCGAGCATGAGGTCGTCAAGACCCTGGTGATGCAGGATGAGAAGGCGCAGCCGCTGATCGTGCTGATGCATGGCGACTGCCAGGTCAGCCTGAAGGAACTGGCGCGGCAGATCCCCTGCAAGAAGGTCGAACCCTGCAAGCCCGACGTGGCTCAGCGCCACAGCGGCTATTTGGTCGGCGGCACCTCGCCGTTCGGCACGCGCAAGGCGATGCCGGTGTTCGTCGAGGCCAGCATCCTGGATCTGGCCAAGATCTGCATCAACGGCGGACGGCGGGGCTATCTGGTCGGTATCGACCCGAAGCTGCTGACCACACTGGTGCAGGCCCGGCCGGTGAGTTGTGCCGGTGCACAATAGCCGGCTATGCAAGACACCCTCTATCCCCTGCTGGCCGCACTGGCCGGTTATCTTGTCGGCTCGCTGTCCTTTGCCGTCATCATCAGCAAGGCCATGGGCCTGAACGACCCGCGCAGCTATGGCTCGGGCAATCCAGGCGCCACCAACGTGCTGCGCTCGGGCAACAAGGCGGCCGCCATCCTGACCCTGGTGTTCGACGCGCTGAAGGGCTATGTGCCGGTGCTGCTGGTGCTGCTGTTCGGCCAGCCCTATGGCCTCGGTGAGGGCACGGCGGCCATGGTCGGCCTGGCGGCGTTTCTGGGCCATCTGTGGCCGGTGTTCTTCCGCTTCCAGGGGGGCAAGGGCGTGGCCACCGCTGCCGGCGTGCTGCTGGCGATCAACCCGCTGCTGGGCGGGGCCACGCTGGCCACCTGGCTGATCATTGCCTACTTCTCGCGCTATTCATCGCTGGCCTCCATGGTCTCGGCTGCGTTCGCGCCCTTCTACCAGATGCTGATCTGGGGTGGCGGCCCGGTCGTGCTGGCCATAGGCGTGATGGGCCTGCTCTTGATCTGGCGCCACGAGGGCAATATCCGCAAGCTGCTGGCGGGCAAGGAAAGCAAGCTGGGGCAGAAAGCCGCGGGCGCTGCGCCGGCGACCGCGCACAAGCAAGTCCACGCCCATCCGCGTGGGCATTCACACCATCACCATTCACACAAAAAGGGCAAGTAGTCATGGTTCAGCGTTTTGATGTCGGTCCGCGTCTGTCGGAAATGGCCGTTTACAACGGCACCGTGTACCTGGCCGGCCAGGTGCCCAGCGATGCCACGCAGGACGCTCAGGGCCAGACCCAGCAGGTGCTGGCCGCGATCGATGCGCTGCTGGCCCGCGCCGGCACCGACAAGACGCGCATCCTGATGGCGCAGATCTTCATCGCCGATCTGGCCGATTTCCCGGGGCTGAATGCCGCCTGGGACGCCTGGGTGCCGGCCGGCCACACGCCGCCGCGCGCCACCGTCGAGGCCAAACTGGCCAAGCCGGAATGGAAGGTCGAGATCGTCGTCACCGCGGCGCTCTGAACTTACCTTGAAGGTCGGGCTCAGACCGGCCATGAACACCTTCCGCAAGACCTGGCTGCCGCTGATCGTGGTGGCGGCACTCGCCTGGGGCGCGGCGTGGGCCGCGCGCAGCTGGCAGGCGGCCGATCAGGCGCAGCGCCTGCAGGCCGCCGCGAAGCCGGGCGACATCCTGATGCTGTCGTCCACCACCTGCTATTTCTGCCGTCAGGCGCGCAGCTGGCTCAACACGCATGCGGTGCCGCACCGCGAGTGCTTCATCGAAACAGATGCCACCTGCCTGGCGCAGTTCCAGGCGCTGCAAGCGCAGGGCACGCCGACGTTTGTGGTGCGCGGCCGTCGCATTGTTGGCTTTGACCGCGAGGCGATCTTGGCGGTATTGGAGCCGTAGCCCGGATGGAATCCGGGGCCCAACAGCCTCCCCCGGATTGCATCCGGGCTACATGCCGAGCTTGGCCGGATCGCCGCCACCCAGGCGCACCAGCACCGGTTCATCGCCGCTCAGATCGACCACGGTGGTCGGCTGCATCGCGCAGGCACCGGCATCGACGATGGCCTGCAGCTGGTGGTCAAAACGCTCGGCAATCTCCTGCGCGTCGTTCAGCGGTTCGGTATCACCCGGGGCGATCAGCGTGGTGGCCAGCAACGGCTGGCCGAGGATGGCCAGCAGCTCCTGCGTCACCCGGTGCTCGGGCACGCGCAGGCCTATGGTGCGGCGCGAGGGGTGGCTGAGGCGCCGCGGCACTTCCTTGGTCGCCTCCAGGATGAAGGTGAAGGGGCCTGGCGTGCCCAGCTTGAGCATGCGGTACTGCTTGTTGTCCACCCGGGCATAGCTGGCCAGTTCGCTCAGGTCACGACACAGCAGGGTCAGGTGGTGCTTGTCATCGACGCCACGGATGCGCCGCAGCGTTTCGGCGGCGGCCTTGTCGTCCAGATGGCAGACCAGCGCATAGCTGGAGTCGGTCGGAATCGCCGCGATGCCACCCTTGTCAATGAGCTGCGCGGCCTGCTTCAGGAAGCGGACCTGCGGGTTGTCGGGGTGAACCTCAAAAAGCTGCGCCATGGTTTTCTCAGGGAGTTGGGGTCGGAGCTTGCTGGGTGCAGCAAGGTCCAACCCGCAAGGATCTCAATCTGCAATCGTATCCTGCTCCACCGCCGAGTTCAGCCGCCGTGCCGAGGCCTCGGCGAAGTTCAGCCAGACGCTGGATGCACCACAGGCGGCGATCACCAGCATGCCGGCCCAGGCCCAGCCATCGGGCACATGGCTGAACATCAGCCAGCCGACGCCGGCGGCAAACAGGATCTGCACATATACGAAGGGCATCAGCGAACCTGTGCGCGCCATACCCAGGGCCAGTATCAGCAGCAGATGGCCCAGCGTGCCCATGGCACCGATGAGCAGAATCAGCAGCCATTCCTGTGCCGAGGCCTGGCCCAGCAAGGCCAGCACCGGCACCTGGGCCAGCCACAGCACCGGCAGCAGCGCCAGCGCGCCGACGGCACCGGTGTAGAAATGCGTGGTGATGGGGTTCTCCAGCGAGGCCAGGCGGCTGGTCAGGATCTGGAAGCTGCCGTAGCACAGGGCCATGGCCAGGGGCATCACCGCGGCCCAACCGAACACGCCGCTGCCCGGTCGTATCACGATCAGCGCACCGATGAAGGCGCCCACCACCAGCGCCCAGCGCAGCGGCGACACCTGCTCCCGCAGCCAGAACGCGGCCAGCATCGTCACCACCACCGGCGTGAGCATGCCGATGGCGGTGAACTCGGCCACCGGCATCAGCTGCACACCGTAGAAGCTCAGGGCGCTGGTGCCCAGCAGCAGGCTGCCGCGAAGGAGCTGGAATCTTGGATGGGCGGCATGAAAGCCGGCGCGCCCGCGCCTGACCGCCAGCCAGACCAGCATGGTCACCGCCTGGAAGGCATAGCGCGCCCACATGAACAGCAGCACCGGCAGGGTGGCACCCAGCAGCTTGGCACTGTTGTCCAGCAGCGAGAAACAGGCACCGGCGCAGAGCACCAGGGCCACGCCCAGCAGGGGCCTCTGGCGGTTCAAGGCCGGTGGACCCGATCCTGCAAGGCCTGCCAGACCGGCGTCAGGCGGCCGGGCAGATCGGGCAGGGCGCCCAGGTCGGTGTGGCTCTCGGTCGGCGAGTGGAAGTCCGAGCCGCGCGAGGCCAGCAGCGAGAACTCCAGCGCCATGTCGGCGTACTTCACAACATCGGCGGCGCTGTGGTTGCCGGTCACCACCTCGATGGCCAGGCCGCCATGGGCCTTGAATTCGGTGAAGAGGGCGTACTCCTCGGTCGGCGTGAACGGGTAGCGGGCCGGGTGGGCGATCACAGCGATGCCGCCGGCCTGCGTGATCCAGCGCACGGCATCGCCCAGGCCCGCCCAGCGGTGCGGCACGAAGCCGGGCTTGCCCTCGGTCAGGAAGCGGCGGAACACCTCGGGAATGTCATTGCATACGCCGCTGTCCACCAGATGGCGGGCGAAATGGGTGCGCGAGATCAGTTCCGGGTTGCCGACGTACTTCAGCGCGCCTTCATAGGCGTCCTTGATGCCGACCTGGGCCAGGCTGTCCGACATCTGCCGCGCCCGCGCTCCACGGCCGCCGCGGGTGCTGTGCAGCCCCTCGCGCAGGGCCTCGTTGTGCATGTCGAAACCCAGGCCGACGATGTGCACCACGCGGCCGGCAAAGGTCACCGAGACCTCGGTCCCGGTCAGATAGGGCAGGCCCAGACTCAGCGCGGCGTCGCGTGCGCGGGCCTGACCGGCCAGCTCGTCATGGTCGGTCAGCGCCCACAGCTCGACGCCATTGGCCTTGGCCCGGGCGGCTAGCGCCTCGGGCTCCAGCGTGCCGTCGGACACGCAGGAGTGGGAGTGCAAGTCGGCGTTGCTGCAGATGTGTTGGGTGCTCACGGACCCGATTGTAGAGAGGCTGGGCCAGGGCTGGGGCTGAACCGGGGCGGCTACCGCCACGGTCGCCTCTTCAATGGCGAAAAGAATGCTATGTATAAAACCAGCACCACACTCTTTCGTCTTGGGCCGTTCGCGAAGATACTGCGCGGGTCGGTGGAACCTGGTATGCAAACTCGTGTGGAGTTCAAGATGAACAATCTGTCGATCAAGACCCGTCTGTTGCTGCTGGTCGGCGCCTTGCTGGCCCTGCTGGTCATCGATTCAGCTTCGTCCGTCTCGCGGCTGCGGCAGAGCAACGAAGTGCTGGCCACGATTTACAACGACCGCGTCGTGCCGCTGAAGCAGCTCAAGGCGATCGCCGATGCCTATGCGGTGAACATCGTGGACAGCACGCACAAGACGCGCGACGGCATCCTGACCTCGGCCCAGGGACTGAAGTCGATTGACGATGCCCATGCCACGATAGAGAAGCAGTGGAAGGCCTATGTCGCGACCGAGCTGGTGGTCAAGGAGCAGGAGCTGGTGCGCCAGGCCGAGCCGCTGATGAAGCAGGCCGATGTGGCCGCCCAGCGCGCCCAGGAGCTGATGCGCAAGAACGATATCGAGGGCTTGCGGGAGTTCGCCGCCAAGCAGATGTATCCGGCGATCGATCCGGTCGGCGCGGTGATCGAGCAGCTGATCACGGTGCAGCTGGTCGAGGCCGACCGCGAGTACAAGGAGAGCCAGGAACGCTATGAGGCGGTGTTCTGGCGCACCATCGTGCTGGCCACGCTGAGTGTGGCCGTGGCCGGCCTGATGGCCTGGCTGCTGATCGGCGCAATCACGCGCGGCATTGCCCGTGCGGTGCAGGTGGCGGAGACGGTGGCCGCGGGCGATCTGAGCTCGCAAATCCAGGTCACCAGCAACGACGAGATCGGTCAACTGCTGGGCGCGCTGAAACGCATGAACGACAGCCTGGTGGGCATCGTCGGCAAGGTCAGACACAGTGCTGATTCGATCGCCAATGGCTCATCGGAGATTGCCACCGGCGCGGCTGACCTGAGCCAGCGCACAGAGGAGCAGGCCGCCAATCTGGAACAGACGGCGGCCTCGATGGAGCAGTTGACGGCGACCGTGGTGCAGAACACCGAGACCGCGCGCCAGGCCACCCAGCTGGCGGCCAGTGCCTCCTCGGTGGCGGGCCAGGGCGGCGCCATTGTCGGCGAGGTGGTCAATACGATGGAGGCGATCAGCGCCAGCTCGAAGAAGATTGTCGACATCATCGGCGTGATTGACGGCATCGCCTTCCAGACCAATATCCTGGCGCTCAACGCCGCGGTGGAGGCGGCCCGGGCCGGCGAGCAGGGGCGGGGATTTGCGGTCGTGGCCTCCGAGGTCCGCTCGCTGGCCCAGCGCTCGGCCCAGGCGGCCAAGGAAATCAAGACCCTGATCGGCGACAGTGTCGAGAAGGTGGACAACGGCTCGCGCCAGGTGGCCGATGCGGGCAAGACCATGGGCGACATCGTGAACCAGGTCAAGCGGGTCAATGACCTGATCGACGAGATCAGCCATGCCAGCACCGAGCAGAGCAGCGGCATCGGCCAGGTCGGTCAGGCGGTCAATCAGCTTGACCAGGTGACCCAGCAGAATGCCGCCCTGGTGGAGGAGAGTGCCGCCGCGGCCGAAAGCCTCAAGCACCAGGCGGCCGAGCTGGCGCGCACCGTGGTGGCCTTCAAGCTGCCAGGCCACGGCTGAGTGGTTCAGTCCTTCGGCGCCTGCAGCAGACGCCGTATGCCGGCCAGGAAGGGTTCAAGGTCCAGGGGCTTGGTCCAGTAGTCGTCGGCACCTGCCTGCAGAGCCGCCTGCACCTCGTCGGCCATGGCGCCGGCCGACAGCGCCACCACCGTCAGCCCGGCCGTCGCCGGCTCGGCGCGCAGCCGGCGCAGCACCTCCAGGCCAGCCATGTCCGGCAGGTCCAGATCGAGCAGCAGCAGGTCCAGTCGCTCGCCGGCCGCAAGCACCAGGCCCTCGGTGCCGGTGCGGGCCTGCAGCAACTCCACCCCGGGCAAGCGGGCCAGCATCTGCTCGACGAGCAGCATATTGACCGGGTTGTCCTCGATATAGAGCACCCGGCCGCTGGCGGGAGCGGCGAGCTCGTCGGGCAGCGCGTCGAGCGCGCCCGGCTCGGTGGCGCCGGAGCTGGTCCAGCCCGGCAGGCTCAGCCGCACCCGTGTGCCACGGCCGGGCTGGCTGTCGATCCTGATCTCGCCCTGCATCAGCTGCATCAACTGACGTGTCAGCGCCAGACCGACGCCGCTGCCCTCGACCTTGCTGGCCTCGCGGCCCAGACGGTTGAAGGGCTCGTACAGATGGGCCAGCTGCTCGGCGCTCATGCCCAGTCCGGTATCGGTCACCTCGATCTCCACCATGCCCTGCTGCTGGCTGCAGCTCAGACTCACCTGGCCATCGGGCCGGTTGTACTTGATGGCATTGCTCAGCACATTGATCAGCACCTGCCGCAGCCGGATCGGGTCGGCGCGCACCGTCAGCTCATCGCCCGACGGCGGCGGGTGCATTTGGACGCGATGCTCGCTGGCCAGGGCTTCCGTCATGTCAAGGGCCTCTCTCACCACCTGCTCGAGCGGCAGGCGCCGGGCATGCAGCCGAAGGCTGCCCGCCTCGATGCGCGCGACGTCGAGCACATCATTGACCAGGGCCAGCAGGTGCCAGCCCGCGCTCTGCACATGGGCCAGCTGGTCCAGCTCCTTGGGCCCCAACCGGCTGCCGGCTTCGGTCATCAGCAGCTTGGTGAAGCCCAGCACCGCGTTCAACGGCGTGCGCAGCTCATGGCTCATGCGCGACAGGAAGGCGGTCTTGGCCTGGTTGGCGGCCACCGCCGCCTGCTGCTCCTCGCGCGCCTTCTCCGCAAGCCGCAGCTCGGTTACGTCCAAGCTCATCGCCAGCATGCAGGTTTCGCCCTGGTAGCTGATCAG
Organism: Burkholderiaceae bacterium; assembly: GCA_018780645.1. Lineage (GTDB taxonomy): Bacteria > Pseudomonadota > Gammaproteobacteria > Burkholderiales > Burkholderiaceae_C > Paucibacter. The sequence goes on from JADMJJ010000004.1 coordinate 142,152, forward strand.
TTCGGCGCTGAGCAGGCCCCACAGCAGGGGCCCGGCCTTGCCCCGCAGCTGCACCTCCAGATTGCTGACGCGGCCCTCGGCATCCAGGCGCTCGTACAGGGCCTGGCGATAGGCCGGCAGCAGGCCCACACCCAGCTCCTGCATGGTGTGGCCAATCATCTGCTCGGGGCTCAGGCCGTAGCGCCGAGCGCCCAGTGGGTTGACATCGAGGACCTGCTTGCTCTGCATCGAGATGATCAGCGTGGCCACCGGCGCGCGGTGGAACAGCAGACGGAACTGCTCGCGGTCGCGCTCGGCGTCGGCAAGCGCCGTCTGGCGGGCGCGCTCGCGGTCGATATCGTCCAGCGCATAGGACAGGTCACCCACCATCTCGTCGAGCAGGGCCAGCAGGGGGGTGTCGAAGAAGTTCGGTTCGCTGGCATAGACGGCCAGCACGCCGAAGACCTGGCCGCCGCGCCGTATCGGGAAGGCGGCCATCGCGCGCAGGCCGTTCTTCAGCGCACGTTCGTGCCAATGCAAGGTGGCCAGGTCTTCCAGAAAGTCCTGACAGACGGCGTGCTGCCCGCTGCGCCAGGCGGAGCCGGTGACCGAGCGCTGGGCCTCATCGGTGCGGAGATCCCAGCGCTGGGGCAGACCGGCAAGAAAGCCGTCCTGCGCGCCGGCGTGGGCCTGGCGCACCAGATGGCCGTCGTCCACCAAGCCAATGGCGCAACAGCCGGCATGGCCGGTGCCGACGCAGATCTGGCAGATCTCGGCAAACAGCGTGGCTTCATTACGTTCGCGCACGATCAGCTGGTTGGTCTGCGACAGGGCCATGTAGAAGCGCTGCAGACGTTCGCGCCGCTGTTCCTGCTCCCGTCCTTCCAGCCGATAGCGGGCAAATACGGTCCAGCCCATGCCGGTGCCGGCCAGCCCGGTGATCAGCATCAGGGCCGCTATCACCCAGATCGCCTCGTCATAGGCGGCCCTGCTGGCCTGGTTCTCCTCTTCGGCCACCTTGAGCTGCAAGGCGATCAGCGCGTCGAGGCGTTCGGACAGCGGCCGCAGCACTGCCGTCAGTCGCGCCTGGTTGAGCGAGGCCAGCGCGGCGGCATCGCGGCGCTCCAAAAGCTCCTGCCAGGCGCGGATCTGGGCCTCGGCCTGACGCATCAGCGGTTCGGTCTGGGCGATCACGCGCAACTCGTCTTCGACCAGATAGGTCTTCAGATAGCGTTGCCACTCGGTCCTGATGACCTGCCGGGCCTGCTCGACGTCGCGCAAGGCCTGCCCCTGGCTCAGACTGCCCTCGCGGGCGAGGGTCAGGGCATCCGCTATCTGCACGCGGTAGGCGTTATGTATCAGGCGCAGTTGTTGCAGCGGCAGAACCCGGTCTTGGTAGACCGTGCTGATCGAGGCGGCGACCATGCGCAGGCGCTGCAGGGCCAGATAGCCGGACAGGCCCATCAGCGCCAGCAGCACGACCAGCAACCAGGTCAATCGGGTCCTGAAACCGGGACTTTGCATCGCGCCGCTTCCTCATGGCCAGATGCGTTTGTACCTCAGTTTTTGACGCCTAAAGCATCGCCTCGACAACCATTTGCACGCGCTGTTGGCCGTTGTACTCGTCCAGGCTCAAGCGGTAGGCCAACAGGCCCTGCTCGGCCACCGGTTCGCTGTGGCCGAACCAGATTGCATCGCGCAGCACGCCTGCCTGGCGCACCCGCAGTTTCAGATGCTTCTCGCCGACCAGGCGCTGCGAGATGATCTGCACCTGGTCGCAGAACACCGGCGGCTCGAAGGCCTGGCCCCAGACCTGGGCGTCCAGCTGCTGCACCGTGGCAGGGGTGAATTGCTCCGGGGCTAGCGGCCCATCGGTGCGCAGCGTGCGCTGCAGGCTGGCGGCATCCAGCCACTCGGTGGCCACCTGCCGCAGCGCCCGGTCGAAGGTCGCGAAGCCGTCCTCGGCCAGGGTGCAGCCGGCCGCCATCGCATGGCCGCCGAACTTCTTCAGCACCTCGGGGTGGCGCTTGCTGACCAGATCCAGCGCGTCGCGCAGGTGGAAGCCCGGGATAGAGCGGCCCGAACCCTTGAGCAGGCCGTCGGCGCCGACTGCGAACACAAAGGTCGGCCGGTGCACCCGGTCCTTCAGCCGTGAGGCGATGATGCCGACCACGCCCTCATGAAAGTCGGGGTCGAAGATGCTCAAGGCGGCCGGTGGCTCGCCCTCGGGCATCAGCGCCTCCAGCAAGCCCTCGGCCTGCTCGCGCATGCCGGCCTCGATGTCACGACGGGCCCGGTTGATCTCGTCGAGCTGCCTGGCCAGCACCAGCGCGCGGGTTGGGTCATCGCATAGCAGGCATTCGATGCCCACCGTCATGTCGCTGAGCCGCCCGGCGGCGTTGATGCGAGGCCCCAGTGAGAAGCCCAGATCGAAGCCGTTGGCCCGGCTGGCATCGCGACCGGCGGCGGTGAACAGGGCCGCCACACCCGGCTGCATGCGGCCGGCGCGCATGCGCTTCAGGCCCTGAGCCACGAGGCGACGGTTGTTGGCATCCAGCTTGACGACATCGGCCACCGTGCCCAGCGCCACCAGGTCGAGCAGACAGTCCAGCTTGGGCTGCGTGCTGGCATCGAAGCGGCCACGCGCGCGCAGCTCGGAGCGCAGGGCCAGCAGCACGTAGAAAGCCACGCCGACACCGGCCAGGTTCTTGCTCTCGAAGGGGCAGCCGGGCTGGTTCGGGTTGACGATGGTGGTGTCGGGCAGCTCGACAAGTTCGTTGACCAGGGCCGGCAGATGGTGGTCGGTGACCAGCACCTGGACGCCCAGCGCCTGGGCATGGGCCACGCCGGCCATGCTTGCGATGCCGTTGTCCACCGTCACCAGCAACCTGGGCGCCTGGGCCACGGCCAGCTCCACGATGGCCGGGGTCAGACCGTAGCCGTGGATGGCGCGGTCCGGCACCACATAGCTGAGCGTCTCGGGCCGGGCGCCCAGCAGGCGCAGGCCGCGCAGGGCCACGGCGCAGGCGGTGGCGCCATCGCAGTCGTAGTCGGCAACGATGCAGATGCGTTCATTCTTTTCCAGGGTGTCGGCCAGCAGCCGGGCGGCCGCGGCAATGCCCTTCAGGCCGTCGGGCGGCAGCAACCGGCTCAAGGCATCGTCCAGCTCGTCGGTGGAGCGCACCCCGCGGGCGGCGAACAGGCGGGCCAGCAAGGGCGAGATGCCGGCCTGCTCCAGTGCCCAGACGGCGCGGGGCGGCACGTCGCGAGTCACCAGCTGGGGGCTGCTCATAGCCCCTCCAACACAGGGGCGGTGACCACCGGCGGATTCCACAGTCGTTTCCACCAGGGCCGGGGCTGCAGGGCCCAGCTGCGGGCCTGGCGCTCGCCGCACAGGGTCAGGCGCACATCCTGGCGCTGTTCGGCGGCGCGCAGCAGGTCCTGGACCGGGCCGCTGTCCAGCAGGGCCCAGGCCTCGGCCCAGGCGGCCCAGTCACCGGCCAGCAGCGGGGCGCGCAGGCGCCAGTCGGTCTGCAGATCGGCATCGGCCTGCACGGCCTGGGCCGGGCCGCAGCCGCTGATCCAGACTGAGTTGATCGGCAGCAGGCCTTTGGCCTCGCGGGCGTCGTTCAAGGGATGGTTGTGCAGCAGCATCTGCACCTCGTTTTGCAGGGTGCGCAGGCGGCGGGGCTCGGGCATCCAGGGATCGACGCCGCGGCCCATCACCCGGTCCAGGCTGGCGCAGGGCAGGCCGCGCAGCGATTCGTGGCCCACATACCAGCGCAGCGGCGCGCCCCAGGCGCTGGCCCAGCCCTCGCTGGCCGGGAACAGCTCGGCCAGCGACTCGAACAGCCCGCGCGAGGTGCTGGGGTCCAGGCTCAGGGTGGCGGTGTCCAGCGCGCTGATCTGGTCGCTGCCGACCAACAGGTGCAGCGGCGTCAGCTCGGCCCAGCACAGCTCGCCGGTGGCGATGCCATCGGCTTGCGCATGGCGGGCGGCAAAGGGCAGGCAGCCATCGGCACCGCTCCAGCCCCAGGCCTGGGCCAGCGCGCGCTCATGTGGCGGGGTCAGGCTGTATTCGTCGCTACCCAGCAGGGGCTCCTCGGGCGTCAGCAGGCGCAGGGCCCGGGCGAGCCTGGGCAGGGCCAGGTCCTTCAAGGTATGGGTGGCGTTGTCGCCCAGGGCGCTGGTAAACGGAATCAACAGGTGCATGGGGGGATTATCCGGGCTGCAGGGTCTCCAGTCAGTTGAGGACAGAGCTTGCTGGAATCCAGCAAGGTCTGTCCCGCAATCGTCATCAATCGGTCACGGGCGGGACACGGCCCGGCGTGAAGCTGTCGGCTCATGAAACCAGCCGACGGCTTTCTGAATGCATTGACAGGAGCGGCCCCTGCCGGAGGGGACGACGGCGATGACGGTGCCGGCGAGTTGCGCTACCGCAGCGTCTGGATCTCCGACATCCACCTCGGCACGCCCGGCTGCCAGGCCCATGCGCTGCTGGACTTTCTGCGCCGGGTCGAGAGTGAGCACCTGTTTCTCGTCGGCGACATCATCGACGGCTGGCAGCTGCGCCGCAGCTGGTACTGGCCGCAGGCCCATAACGATGTGGTGCAAAAGCTCCTGCGCAAGGCCCGCAAGGGCACCAAGGTGGTGTTCATCCCGGGCAACCACGACGAGTTTGCGCGCAAATACCTGCAGCACAACTTCGGCGGCGTCGAGGTGGCCGAGGACTGGATCCATGAGACCGCCGACGGCCGCAAGCTCTGGATCACCCATGGCGACCTGTTCGACGGCGTGATCCAGTGCGCCAAGTGGCTGGCCCATCTGGGCGACACGGCCTACGAGTTCACCTTGAAGCTGAATCGCCACCTGAACTCGCTGCGCGCGCGCATGGGCCTGCCCTACTGGAGCCTGTCCAAGTACCTGAAGCTCAAGGTCAAGCGGGCGGTCAGCTATGTCGGCGACTTCGAGTCCGCGGTCGCCCGCGAGGCGCGCAACCGTGGGGTGCAGGGCGTCGTCTGCGGCCATATCCACCATGCCGAGCTGCGCGACATCGACGGCATCCTCTATGCCAACGACGGCGACTGGGTCGAGAGCCTGACCGCCCTGGTCGAGCATGCCGATGGCCGGCTTGAGATTCTCGACTGGTCCAGCCGCGCGCTGCAGGCGCGGCAGACCCAGCTCGGTACAGCCATCCAACCCGTCGGGAGCCCCGCATGAAACTGGTTCTGATCACCGATGCCTGGCGGCCCCAGGTGAATGGCGTGGTCACCACCCTGGTCGAGCTGGTGGACGGCATGCGGGCCCGCGGCCACGAGGTGGCGCTGATCGAGCCCTCGCAGTTCAAGCGCATGCCCTGCCCGGGCTATCGCGAGATCGAGCTGGCGTTGCGGCCCTGGGGGCGGGTCAAGCAGATCATGGACGAGGCCCAGGCCGAGGCCATCCATATTGCCACCGAGGGCCCGCTGGGCACCGCCGCCCGCCGCTGGTGCCTGAAGAACAACAGGGCCTTCACGACAGCCTTCCACACCCGCTTCCCGGACATCCTGTCCAGCGCGCTGCACATTCCCGAGTCCTGGGGCTATTGGTGGTTCAAGCGCTTCCATGCCCCCTCGGCGGGCGTGATGGTGCCCACCGAGGGCATGCGGCAGATCCTGCAGCAGCATGGCTTCTCGAATCTGCGAAGCTGGTCTCATGGCGTGGACCTCGAGCTGTTCAAACCGGTGACCGGAGCGAGCCTGGACCTGCCCGGTCCGGTATGGCTCTATGTCGGGCGCGTCTCCTACGAGAAAAATCTGCAGGCCTTTCTGAACCTGGATCTGCCGGGCTCCAAGGTCGTCTATGGCGTGGGCCCCTTGCTCGACAAGTTCCAGCGCGAGTACCCGCAGGTGCACTGGCGCGGTGTGGTGCCGCGCAGCGAGCTGCCGCGGATCTACAGCGCTGCCGATGTGTTCGTCTTTCCCAGCCGCAGTGAGACCTTCGGCCTGGTAATGCTGGAGGCGCTGGCCTGTGGCACGCCGGTGGCGGCCTTTCCGGTGGCCGGGCCGCTGGATGTGCTGGGCGAGTCGGATGGCGGCGTGCTCGACACCGATCTGCGCCGCGCCGCGCTGGCGGCGCTGCACATCTCTCCCGAGCGTGCGCTGGCCCGTGCGAATCAATTCGACTGGCACGGCGTCGTCAACCAGTTCATCGGCCTGCTGGTGCCGGCCGGCCCGGCAGCCGTCATGCACTGTCATGAAACTGTCGCAAGTCGGTCATAAACTGGCCGAATGACGCAAATCGGAACGCACGTCCCTGTGCGCCTGCTCAGCCGTGAGCAGGCCATGCTGGAATTCAATCGCAGGGTCTTGCTGCAGGCCCGGCGCGCCGATGTGCCGCTGCTGGAGCGCTTGCGCTATATCTGCATCGTCTCGTCGAATATGGACGAGTTCTTCGAGGTGCGCTTTGCCGACATGCTGGACGCCGCCCGCGAGCCGGGCAGTGGCATCAGCACGCAGGATGTCTTGCGCGTGGCCCACGAGGCCCATGGACTGATAGACGAGAAGTACGCCGCCTTCAATGAGCAGGTGATGCCGGCCTTGAAGGAGCAGGGCATCCTGGTGCTCAACCATGCCGACCGCAACGAGGCGCAGACGCGCTGGGTGGACACCTTCTTCAAGCGCCAGGTTCGGCCGCTGCTGGTGCCCGTGGGCCTCGACCCGGCGCACCCCTTTCCGCAGGTGGCCAACAAGTCGTTGAACTTCATTGTCAAGCTCGGCGGCAAGGACGCCTTCGGTCGCGACAACTCGATCGCCATCGTCAAGGTGCCGCGTGTGCTGCCGCGGGTGATACGGCTGCCCGATGCCATCAGCGAGGGCACGCAGGCCTTTGTGCTGCTCAGCAGCGTGATCCGCTCGCATCTGGAGGAGCTGTTCCAGGGCCGGGAGGTGGTGGCCTTCTCCCAGTTCCGCGTCACCCGCGACTCCGACCTCGATGTCGACGAGGAGGAGGTCGCCAACCTGCGCCAGGCCCTGCGCACCGGCCTGACCACGCGCCACTTCGGCCGTGCCATCCGCATCGAGGTGGTGAATAGCTGCCCACCCGAGCTGTCGGACTTTCTGCTGGAGCAGTTTGCCGTGCCCGAGGCGGCCCTGTACCGGGTCAACGGCCCGGTGAATCTGGTGCGGCTCAATGAGCTGATCGATCAGAGCGACGCGCCCGATCTGCGATTCCCGCCCTATGAACCGGCCTGGCCGCAGGATCGGCTGCCGCGGTCACGATCGATCTTCGAGCAGCTCAGGCGCGGTGATGTGCTGCTTCATCACCCGTTCGAGAGCTTCGAGCCGGTGGTGCAGTTCCTGCGCGAGGCCGTCGAGGATCCGGATGTACTCGCCATCAAGCAGACAATCTACCGCACCGGCGCCAAGTCGGTGCTTATGGACCTGCTGATCGAGGCGGCCCGCAGGGGTAAGGAAGTGCTGGCCGTGGTCGAGCTGAAGGCGCGCTTCGACGAGGAGGCCAATATCAACTGGGCCGAGCGGCTGGAGGCGGTGGGTGCCCAGGTGGTGTATGGCATCGTCGGCCTGAAGACCCATGCCAAGATGATGTTGATCACCCGCCGCGAGGGCAGCCGCCTGCGCCGCTATGTGCATCTGTCCACCGGCAACTACAACCCCAAGACGGCGCGGCTCTATACCGACATCGGCTACCTGACCGCCTCGCCGGAGCTGACGGCCGATGCCGACACCGTGTTCCGCCAGCTGGCCTCGCTGAGCAAGGTCAAGCCGCCGCGCCATCTGATGATGGCGCCGTTCAGCCTGCACAAGCGCATGGTGCGGCATCTCGAACAGGTGGCCGCGGCCGCACGGGCCGGCCTGCCGGCGCGGGTGGTGGTGAAGATCAATGCGCTGACCGATGTGTTGCTGATCGAGGCGCTGATCGAGGCCGGCCGGGCCGGTGCCCGCATCGACCTGATCGTGCGTGGCGCCTGCATGCTGCCGCCGGGCATACCGGGCTACAGCGAGAACATCCGCGTGCGCTCGGTGGTCGGCCGCTTTCTGGAGCATACGCGGGTGATCTATTTCCGCTGGGGCGATGCCGAGAGCGATGAGGCGCTGTATCTGTCCAGCGCCGACTGGATGAGCCGCAATATGTTCCGGCGCATCGAGATTGCCTGGCCGGTCAGCGACGCGCGTCTGCGCCAGCGCGTCATCGACGAGTGCCTGGTGCCCTATCTGCATGACGGCCAGGATGCCTGGAGCCTCAAGCCCGATGGCCACTACGAGCATGTGTCCGGGCAGGGCCACAGCGCCCAGCGGGCGCTGATGCACAAATTCGGTCGCAAGGATTGACCCGATCATGGACCTGATTCTGTGGCGACATGCCGAGGCCGAGGTGCGCCGCGAGGGCCAGGACGAGCTCGATCGCGCGTTGACGCCCAAAGGCGAGCGCCAGGCCCAGCGCATGGCGGCCTGGTTGAACCGGCACCTGGCCGAGTCCACCCGCGTGCTCGTCAGTCCGGCGCTGCGCTGCCAGCAGACGGCCGCGCATCTGGGCCGCAGCTTTCGCACGGTGCCGGGTCTTGCTCCGGCCGGCGGCGTTGATGACCTGCTGCGTCTGGCCCGCTGGCCGCAGGCCAACGAGCCGGTGCTCGTGATAGGTCATCAGCCGACCCTGGGCCTGGCCTGCGCGCGGCTGCTCAGCGGCCAGGAGCAGACCTGGCACGTCAAGAAGGCGGCGGTCTGGTGGTTGCGCCAGCGGGAGCGCGAGGGTGTGTCCGGCGTGTTTCTGCAGGCGGTGCAGGCGGTGGATGGGTTGTAGTGGTGGCCCCGGATTGCATCCGGGCTACGGTGGATTGGTAGCCCGGATGCAATCCGGGGCTAAGCCTCAAGCCCTGAGGCTCAACTCCAGCAACCCGCTGCGCGCCCAGGCCTGCAACTCCTCCTGCAGCAGATAGACGGTGCGCGGATGCCGGGCGGCCCAGCCGGGCGCCATCTGCAGCTCCACCGCCTGATCGCGGCGCTGCAACTGCATCGCTGCCTTGTCCAGGCGGTCGCGCGCATGGGCCTTGATCACGGCCAGGCGCAGGCTCAGCAACTGCCAGATGAAGCCGCTGTCGGCCAGCCGCGTGTCCAGCTTCTTCAGGCCGCCGCGCTGACCCAGCACCAGGTCGCTGATCAGGCGCAGCTGGCTCTGCGAGAAGCCCGGCGCATCGACGTGGGCCAGCAGATAGGCGCTGTGACGGTGGTGATCGTGGTGCGAGACCATCATGCCGATCTCGTGCAGCGCCGCGGCCCAGCCGAGCTCGCGCCGCGATTCCAGTGCCGCCTCGGGTGCCAGTTGCCGGTACAGCGCCAGCGCCTGCTGCTGAACGCGCCGGGCCTGGGGCAGATCAACGTCGAAGCGCTGCTGCAGGGCTTTCACCGAGGGCTCGCGGATGTCACCGACGCGAACCTTGCGCCCGCTCTCGGCGGTTTCGAGGCGTTCGGCCAGGTCGAAGATCACGCCCTGGCGCAGCGCGCCCTTGGCGGGCAGCAACTCGTCGATGCCGAACTGCATCACCAGGGTGTAGAGAATGCACAGGCCACCGGCGACGACGGCGCGGCGGTCCTCCTTCAATCCGGGGAGCTTGATGCGGTCCACATGGCCGGCGGCCAGGCATTGCCCTATGCACCAGCGCAGCGCTGCCGGCGTGATGCGGCCATCGGTGATGCCGCTGGCCGCCAGCAGCTGCGAGACCGCGCCGACGGTACCCGAGGAGCCCAGCGCCTCGCGCCACAGGCCAGAGGCAAAGGGCTGCAGCGCCTCTTCCAGCTCGGCCCCGCAGGCCACCTGGGCGGCGCGGAAGGCCTCGGCGCTGAACTTGCCGTCCGGAAAGAATCGCATCGACAGGCTGACACTGCCGACCTGGAAGGACTCGGCCGTGATCGGCCGCCGGCCCCGACCGAGAATCATCTCGGTCGAGCGCCCGCCGATATCGATCACCAGCCGCGCCTGCTCGGATGGCTGCAGCCGCGCGACGCCGGCATAGATCAGGCGCGCCTCTTCGCGGCCCGAGATGACCTCCACGGGATAGCCCAGCACGGTGCGAGCGCGCTGCAGAAAGGCATCGCGGTTACGGGCTTCGCGCAGGGTCTGGGTGGCCACCGCACGCACCTGCTGCGGTGCAAAGCCGTCCAGACGCTGCGCGAAGCGCTGCAGGCAGTCCAGGCCGCGCTGGGCGGCGGCCTCGGTGAGCATCTTGTTGGCGTCGAGCCCGGCGCCCAGGCGCACGGTCTCCTTCAGGTAAGCGATGCGCTTGTAGCGGCCCTGCTCCAGCTGGGCAATCTCCAGCCGGAAGCTGTTGGAGCCCATGTCGATGGCGGCGAGCACGCGCGGCGCGGCTGGGATCGGGGTGGATTTGATGTCTGGCATGTGTGCCGGCATTGTCGCGGCAAATCATGACGCCAAGCCCGCCGCGCCGCGAGGTTTTGCAGCCGCCCCTAGAATCCTGCAGCTTCTCAAAGGACATGTGCCATGGCAGAACTCGACCTGAATCGCCGCGACTTCGTGCGCGCCGCCGTGGGCAGCGGATTTGCCGCCGCCGTGCTGCCGGTGAGCGCCCAGACCGTCGTCAAGACCGACAGTGCTGGCCTGCGTGTTGGCGAGGTCACGATTCCCGTGGGCGACTTCAAGATGCCGGCCTACCGGGCCATGCCCGAGGGCGGGCGCAATCTGCCGGTGATACTGCTGGTCAGCGAAATCTTCGGTGTGCACGAATACATCGCCGATGTCGCCCGGCGTTTGGCCAGGCAAGGCTATCTGGTGATCGCGCCCGAGCTGTTCGTGCGTCAGGGTGAGGCCGGTGACTATGGCGAGATCGCCAAGCTGCTGGCCGAGGTCGTCAACAAGGTGCCCGATGCCCAGGTGATGGGCGACCTCGACGCCTGCGTGGCCTGGGCCAGGACCCAGGGCGGCGACACATCAAGGCTGGGCATCACCGGCTTCTGCTGGGGCGGGCGCATGACCTGGCTCTATGCTGCCCACAACCCGGGCGTGAAGGCGGGCGTGGCCTGGTATGGCCGTCTGGTCGGCGCTAGCACGCCGCTGACGCCCAAACACCCGGTCGATCTTGCGGCCGGGCTGCACGGGCCGGTGCTGGGTCTCTATGGCGGGCAGGACGCAGGCATACCGCTTGACACGGTTGATAAGATGAAGGCCGCGCTGAGCCAGGGGAGCGCCGCGGCCAAGGCCTCGAGCTTCCACGTCTATGCCGAGGCGGGACACGCCTTCCATGCCGACTACCGCCCGACGTTCCTGAAGGGCCCGGCCGAGGACGGCTGGCAGCGCTGCCTGGCCTGGTTCAAGTCGCAGGGCGTCGCCTAGGCGAGCACTGCGACCCAGCCGCGCCAAAAGTGCGCGGTCTTATTTTCTTTCATCCACTGGAATTGAATGACGCTGCTGTACATCGTGATCGCAACCTTGGCCGGCGGCCTGCTGTCGGTGCTGATCGCCGCCAGTCTGACGGTCAAACTGCTGGGCAAGCTGGTGCGCCACCTGGTCAGCCTGTCGGCCGGCCTGTTGCTGGCCACCGCCCTGTTGCATGTGCTGCCTGAGGCCTTCGAGAGCAAGGCCGACACCCACCAGCTCTTCCTGACCCTGCTGGGCGGGCTGATGTTCTTCTTCCTGCTCGAGAAGGCCGAGCTCTACCGCCACAACCATCACCACGAGGGCGATGACCCGCACCACCATCACCACCATGGCTTCGACGCCGAGCAGGCGGGCCGGGGCGGCTGGAGCGTGCTGGTCGGAGACAGCATCCACAACTTCTGCGACGGCATCATCATCGCGGCGGCCTTTCTGGCCGACACGCATCTGGGCGTGGTCACCGCGCTGGCCATCATCGCGCACGAGATTCCGCAGGAGGTGGGCGACTACATCGTGCTGCTCAACGCCGGCTTCAGCCGCGCCAAGGCGCTGTTGTACAACGCCATCTCGGGCCTGGCGGCGGTGGTCGGCGGGGTGCTCGGCTACTTCATCGTCGGGCCCTGGGAGGCGCTGTTTCCCTACCTGCTGGTGGCCGCTTCAAGCAGCTTCATCTATGTGGCCGTGGCCGATCTGATACCGCAGTTGCAGCGCCGCCTGCCCTGGCGCGAGACAGCGTCTCAGCTGGCCTGGCTGGCGGTGGGGATGGGCATCGTCGTGGTCGCGGTCGGTTCCGCGCATTGACTTCGTAGCCCGGATGGAATCCGGGGTTTGCTTCTTGGTGCCCCGGATTGCATCCGGGCTTGTATGTTTGGGGCAGCACCTTCAGACGCAGCGA
>JADMJJ010000072.1 GCA_018780645.1 Burkholderiaceae bacterium
CGACCCGATCCGGTCATTTGCTGCGCCGGATTGGGTGCCGAAAAGCTGCCCATCAACAAGCTGAACAGTGCACCGCAACGCTCGCCCCTTCAGCGAGGTCTCCCGACCAGAGGTCGTCGCCCCATCGCGGTAGTTTATGCGAGTGCTGTCGTCGAGCCGCGGGTCAGCGGGGGCTGAACCTACATAGACGCCTCAATGCAGGTCTTGGGTGTTTTCGCCAGACAGTCTTCTACTGAGCCGCTCCTCGCAATGCTCAAATCAAGTGAGCCTGTCGTTCGCCGCACGCTGGTGCGGAGGTCCGCCAACTAGGCCGACAGCCATTGGGTCCATTTGAGGGTATGCCTCAGTTGCTGTCATCTCGCCTGCTGCGACGATACGTCGCTACCCCTGCCATCCAAAGGCACAACTCGATGAATCCCAGCCCCGATGCTCGTGATCGTTCCTACTACCTTCAGCGCCTGGTTGATCAGGTGCCCGCATTGCTGGCCTACTGGGACCGCGATCAACGATGCCGATTCGCGAATCAGGCGTACTCGACATGGTTCGGCGTCGAGCCTGCCGCTTTGATTGGCAGGCCGATCAGGGACCTGCTCGGCCCGGACCTCTTCGCGCTGAACGAACCCTATATCGTCGGTGCACTGGCCGGTCGAAAGCAGGTATTCGAACGCATCGTGCCGGGCCCCAACGGTGAGCAGCGCCATAGCCTGGCCACTTACGTACCTGACATCGTTGATGGCGTGGTCGTGGGTTTCCTTGCCCAGGTGGCCGAGACAACCCCACTGAAGGCCATCGAGCGGGAACTGCGAATCAGCAAGGCCTTGCTTGACCAGACCGGCCGATTGGCGGGCGTAGGCGGCTGGAAGGTTGACTTGTTGACCATGGCCATCACCTGGTCCGACCACACACGTCGCATCCATGACGTCGAGCCAGGCTATCGGCCGACCTTGTCGGAGGGGATCAATTTCTATGCGCCGGAGGCCCGGCCAGTGATCAAGGCGGCCGTCGAGGCCTGCATGCGGGACGGTACGTCATGGGATCTGGAGCTCCCATTCATCACGGCGACCGGTCGCAACCTGTGGGTGCGGACCTTCGGTGAAGTCGAACACGAAGCCGGTCGCCCTGTGCGGCTGATTGGCGCCTTCCAGGACATCACGGAGCATCGGCTGCGCCGCGAGGACCTGTACCGGGAGCGTCAGCTTCGGTCCCAAAGCGAGGAGCATGCGCGCGAACTCGAGCTTTTGCTGCGTGAGCGCAGCGAGATGCTCGATGTGATGGCGCATGAGGTGCGACAGCCGCTGAACAGTGCCTCCGCGGCCCTGCAGAGCGCGTCCGCAGCACTCGGCGAAGAGAGATCGAAGGCCGTATTGGATCGTCTGGTCCGGGCTCAGAACGTGGTGAACTCGGTGGTTGCCAGCATCGACAACACGCTGGCGGTCGCCTCGCTGCTGGCGCGGCCAGAGCCGATCCAGCGCGCTGACACCAATATCGACACCATGCTGAATGTGGCGCTGATGGACCTCCCACCGGCTGAGCGGTATCGCATCCGCATTGAACGTGCGACAAGCACGCACACGGCCTCGATGGACATGAGTCTGATGCGCCTGGCGATGCGCAACCTGCTGTCCAATGCGCTGAAGTACAGCCCGCCGGAATCGATGGTGGCTATCCGGCTCGCGGAGTCAGATCATCCACTGGCTCTCATCATCGACGTCACGGACTCCGGGCCTGGATTTGACTCAGCCCTTTTGCCGCGTTTGTTCGAGCGTGGCGTGCGCACTGCGGGTGCTGCACCCCGAGCAGGGCATGGCCTTGGACTGGGTCTGTATATCGTTCGTCGGGTGATGGAACTGCATGGAGGCCAGGCTGTCTTGTTACGCAACGGGCCCGAGGGCGCCACCATCCGATTGGTGGTCGTTCAGTGACCCAACGACTGATTGCGCCCGGCTACCGGAAGCTGCTGGTAGCCGGATGGCGGTTCTTCAATCGCTACAGGATCTGCGTCAGCGGCGCGTTGAACACATAGCCAACGCGCGACTTGGAGTGCAACGGGACTGGCATTGGCGTTGCCCTCTCGATTCGCTGGCGCAGCCTGTAGATCGTGGCGCTCAGGTCGTCGCTGGCGGCGCCGCCCTTTGCGGCAAGCAGGCATGACAGGAGGGAATCTCGCGTCACCGCTTCGCCGCCAGCCCCGACGAAGCATGTGAGCAGCGAAATATCGATATCGCTCAGGTCTGCTCGTGCGCCATCGGGCGCTATCAGCTGCCGGGCACGGCGGTCCAAGGTCCAGCCGGCGCTTTGCTGCCGAGACTGGCTGACGCGACGCTGAACTGCCTCAATGGTCAAGGCCACTTGCTCGAACTGCACCGGTTTGCTCAGGTACATGTCCGCGCCGGCGTGCACCACCTGCTTGAAAGCCTCGGATGCCAACCGGCCCGAGACGACCACGATGCCGGCCGCTGTGCGGCGGCGGAGCAGGTCGATGAGATCGAGGCCGCCGATGCCGGGCAAGGTCAGGTCAACGACATAGAACTCGTAGCTGAAGGCGTTGAGCTCGCCCAGCAGGTCATTGCTGTTGTTGAACACGTCAACGCCGATACCCAATTCCCGCAGGTGCTGGGCCAGGAACTCGGCGTAGTCCTGATCGTCGTCGATCAATGCAAGGGTCTTCGGAAACATGGGGATCTCTTGTACGGCGTCGTTGGAGATTGGATCACCGAATCAGCCGTGACATATGGCGCATAAGCGTAATGAACCGCGATTCATCCATGATCATTTCTATCAAATATGAGCGATAGTCTCATAACTGATTTCGCCTCTGTCGGGTGAGACGGCCCAGAGACCGCCGTGATGCACGGGCACGGCGTTGGCGGATTGCCAGATACACAAGGAATACGACTGATGCGCGAACTAGGAATCATCGAGCCGCGGCTGCGCGTCTTGGACACTGCCGGCGTTCCGCGCGGAACGCCACGGCCTGTCAACAACACACTACGCGAGTGCTTGACGTTTCGGCTTGGTGCCGAGGAGTACGGCATCGACATCCTGCGCGTGCAGGAGATTCGGGGCTACGAGGCGCCGACGCGGATCGCGAACGCACTCGCGTTTGTCAAAGGGGTGCTCAACCTGCGGGGCACCATTGTCCCGGTGGTCGATCTGCGGCTGAAGTTCGGCCTGGAAGAGGTGGTCTATGACGCCGTCACCGTCACGGTCGTACTCAATGTCGCCGGTCGGACGGTTGGGGCGGTGGTCGATGCCGTGAGCGATGTGGTGGCCCTGACCGGCGACCAGGTCATGCCCGCGCCGGAATTCAACGCGGTGGTGGGTTCCAGCCATGTGGTCGGCATCGGTGCGATCCGGCAGGGCGATCGCGAACGCATGCTGATCCTGCTCGACATTGAGGCGCTGATGTCGAGTGCCGAGATGGGGCTGGTCAACGCCGTTCTGCACTGAACACCTTTGCATCATTGCCAGGAACCAAAAATATGAACACCCTCACCGTCAAGAAACAACTGTCGCTCGCCTTTGGTGCGCTTGCCTTCCTTGTGCTGCTCGTGAGCCTTGTCGCTCTGCACGACATAAGTGGTGCCAACGACCGGTTCTCAGGCTATGTCAACGGTCCGGCCGAACGCGAGAACCTGGCCCTGGATGCGAGCATCTACGCCAACCGGCGCGCCATCGGAGTGCGCGACATGGTCCTCGTCAAGTCTGACGCAGACCGGGCGGCTGCCAAGGCCATGGCCGTCAAGGCCCACCAAGACCTCAAGGCGACGTTGGTCGCCTTGAAAGAGGCGGTTGCTCGTGCCACCGATGTGACGGAGCGTGATCGCAGCCTGGTCAGCGCCATCGACAAGGTCGAGTCGCAGTACGGACCGGTCGCGGTTGGCATCGTGGAGCTGGCGGCGTCGGGAAAGAACGACGGTGCGATCGACAAGATGAATATCGAGTGCAGGCCATTGCTCGCCGCGCTACTGGCGGCTGCCGAGGAGTACGTTAACTACTCCAAAGAGCAGGCGCACATCGGCGTCGACGCTTCCGGTGCCGCATACGTCACACAGCGTAGCGTATTGATCGCGATCAGCGCGTTTGCCGCGGTTGTTGCCATCGCACTTGGCTGGTTGATCACGAGACGACTGGTGTCTTCGCTGGGCGCCGAGCCTGCCGCGCTGGGTGGAACTGCGAGCCGCATCGCCGCGGGCGACCTCAGCCCCGTGCATGGCGCGGCTACGGCGCCCGCTGGCAGCGTGTTGGCGTCGATGGGGGCCATGCAGCGGCAACTCGTCGGCTTGATTGGTCAAGTCAGGGCCGGCGCCGAGAGCATCGCCACGGCAAGCGCACAGATTGCCCAAGGTAACAACGATCTCAGCCAGCGTACCGAGGAGCAGGCCTCGTCGCTGGAGGAAACCGCTGCCTCGATGGAAGAGCTGGGCTCCACGGTCAAGCAGAACGCCGACAACGCCAAACAGGCCAACCAACTGGCGATGAGTGCCAGTGCCGTGGCCATCAAGGGCGGCGAAGTGGTCAGCCAGGTTGTTGAGACGATGCGTGGCATCAACGACAGCTCGAAGAAGATCGCCGACATCATCAGCGTGATCGACGGCATCGCCTTCCAGACCAATATCCTGGCGCTCAATGCCGCAGTGGAAGCTGCGCGTGCCGGCGAGCAAGGGCGCGGATTCGCTGTGGTCGCCTCCGAGGTACGCAGTCTGGCGGGTCGCAGCGCCGACGCGGCCAAGGAAATCAAGAGCCTCATCACGGCCAGCGTCGAGCGCGTCGAACAGGGCAGCTTGCTGGTCGATCAGGCCGGCACCACGATGGCCGAGGTGGTCGGGTCGATCAAGCGTGTCACCGACATCATGGGCGAGATCAGCGCGGCGAGCAGCGAGCAAAGCGCGGGTGTTTCGCAGGTGGGCGAGGCGGTTAGCCAGATGGATCAGGTAACGCAGCAGAATGCCGCCCTGGTTGAACAGAGCGCCGCTGCCGCCGAGAGCCTTAAGGCGCAGGCGCTGCAGCTGGTGCAGGCGGTGGAGGTATTCAAGCTGGGCGAGGGCGATCGTGCTTGGGCCAATGCCGCCGACTCCGCACCGGTGTCGGTTGGCGCCGAACGCCGAGGTGAGGGGCGTGCAAGAAACGTTGTGAGGCCGGCATTCGGTATCGCCAAACCCGTTGCTCGCAAACCCAAAACCGAGATCGCAACCGAGCGTGTCGCGCTTCGCACGGGTACTGACAATTGGGAATCGTTCTGATGTCGCGCGGGGCTTCGACTATCCGTCCGAAACCCCGAGCCAGCACCGGTGCGAGGGCCTCAGCATTCACGAGTTCTGTGGTTCTTGGCTGTATCGCCATGGCGTCTGCCGTCGGTCGCTCTGGCCTCGTCGAGTATGGGCCACGACCTATTGATGGCGGACAAGCCAACCAGTCGCCTTCAACTCGGGCAGAGATGGCAATCCGAAGAACATCGCCAAGTCACGCGACGTGCGGTCAGTCGTCCACCGTGGGGTGCAGCAGCCCGCCCGGGTGCCGGCCTTCGTGTGACTAGCACCAGGCCGCAACCAGCGTTAGGCTGATCGGCGCGATGCCAGTGAGCTGCCCTTCACCGACGACGGCTGTTGGCCGG
>JADMJJ010000111.1 GCA_018780645.1 Burkholderiaceae bacterium
GGGCTGAAGCTTGGGCCGGTCCCTTCGGACCGACCTCCAGCTTCTTTATGCCCGCTGTGGCCGGCCCCCCACCCCCTCTGCGGATGCTCGAGTGGCCCGCAACCCGAATTCATGCGCGCCGTGCACGCCGGTGCCTGCAGGGATGAGGGTGTGCCGGTCGCAGCGGGCATAAAGAAGCCTAAGTCCGGTCCGTTCAGGGCCGGACGATGCTTCAGCCCGCAGCGGCCGGCGCGCCCTCGTCCCTGCCGCTCCACACGTCACGCGTCGTACGTTGCGCAAAGCCCGGTGGAGCACCGTAAATGACGAAGCGCTTCCTCCTTCTCCTTGCCTTGATGATGCCGCTGTGGGCCACAGCCCAGGTGCTGCGCTTCGCCACCTGGGATGGCAGCGAGAACCTGGACATCCAACGCCGCATCGCCGCCGCTTTTGAGCAACGCCACCCCGGCGTGCGTGTGCAGGTGGAGGCCTATGGTGGAGGCTTCAACCAGAAGCTCTCGGCCTCCTTCGGCGCGCGCAATCCACCCGATGTGACGATGATGTGGAACTTCCCGCTCTATCACCGCGTGCTGGAGCCTCTGAATGCCTGGCAGGCGCGCGACCCCGCGTTCGACGCGGCCGATATGGTGCCGGGCCTGCTGCGTTTCGCCACGGTGGAAAGCCGGCTCTACGGCGTGCCGGCCGGCTTCACCAGCCAGGTCATCTACTACAACAAGGACATGTTCGACCGCGCCGGCCTGGCCTATCCGAAGGCTGACTGGCGCTGGGAAGATCTGCGCGCGCTGTCGCAGAAGCTCAGCCGCCCGGGTGCCAAGGTCTATGGCTATGGCCTTGACGTGGCCCCCGATCCCTATGACTTCCAGGGCTATCTGTGGAGCGCCGGTGGTCGCATGCTGGGCGCCGACGGCCGCAAGGTGCAGGGCGAGTTCGACAGCGCCCATTCGCAGGCGATGTTCACCATGCTGCTGGGCCTGCTGGACCAGGGCCTGGCCGCCACGCTGGGCGTAGGCGACGGCAAGAACCAGCGCCAGCTGTTCGTGGCCGATCGCGTGGCCATGCTGATGGACGGCGCCGCCTTTCGGCTCGAACTAGCCCAGGACGGCAAGCGCTATGGCGTGGCGCCGCTGCCCAGTTTCCAGGGCCGGCCGGCGCAGAGCGTGGTCAGCGTGTCCTCGCTGGCGATGGCGCGGGACTCGAAACAGAAGGACCTGGCCTGGCAGTTCATCAAGTTCTACAGCAGCGCCGAGGCGGTGCGCATGCGTCAGGGCGATCTGCCGGTGCTGCTGAGCGTGGCCCGTGAGCTGAAGCTGCAGGACGACCCGCTGGTGCAACCCTTTTACGCGATGGCCCTGAGCATGCAGGAGGTGCCGGCCTTTCTGCTGAACCCGCGCTGGACCCGCGCCTCGGGCGTGGTGCGTGATGCTATCCAGGAGGTGTTTCTGAAGAAGGGCGATGTGCAGCAGATACTCGCCCGCGCCGCGCTCAAAGCGGAAAGGAAACTCCAATGAGCGCCCGCCTGATGGAGCCTGCTGCGGTGGCCGCGACGCCACGCACGACTTCACGCCGCCGCCTGCGCTGGCCCCGTGGCCTCACGCCCTGGCTCTTCGTCGCGCCTTGGGTGCTGGGCTTTGCGGCCTTCACGCTGGGGCCCCTGCTGTACTCGCTCTACACCAGTTTCTTCGACTGGCCGCTGATGGGCGGCGAGCGCTTCATCGGCCTGGAGAACTACCGCCGCATCCTGACGACGGACGACGATTTCTGGGAGGCGCTGTGGGTCACCTGCCGCTTTGCCGGCCTGTATGTGCCCCTGCATCTGGCCGCCGCGCTGGGCCTGGCCCTGCTGCTGAACCGGCGTGGCTGGGGGCAGGGGCTGTTCCGCACGCTGTTCTACCTGCCCAGCATGCTGTCAGGCGTGGCCCTGGTGACGATCTGGACCTGGATCTACAGCCAGGAATACGGCCTGCTCAACTACCTGCTGGGCCTGGTCGGCGTCGAGCCGCTGAACTGGCTGGGCAGCCCGCGCTGGGCGATGTGGTCGGTGGTGATCGCCAGCCTGTGGAGCCTGGGTGGCACGATGCTGGTGTTCCTGGCCGGGCTCAAGGGCATATCGGTCGATCTGTACGAGGCCGCGGCGCTGTCGGGCGTGTCCAGGCTCAAGCAGTTCACGCACATCACCTTGCCGCTGCTGTCGCCGGTGCTGCTGTTCAATCTGGTCACCACCTTGATTGCGGCCTTCCAGCAGCTGACCCTGGCCCTGCTGCTGACCGAGGGCGGGCCGCTGAAGTCCACCTATATGCTGGCCATGTACATCTACGACACCGCCTTCAAGTTCTTCGACATGGGCTATGCCTCGGCCCTGTCCTGGCTGCTGTTCCTACTGATACTGGTGCTGTCCATGAGCGTGATGCGCTTCTCCAGCCTATGGGTGTTCTACGAAAACGAAGTGAAGCGTGACGGAGGCAAGGCATGACGCCGTTCGATGCCACCCGCCATGCACGGCGTCTGGCCTACTACACCGTCATGCTGGGCCTGGCCCTGGCCTTTGCCCTGCCGCTGTACTGGACCCTGGTGACGGCCCTGAAGGCCAAGAGCGAGCTCTACACCTGGCCCCCGGTCTGGTGGCCGGCGCTGCCGCGCTGGCAGAACTTCGTCGAGGCCTGGCAAGCGCAGCCCTTTGGTCAGTTCCTGTGGAACTCGCTGCTGGTCGGCGGGCTGTCGACGCTGGGCCAGCTGTTCTCGTCCAGCCTGGTGGCCTATGGCTTTGCCCGCTTCGAGTTCCGTGGCCGCGACACCCTGTTCATGGTGATGCTGGGCTCGATGATGATTCCCTGGGACGTGACGATGATTCCGCTGTACATGCAGTTCAATGCTTTAGGCTGGATCAACACCCTGAAGCCGCTGATCGTGCCCAACTTCTTCGGCGCGGCCTTCTACATCTTCCTCTTGCGCCAGTTCATCATGAGCATCCCGCGCGAGCTCGACGAGGCCGCGCGCATGGACGGGGCGAACGCCTGGCAGATCTACTGGCGCATACACCTGCCGCTGATGGCGCCGGCCCTGGTGCTGGTGGGCACCTTCCAGTTCCTGGGCAGCTGGAACGACTATCTGGGTCCGCTGATCTTTCTGAACGACCAGAGCACCTACACACTGCCACTGGGCCTGGCCCAGTTCCGCGGCCTGCATGCCAACAACCTGACCGCCATTGCCGCGATGACCGTGCTGCTGTGCCTGCCGCCGCTGCTGCTGTTCTTCCTGGCCCAGCGTCACATCATGGAGGGCGCCAGTGCCGGCGCGGTGAAGGGATGACTCGCTTGAATCTGTTCGATCCTCGGTCCGTTCCGCTGTCAAGGCGTGGCAGCTGGCTGTGCGTGTCCTGGATTGCCGAGGACGCCGCTTTCTGGCTGCGCAATCTGCGCGGTGGCGACGAGCACAGCGATCTGGGCCGGCTGTTCAAGTTGCTGCCGGTCGATGGCGAGGGCAGGGAGGTGCATGGCACATGGTCGCTGCGCCCCGATTCATTGAGCTTCAATGCCGAGGCCGGCGAGCTGCACCTGGCCCTTGCAGATGCCGACACGCTGGCGCTGCAAGGCAGCGGCCTGGGCCTGCGCCTCACCCTGCAAAGCAAGCGCTACGACTATGCCCAGCGCCTGAGTGAGCAGGCGGTGCATGTCAGCTGCGCCAGCCAGGATCTGTCGGCCCGCGTGGCCTTGAACGAAGGTGCGCTGCAGCTCGACGCTCCCTGGCAGGGCCAGCGTGCCGAGCGCATCGCGCTGGACCTGCGGCCCGATGCGTCAGGTGCCATGGCCGCGTCGGTCCATCTCTACCGCGTGATGCCGGCACGCAGCGATGTGGCCTCGTTCGAGACCGCACAAGCCGATGCCGCCGCCGACTTCCAGTCCTGGCTGAGGCAGACCCTGGATGTCGACGAAGACCTGCAAGCACTGCGCCAGCTCGCCGCCTACATCACCTGGTCCTGCATCGTCCCGGCCGAAGGCCGGCTGCACCACCCGGCCATGTATATGTCCAAGAACTGGATGACCAATATCTGGAGCTGGGACCATTGCTTCAATGCGCTGGCGCTGGCCGCTCAGCAGCCGGAGCTGGCCTGGCAGCAGCTGGCCGTGTTGTTCGAGCTGCAGCACGAGAGTGGCCGCCTGCCCGATTTCGCCAACGACCTGCAGGCTTACTGGCGCTTCACCAAGCCGCCGGTGCATGGCTGGACGGTCGCCCAACTGCGCCGCCTGGCTCCGTGGTCGCAGGATCGTTGCGCGCAGATGCACGACTGGCTGGCCGCGCAGGCGCGCAGCTGGCTGGGCACAGCGAGCACCGATGGCCTGCCCGCCTACGACCACGGCAATGACGCTGGCTGGGACAACGCCACCGTGTTCCTGCAAGGCACACCGCTGCAAAGCCCTGACCTCAGCAGCTTCCTGATACTGCAGCTGGAAGAGCTGGCGGCCCTGGCCGAGGGCTTGAGCCGGCCCGCGCAGGCGCGCGACTGGCGCAACCAGGCCGACGCCCTGTTCGAGCGCCTGATGGCCCAGCTCTGGACCGGCGAGCGTTTCGTCGCCCGCCTGACCGATGGCACCGTGGTGAACGAAGGCGACAGCCTGATCGCCTACACCCCGCTGCTGCTGGGTTCACGCCTGCCAGCAGCCATCCGCGAGCAACTGCTGGCCGAACTGTTCGAGGCGGGCCGCTTCCTGAGCCCGCACGGCCTGGCCACCGAGTCGCAGCGCAGCCCGCACTACCGCGCCGACGGCTATTGGCGCGGCCCGATCTGGGCGCCGACGACGATGTTGTTCGTCGATGCGATGGACCGCTGCGACCGCCCCGATCTGGGCGATGAGCTGGCGCGGCGCTTTACCGCGATGTGCGCGGGGCTCGGTTCGGCGGGCGGCCTGGCCGAGAACTTCGATGCGCAAAGCGGCGCGCCGCTGCGCGATCCCGCCTTCACCTGGACCTCCAGCGTGGCCCTGTTGCTGGGGCACCGCCTGCTGAAAAAGAAGAACACCGTATGAGCGAACCCAAAGTCACGCTGAAGACCCTGATGCGCCACACCGGCTTGTCGCTGGGCACGGTGTCGCGCGCGCTGCAGGACGGTCCCGAGGTCCGACGCGAGACGCGAGAGCTGGTCAAGGCCGCCGCGCGGGAGCTGGGCTACACGCCCAATCTGGCCGGCGTGAAACTGCGCACCGGCAAGACCTACACGCTGTCCATCGTGCTGCCGGTCGAGAACAGCGAACAGGACTTCACCGACAGCGGCTTCATGGCCCTGGTCTCCGGCCTGCACGCCGCGCTGGCCGGCACCTTCTACAGCCTGGTGGTGCAACCCGAGCTGCCCGATGAAGATCCGGTCGCCGCCCTGCGCAAGCTGGTGGAGGCCAGGCGGGTCGATGGCCTGGTGCTGACGCAGACCCGGCCGCAGGACGAACGCATCCGCTATCTGCTGGAGCAGGATTTTCCGTTCGTCAGCTACGGCCGCAGCGCGCTGGAGCAGGCCCATCCCTGGTACGACACCGACCATGAGGACATGGCCTACCGCGCCACCCAGCGCCTGATCGCCTGCGGCCACCGCCAGATCGCGATGCTCAACCCGCCGGCCGAGCTGATGTACAGCCAGCACCGCGATGCGGGCCACCGCCGCGCCTTGCGCGAGGCCGGTCTGCAGCATGACCCGGCGCTGACGCAATGCTCGGGCCTGTCGGCTGCTGATGGCCGCCGCCTGGTACTGGAGCTGGCCCAACGCCAACCCCGGCCCACCGCCTTTGTTTGCGCGAATGAATACGCCGCGCTGGGCGCCCTGTCGGCCTTCGCCGAGCTGGGTTGGCAGGCCGGCCGCGAGGCCACCGTGGTGGCCACCGACGACAGCAATGTCAGTGCCTATTTCGTGCCGCCACTGTCCACCTACTACGCCTCGCTGCATGGCGCCGGCCGCCAGCTGGGCCAGCTGCTGCTGCGCCGCCTTGACGGCGAGCCTGTGGATCAGCTGTGCGTGCTGGAGCAAGCCGCATTGATCGAACGCCAATCCGACCGTCTGGGAGGCCCGGCATGAAGACCATCAATGGCCCCGGCCTCTTCCTCGCCCAGTTCGCGGGCGACGAGGCACCTTTCGATACGCTGGATCATCTGGCGGACTGGTCGGCCGGCCTGGGCTTTGCCGCGCTGCAGATCCCCAGCTGGGACGCACGCCTGTTCGATCTGGCGCTGGCCGCCGAGAGCCAGACCTATTGCGACGATCTGCGTGGCCGGCTGGCCGCAAAGGGCTTGCAGATCAGCGAGCTGTCCACCCATCTGCAAGGCCAGCTGATGGCCGTGCACCCGGCCTACGACAGGCAGTTCGATGGCTTTGCAGCACCAGCGGTTCGAGGCGATGCGGCGGAACGCAGCGCCTGGGCTTCGGGTCAGCTGAAGCTCGCCGCGCGGGCCTCGAAACGGCTGGGGCTGAAGGCCCACGCCACCTTCTCCGGCGCCTTGGCCTGGCCTTATCTCTACCCCTGGCCACAGCGACCCGCCGGACTGATCGAGGAAGCCTTTGCCGAATTGGCGCGGCGCTGGCGACCGATTCTCGATGCCTTCGACGAGGCCGGCGTCGATGTCTGCTACGAGCTGCATCCGGGCGAAGACCTGTTCGACGGCCTGACCTTCGAGCGCTTTCTCGACGCCGTGGGCCAGCACCCCCGCGCCAACATCCTCTACGACCCCAGCCACTTCCTCTTGCAGCAGCTGGACTATCTGGCCTTCGTCGACATCTACCACGCACGCATCCGCGCCTTTCACGTCAAGGACGCCGAGTTCCGCCCGGATGGCCGGCAGGGCGTCTATGGCGGTTATGCGCCCTGGCTGGAGCGGGCCGGGCGCTTCCGCTCACTGGGCGATGGGCAGATCGACTTCGGTGCGATCTTCTCCAAGCTGGCGCAGCACGACTACCCGGGCTGGGCGGTGCTGGAGTGGGAGTGCTGCCTCAAGCATCCCGTGGACGGTGCGCGTGAGGGCGCCGAATTCATCAAGCGGCACATCATCCCGGTGGCCGACCGCGCCTTCGATGATTTTGCCGATGGGCAGACGCCGCGCGCGGAGTTGCGCCAGCTGCTGGGCTTGGAGGGCGAGGCATGAACGCGCCGCTCAGGCTGGGCATGGTCGGCGGCGGGCAGGGCGCTTTCATCGGCGGCGTGCACCGCATCGCCGCGCGGCTGGACGGGCAATGGCAGTTGGTGGCCGGTGCGCTGTCCAGCGACCCGCTGCGTGCGCTGGCCAGTGCCGACGAGCTGGGCCTGGACTCCTCGCGCAGCTACGCCAGCTGGCAGGAGATGGCGCGGCGCGAGGCGGCGCGGCCCGATGGCATCGACGCCGTCGCCATCGTCACGCCGAATCATCTGCATGCCCCGGTGGCCACGGCGTTTCTGGAGGCGGGCATTGACGTGATCTGCGACAAGCCGCTGGCCACCTCGCAGGCCGATGCACGCGCGCTGCAGGCACTGGCCCAGCGCCGCGAGCGCCTGCTGTGCCTGACCCACACCTACAGCGGCTATGCCATGGTGCGGCAGGCCCGTGCAATGGTGGAGGCGGGTGAGCTTGGCGTACTGCGCCTGATACAGGTCGAGTACGCGCAGGACTGGCTGGCCGAACCGATCGAGCTGACCGGGCAGAAGCAGGCCGCCTGGCGCTGTGACCCCGCACTGGCCGGCCCGGCCGGCGCGCTGGGCGATATCGGCACCCATGCCTACCATCTGGCAAGTTTTGTCAGCGGTTTGCAGGCTGAAAGTGTCTGCGCCGAACTCAGCAGCCTGGTGCCCGGCCGCCGGCTGGACGACCATGTGCAGGTCATGCTGCGCTTTCCCGATGGCGTGCGCGGCCTGCTGTGGGCCAGCCAGGTGGCCACCGGTTGCGAGAACGCCCTGCGCCTGCGCGTCTATGGCAGCCGCGCCAGCCTGGAGTTTGCGCAGGAGCAACCGAACGAGCTGCTCTTCACCCCGCTGGGTGGCGCCACGCAGCGCCTCACCAGGGGCCGGGTGGGCAGCGCCGAGGCGCAGGCTGCCACGCGCATTCCGGCCGGCCATCCCGAGGGCTATCTGGAGGCCTTTGCCCAGCTCTACCGGGACGCTGCCGAGCACATCCGCGCGCGGCGCGAGGGCAGGGCGGTGGCCCCGACCAGTCGCTGGCTGACCACCGCCGCCGACGGCGTGGCCGGTCTGGCCTTCGTAGAGGCCGTGCTGGCCAGCCACCGGGCCGGCAGCGCCTGGACCCCATTGCAGCAAGAAGGAGCAACACCGTGATCGCGATAGGTCAACGAAGCCCGGCCGGCGCCCGCCTGCTGGCCGATGTGGGCGGCACCCATGTGCGCCTGGGCTGGCAGGGCGGATACGGCGCGGCCATCGAGCATGTGCAGACGCTGGCCTGCGATGCCCACCGCGATCTGGGTGACTGCCTGCAGCGCTATCTGCAGACCCTGGACGCAGCCGGTGCGGCTCGTCCGGTACAGGCGGCGCTGGGCGTGGCCAGCGCGGTGCTGGACGATCAGATCCGTTTGACCAACCGCGACTGGGGCTTCTCGGTCCAGGCCCTGCATCGGCAACTGGAGCTGCAGCGCCTGGTCGTGCTGAATGACTTCACCGCGCTGGCGCTGGCGATACCGGCGCTGCCGGAGCCGGACTTCTGGCATGTCGGTGGCCCCGCCACTGGTGCACCAGGACCGCTGGCCGTGATCGGGCCTGGTACCGGCCTTGGCGTCTCAGGCCTGGTGCCGCAAGCCGATCGTCAATGGGTGGCCCTGCAAACCGAGGGCGGCCATGTCAGCCTGGCGCCGCAGGACGATAGGGAGGCCGCGCTGTTGTCCAGCCTTCGCCAGCGCTTTGGCCGGGTCTCCGCCGAACGGGTGCTGTCGGGGCCAGGTCTTGTCAATCTGCTGCAGGCGATTGGCGAGGTGGATGACCGACCGCTCGCGTTCGAGCCCGCACCGGCCCAGGTGCTGAGCCAGGCACTCGCCGGCGAGCCTCAAAGCGCCGAAGTGCTTGCTCTGTTCTGCGCCTTCCTGGGCGATGTGGCCGGCGACCTGGTGCTGTCGCTGGGCGCCCGTGGCGGTGTGTACATCGGCGGCGGCATCGTGCCGCGCCTGGGGGCCGAGCGCTTCAGGCGTTCGGAGTTCCGCAAACGCTTTGAAGCCAAGGGGCGTCTCGCCGGCTATATGCACGAGGTGCCTTCCTATGTGATTGCGAGTCAGGAGCCGCCGGCCCTGCTCGGAGCGAGTCGAGCGCTATGAACCGAAGCCCGCCGACATAAGCCGACAACGGCGCGCCTGGGGCAGGCGCGACCGTCCTCAAGCGAAGTTGCCATGCAAGGCCGTTCAGGGCCGGCAGGGGCTTCCCTTTGCCCGCGTTTCGTACTGACCATCAACGGAGACATCAACATGAGAAGAGCTGGACAGCCGCACAGCGGCCAGGAATCGAATCGTTTCAAGCCCCGCGCCACCTGGCTGGCCGCGGCCCTGCTGCTGCAGCTGGCTGCGCCCCATGCGCTGGCCCAGAGCACGGCGGCCACCGATGACAAGCCCGCCGAAAAGGCCAAGAGCAAGGACGAGGCCACCAACCAGCTGGACCGCGTCGTCGTCACAGGCAGCACGGGCCTCGCCCGCACCGTGCGTGAAAGCTCGGTGGCCGTGACCGTGGCCGACCGCGACGCGCTGGACCGCAAGGCACCTTACTCGGCGGCCGAGGCCATGGAGCTGGTGCCCGGCATGTATATCGAGGCCTCGGCCGGCGAGATGTCGAATAACTACTCGGTGCGCGGCATGTCCGGCGGCAACCAGCGCTGGGTGCAGGTGCAGGAGGACGGCCTGCCGATCTTCTACTACCCGAGCTGGTCGGCCGACGGCCTGGTCAAGTCGGAGCTGGGCATCGACCGCATGGAGGCGGTGCGCGGCGGCACCTCGGCCATCCTGACCGCCAACGGCGCGGGCGCCACCATCAACTTCCTGACCTTCCGCAACCAGGGCAAGCCCGAGGGCGCGCTGCGCCTGACCACCTCCGACTACAACCAGAAGCGCGTGGACCTGCGCT
The DNA here is from genome assembly GCA_018780645.1 of Burkholderiaceae bacterium. Taxonomy (GTDB): domain Bacteria; phylum Pseudomonadota; class Gammaproteobacteria; order Burkholderiales; family Burkholderiaceae_C; genus Paucibacter. The sequence goes on from JADMJJ010000111.1 coordinate 10,053, forward strand.
ATGCCGGCGGCCTGGGTGATGGCTGGTTCGGCGGCGTGTCGGGCTACTACCGTGTGGACGATGGCGTGCGTTATCCCGAGTTCACCGGCAACAAGGGTGGCACGGTGCGCGCGCACATCGGTCGCAAGATCGAGGGCGGCGAGTGGAGCCTGAACCTCAAGGGCATGCACGACCACACCATGTTCTATCTGCCCATTCCGGTGATAGGCAAGGACAATCCGCGCAGCCTGCCCGGCATGGATGCCCGCTACGGCACCATGATAGGCCTGGACTCGGGCGTACAGACGGTGCGCACATCGCTGGTGCCTGGCAGCTTCATGCAGACCGTGGACTCGCGCGATGGCTATGACCACAAGGCCTTTGCTCTGGGCTACAACTACGAAAAGGCCTTGTCACCGGCCTGGAAGTTCTCGTCCAAGGGCCGCTACACCGATTCCGACGTGACCGCCAGCGTGGTCTTCTCGTCCAGCAACAGCAGCCTGCGCCCGGCCGTCGACCGCCTGGACCCGGCCAAGTTCGGCTATGTGAAGGAGATGCTGGACCGCTTCGGCCCGGCCTGCGGCGGCACCTGCAAGCCCGCGGTCCGCATTGTCTCCACCGGCGAAATCCTTTCCACCCCCGAGCAGCTCAATGCGCTGAACGGCAACGGCCTGCTGTCCGACAACGTGCTGCAGGCCGACAAGCAGGTCAATCGCGAGTTCGTCAACGATATGCGCCTGACCTGGAACACCGAGCGCAACAGCCTCGGCCTGGGCCTGTTGACCTTCAACTCGCTGAGCGAGGGCGGCAGCCCGGTGTCGGCACGCTTCGTCACCGATGTGCGCAACCATGCCAGGCGGGTGGACCTGGTGGCACTGGATCCCGCCGGCAAGGTGGTGGGTTCCTACACCGAGAACGGTGTGCGCGAGCATTCCACCTGGGGTGACGGCAACGACAGGAGCCACAACAAGTCGATGTCCGTCTACCTGAACGACGAGTACAAGGTCAACGACGCGCTGCGCATAGACGCCGGCCTGCGCATCGAGCGCTTCCGCTACCTGCAGGGACGTGGCGGCTTCGGCGAGTACGAGCCGATCCCGGGCGCCTTCAAGCCGGGCTGCGATCGCGCCGCCCTGGGCGACGCCGCCTGCGATGTGGACAACATCATCGCCAACAACTACTGGGCCTACCCGACCAACGGGCAGTACGAGATGGTGCGCAACCGCTGGACCGAACCCTCCTGGACCATAGGCGGCAACTACCTGCTGAACAACAATATCGCGGTCTACGGACGCTTCGCCAAGAGCTACCAGACCACCGGTGACCTGCCGGTGACCAAGATCGAGTTCGGCGAGCTGGGTGCGCGCATGCAGGCCAGGAACTTCGCCGCCACCCTGACCTTCTACAAGGCCAACTTCAAGGGCGACCCGAACAGTGCCGAGGTCGACAACGCACAGATCGAGATGCTGCAGGGCGTGAAGTCGCAGGGCCTGGAGTTCGAGATGAGCTGGCGGCCGCTGCGCTGGTTCGAGTTCGCGGCCACCGGCGTGGTCCAGCGCTCGCGCTTCAGCGTCAACAATCTGCGCGTGCTGCGCGGCACCGGCACCGATCTGGAGGCGCTGCTGAAGGAGGCCACCAGCTGGTCGGGCAATCGCCCGGAGCGCACGCCCGATCGCAACTTCACGCTCGCGCCTAGCGTCTTCTTCAACGACGGCAAGGGCGAATTCACCCTGGCCTGGCATTACGTCGGCGACCGCTTTGCCGATGTGTCGAACTCGGTGCGCCTGCCGGCCTACAAGACCATCAACCTCAGCCTGCGCTACGAGCTGACACCCAGCCTGACCTTGAACGCGGCGGTGCGCAATCTGACCAACACCATAGGCCTGACCGAGGGCAATCCGCGCTCGGGCTTTGTGCAGGCGCCCGCGGGCAGCGACTACTACTATGCTAGGCCGATACTGGGCCGCAACGCCCAACTGTCGGTGACGATGAACTTCTGAGAGGGCCACCCAATGCAAGCGATACAAAGTCCGATCTGGGACCACCATGTGGCGGTGCCCGACACCCCCCAAGGCTTCACCGTGCGCACCTGCGTGCCCGCCAATCCTGACGGGGTGGAGGTGATGCTGGAGCGCTGGGAGGCCGGCAGCAGCGAGCCGCCCCACAGCCACCCGGGCCACGACATGACCGTAGTGGTGGAGGGGTCCATGCGCATCCAGTTCTTCAAGCGCGAGGGTGGGGCGTTGGCGGCCGACGGCGAGCCGGTCACGCTCGACGCCGGCCAGACCGGCTATGTGGCGGCGGGGCGCATCCACGATGCGCAGTACCTGCAGGACTGCAAGCTGGTCTATGTGCACGAAAGGGCCTTCGGCTTCAAGGCTGAGGGCTGAGATCAAGGAACTCGGGAGAGTTTCAAAAGGGGGCGGGCACCAGGCTCGCCTCCACCCGCTGCCCGGGTCGGCAACGAGGCGCGCTCGGCCGTGAGGCAATGCGCGTAGCCCCCGCAGCCCCCGCAAATGCCCTGGCCGCCCAAGATGAGCGCATTTGTCCGCATCGACTCCGTAAAAACCCTAGCTTACATTAATTCGTTTGTGATTAATATTCGGGCATAGTGATATACGAATGATGGAATACAAGGTGCAATCGGTCGGCGAACAGGTGTTTGCTGCGGCGGCCGACCTGTTCGGGCTGCTGTCCACGCCCTGTCGCGTGCGCATCTTGTGTGAATTGTGCAAAGCCGAGCGCAATGTGGGCGAGTTGTTGGCGCTGGTCGGCGGCAGCCAGCCGAATATGTCGCATCACCTCAACGCACTGTATCGCGGCGGTGTGGTTCAGCGGCGGCGCGAGGGAGCCAAGGTCTTCTACCAATTGGTGCCCGGCAAGGTTGATCTGTTGTGTGATGCATTGCGTCAGCAACGTCAGGCGGCGTGCCTGGATGAGGGTGGTCTCCCCTGAACGGATCGGGTCTTTACCTCTGGAAGGAAACTGTTTGTGAGTTCTGACAACAAGCCAGCAGGCCGGCTGATCAAGGCGCCTGAGAACTTTCTGGACCCGGCCGGTGTGCGCCAGGTCTTTGCCGAGGCCAAGGCTGGGCGGCGTGGCTTCATACGCAGTGCCTTCATGGCGGCCAGTGCGGCAGCGGTGGCGCCTGTTGCCACGGCCACCTCAAACCCGGTGGGCAGCGGTGAGGGGGATCCCAACATCCTGAACCTGCCCGAGCACAGCAAGGGTCTGGGCCAGCCGGTGGTGACCGATGGCTATGGCAAGCCGTCCAAGTATGAGGTCAATGTGCAGCGCCGCCAGAGCCCGGGCCTGACGCAGACCGCCCAGGCCTCGGTGTCGTTTGCGCCCCTGCAGTCGCTGTTCGGCATCGTCACGCCCAGTGGCCTGCACTTCGAGCGTCACCACCAGGGCTGGTGGGACATCGACCCGTCCAAGCACCGGCTGATGATCAATGGCTCCGAGCCCGCCATGCTCAAGCGCGCCATGGTGTTCACTATGGACGAGCTGATGCGGCTGCCCTCGGTGTCGCGCTTTCATTTCATCGAGTGCGGCGCCAATACCGGCATGGAGTGGGGCAATGTGGCGGTGCCCACGGTGCAGTACTCGCACGGCATGCTCAGCTGCAGCGAATTCACCGGCGTGCCGCTGCGCGTGCTGCTGGACATGGCCGGCGTGGACTACAAAAAGGCCCGCTTCGTGCTCGCCGAGGGGGCCGACGGTTCATCGATGACCCGCACCATCCCGATGGAGATGGTGGAGAACGGCGAGGTGCTGGTGGCCTACGGCCAGAACGGTGAAATGCTGCGCCCGGAGCAGGGCTATCCGTTGCGTCTGGTCGTGCCCGGCGTGCAGGGCGTCAGCTGGGTCAAATACCTGCGCCGCATCGAGGTGGGCGACAAGCCCTATGGCGCAAAGGACGAGGCCATCCACTATATGGACCTGATGCCCGGCGGCCAGCACCGCCAGTACAGCAGCATTCAGGAGTGCAAGAGCGTGGTCACCACCCCCTCGGGCGGGCAGGTGCTGCTCGACCAGGGCTTCTACAACATCTCGGGCCTGGCCTGGTCCGGTCGCGGCCGGATCAAGCGGGTGGACGTGTCGGTGGACGGCGGACGCAACTGGCGCACTGCCCGCCTCGAAGGCGCGGTGCTGCCCAAGTGCCTGACCCGCTTCAATATCGACTGGGTCTGGGACGGCAAGCCGGGCCTGATCCAGAGCCGCGCCACCGACGACAGCGGCTTCGTGCAGCCGACCTATGGCCAGTTGCGCACCGCGCGCGGCACGCGTTCGATCTATCACAACAACGCCATCCAGACCTGGCTGGTGCAAGAAGACGGTGAGGTTAAGAATGTCCAGCTATCGTGAGAAACAAACGCCGGGCCGTCCCAAGTGTTTCTCCTCCCCCTCGGGGGGGCGGACGACGCAAGGCGGCGGTCTTGGGGGCGCTTTTAAGGTTCAGCGCGCCCTGCTGGGTCTGCTGCTGGTGGCTACGATGCCGGCGGCCTGGGCGCAGTCCGCTGCCTACACCGGTGTGGGCCGCGCGGCCACGCCAAAGGAAGTGGCGGCCTGGGACATCGATGTGCGCCCCGACTTCAAGGGCCTGCCCAAGGGCGCCGGTTCGGTGGCCAAGGGACAGGATGTGTGGGAGGGCAAGTGCGCCCAGTGCCATGGCATCTTCGGCGAGAGCGGCGAGGTCTTCTCGCCGCTGGTAGGCGGCACCACCGCCGACGATGTCAAGACCGGCCACGTGGGACGGCTCAACGACCGTGCCTATCCCGGGCGCACGACCCTGATGAAGGTGGCCACCGTTTCGACGCTGTGGGACTACATCAACCGCGCCATGCCCTGGACGGCGCCCAAGTCGCTCAGCACCGAAGAGGTCTACGCCGTGACCGCCTTCCTGCTCAATCTGGGCGGGGTGGTGCCCGAGAACTTCACCTTGTCGTACCAGAACATCGCCGACGTGCAGAAGCGCATGCCCAACCGAAATGGCATGACCCTGGACCATAATCTGTGGCCCGGCAAGGGCTTGGCCACCGGCGCAAAGGCCGACACGCGCAACATCGCCTGCATGAAGGACTGTGTCACCGAGGCCAGCATCGCGTCGGCCCTGCCCGAGCATGCACGCAATGCGCACGGCAATCTGGCCGAGCAGAACCGCGCCGTCGGGGCGCAGCATGGCGCTGACACGACCAAACCGGCCGGTGCCCCGGTGCCGCGCGAACTGGCGCCGAAGCCGGTTGAACCCGCCAAGTCAGGGGCATCAGGCGCTCCTATGGCGCTGCTGAACAAGAGCAGTTGCACCGCCTGCCACGGGATGGACAGCAAGCTGGTCGGCCCCTCGTTCAAGGACATTGCCAAGAAATACGGCAGCGGCGCCGATGCCGAGGCCTATCTCGCTGGCAAGATACGCAGTGGTGGCGTGGGCGTGTGGGGGCAGATCCCGATGCCGGCGCAGACGCTCAGCGAGGCGGACGCCAGGGCTGTTGCCCAATGGCTGAAGAGCGGCGCACAGAAGTAGATTTTTCCCCTAGGGGATGGCACGGATGCTAAGCCATCATCCCTTTATTAGCATGCAACGATCTAGGAGACCGAAGATGATCGCAAATCGCCGAGAGGTACTTTCGACGAGCGCCAAGGTGGCATCTCTGATGCTGGCTTCGGGCTTGTTTGGCCAGATGGCCCACGCCAGCGGCCCGGCCGCCGGCAAGGGCGCCTTTGACGCCAAGACCATGGCCGACATGGCCAAGGCCCTGGGCTATGGCGCACCCGCCGAGAGCAAGGACGTCAGCATCACGGCGCCCGACATCGCCGAGAACGGCGCCGTCGTGCCCTTGGGCGCCGCCACCACCCTGGCCGGTGTCAAGCAGATGATGCTGCTGGTGGAGAAGAACCCGTCCGTGCTGGCCGCGTTGTTCAATGTCAGCCCCGAAATCGAGGCCAATTTCTCGACCCGCGTGAAGATGGGCCAGTCGTCCAATGTGTTCGCCGTGGCGATCACCAATGACAACAAGGTTCTGTTTGCACAGAAGGAAGTCAAGGTCACTTTGGGCGGTTGCGGAGGTTGAGGCCGGACCGGGCCGGCTGCACAAGGCACCACCAACACGATTCATTTGAATTTGTCCTCGCAGTGCGCGGACTTTGAAGGAGACAGACATGGCAGATCCAATGCGCATTCGCGCCCAGGCCGCTGGCGACAAGGCCACCGTGCGTGTACTGATGGCCCACGAAATGGAGAGCGGACAACGCAAGGACTCGGCGGGCAAGACCATTCCGGCCTGGTTCATCAACGAGGTTACCGCCTCGCTGAATGGCAAGCAGGTGCTGAGCGCCGAATGGGGCCCTTCGGTGTCGAAGAATCCGTTCCTGCAGTTCAGCATCAAGGGCGCCAAGGCCGGTGACAAGGTCTCGGTGACCTGGACGGACAACAAGGGCGACAAACGCACCGACGAAGCCGCAGTGTCCTGATTCGGCGCTACAAAAAGTAGCCAGGCCCGCTTGCGGGTCTGTACATTCCAGTAGGCGCCAGCCGGGCATTCATGACATAGGCGCCGCAACGGAGACAAACATGCGACATCACAACAAACTCCTGCTGGCCGGCCTGCTGCTGGCCGCTGGCGCTGGCCAGGCGCAGAAGACCGCGGCCGACGGCATAGCCGAGTACCGCGCCCTGCTCGCCGATGGCAATCCGGCCGAGTTGTTCGAGGCCAAGGGCGAGGACATCTGGAAGAAGAAGCGCGGTCCCAAGAACTCCTCGTTGGAGCGCTGTGATCTGGGCAAGGGGCCAGGTGTTGTCAAGGGTGCGTTTGTCGAGTTGCCGCGCTGGTTTGCGGACACCCAGAAGGTGCAGGACCTGGAGTCGCGGCTGCTGACCTGCATGAGTGACCTGCAGGGCTTGGACGCCGCGGCCATTGCCAAGACGGCTTTTGGCCGCGGAGAGCAGGCCAATATGGAGGCTCTGGCGGCCTGGATTTCAGGCGAATCGCGCGGCAAGCGCATGAACCTTCCGCAGGCCCATCTCGAAGAGCAGCGCATGTACCAGCTTGGCAAGCGCGCGTTCTTCTTCAGGGGCGGGCCGATGGACTTCTCCTGCGCGTCCTGTCATGGCGAGGAGGGCAAGCGCATACGCATGCAGGACCTGCCCAACCTGACCAAGAATCCGGGCGACGGCGTGGGCTTCGCTGCCTGGCCGGCCTACCGAGTCTCCAGCGGTGAGATGTGGAGCATGCAGCGGCGGCTGAATGACTGCTACCGTCAGCAGCGCTTTCCCTATCCCGGTTATGCGTCCGACGTGACCGTGGCGCTGGGCGTCTATATGGGCGTCAACGCCAAGGGTGCCGAGTCCGTTGCGCCCGCACTGAAGCGCTGAAGGAGCCGAGATGAACAAGAAAATCACCATGCTGGCGATCGCCACCGTGACCCTGGTCGTGGCCGGTTGTGCCAGCCTTCCCAGCCCGGCCGAACTGGACGCGCAGGCGCTGGCCATGCTGAAGACCTCGTTCCGCGACCAGGGCATTGCCACCAACAAGCGCCTGGATCAGGACCTGGGCCAGCGAGCGTGCTCGTCGGAGCAGCCACCCGCGGAGAATGTGGTCAAGCAGATCGAGGCCGAGGCCCTGGCCACGGTCAAGTGGCCAGCCAACGGACAATACCTGGGCGATTGGCGCGAGGGCGAGAAGCTGGCCCAGAATGGGCGAGGCATGACCTGGACGGATAAGTCCGCCGCGCCGAGCGCCAATGGCGGCAGTTGCTACAACTGCCACCAGATCGGCAAGCAGGAACTCTCCTTCGGCAATATCGGCCCCAGCCTGTACAACTACGGCAAGATCCGCGGCGTCAAGGAACCTAGCGATCCAGCCAGCGCCGCCATCGTGCAATACACCTGGGGCAAGCTGTGGAACTCCAAGGCCTACAGCGCCTGTTCCAATATGCCCCGTTTCGGCCATGCCGGCCTGCTCGACGAAACCCAGCTGCGTCATGTGATGGCCCTGCTGCTGGATCCGCGCTCGCCGGTCAATCAATAGGCCGCAAGGCAAGATGAAGCCCGCATCCTGCGGGCTTTTTTCGATTCAATACATAAGCGAGTACTTATCATGAGCCTGAGCAAACGCGACTTCCTGCAGGTGATGGCGGCGGCCTCGGCGGCCGGCATGGGCCTGACCCGTTATGCCGACGCCGACGCGGCCACGGCCGAGCAGGGCCTCTATGAAGTGCCGCGCTTCGGTCAGGTGTCCTTCCTGCATATGACCGACTGCCACGCGCAGCTCAAGCCGATCTACTTCCGCGAGCCCAGTGTGAACCTCGGCCTGGCCGGCATGGCAGGTCAAAGCCCGCATGTGGTGGGCGAGCGCCTGCTCAAGAGCGTGGGCGTGCGGCCCGGCACGGCGCTGGCCCATGCCTTCACCTATCTGGACTTCGAGCGCGCCGCGCGCCGTTACGGCAAGGTCGGCGGCTTTGCCCATCTGAGCACCCTGGTCAAGCGCATGAAGGCCAGCCGGCCCGGCGCGCTACTGCTGGACGGTGGCGACACCTGGCAGGGTTCGGCCACCTCGCTGTGGACCAATGCACAGGACATGGTCGATGCCTGCAAGCTGCTGGGCGTTGACGTGATGACCGGCCACTGGGAGTTCACCTTTGGCATGGAGCGGGTCAAGGAAATTCTGGAGAAGGACTTCAAGGGCAAGCTCGACTTCGTGGCCCAGAACGTCAAGACCAATGACTTCGGCGACGCCGTGTTCCCGCCCTATGTGATGCGTGAGATGAACGGCATCAAGTGCGCCATCATCGGCCAGGCCTTTCCCTACACGCCGATTGCCAACCCGCGCTATATGGTGGCCGACTGGGCCTTCGGCATCCAGGACGAGAACATGCAGGCCATGGTCAATGAGGCGCGCGGCAAAGGCGCCCAGGTGGTGGTCGTGCTGTCGCACAACGGCATGGACGTGGACCTGAAGATGGCCTCGCGTGTGCGCGGCATCGACGCCATCCTCGGCGGCCACACCCACGATGGCGTGCCGGTGCCGGTGCCGGTGAAGAATGCCGGCGGCATCACCCTGGTCACCAACGCAGGCAGCAACAGCAAGTTCCTGGGCGTGCTCGACTTCGAGGTCAAGGACGGCCGCGTGGCCGACTTCCGCTACAAGCTGCTGCCGGTCTTCTCCAATATGCTGAGGGCCGATCCGGAGATGGATGCGCTGATCAACAAGGTGCGCGCACCCTATGAATCCAAGCTCGCCGAGAAGCTGGCCATCAGCGACGGCCTGCTCTACCGCCGCGGCAATTTCAACGGCAGCTGGGACCAGCTGATCGTCGACGCGTTGATCGAGGTGCAGGGCGCCGACGTCGCCTTCTCGCCGGGCTTTCGATGGGGCACGAGTCTGCTGCCCGGCGACATCATCACACGCGAGCTGATGATGGACCAGCTGGCCACCACCTACAGCTATGCGACCGTCACCGAGATGACGGGCGAGACCATCAAGACGGTGCTGGAAGACGTCTGCGACAACCTGTTCAACCCTGACCCCTACTACCAGCAGGGCGGTGACATGGTGCGTGTCGGCGGGCTCAGCTATGCCTGTGAGCCGGGGGCTGCGATGGGCAGACGCATTCAGGACATGCGGCTGCACGGCAAGCCTATCCTGGCCGACAAGAAGTACAAGGTGGCCGGCTGGGCACCGGTGGCCGAAGAGGCCGCCAGCCAGCCGGGCAACCGCATGGTCTGGGATGTGGTCGAGCAGTGGCTCAAGTCCAAGGGGCGGGTCAGCGCCCGCAAGCTCAACACACCGCGCCTGATCGGTGTGCAAGGCAATCCCGGCCTGGTGCTCTGACAGCAGGTCGCAACGCGCCACTATTTGGCTGGAATCAAGGGAAAGTCCCCGCCTGCACCCGCTTGTGGGGCGCTCCCCGGGGCCCTAATATTGCTCAACAGTTATGAAAGTTTGATATCAATCTTTCGAAAGCTTCATGAGCAACAAGCCGGCCAAGTCAGATCCTGTTGAGGTGCCCACGTTGGCCGTCAACGCGGCCACCGCCCCTGGCGACGTGGAACAGATGCGCCAGCATGCCCGCGAGGCCACCGCGCTGCTCAAGGCCATGGGCAACGAGGACCGGCTGCTGATCCTGTGCACCCTGAGCCAGGGCGAGCTGTCGGTGGGCGAGCTCGAAGCGCGCACGCAGATCCATCAGCCGACCCTGTCTCAGCAGCTCACCGTGCTGCGTGCCCAGGGCATGGTCAGCTGCCGCCGTGACGGACGCTTTGTCTACTATGCCGTCTGCAGCCATGCGGCTCTGGCCACCATAGAAACCCTGTACGGACTGTTCTGTGCCCGCAGCGCCAGCTGCGTGCCGCCCCCTGCCGCAAAGCGCGCAAGGAGGCCACCCTCTTGAGTCACTAGCACCCAAGCCCGTCGCCCGACGGGAGCCATAAGCGGGCCGCGCATGGGGCGTGGGTCTCGCAACACATCTGGAGACAACATGACGAAACGCGCAATTCGCGTCGCGGGGGCCTTGCTCGCCCTGCCGATGCTGGCGCATGCCACCAACGGCATGCTTCTGGAGGGCTATGGCCCGATTGCCGGTGGCATGGGCGGTGCGGCCAATGCCATTGACAACGGCATGGCCGCAGCCGCCAACAACCCCGCGACGATGGGATTGATGAGCGCCGATGCAAGACTCGATCTGGCCATCGGCCACCTGGGTCCCAAGGTCAGCTCCGCAGCAGGTGCTATGGCGGCCCACTCGAGCGCCAGGGCCTACCAGATGCCGGCCTTCGGCTACGGCCGGCGCAATGGCAGCCTGACCTACGGCCTGGCGGTGTTTGCCCAGGGCGGCATGGGCACCGAGTATGCGGCCGACAGTTTCCTGGCCATGGGCTCAGGTCAGCCCGTGCGCGCCGAGCTGGGCGTCGGTCGACTGATCGCTCCCGTGGCCTGGCAGGTCAGCCCGGCACTGACCCTGGGTGGCTCGATCGACCTGGTCTGGTCCACGCTTGACATCCGCATGGCGGCCTCGGGTGCTCAACTGGGTCAGATGGTGACCGGTGCCTCCGGCAATCTGGCCATGGCGCTGCCGGCGCTCGGTGGCGCGCCATGGGCGCGCATCGACTTCAGCGATGGCAGCAAGTTCTCCGGCGAGGCCATCTCCACCGGCTGGGCTGCCAAGCTGGGTTTTGTCTACAAGCTGTCGGACGCGCTGACGATGGGTGGCAGCTGGCACAGCAAGACCGCGCTGAAGGACATGAGAACGAGCCAGGGCGGGGCGAGCCTCAGCGCCTTTGGTGGCTTCAGTGATAGCGGCCGCCTCAGCGTTGACAATTTCCAGATGCCCAGCCAGTGGGCGCTGGGTCTGGCCTGGCGGGCCACACCCGGCCTGACACTGGCCGCGGACATCAAGCACATCGGCTGGGCCGACGTGATGCAGTCGCTGCGCATGCGCTATGTGAGCGCCGGCATGGGCGGCGAGGTCAGCTTCGCGCTGCCGCAGCATTGGCGCAATCAGACGGTCATCGCCATCGGCGCTGCCTGGCAGGCCACGCCGGCATTGACCTTGCGAGCCGGCTACAACACCGCGTCGAATCCGATCCCGGACATGTTTGTCAACCCGCTGTTCCCGGCCACCGTGCGAAGTCATCTGAGTGCCGGCTTCAGCTATGCGCTCGGCGAGCGCTCGGATATCAGCGCCGTCATCACCAAAGCGCCGGACACCACCGTTCAGGCCGGCACCGGCGTGAGCATCAGCCACAGCCAGCTGAACGCGCAGCTGATGTACAGCCTGCGCTTCTGACCCCCGTTTTTTTTTGGAACCAAATATCAGGAGATGATCATGCAAGGATTTATGAAAATGGCTGCCCGGCTGGCCGGTCTGGCACTGCTGGGTGCGGCGCTGACCGGCTGCGGCACCGTGGCGACCCTGGGCAAGCTGGAAGACGGCGCCGGCGCCGAGGCCAGCAAGATGTGGGACCGCTGGGTCGACAGTGGTGGGGACATTGCCGTGGCGACGACCTGGGAACGCAAGGTCAAGCCCGGCGTCACCTTGGACCAGATCGAACAGGCGCTGGCCAGCGTGGCGACGGAGACGAACATTCGGCCTGTCGGCGAGCTGCCGCTGTCCAAGGAGCTCGAGGCGCGCAGTGGCAAGCCCCAGAAGCTGCTGAAGGTCTACAACTACTGCAATCCGCAGACGGCGCGCAAGATGGTGGACTTCTCGCCCCACATGTCGGCCTATCTGCCATGCCGCATCAGCATCGTCGAGCAGCCCGACGGCCTGTGGATGTACACGCTCAATATGGACATGATGATACGCATGGGGCGCAAGCTGCCGCCGGACCTGAAGGCCGATGCGCTGAAGGTGCGCGAGGCCATATGGCTGATGATGGAGAAGGGCTCCAAGGGCGAGTTTTAAGAGGAGTCGGGCCACCGCGAGGTGGCCCGTGCTGCACTTGAATCTCAGGGCCTCAGGTAGACGAAACCTTCCTTGGCCTGCAGCTTGGCGACCTCGGCCACGCCCGAGGGCACGACCTTGGCTTCCATCGCCAGCTTGTCGGCGCTGATCTTGCGCGACACCAAGGTGTTGTTGCAGACGCGAAACTCCACGCCCCGGCCGGCCAGCTCGCCGATGCTGCCGGCAAAGGGCTTGCCCGGGGCGGACTCGGCGCCATCGAGCAGGAAGTCGATGCCTGCACCATGGGTCACGACGACGATCTTGGCGCTCGGGTCAGCGGCCAGGTGGTTACGGATATTGCCTATGGCCCGTGCAGCCTGGGGGATGCCGTCGCTGAGGTGATAGACCACCTTGACGCCGGCATCGGCGGCGTGCGAGGGCAGGGCGACCAGGCCGATGCCCAGGGCAAGGCCGCCGGCCAACAGGCTGCGGAAGAACTTTCTGCGCGGATTTGACATGGATCGTTCCTTGGGGTTGATGCGAGCTATACATTAGCAGCTGCGCATATTAGGATTTAACGTCATTTCGATGTTTGCCACCCCCGGGCAAACGCCGATACCAGGCATGCATATGGAAAACCTCATCGAATCGCTGGGCCAGGCCAAGGCGCTCGCGCTGGGTGGCGTGCTGATCGGCTTCGTCTTCGGCTTCTTTGCCCAGCGCTCGCGCTTTTGCCTGCGCTCCGCGACGATAGAGTTCTCGCGTGGCGTGCATGGCGGCAAGCTGACCGTGTGGCTGTTTGCCTTCGCCACCGCCTTGCTGGCCACGCAGGCGCTGATCGCGCTGGGTCAGGCCGACGTCAGCACGGCCCGCCAACTGGCGGCGCGGGGCAGCCTGTCGGGCGCGGCCATCGGCGGGGCCCTGTTCGGTGTCGGCATGATTCTGGCGCGGGGCTGCTCCAGCCGCCTGCTGGTGCTGGCCGCCCAGGGCAATTTGCGCTCGGTGCTGTCGGGCCTGGTGTTCGCCGTCACCGCCCAGGCGGCCTGGTCGGGCGTGCTGGCGCCGTGGCGCGAGCAGATCTCTGCCTGGTGGACGGTGGAGGGCGGCCCGGCGCGCGACCTGATCGCCCTCACCGGCATCGGCCGCGCCGGCGCGCTGGTCTTCGGCGCCGTCTGGCTGCTGGCGGCGGTGCGCTGGGCCTGGCATCAGCGTGTGCCGGTGTGGGGCTGGGCCGGCGCGGTGATGGTCGGGCTGGCGATCACGGCGGCCTGGTGGTTCACCGCCCTTGTGGCGATGCTGGGTCTGGACGCCCAGGCCGCGCCGGTGCAATCGCTGAGTTTCACCGGCCCGTCCGCCGAGGTGCTGACGCGTGTGCTGTTTGCGCCTGACAAGGCGCCGACCTTCGACCTCGGTCTGGTGCCAGGGGTGTTCCTCGGGTCCTTCGTCGCGGCCGCGCTGTTCGGCGAGCTCAAGCTTGAAGGCTTTTCCGGCGGCGCAAGCATGCGTCGCTACCTGGTCGGCGCCGTGCTGATGGGTTTTGGCGGCATGCTGGCCGGGGGCTGTGCGGTGGGCGCCGGACTGTCGGGCGCGGCCGTGTTCACGATCACGTCCTGGGTCACCTTGTCGGCGATGTGGGCCGCGGCGGCGCTGACCGATCACTACATCGACCGCCGCGCCGAGCGCGCGGCCGAGTCACCCGCGGCGGCGCTGGATCAGCCGGTGCCGGTGCTGTCACGTTCCTTTCCCCGCTGAGTGCTGCCATGCAAGAACCGATAGTCTCCTGTGACCCCAGGCCCTTCTGGCCCAACTGGCTGGCCGGCGTGGCGCTGGGCCTGGTGCTGTTGCTGACCTTTGTCTGGACCGGCCACGGCCTGGGCGCCACCGGCGCCAGCACCCGCCTGACCGCTGCGCTGGCCCATGGCGTGGCCCCGGCGGCAACCGAGGCCAACGGCTATCTCGGCCCCATGGTCAAGGACGGCAATCCATTGCCCTCATGGATCAGCTGGCAGGTGCTGGGTGTGGCGATTGGCGCCTTGCTCGCTGCCTGGCAGGCCGGGCGGCTGCGAGTGCAGCTGGATGGCGAACGCAGCGTCGGCCGTGGCCGGCGCCTGTTGCTGGCCTTGGGTGGTGGCCTGCTCGCGGGCTTTGGCGCGCGGGTCGCGGCGGGCTGCACCAGCGGCCTCGGGCTGTCCGGCGCAGCGAGCCTGGGCGTGGCGGCCTTTGTGTTCCTCGGCGCGTTTTTTGCGGTCGGCATTGTCGCCAGCCGCCTGTTGAGAGGAGTGTGAGCGTGCAACTGCCTTTCAATGATGGCGGGGCCGTTTCCGGCCTGATCTGCGGCCTGCTATTCGGCTTTGTCCTGGAGCGCGCGGGCTTTGGCAGCCCCTGCAAGCTGACGGCGCAATTCCGCTTCACCGACTGGTCGGTGCTGAAGGTCATGTTCACCGCCATCGTCGTGGCCGCTGCCGGCCTGGCGCTGATGCGCGGCATGGGCTGGATGGCGGCCGATGCGGTGTTCGTGCCCTCGGCCTACCTCGGCGCGGCCGCCATCGGCGGCGCCCTGGTGGGGGCAGGCTTTGCCGTCGGCGGCTATTGCCCCGGCACCTCGGTTGTCGCGCTGATGTCGGGGCGTCTGGACGCTCTGGTGTTTCTGATCGGCCTGCTGCTGGGCACCAGTGTGTTTGCCTGGGCCTGGAGCAGCGGCCTGGAGGCCCTGACGATGGCAGGCGAACTGGAGGCTGGCGACAACCTGCTCGATGCCTTCGGCATTCCCGACCTTTGGGCCGTGGCCGCACTCTGCCTGGCGCTGGCCTTCGTCTATTGGCTGGGCGGACGCATGGAGCGCAACAGCCGCGGCCCGGTCACGGCCGCCGAAGCGCTGCGCGGCGCGCAGCCCGAATCCATCCATCACAACCTCAGGTGACCATAGCAATGAGCAAGACCCGACCCCACGCCACCCACCGCGCCGCCCAGGCCCTGCCAGCACTGGCCATGGCGCTGGCGCTGCTGCAGCCAGCGCTTGCGGCTGAACCGGCCAAGCCAGCCAAGGCGGCAGCCTCGGCGGCCAGCGCTGCGCCGGTCGCGGCCAAGGCCGCCAACCCCTGTGGCCCTGCCAATCCCTGCGGCCCGGCCAAGAAGAAGCGCAAGAAAAGCGACAACCCCTGCGGCCCGGCCAACCCCTGCGCGGCCAAGAAGTAGCGCGCCCATGTCGGCCCTGTTGCAGCCCGAGCTTCTGGCACAGGCCGCGCTGGACGCGGTGCAGATTCCTCTGCAGGCGGCGCAGCGCGGGCGCAGCATGGCCCAGCTGGCGCTCGGCGGGGCGGCACGCTTCGAGCCCTGGCGGCACTATCCCGCCCATGATGCGCGCGACCTGGCACACGGCACACAGTTCTACTTCCATGCGCATGAAGAACCGCGCGGCCCCGGCGAGCACGGGCACTTCCATCTGTTCCTGCGCGATCTGGAGCCAGGCTGTTTTCACCACCTGATTGCGCTCGCGCTCGATCCGGTGGGGCGCCCGCTGCGCTGGTTCAGCACCAATGGCTGGGTGACCGGCGAGCGGCTGCTGCCGGCCCAGGTGCTGCTGCCGGCCCTGCGCGGCTTCACGCTTGGCCAGCGCGGGCGCCTGGCCCCGGTGGCGCGCTGGCTGCAGGCCCTGGTGCGCCTGCACGTCGACGACATCGAGCGGCTGCTGCTGGCGCGCGACGCGAGGCTGGCGCAGGAGTCCGCGCTGCGCCCGCTGGACCAGGTGCTGGAAGACCGTGGCCTGGCGCTGCTGGGCCACAGCGAGATTGATTTGATGCGGCGCATTCATGCGCTGCATGCCGAGCATTCAAACCCCGAAGGAGACAAGCATGAAACTGACGATGAAAGAATCGCGGCTGCTGCCCGCACTGGCCCTGCTCTGGGCAGGCCTGGCCCAGGCCGCCGGGCTGCCCGGCCCGGTGGTGGACAGCGCCTGGCTGGCCGCGAACATGAACGAGGTGCAGGTCTTTGAGGTGCGCAGCAACCCCAAGAGCTTCGCCGCCACGCCGGAGTTCGAGACCGATGCGAAGACCGGCAAGAAGACCCTGGTCGAGGTCGGGGGCCACATACCCGGCGCGCGGCTGATGGACACCAAGCCGCTGCGCGCCGACAAGAAGGTCGGTGAGCTGACGGTCAAGTACATGCTGCCGGAGATGGCCGCGTTCGAGAAAGTCATGCAGGCCGCCGGTGTCGATGCGGATCGCCCCATCGTGCTGGTGCCGGTGGGCACCGACGTTGTCGATCTCGACGACGCGCTGCGTGCCTATTGGCAGCTCAAGGTCTATGGCGAAGACAATATCGCGGTGCTCGATGGCGGCATGGCCGCCTGGTTGCTCGAAGGCCGCGCCCACAGCAGCGAAGCGGCGCCTGCCAAGGTCGGCAACTGGCGCGCCAAGGCTGACCGCAGCGCCCGCTACGGGGCCGATTCCGAGGCGGTTGCCGCCGCCATTGCGGCCAAGTCCGCCACGCTGATCGACGGCCGCGACCTGCGTTCCTACCACGGCCTGGCCCGACGCGATTATGTGCATGCCGCCGGCCACATCCCCGGCGCCAAGGTGCTGCCGCCGGAGCTGCTGACCCGGCCGGTCAGCGGTGGTGCGGTCAAGCTGCAAAGCCTGGCCACCTACCGCGGCATCGCGGCCGTCACCGGTGTCGATGGCGACAAGCCCAGCATCGCCTATTGCAATAGCGGCCATCTGGCTTCGGGGCCCTGGTTTGTGATGTCCGAATTGCTGGGTCACAAGAATGCGCGGCTCTATGACGGCTCGATGCACCAGTGGACTCTGGAAAAGCGCCCGGTCGAGGGCGCGATTCCTCTACAGTAGGCGGTCATGAAAACGCCATCCATCATCCGCTGCCTGCTGCAGGCCCTCGTCGCGCTGGGCCCGCTGCTGAGCCAGGCGCAGACGCCGCCCGGCGAGCTGGCGCGTGCCGAGGAAATCGTCCAGGGCAAGTGCTTCATCTGCCATGGCGCCGATGGCGAGAGCTCCAGCCCGGTGTTCCCGCGCCTGGCCGGCCAGCATGGCGCCTATATGGCCCGGCAACTGGCCGACTACCAGAGCGGCAAGCGCAAGAGCACAACCATGCAGCCGATGGTGGAAGGGCTAACCGCCACCGACTTTGCCGCGCTGGGCAAGTACTTTGAGAGCCGCAAGCCGGTGGCGCACCAGGTGGACGATGCCGAGCTGGCCCAGGTCGGCCGCTTCGTGTTCATGCGTGGTAACCCCTTCAGCGGCGTGGCGGCCTGTGCGTCCTGCCATGGCGACAGGGCCTATGGCACGCCGCAGCTGCCGCGCCTGGCCGGCCAGCATGCGCAATACACCGAGAACCAGCTGAAGCTGTTCAACAAGCGCGAGCGCACCAATGACAACGCGGTGATGCACGCCATTGCCAGCAAGCTCAGCGAGCTGGAATTGAAGGCCGTTGCGGCCTACCTCAGCGGTTTGAATTGAAGCCCCGGCCAGGCCGCTTGCAAGCGGCCTGGCGTTCGCAGGGCGTCGAACCGGCCGCAGGCCCGGTCCTCGGTCCCTGCTTACCCCAGCATGTCCGTCCAGATGTTGTCGGCCCAGGACAGGGCATAGCGGCCCTCGATCTGGTTGGCGCCGGCCGAGACGCCACCCGAGCCGGGCACGGCCTTGAAGGTCTTGTCGGCGGCGTCGTACTGGTGCACCGAGGCCACATGGACCACGTCCTTGGCGGTGACGAAGCTGTAGCAGGTGTTCATCACCACCGGCGTGGTGTTGACCGCCTCGCCCTTGAGCAGTTGGATGATGGCCGCTGCCGCCACCTTGGCCTGCTGATTGGCCATATGGCCGGACTTGGGCATCGCTGGGCCGGGGAAGGTGGCGTCGCCCAGCACATGCACGAACGGCCTGGCGGTGGACTCCATCGTCAGCCAGTTCACTGCGCTCCAACGCTGGTTGACATTGACCACGCCGGCCTTCAGGGCCAGGTCGGCGGCGCGCTGCGGCGGTATCACGTTGAGGACATCGGCCTTGACGTCCTCGAACTCCAGTTTCGCCAGCTTGCCGCCGTTGGCCACCTCCTTCAGCTCGGCATTGGCCCGGTATTCCAGCAGGCCGTCGTAGTGTTGCTTGAAGGCCCGCTCGAACAGGGCCTTCTTGGAGGTGATCTCGGGGTTGGCGTCGAGCACCAGCAGCTTGGACTTGGGCTTGTACTGCTTCAGGTAGCTGGCCACCATGCAGGCCCGCTCGTAGGGGCCGGGGGGGCAGCGATAGGGGGCCTTGGGGATGCTCATCGCGAACACCCCGCCATCGGGCATGGCCTCCAGCTGCTTGCGCAGGGCCATGGTCTGCGGGCCGGCCTTCCAGGCGTGCATGACCTGACCCGCGTCGAGCGCCGCTTTCAGGCCGCCGATGCCGTCGAGCATGAAGTCGATGCCCGGCGAGAGTATCAGCCGGTCATAGGCCACGCTGCTGCCGTCGGCCAGGCGCACCGTCTTGGCCGCGGCGTCGATGGCCGTGACCTCGCCCTGCAGCATCTTCACGCCTATGGCCTTCAGACCGTCATAGCCGCGGGTAATGTCGGCCATCTGCTTGTGGCCGCCGAGCACCAGATTGGAGATGGGGCAGGAGACGAAGCTGGACTGGCGCTCGATCAGCGTCACGTCCACATTGCCACCCCACAGTTTCAGGTAGCGCGCCGCGGTGGCGCCGCCGAAACCACCGCCGATCACGACCACACGGCCGATCGAGGGGCCGGCGCCCATGCTGGCGCAGCCGCTCAGGCTCAGGCCGGTGGCGGCAAGGCCGCCCAGCAACAGGTGGCGTCGGTTCAGCGCCTGTTTGATCGATGCTTTGTCCATGGCGCGTTCCTCAGGGTTTTGCCGGCAGGGCGGCGAAATGCTTGACCACCAGCTTGAGCTGGTCCTCGGTATAGCCCTTGACGATCTGATGCATGATCGTTGCGGGTTGCGCGCCGCTGCGGTAGTCCGCCAGCAGTTTCAGCAATTCGTCTTCCTTGCGGCCGGCCAGCGTCTTCATCTCGCCCTTAGCAATGCCGGCCGTGCCGTGGCAGTTGGCGCAGGTGGCGGCGAGGTTGCGCGCCAGGTTCACGTCCTGGGCCTGGCACAGGCCGGCGAGGGCCGCCAGGGCCAGGGGCGCCAGTGATTTCAAGCTGATCATCGATGTCTCCTTATGGGTCGGGCTGCCTAGCAGCATCTTTACATTGCGCGCGGGCTCCTATCGGGACTAACCACTAGCTTGCAGTGGGGCAAATAGATCTTAATATCTGTGTATGCTGATAAACAGTATTTTCTCGTGGGTGCGGGTCGCTGTCCTGCTCGGTCTTGCCGGTCTGTTGCCGCTTCGGGCCGGCGCCCAGGCCCTGCACGCCCAGCAGGTGGCGCCGCAGACCTGGATGGTGCAGGGCGAGTCGGCGCTGGGTTCCTCGGCCAACCGGAACTTCATCTCGAATGCCGCCTTCGTCGTCACAAGCGAGGGCGTGCTGGTGCTGGATGCGCTGGGCTCGCCGGCCCTGGCCCAGGCGCTGCTGGACGAGATCCGGCGCATCACGCCCAAGCCGGTGCGCTATCTGGTGGTGACGCATTACCACGCCGACCACATCTACGGCCTGCAGGTCTTCAAGGCCGCCGGTGCGCAGATCATTGCCCAGCGCGACGGGCAGGTCTATCTGCACTCCGAAACGGCAGCCCTTCGCCTGCAGGCCAGCCGCGAGGAACTTTTTCCCTGGATCGACGAAAAGACCGTGCTGGTGCCGGCCGACCGCTGGCTGGCCGGCCCGACCACGTTGCGCCTGGGCGGGCTGGACTTTCTGCTGCAGCCGGCCGGCCCGGCGCACACGCCCGAGGATCTGGTGGTTTATGTGCCACAGCTGAAGGTGCTGCTGGCCGGTGATCTGGTGTTCCGTGGCCGCGTGCCCTTTGTCGGCCAGGCCGACAGCGGCAAGTGGATTGGGGCGCTGGACAAGCTGCTGGGCTTCGACACCACCGTCATCATCCCCGGCCATGGTCCCGTATCGAACACCGCCCGCGAGGACCTGCAGATGACCCGGGACTATCTGGCCTATCTGCGCCAGACCATGGGTGCGGCCGCGCGCGACATGCTGCCCTTCGAGGAGGCCTATGCCGCCACCGACTGGTCGCGCTTCGCCAAGCTGCCCCTGTTCGGCGTGGCCAATCGCATCAATGCCTACAACACCTATCTGCTGATGGAGCAGGAGGGGCGCTGAGCGCCGATCACACCTTCGCCTCGCCGCCAAACTCCTCGAAGGCGTCCAGGGCATGGGCCGCATACATCAGCGCCGGTCCGCCGCCCATATAGAGGCACATGCCCAGCATGTCCTCGAACTCGGCGCGGCTGCACCCCAGTTTGACCAGGGCCTCGGCGTGAAAGCCCATGCAGGGATCGCAACGCGCGGCCACCGACAGCGCCATCGCGATCAGCTCCTTGGTCTTCTTGTCGAGTGCACCGTCCCTGGTGGCGGCCTGTGCCAGGGCCGAGAAGCCCCGGGTCGTGTCGGGCATGTCAGCCCGCAGTTTGATCAGCGAGGCCGAGACCTCCGCGGTGATGGCGCGGTACTGCTTGCTCATGGAGATCCTTTAAATAAGCTGTGGCGAATATGTTCACTCGCCGTCGGTGCCTCGGCCTTGACTTTGAGCAAGCCTGATCAAAGTTGAATATGCACAAATCGCAACATCTCGCAATTTGTTCTCGATCACGTGCACGGGGCGACTGCCGTTGATGGCGTGCGGCGCCTACGATGGTTCGGAGCTGACACAGGAGGCACCTTTGCTCAACAACTTCCGCATATCCCAGCGCTTTCTCGCCATCATGGCGATGTACTGGGCGACTTTCCTGCTGCTGGCGGTGCTTGCGGTGTGGGGCCTTTTCAGTGGATCGGCCAGCCTCGATGATGTGGCAGGGCGCCGCATGCGCGCGGTTGATGAACTGAATCAGCTGATCAAGCAGAACCAGGCCAACCGGCTGGAGATACTGCTGAGCTTCCAGCACGCGCCGGGCAGTCCGTTGGCCGGCATCCACGATCATCCGTTGAGCGTGCACATCGAGGCCATGGACAAGCGCCGCGCCGAGAACGACGCCGCCTGGCCCAAGATTCGGACTGCCATCGCCAGCGACAGCGCCGGCAAGGCCATGGCCGAGGATGCCGATGCCAAGCGCCAGGCCTGGACGACCAAGGTTGACCAGACGTTTGCAGCGATCAAGCGAGGGGATTTTTCCGACCAGGTCATGGCCGACTTTCTGAAGAGCGGCCGCACCGAGGGCAAGGCCCTGTTCGATGCGCTGGAGCAGATGCTGCGTCATCAGGAAGACGAAGCCACACAGGCGGCGGCGCTGGCCAGCCTGCATGCCCATCGCCTGCTGACGGTCTTCATCGTTCTGGCGGTGCTGGTGGGCGTGCCGGCGACCTGGATGTTCTTCAGCCTGCTGGCCCGCATACGCAGTGGCTTTGCCAAGGCCGACCAGCTATCGACGGCCATCGCCGCTGGCGACCTGACGCTCGACATCAAGGCCGATGGTGGTGACGAGATCGGCCACCTTCTGGGCCAGATGCACATGATGCGAGAGCGGCTGCTGAACCTGATCCGCGAGGTACGCCACGCCGCCGAGGGCGTGCAGGTCGCCGCCACCGAGGTGGCCGCCGGCAATATGGACCTGTCGGCGCGCACCGAGCAGACGGCCGGCAATCTGCAGCAGACGGCCAGCACCACCGATGAGCTCAGCACCACCGTGCGCCAGAACGCCGATAACGCGGGCCAGGCCAATCAGCTGGCCAAATCGGCCAGCGAGGTGGCCGGCCGCGGCGGCCAGGTCGTGGGCGAGGTGGTCGAGACCATGAAGGGCATCAACGAGAGCAGCCGCAAGATATCCGACATCATCGGCGTGATCGATTCGATCGCCTTCCAGACCAATATCCTGGCGCTGAATGCGGCGGTCGAGGCGGCTCGCGCCGGCGAGCAGGGGCGCGGCTTCGCCGTTGTGGCCTCCGAGGTGCGCAGCCTGGCGCAGCGCAGCGCCGAGGCGGCACGTGAGATCAAGACCCTGATCGGGGCCAGCGTCGAGCATGTGGAGCAGGGCACCCAACTGGTGGACCGAGCCGGAAGCACCATGCAGGAGGTGGTCAGCGCCATTCAGCGCGTGAGCGACATCGTGGGCGAGATCAGCGTGGCCAGCCATGAACAGAGCGAGGGGGTGGCCTTGGTCGGCAGCTCCATCACCCAGATGGACCAGGCCACGCAGCAGAATGCGGCGCTTGTGGAGCAAAGCGCGGCGGCGGCCTCAAGCCTGCGGGATCAGGCCAATCAACTGGTGGCGGCGGTGGCGGGGTTCAGGCTGCCCTGAACGCCAGGAGGGTAGTGCCGGCGTTGCCCCGCGGGTCAGAACGTAACGTAGGCCCTGGCGTCCTCGACCGGGAAGTAGCGCCGCATAATCTTGAGCAGCGTGCCGTCAGTGCGCATGTCGTCGATCAGGGCGCGCCATTTGCGCTGCTCGGCTTCGGGCAGGGCGGCCTTGGACATGATCAGGCCATGCTGCACGGCCGGGTCCCCGCTGTCCAGCGTGCGGGTGAGCTCATGCAGCGCGCGGCTCTCGATCTGCGAGTAGTTGAAGGGCGATGATCATGGCCTGGATGCACCAGGCAAAGCCTGCGTACTTGTCGCGCGCTTCATTGGTGATGCCGGACATGCTGAATTCCAGTTCGCTCGATTCGATCGAGCGCCAGATGCGGGCGCGCGGCATCACGCTGAGCCTGAACTCGCAGCCGCTGCGCTTGATCAGTTCAT
>JADMJJ010000009.1 GCA_018780645.1 Burkholderiaceae bacterium
ACCTGCCCTCGGGCGACGTCAAGTACCACCAGGGCTTCTCCAGCGATGTGACGACGCCTGGCGGCCCGGTCCACCTGAGCCTGTCCTTCAACCCCTCGCACCTGGAGATCGTCAACCCGGTGGTCGAGGGTTCGGTCAAGGCCCGCATGGACCGCCGTGGTGACGCCGTTGGCGCCCAGGTGCTGCCGGTGCTGGTGCACGGTGACGCCGCCTTCGCCGGCCAGGGCGTGGTGATGGAAACGCTGGCGCTGGCGCAGACCCGCGGCTACTACACCGGCGGCACGGTGCACATCGTCATCAACAACCAGATCGGCTTCACGACCTCCGATCCGCGCGACAGCCGCTCGACGCTGTATTGCACCGACGTCGTCAAGATGATCGAAGCGCCGGTGCTGCACGTCAATGGCGATGATCCCGAGGCCGTCGTGCTGTGCACGCAGTGGGCGATGGAGTACCGCCAGCAGTTCAAGAAGGACGTGGTGCTGGACATCATCTGCTTCCGCAAGCTGGGCCACAACGAGCAGGACACCCCCTCGCTGACCCAGCCGCTGATGTACAAGAAGATCGCTCAGCATCCCGGCACACGCAAGCTCTACGGCGAGAAGCTGGTGGCCCAGGGCACCCTGCCCGCCGATGGCCCGGACGCGATGTTCAAGGCCTATCGCGCGGCGATGGACGAGGGCCGCCACACGGTGGACCCGGTGCTGACCAACTTCAAGGGCAAGTACGCCGTCGACTGGTCGCCGTTCCTGAACAAGAAGTGGACCGATTCGGCCGACACCGCACTGCCGGTGGGCGAGTTCAAGCGCCTGGCCGAGCGCATCACCACCATCCCCAGCAGCTTCAAGGTCCATCCGCTGGTCGAGAAGGTGATTGCCGACCGCGCGGCCATGGGCCGTGGCGAGGTCAATGTGGACTGGGGCATGGGCGAGCACATGGCTTTTGCCTCGCTGGTGGCCAGCGGCTATCCGGTGCGCCTGTCCGGTGAAGACTGCGGCCGCGGCACCTTTGTGCACCGCCATGCCGTGCTGCACGACCAGAACCGCGAGAAGTGGGACATCGGCACCTATGTGCCGCTTGAGAACGTCGCCGACAGCCAGGCCCCGTTCGTCGTCATCGACTCCATCCTGTCCGAAGAGGCGGTGCTGGGCTTCGAGTACGGCTATGCCTCGGCCGACCCCAACACCCTGGTGATCTGGGAAGCCCAGTTCGGCGACTTCGTCAACGGTGCGCAGGTCGTGATCGACCAGTTCATCGCCTCCGGTGAAGTGAAATGGGGCCGTGCCAACGGCCTGACCTTGATGCTGCCGCACGGCTACGAAGGCCAGGGCCCTGAGCACAGCTCGGCGCGTCTTGAGCGCTTCATGCAGCTGGCGGCCGACAACAATATGCAGGTCGTTCAGCCGACCACGGCCAGCCAGATCTTCCATGTGCTGCGCCGCCAGATGGTGCGCCAGTTCCGCAAGCCCCTGGTCATCATGACGCCCAAGTCGCTGCTGCGTAACAAGGACGCGACCTCGCCGCTGACCGACTTCACCAAGGGTGAGTTCCGCACCGTCATCACCGAGCAGGACGCGGGCGTCGACGCAGCCAAGGTCAAGCGCATCGTCGCCTGCTCCGGCAAGGTCTATTACGACCTGGTCAAGGCCAGGGCCGAGAAGAAGAACCTTGATGTGGCCATCATCCGCGTCGAGCAGCTCTATCCCTTCCCGCACAAGGCCTTCGCCGCCGAGATCAAGAAGTTCCCGAACGCGACCGACATCGTCTGGTGCCAGGACGAGCCGCAAAACCAGGGCGCCTGGTTCTTTGTGCAGCACTATGTGCACGAGAACATGACCGATGGTCAGCGCCTCGGCTACGCCGGCCGCCCGGCCTCGGCCTCGCCGGCGGTGGGTTATTCGCACCTGCACCAGGAGCAGCAGAAGGCGCTGCTGGACCAGGCCTTCGCGAAGCTCAAGGGTTTCATCCTCACCAAGTGATGTGGCGGCCCGCGCCTGATGGCGCGGGTGGCTGCCGCGCGCTTGCGCGGCCAAAAGATGCAAAGAATCGGAGTCAATTGTTATGGCAATCGTAGAAGTCAAAGTCCCCCAGCTGTCCGAATCCGTGGCCGAAGGCACGCTGCTGACCTGGAAGAAGAAGCCCGGCGAGGCCGTGGCCATCGATGAAATCCTGGTCGAGATCGAAACCGACAAGGTGGTGCTGGAAGTGCCCGCGCCGAGCGCCGGTGTGATGGCTCAGCTGGTCAAGAACGACGGCGAATCGGTCGTCAGCGAAGAGGTCATCGCCCGCATCGACACCGAGGGCGCGACCCAGGTCAGCCCGCTGGAAGTCAAGGCCGTGGCCGACGTGCCGGCAGCACCCGCCGCCGCTGCAGCACCTGCCTCCACCAGCAAGAGCGATGTGGCCATGCCCGCCGCCGCCAAGCTGCTGGCCGACAACAAGCTGGGCGTGGCCGATGTGTCCGGCACCGGCAAGGATGGCCGTGTCACCAAGGGTGATGTGCTGGCCGCCGTGGCGGGTGGTGCCAAGGCTGCAGTGCCTGCGCCGGTGGCCGTGCCTGTGGCTGCTGCCAAGCCGGCGTTGCCGGCCGTGGCCGCGCCGGTGCAGCAAAAGCTGGGCGACCGGCCGGAGCAACGCGTGCCCATGAGCCGCCTGCGCGCCCGTATCGCCGAGCGCCTGCTGCAATCGCAGTCCAGCAACGCGATCCTGACCACCTTCAACGAGGTGAACATGGCGCCGCTGATGGAAATGCGCAAGCGCTTCCAGGACAAGTTCGAGAAGGAACATGGCGTCAAGTTGGGCTTCATGAGCTTCTTCGTCAAGGCCGCCGTCGCGGCGCTGAAGAAGTACCCGGTGCTGAACGCGTCGGTCGATGGCAACGACATCGTCTATCACGGCTATTTCGACATCGGCATCGCCGTCGGTTCGCCGCGTGGCCTGGTCGTTCCCGTCATCCGCAATGCCGACCAGATGAGCTTTGCCGACATCGAGAAGAAGATTGCCGAGTTCGGTCAGAAGGCCAAGGAAGGCAAGATCTCGATTGATGATCTGACCGGCGGTACCTTCTCGATCAGCAACGGCGGCACCTTCGGTTCGATGCTGTCCACGCCCATCATCAACCCGCCGCAGTCGGCCATCCTGGGCGTGCATGCGACCAAGGACCGCGCCGTGGTCGAGAACGGTCAGGTCGTCGTGCGCCCGATCAACTATCTGGCCATGTCCTACGACCACCGAATCATCGACGGCCGCGAGGCCGTGCTCGGTCTGGTGGCGATGAAGGATGCGCTGGAAGATCCGTCGCGCCTGCTTTTCGATATTTAAGCGTTGCGGGCTGGACCTTGAGATCCATGCGTAGCATGGCCGAAAGCTCCGGCCCCAACTGACTAGAAAGAACCAGGAGATCACGTATGTCCATCGCGGAAGAAATTCACCGTCTTGACGAACTCCGCGCCCGCGGCGTGCTCAGCGAGGCGGAGTTTCAGCAAGCCAAGGCCCGCCTGCTCAGCGGCGAGGCTTCGGCCGGTGGCAGTGGCGCTCCTGCGGTCGAGGCGCTGAATCGCTTCCGGCGCAGCCGCAGCGACAGCTGGATCGGCGGCGTCTGCGGCGGCCTGGCCCTGATCACCGGCCTCGAATCCTGGATCTGGCGGCTGATCTTTGCCGTGATGTTCCTGTTCGGCGGCGCCGGTGCCTTGCTCTACATCCTGCTGTGGGTGTTCGTGCCTTCGGATTGAGTCCGGGCAAAGCCTGACCCCAGCAACCAACAAGACTTCATCATCACCATCATGTCCAAGCAATTCGACGTACTCGTCATCGGCGGCGGCCCCGGCGGCTATATCGCCGCCATCCGCGCGGCCCAGCTCGGCTTCAACACCGCCTGCATCGACGAGTGGAAGAACGCCACCGGCGGCCCGGCCCCGGGTGGCACCTGCACCAATGTCGGCTGCATTCCGTCCAAGGCGCTGCTGCAGTCCAGCGAGCACTTCGAGCATGCCGGCCATCACTTCGCGGACCATGGCATAGGCCTGTCGAACCTGAGCATCGACGTTGCCAAGATGCTGGCCCGCAAGGACCAGGTCGTGAAGCAGAATAACGACGGCATCCTCTATCTGTTCAAGAAGAACAAAGTCAGCTTCTTCCACGGCCGCGGCAGCTTTGCGGCGGCCAAGGACGGCCTGTACGAGGTCAAGGTCGGTGATGAAAGCCTGCTGGCCAAGCATGTGATCATTGCCACCGGCTCGAACGCCCGTGCGCTGCCCGGCGCTGCCTTCGACGAAGAGAACATCCTCTCCAACGATGGCGCATTGCGCATTGGAGGCGTGCCCAAGAAGCTGGGCGTGATCGGCTCCGGCGTGATCGGCCTGGAGATGGGTTCGGTCTGGCGCCGGCTGGGCGCCGAGGTCACCGTGCTGGAAGCCATGCCCGCGTTTCTGAGCGCCGTTGATGAAGGCGTGGCCAAGGAAGCGGCCAAGCTGTTCAAGAAGCAGGGCCTGAAGATCGAGCTGGGCGTGAAGATCTCCGAGGTCAAGTCGGACAAGAGCGGTGTGACGGTGTCCTATGCCGATGCCAAGGGCGCGGCGCAGACCTTGGCCGTGGACAAGCTGATCGTCTCGATCGGCCGTGTTGCCAACACCATAGGCCTGAACGGCGAGGCCGTGGGCCTGAAGCTCGACGAGCGCGGCGCCATCGTGGTCGACGAGGAGTGCAAGACCAATCTGCCCAATGTCTGGGCGGTCGGTGACGTGGTGCGCGGCCCGATGCTGGCGCACAAGGCCGAGGAAGAGGGCGTGGCCGTGGCCGAGCGCATTGCCGGCCAGCATGGCCATGTCAACTTCAACACCATTCCCTGGGTCATCTACACCAGCCCCGAGATTGCCTGGGTCGGCCAGACCGAGCAGCAGCTGAAAGCCGAAGGTCGGGCCTACAAGGCCGGCCAGTTCCCCTTCATGGCCAACGGCCGTGCCCGAGCACTGGGCGACACCAACGGCTTCGTCAAGATGCTGGCCGATGCCAAGACCGACGAGATCCTGGGCGTGCACATCATCGGCCCGTTCGCCTCGGAGCTGATTGCCGAGGCGGTGGTGGCGATGGAGTTCAAGGCTAGCGCCGAGGACATCGCGCGCATCTGCCATGCCCATCCGTCCTTGAGCGAGTCGACCAAGGAAGCCGCGCTGGCGGTGGACAAGCGCACGCTCAACTTCTGACGGTTTGGGTAGCCCGGATGAAGGCGCGCAGCGCCGGCATCCGGGGCCTGCATCCGCAGCGATCCCCGGAATTCGCTGCGCTTCATCCGGGCTACGAGTTGCTCCGCCATGACCTCTGTCACCGATCTCTATCAGCAACTCCTCGTCGAACGCGGCTACCAATCCGATCCGGCCCAGCTGCGCGCCATTGCGGCCCTGCAGCGCTGCCAGGACGAATGGGCAGACTACAAGGCCCGGCGCGGCAATGCCATCACCAAGCTGCTGATGCGTCCGCCGATTCCGCGCGGCGTCTATATGTACGGCGGGGTGGGGCGGGGCAAGAGCTTTCTGATGGATTGCTTCTTCAACGCCGTGCCGCTGACGCGCAAGACCCGGCTGCACTTCCATGAGTTCATGCGCGAGGTGCACCGCGAGCTGCAGGAGTTGAAGGGCACGGCCGATCCGCTGGACGAGCTGGGCCGGCGCATCGCGCGGCGCTATCGGCTGATCTGTTTCGACGAATTCCATGTCGCCGATGTCACCGACGCGATGATCCTGCACCGGCTGCTGGATGCGCTGTTCGCCAATCGCGTGAGCATTGTCACCACGTCCAACTTCAAGCCCGACGAGCTCTACCCCAACGGCCTGCATCGCGACCGCATCCTGCCAGCCATCGAGTTGCTGAAGGACAAGCTGGAGGTTATCAATGTCGATGCTGGCATGGACTACCGCCAGCGCACCTTGGAACATCTGCAGCTCTATCACACGCCCTTGAACGAGCAGGCCGAGGTAGCGCTTGGCCAGGCCTTCGACGAACTGGCCGAGGCCAAGGACGAAGACCCGGTGCTGCATATCGAACATCGCGCGCTGCGCTCGCGGCGCCGTGCCGGCGGCGTGGTCTGGTTCGACTTCAAGACCCTGTGCGGCGGGCCGCGCTCGCAGAATGACTATCTTGAACTGGCGACGCAGTTCCACACGGTGATACTGTCGGGCGTGCCCGAGATGTCGCCACGCCTGGCCAGCGAGGCGCGCCGCTTCACCTGGCTGGTGGATGTGCTGTACGACCGTCGCGTCAAGCTGATATTGTCGGCCGAGGTGGCGGCCGAGCGGCTCTATACCGAGGGGCCGCTGGCGCATGAGTTCCCGCGCACCGTCTCGAGGCTGCAGGAGATGCAGTCGGCCGAGTACCTGGCGCTGGAACGCCGTGACGTGGATACATCACTGACATGAAAACTTCGCTCCTGATGTTGGCGGCCCTGGTCAGCCTGCAAGTGCAGGCAGCCACCGAGCGTGAGCAACTGCGTGCACAACGCCAGCAAATCGAAGCCGAATTCTCTGCCGCCATGCGTGAATGCTCGACCAAGTTCCAGATTACCGACTGCGAGCTGGCGGCCAAGGCTCAGCGCCGCACCGCGCTGCAGCCGGTACTGAAGCAGGAACAGGCGCTGGATCTGCTCGAGCGCCAGCAGCGCGCTCAGGCCCAACGTGAGCGCGTCGCCGCCAAGCAGCAGGCCAAGGCGCAGGAGGCCAGGGAGATGGCAGCCAAGGCCGCCAAAGCTGCTTCAGCGCCAGCGATGGCCTCCAGCCGTCCGGCCCAGGCCGAACCACCCAAGCGGGCGGCGAGCGCCGCAGCCCCGTCGCGCAACGACGTCGCTGCGGAAAGGGCACTCGCTGCCAGCCAGGCCGAGCAGGCGCGGCGGGCGACCCAGCGGCGCATCAAGGCCGCGCAAGCGCATGAAAAAGAGGTGTTGGCACGCGAAGCCGCGAAGGCCAAACATGCGGCTCCGCTGCCCTTGCCGAGCAGTGCGGTACAGCGTTAGGAGAGCGTCTCGACCTTCACCACGGCCAGCGAAAGGTTGTCGCCGCCGCCCCGGGCACGGCTGCGGGCCTTGTTGATCAGCATCTCGACAGCATCGCGCGGCGGCAGCGCGTGCAGCACCTCGCCCATCTCCTTGGGGGTGAAGTAGTGCCACAGGCCATCGCTGCAGGCCATCACCGTGTCGCCCACTTCCAGCCGGCTGATCAGGTGCTCGGAGATCGGCGGGTCCTGCAGGGTGCCCAGGCAGCCAGTGAGCAGATTCGACTGCGGGTGCGTGGCCGCTTCCTGCTCGTTGATCTGGCCCTCGTCGATCAGGCGCTGCACAAAGGAATGGTCCAAGGTGCGGCTGATCATCTCGGCCTGGCGGAAGTGGTACAGACGCGAGTCACCGGCGTGAACCAGGTGGCAGCGGCGATCCGGCCCGACCAGAAAGGCCGCCAAGGTGCTGTGCGGCTCCTCCTCGGAGGTGATGGCCGTCAGCTTGATCATCAGATGGGCCTCGCCGACCAGTTGACGCAGCAGCTCGGCCGGGTCTTCCTCGCCTGGCACGAAGCGTTCGAACAGCTGTTTGGCGGTCAGAATCACCTGGTCCGAGGCCTTGCGTCCGCCGCTCTTGCCGCCCATGCCATCGGCCAGGACGGCCAGGGCGCAGCCGGGCACTCGGGGATGCGCGATGATCTCCACTTGGTCTTGCTGGTATTGGCGGTCGCCCCGGTGCAGACCGGTGGCGGCATTCAGGCGGTACCCTGGGGGCGGTCGAATCATGTCGAAAACTATAATCGCTTTATCTACCGGTCTCCGACCGGTCCCCCTGAATGGATGAAAACCTTCACTCGCCGCAGCGCCACCTGATCGAATTGCGCATCGAGCATGCCGATCTGAACGCGATGGTGGACCGCATTGCCAGCGAGCTGCCGATCGACCAGATGGCCTTGCGGCGCCTGAAGAAGCGCCGCCTGCTGCTGCGCGACCTGATCGCCAGGCTGGAGCGCGAGAACGATCCTCCCGAGCCGGCGTGATGCGCCGGCTCATGCTTGATGCGTCCCTCGTGATGCGCAGGCCTTTTATTGATTGGCCCGGCGCCTGGCGCTGCTTTGGGGTCCGTGAGTGAGCGAGCAACAACAGAAGTCCGAGCTGGAACAACTGGTCGCGGCCGCGTTTGACGTCGGCGGTCCCTTGGCCCGTGCCGACGAGGGCTATGTGCCGCGCGAGCAGCAGATGGCGATGACACTGGCCGTGGCCAAGGCCATTTCCGAGCGCGACACCCTGGTCGTCGAGGCGGGCACAGGCGTCGGCAAGACCTTTGCCTATCTGGTGCCGGCCCTGCTGTCAGGCAGCCGTACCTTGATCAGCACCGCCACCAAGAGCCTGCAGGACCAGCTCTTTCTGCGCGACCTGCCGCGTCTGCGCGAGGCCTTGCAGATGCCGGTGCAGACGGCCCTGCTGAAGGGCCGTGGTAGCTATCTGTGCCTGCACCGGCTGAGCCAGGCGCGCCACACCGAGCAGCTGCCGGACCGCCGTGCGGTGATGGCGCTGGCCCGTGTCGAGCGCTGGGCGCAGGAGACGCAGACCGGCGATCTGGCCGAAATGGATGGCCTGGACGACCGTTCGCCGGTGATACCCATCGTGACCTCGACCCGCGACAACTGTCTGGGCAGCGACTGCCCCGAGTTCCGCGCCTGCCATGTGGTGAAGGCGCGGCGCGAGGCGATGCTGGCTGATGTGGTAGTCGTCAACCACCACCTGTTCTTTGCCGATATGGCCCTGCGCGACAGCGGCGTGGCCGAGCTGCTGCCCAGCGTCGAGGTGGCGATCTTCGACGAGGCACATCAGCTGGCCGAGGCTGGTGTGCAGTTCCTGGGCACGATGCTGGGTACTGCCCAGCTGATCGACTTCTCGCGCGACCTGCTGGCCATAGGTCTGAGCCAGGCCCGCGGCCTGCAGGACTGGCAGGCCTTGAGTGCCGGGGTGGAGCGCGCTGCACGCGAATTGCGCATGGCCGCCGCAGGGCCGATGCGCGAGGTGCGCGGCATGCTCAAGCTGCGCTGGGAGGATCGCGCCGCGGACGAGAGCTTCCAACCCGCAGTCGATGAGGTGGCGGCCGCGGCCGCGGCGGCGGTGGCGGCATTGGCCACGGTCACCGAGATGGCGCCGGACTTCATCCGTCTGCACGAGCGTGGCCAGCAATTCGTCGAGCTGGCCACCGTGTTTTGCGGCACGGCCGCCGATGGCGCGGTGCGCTGGATAGACCTCACCCCGAACACGGCACGCCTGGTCGAGTCGCCGCTGGACATACGTGCGGCAATGCAGGAGCAGATGGCTGCTGCGCCCAAGGCCTGGGTGTTCACTTCGGCCACACTGGGCGAGGATGAGCGTCTGGCCTGGTTCACCGAGCCTGCCGGCCTGGACAACGCCACCGTGCTGCGCGTCGGCAGCCCCTTCGACTATGCCAACCATGCGCGGCTGTATGTGCCACGGGGCTTTCCCAAGCCCAACGAGCCTGGCCATCCGCTGGCCGTGGCCGAGCTGGCGGCGCGCTGCGCGCGGGCGCTCGGCGGCCGCACCTTTGTGCTGACCACCACCCTGCGCAATCTGCAGACGGTGGGCGAGGCGCTGATACAGAAGTTCGAGGCGGCAGGCGATAGCATCGCCGTGCTGATACAGGGTGGCGCGCCCAAGCGCGTGTTGCTGCAGCAGTTCATGGCCCAGCCGCGCTCGGTGCTGGTGGGCTCGCAGAGTTTCTGGGAGGGCATCGACGTGCCGGGCGACGCGCTGCAGTGCGTGCTGATCGACAAGCTGCCGTTCCCGCCGCCGAACGACCCGCTGGTCGAGGCCCGCGTGCGCAAGCTTGAGAACGAGGGCCGCAATGCCTTCGCCGAGTATTTCATCGCCGAGGCGGCAGTGTCCTTGAAGCAGGGCGGTGGCCGGCTGATACGGACCGAGTCCGACAAGGGCCTTTTGGTGATCTGCGACCCGCGCATGGCCGGCATGAACTACGGCAAACGCCTGCGCGCCGCGCTGCCGCCGATGGGGCAGGTGGCCAACGAGGGCGAGGCGATGGATTGGCTGGAGGGGCTGAGCCTGGCGCGAACCTACCAACCCGGCGCCGATCTGGCCAAGGCCTGGTAGTCCGGATGCAATCCGGGGCCCCGGATTGCATCCGGGCTACGACAGCCGTTAAAAAGCCCGCGTCAGCGGGCTTCGTTCGTTCCAGGGTCAGTTCAACACCTCACCACAGCTTCCACCAGGCCTTGCCGTCGACAAAGCCTTCGCGCAGATAGGCGCTGTTCGGGAAGCTCTTGCGCAGCACGCGCTCGGCGTCATCGCGCAGGGGCTTGAGATCCAGCTTCTCGTAGCTCTGCATCATCAGGAACAGGGCCTCTTCGGCCGCCGGCGCGCGTTGGAACTCCTGCACCGCCTGCTGGGCGCGGTTGGCCGCGGCCACATAGGCGCCGCGCTTGTAGTAGTAGCGCGCCACATGCACTTCATAGGCGGCCAGGGTGTTGAGGATGTAGTCGATGCGCTGCGAGGCGTCGGGGGTGTACTTGGACTGCGGGTACTGGTCCACCAGCTGGCGGAAGGCGAGCAGGGCGTCTCGCGAGGCCTGCTGGTCGCGCTCGGACAGGTCTTGGCGCGCAATGCTGCCGAACAGGCCCAGATCGTCATTGAAGTTGATCACGCCCTTCATGTAGATGGCGTAGTCCAGCGCCGGGCTGGACGGGTTCAGCTTGATGAAGCGATCCAGCGTGCTCAGTGCCTGGGCGCGCTCGCCACTCTTGTAGTTGGCCCAGGCCAGTTCCAGGGTGGCCTGTTGGGCCATCAGCGTGCCGGCGGCACGGCCTTCGATGCGCTCCAGCGTCTTGATTGCGCGGTCGTAGCTGCCGCCTTGCAGGTCGTCCTTGGCGTCTGCGTACAATTTGTCCAGACTCGCCTGGGAGTTCGGGTCGTCCTTGGCAGTGCTGCTGCAGCCTGCCAGCGTGACCGCCAGCACAATCGCTGCTGCGAGACCCGTCTTGCCCATCAAGCGCGCCGTTTGGCGCTCCACCCACATCATGACCATGGTCCATATGGCGGTGCAGTGCACCGTCCTGTGCTGAAAACGGAGTCGCGATTATATGGTTCAGCCTGAAGGCACGGACGCAAGCCTGGATGAGGCCGAATTTTCCGAGGATGGCCCTGCCGATGTGCATGAGCAGCGCCAGGGCGTGGTGGCCCGCGAATGGCATGCCCAACGGCTTGACAAGCTCTTGGTGACGATGGCGCCCGAATTCTCGCGCAGCCATCTGCAGGGGCTGATCGAGCGCGGCCATGTGCAGGTCGATGGCGTGGCCGTGACCACCGCCTCGCGCAAGGTGCTGTCCGGCCAGCGCGTGCTGCTGGAACTGGTGCCCACCGAGGAGAGCCGCGCCTTCAAGGCCGAGCAGATGGACCTGCACATCGTCTTCGAGGACGCCCACCTGATGGTCGTCAACAAGCCGGCCGGCCTGGTCGTCCATCCGGCGGCCGGCAATTGGTCTGGCACCTTGATGAATGGCGTGCTGGCCCACCATGCGGCGGCGGCCACCCTGGCGCGTGCCGGCATCGTGCACCGGCTGGACAAGGACACCTCGGGCCTGATGGTGGTCGGCAAGACCTTGGAGGCGGTGACCGCGCTGACGCGGATGATCGCCGCCCGCGATGTGCACCGCGAATACCTGGCGATGACCCATGGCCTGGTGCCCAAGACGCTGACCGTCGAGGAGCCGATCCGCCGCGACCCGCAATCCCGCATCCGCATGGCGGCCCTGGCCGGCGGCAAGCCGGCGCGTACCGACATCTATCTGGTCGCCGCCCGCGATGGCATGAGCGCGGTGCGATGCGTACTGCACAGCGGCCGCACACACCAGATCCGCGTGCACCTGTCCTGCAGAGGCTTCCCGCTGCTGGCCGATGCGCTGTACGGCGGCAAGCCGGCGCTGGGCCTGACCCGCCAGGCCCTGCATGCCACGCGGCTGAGCTTTGCCCACCCGATCGGTGCCAAGCCTTTGGCTTTCGAGGCAGCCTTGCCGGAAGACCTGGCCCCGGCTTGGGCGGAGTTGAGCAAAACGCCCTGAAACCACAGCTGCTCGAAGAAATCGAGCGCGTTCGCCCGGCGGCGCTACAATGCGCCGTCGGGCTATGCCTGCAGTTGCTTTCGGTCAATGCCCCAACAGGGCAGTACCAGGGCGCTAGCGCACAGTGCCGACCCGAGCCGCCCGCATGAATGCGGGTGCCGCCCTTCCCCTCGGAGCCCGCCCCAGGTCCCCGGCTGACAATCAGCTCGGACCAACGGCCTGCCGCAGAGGGCCAGGTGGTCAGACCCAGAAATACCTGCCGAATGTCGGCGGAGATGTGACAACAGTCCATGAATACACAGGATGCAAAGCGCGTCCTTGAGACCGCGCTCATATGTGCGCAACAGCCCTTGCCGTTGCGTGACATGCGAACGCTGTTTGCCGATGAAATCGGCCCCGATACCTTGCGCAGCCTGCTCGATGAGTTGACGCGCGACTGGGAGGGCCGCGGCGTGGAGTTGGTGGCCGTGTCCACCGGCTGGCGCTTCCAGAGCCGGCCCGAGCTGCGCGAGTACCTCGATCGGCTGAACCCCGAGAAGCCGCAGCGCTATTCGCGGGCGGTGATGGAAACCCTGGCCATCATTGCCTACCGCCAGCCGGTGACCCGGGGCGATATCGAAGACATACGCGGTGTGGCCGTCACCAGCCAGATCGTCAAGCAACTTGAAGACCGCGGCTGGGTCGAGGCGATCGGCTACCGCGAATCGCCGGGCCGGCCGGCCCTGCTTGCGACCACCAAGCAGTTTCTGGATGATCTTGGCCTGGCCAGCCTGGAGCAGTTGCCGCCGCTGGAGCATGGCACCCAGGTCACACCCGCCTTCGAGCTGGCCCTGGCCGACCAGCCCTCGCTGTTGGAAGACGGTCAGACTGATCTGCCGCTTGATGCGGCGACCGACGTGCCGCCGGCCGAAGAGGCTGCTCCGGCCGCCGAATTGATTGAAGAACAAGAGTCCTCCGTTGCAGCCGGCGAGCCGCCTGCAACCTCCCTCCCACCCGCTGAGCCGGGCCCCGAGTCTGACGACGCTGACAAGGCGCAACGCGACGCATGAAACCTGACCAAACCGATCCCACCCTGACCCCCGCTGCTGACGAGGCCGCGCCCAAGCGACGCCGTACGCGCAAGCCTGCCGACGAGGCCGCCGTGCCTGCGGCAGCGCCAGTCGAGGCGCCGGTGGCGGCCGCTTTGTTCGGCGATACGGCCGAGCCGGCGCCTAAGGTCCGCAAGCCCCGGGCCAAGAAGGTGAGCGCGGAGGCGGCGGTGGAAGCCCCCGTCCAGGCAGCGGTGTCCGAGTCGGTCGAAGCGCCCACCGCCAAGCGCCCGGCGCGTTCGCGCGCCAAGCCCAAGGCCGAAACGGCCGAGCTTGTGGCCGAGTCGCTTGCACAAGCTGCCCCGGTTGCCGAAGCTCGCCAGGAGCCATTGGACCAGGCTGCCGAGACCGGCCCTCGTGAAGACGGTGGTGGCGACGAAGGCGAGGGTGAGCAGGGCGGCGAACGCGGTCCGCGCTCCGGCCGCAACCGCCGCCGTGGCCGCAAGGGCCGTGCCCAGGACGGCGATCAGCCCCGTGTCCAGGGCCAGGAACCGCGTCCCCAGGCTCCGGCCGTGGCGCTGGCGCCCGAGGTGCAGGCCGAGGCCGGCGCGCTGTTTGCCCAGGTGCTGACCGGTGACTTCGACGCCGCAGGTGATGCGCCCGAGCAGTCGCTGGACGACGAGGACGAAGGCGACGAACACGACTTCGACGATGACGACGGCGACGACGACGGCGATGAAGTCGAAAGCCAGACCAAGCGGGTGCTGGCCCCCGATGCCGATGCGCCCAAGCTGCACAAGGTGCTGGCCCAGGCCGGCATAGGCTCGCGCCGCGAGATGGAAGAGTTGATCCTCGATGGTCGCATCACCGTCAATGGCGAGGCGGCCCATATCGGCCAGCGCATTTCCTATGGCGACCAGATCCGTGTCGGTGGCAAGCCGATCCGCTTCCGCATTGCCGCGCCGACGCCGCGCATACTGGCCTATCACAAGCCGACCGGCGAAGTGGTGTCGCACAACGACCCCGAGAACCGCCCGACCGTGTTCCGCCACCTGCCGCGCCTGCAGCAGGGCAAGTGGCAGTCGGTCGGCCGGCTGGACCTGAACACCGAAGGCCTGTTGCTGTTCACCACCTCCGGTGATCTGGCCAACCAGCTGATGCACCCGCGCTTCGGCGTCGAGCGCGAGTACGCCGTGCGCGTGCTGGGTACGCTGACCGACGATCAGCGCAACCGTCTGCTGGAAGGCGTGATCATCGAAGGCCAGAAGGCCGGCTTCAAGAGCATCGAGGACGGCGGCGGCGAGGGCGTGAACCATTGGTATCGCGTCATCATCACCGAAGGCCGCAACCGCGAGGTGCGCAAGCTGTTCGACGCGGTGGGCCTGACGGTCAGCCGCCTGATACGCATCCGCTACGGCACCGTGGTGCTGCCGCGTGGTCTGAAGCGCGGCGTCTGGGTCGAGCTGGGCGAGAGCGATGTCAGCACGATTCGCCGCCTGGCCGGTGGTGACCGCCAGCAGCAGAACCAGCCGGGCCGGGGCGACAACCAGCCGCGCAATGATGGCCGCAACGAGCAGGGCCGCAACGACGGCCGTGGTGGTCGCAACAATGAAGCCCGCGGCCCGAACCGCGGTCAGGGCCCGCAGCAGGGCGGTGGCCAGCAGCAACGGGGCCTGGACGGCAACCAGCAGCAACGTGGTCGCCGTGGTGAGCCGCGTCAGGGCGGGCAGGGCAACCAGGGCCCGCGCGACGAGCAGCGCGGCCCGGATCGCAACGTCGAGCGCAATCTCGACCAGAGCGCACCGCGCGACCGTGACGACGATTTCGATGATGATGATCTGCCGCGTGGCGTGATCCCGAATCCGCTGGAGCAGACCTTCGACAAGCGCTTTGTGAAGGGCGGCGGTCGCGGTGGTCTCGGTGGTTTCGGCCCCGGCGGGTCCAGCCCCATCCATGACCGCGGCCCGCAGGGGCGTGGCGGTCAGGGCCAGGGTCGCGGCCAGGGGCGTCAAGGTGGCGGCAACAAGGAAGACGGTCCGCGTCAACCCGATCCGCTGCAGACCTCGGTCGGCTATATCGGCGCCGATGCCTTCATGCAGCGTGCCCGTGGCGGCAAACGCGGCGGTGGCAGTGGTGGCGGTGGCGGCGGAGGAGGTCGCGGCTTCGGCGGCGGCTCGGGTGGCGGCGGTGGTGGCCGCGGTTTTGGCGGTGGTGGCGGGGGCGGCGGCGGTGGCAACCGCGGCGGCCGCGGCCGCTAAGGCGCAAGCCCAGCCTTGCCATTCGCCGGCCTGATAACGCATGACATCAGGTCGGCATGTTCCCAAGCTACAATCCAAGGCTTTGCTAAGTCTTTGAATTCAGGAGAATTTCACCATGGCGATCGAACGCACCCTGTCCATCATCAAGCCCGATGCCGTGGCTAAAAATGTCATCGGCCAAATCTACGCACGCTTCGAAGGCGCTGGCCTGAAGGTTGTTGCAGCCCGTATGGCCCATCTGTCGCGCGGCGAAGCCGAAGCGTTTTACGCCGTTCATAAGGCACGCCCCTTCTTCAACGACCTGGTCAACTTCATGATCTCCGGCCCGGTGATGATCCAGGCGCTGGAAGGCGAAGGCGCCATCGCCAAGAACCGCGACCTGATGGGCGCCACGGACCCGAAGAAGGCTGAGAAGGGCACCATCCGTGCCGATTTCGCCGACAGCATCGACGCCAACGCAGTGCACGGTTCGGACGCTGCCGAGACGGCTGCCGCCGAAGTGGCATTCTTCTTCCCCGGCATGAACGTTTACAGCCGCTGAAAGCGGACTGCTCCTCTTGAAGCCTCGGCAGCAAGAGGCGCTTGAGAGGCTAGATATGGACGCGGTCAACCTGCTTGGATTCGATCTGGAAGGCCTGGCCGCGTTTTGCGAGCAGCTGGGGGAAAAGCGCTTTCGCGCCACCCAGCTGTTCCGCTGGATTCATCAAAAGGGCGCGGCGGACTTCAACGTCATGTCCGATCTGGCCAAGTCGCTGCGCGACAAGCTGGCCACCCGCGCGGTCATCACCGCGTTGCCCATCATCAGTGAGCATGTCTCGACCGACGGCACCGTCAAATGGCTGTTCGACGTCGGCGCCGGCGATGCGGTGGAAGCGGTGTTCATCCCCGAAGACGATAGAGGCACGCTGTGTATCTCGTCGCAGGCGGGTTGCGCCGTGGGTTGCCGTTTCTGCTCCACCGGCCATCAGGGCTTCAGCCGCAATCTGACCACGGCCGAGATCCTGGCCCAGCTCTGGTTTGCC
The DNA here is from genome assembly GCA_018780645.1 of Burkholderiaceae bacterium. Classification (GTDB taxonomy): domain Bacteria; phylum Pseudomonadota; class Gammaproteobacteria; order Burkholderiales; family Burkholderiaceae_C; genus Paucibacter. The sequence continues at coordinate 16,401 of JADMJJ010000009.1, forward strand.
GAGCACACGCTGCGCAAGCGGCTAGGCAGCGATGAGCGTGTGATCTCCAACGTCGTGATGATGGGCATGGGCGAGCCGCTGCAGAACTACTCGGCCCTCGTGCCGGCGCTGAAGGTGATGCTGGATGATCATGGCTATGGCCTGTCGCGCCGTCGGGTCACCGTCTCGACCTCCGGCGTGGTGCCCATGATCGACCGCCTGCGCGACGACTGCCCGGTGGCCCTGGCCGTGTCGCTGCATGCGCCGCTGGACCCGCTGCGCGACATGCTGGTGCCGTTGAACAAGAAGTACCCAATCGCCGAGCTGCTGGACGCCTGCAACCGCTATCTGGACAAGGCGCCGCGCGACTTCATCACCTTTGAGTACTGCATGCTGGATGGCGTCAATGACACGCCCGAGCTGGCTGCCGAATTGGTCAAGCTGTTGCGTGGTCACGTGTCGTGCAAGATCAATCTGATCCCGTTCAATCCCTTCCCGGCCTCAGGCCTGAAGCGCAGCTCGCGCGAGCGCGTCACCGCCTTTGCCAAGATCCTGCAGGATGCAGGCCTGATCACCACGGTGCGCAAGACCCGGGGCGATGATATTGACGCCGCCTGTGGTCAACTCGCGGGTGAGGTACAAGACCGAACCCGTGCGCACATCCGCATGGTGCGAGCCCCGGTGAAGACGCCGGGAACAGAACAAAACAGTCCCCAGTGAGCTCCCAAAGGAGCTGGCCGGGAGATTTGAGAGAGGCGGCAATGAGCATCGGTTGGTGGCAATGGCGTTTGTGCTTGGCCTTGGCTGCGGTCATGGGCCTGGCCGGCTGTGGGGCGACTGGCATGGTGGGCGGTTCCACCGCCGGCCCGCAGATCCGCACCGAGTCCGACCAGACCGACAACGACCGGCGCGCCAAGGTGCGGCTGGAGTTGGCCGAGGGTTATTTCTCGCGTGGTCAGTACACGACGGCGCTGGACGAGGTCAAGCAGGCTTTTGCCGCCAAGCCCGAGCTGATCGAGGGCTACAACCTGCGCGGCCTGATCTACGCCGCGATGGGCGAGGATGCGCTGTCCGAGGACAGTTTCCGCCGCGCGCTGGCCATCAATGGCCGCGATGCCGACACGCTGCACAACTACGGCTGGTTCCTGTGCCAGCATCAGCGCTGGGCAGCCGCCACGGCACAGTTCGATCTGGCAATTGGCCTGCCGCAATACCGCGGCGTTTCCCGCACCCTGCTGGCAAAAGGGGTCTGCCAGGCCCGTGCCGGCCAGTGGCTGGAGGCCGAGGGCTCCTTGCTGCGCGCCTTCGAGCTCGACCCGACCAGCCCGGCTGTGACGGTCAATCTGGCCGAGGTGCTGTACCGGCGCGAGGACCTTGACCGCGCCCGTTTCTATATCCGCCGCGTCAACAGCCAGGCCGACCTGCTCAGTGCCCAGACCCTGTGGTTGGCCCTGCGCATCGAACGCAAGCTGGGCAATACCCAGTCGGTGCGCGAGCTGGGCGACCAGATGCTGAAACGCTTTCCTAGATCCCAAGAGGCATTGGCCTTCGAGAATGGACGATTCGATGACTGAGGATTCCGGTACGCCCGCGCCTTTGGGGCTGACCGCGGCCGATGTGCCCCGCACGGCCGGCGCCCTGTTGCGCCAGGCCCGTCAGGCCAAGGGCCTGCATATCGCCGCTCTGGCGGCCTCGCTGAAGGTGCCGCAGCGCAAACTCGAGGCGCTGGAGGCCGACCGCCACGAGGAACTGCTGGACGCCACCTTTGCCCGTGCGCTTGCCCAGACCATGTGCCGTTCGCTGAAGGTGGATCCGGCGCCTGTGCTGGCCCTGTTGCCCCATGCGGTGGACCCTGCACTGGACCGTGTCGCCCAGGGCTTGAACCAGCCTTTCCGCGAGCGGCCGGGCCGTGAGGAGCCTCAATCCTGGGCCTGGCTGAAGCGTCCCGGGCCATTGGCCGCCATCGGCTTGCTGGTGGCCGCCGCCGCCGTCTATCTGGCGCCCGGCAGCCTGTGGAGCGGGTTGGGGCAGGGCGAGGGTGTGACTGCGCCGAGTGCCGCCGCCTCTGAGCCAGTGTTCCCTCCGGCCACGGCCAGTTCCGGCGTCAGCCTGGGTGAGCCCGCGATCGAGCTGCAGCCGGCGCCGCCGGCGGCCACGCCGACCCCGGTGGGGACGGTTGCCCAGGGGGGGGGCGCGTCGGCGCCGGTGTCGGCGGCTGTTTCGACACCGACCGCGGCACCGGCCACGGGCAATGGTCCCTTGCGCCTGAGTGCCCGCGCTCAGACCTGGGTCGAGGTGCGTGATGCCAACGACCAGATGCTGGCCAACCGCACGCTGGAAAGCGGCGAGCAGCTGGTGCTCGACGGGGCCTTGCCCTTCAAGATCAAGATTGGCAACGCGGCCGGCGCCGAGGTCCAGTTCCGCGGCCAGCCGGTGGACCTGGGCACCCGCGCGGTCAACAACGTCGCGCGCTTTGAACTCAAGTAAAACTCAGCAGTCATCATGAGCGACTTCAACAACGATCTCGAAGAGGCCATCGCGCCGGCCGTGGTGGCGCCGCGCCGCTCGCGCCAGGCCCAGGTGCGCTGGGGTGAGCGCCTGGTCACCGTCGGCGGCAATGCGCCGGTGCGTGTGCAGTCGATGACCAACACCGACACGGTGGATGTGATCGGCACGGCCATCCAGGTCAAGGAGCTGGCGATCGCCGGCTCGGAGATGGTCCGCATCACCGTCAACACGCCCGAGGCGGCCGACGCCGTGCCGCATATCCGCGAGCAGCTCGACCGCATGGGCATCGACGTGCCGTTGATCGGCGACTTCCACTACAACGGCCACCGCCTGCTGACCGAGCATCCGGCCATGGCCCGGGCCCTGTCCAAGTACCGCATCAACCCCGGCAATGTCGGCAAGGGCGACAAGAAGGACCGCCAGTTCGCGATGATGGTCGAGGCGGCCATGCAATACGACAAGGTCGTTCGCATCGGCGTCAACTGGGGCAGCCTGGATCAGGAATTGCTGGCCCAGATGATGGACGACAACGCCCGCCGCACCGAGCCCTGGGACGCCAAGCAGGTGATGTACCAGGCGCTGGTGCAATCGGCGCTGAGCTCGGCCGCCTATGCGCGCGAGCTGGGCATGAACCCCGACAACATCATCATCAGCTGCAAGGTCAGCGGTGTGCAGGACCTGATCTCGGTCTATCGCGCACTGGCCCGCCGCTGCGACTATGCGCTGCACCTGGGCCTGACCGAGGCCGGCATGGGCACCAAGGGCACGGTGGCATCAAGCACGGCGCTGTCGATCCTGATGCAGGAGGGCATTGGCGACACGATTCGCGTGTCGCTGACGCCGCAGCCCGGCGAGGCCCGCACGCAAGAGGTGGTGGTCGCGCTGGAAATACTGCAGTCGCTGGGCCTGCGCCATTTCAATCCCAGCGTCACGGCCTGCCCCGGCTGCGGCCGCACCACCAGCACCACCTTCCAGGAGCTGGCCAAGCAGATCGACGACTTCCTGCGCGAGCAGATGCCGGTCTGGCGCAGCCGCTATCCCGGTGTCGAGAACATGAAGGTGGCCGTGATGGGTTGCATCGTCAATGGCCCCGGCGAAAGCAAGCATGCCGATATCGGCATCAGCCTGCCCGGCACCGGCGAGGCGCCGGCCGCCCCCGTCTTCATCGACGGCGAGAAGGCCCTGACCCTGCGCGGCGCCGGCATTGCCACCGAGTTCCAGACCCTGGTCGAGGACTACATCGAAAAGCGTTTCGGCGCAAAGAGCGGCGTGGCCGCGTGAGATTGCATGACTGAACAGAAAAAGCTGCCGCAGCTCCAGGCGGTCAAGGGCATGAACGACATCCTGCCGCCGGAATCGGCGCGCTGGGAATGGCTGGAAGAGAAGATGCGCAGCGTGTTGCAGCGCTATGGCTACCAGAACGTGCGCACGCCCATCGTCGAACCCACGGCCCTGTTCGTGCGCGGCATCGGCGAGGTGACCGACATCGTCGAGAAGGAGATGTATGCCTTCGAAGACCGCGCGGACAAGCACGGTCAGGCCGAGCACCTGGCCCTGCGCCCCGAGATGACGGCCGGCGTGGTGCGCGCCATGACCGAGCATTCCTTTCTGCGCGACTCCGGCCGGCGCCTGTACTACTTCGGCGCCATGTTCCGCCGCGAGAAGCCCCAGAAGGGCCGCTACCGCCAGTTCCACCAGATGGGCATCGAGGCCCTGGGCTTTGCCGGCCCCGATGTGGACGCCGAGGTCATCCTGCTGGGCAACCGCCTGTTGCGCGAGCTGGGCCTGGTCGATGGCGAACATTTCCATCTGGAGCTGAACTGCCTGGGCGAGGCCGACGAGCGCCGCGCCCACCGCGAGGCCTTGATCGCCCACCTCGAACAGCACATCGACCTGCTAGACGAGGACGGCAAGCGACGCCTGCACAGCAACCCGCTGCGCGTGCTGGATACCAAGAACCCGGCGCTGCAGGACATGGCCAACGCGGCGCCCAAGCTGCTGGACTTCCTGGGCGAGGCCTCGCTGGCCCACTTCAATGGCGTACGCGCCATCCTGGATGCGGCCGGTGTGGCCTACCGCATCAACCCGCGCCTGGTGCGCGGCCTGGACTACTACAACCTGACCGTGTTCGAGTGGGTGACCGACAAGCTCGGCTCCCAGGGCACGGTCTGCGGTGGCGGTCGCTATGACGGCCTGATCGAGCAGCTCGGTGGCAAACCCGCGCCGGCGGTCGGCTTCGGTATGGGCATGGAACGCATGCTGCTGCTGCTGGAAGAGGTGGGCGTGCCCGTGCCTCAGCAGGCGCCCATGGTGTATGCCATCGTGCCCAGTGCGGCGGTGCTGCCCCAGGTCTTTGTCGTGCTGGAGGCGCTGCGCGCTGCTGGTGTGTCGGTGCAGATGCACCCGGGCCAGTCCGGCATGAAGTCGCAGTTCAAGAAGGCCGACGGCAGCGGTGCGGCCTGGGCGCTGATCTTCGGCGATGACGAAGTCGCCCAGGGCCTGGTGGCGGTCAAGCATCTGCGTGACACCGCCGTGCCGCAAACCACCAAATCACTGGCGGAAGTGTCAAGCTGGGCTTCCGAGCTCCTCCGCGCATAATCCTCGCTTTCCCTTTCTCTCTACCGATACAAACAGTCTCATGGCGTCTCCTCTCGATCTTGAAGAACAGGAACAGCTGGACCAGCTGAAGGCCTTCTGGAAGCAGTACGGCAATCTCATCACCTGGCTGATCACGCTGGTGCTGGCCGCCTATGCGGGCTGGATGGGCTGGAACTGGTGGCAGCGCGACCAGGCCGTCAAGGCCGCCGCGATGTACGACGAACTGGACCGTGCCGCGGCGACGGGCGAGGCCGACAAGGCCGGCCGTGTGTTCGCCGACATGAAGGAGCGCTTCCCGCGCACCGTGTTCACCCAGCAGGGCGCTCTGCTGGCGGCCAAGGTGCAGTACGAGAAGGGCCAGGCCGAAGCGGCCCGCACCACGCTGACCTGGGTGGCCGACAACGCCGGAGAAGACGAGTACCGCGCGCTGGCCCAGATCCGTCTGGCCGGCCTGCTGCTTGAAGCCAAGCAGTTCGATGCCGCGTTGAAGGCGCTGGACGCCGTCAAGGGCAAGGATTTCGAGGCGCTGGCTGCTGACCGCCGTGGCGACATCCTGATCGCTCAGGGCAAGGGCGACGAGGCCAAGGCCCAGTATCAGAAGGCCTATGACGGCATGGAGAAGACCCTGGACTACCGCCGCCTGATCGAAGCCAAGCTGGCCGGCCTGGGCGTGCAGGCCGATGGGGGCGCCGCCAAGGCCGCCGCCGCAGGAGCGTCGAAATGATGCGCCTGTCCTCACTGCGTCTGGCCCTGGGCCTGGGTCTGGCCGCCGCCCTGCTGGGTGGCTGCTCGCTGTTCAGTAGCTCCTCCAAAAACAAGCCCACGCCGCTGGAGACCGTCACACCGCCGATTGCCGGCCGCGTGGTCTGGAACCAGCGGCTGGACAGTGTCAAGTTCCAGTTGGCACCTGCGGTCGTCGGGGGGAACTTCGTCGTCGCCGGCAGCGATGGCACCGTGACCGCACTGTCTGCCGCCACGGGCCAGACGGTCTGGCGCGTGCAGGTCGGTGAGCCGATCAGCGCTGGCGTCGGCAGCGATGGCCGCTTCTCGGCGGTCGTCACCCGCAACAACGATCTGGTGGTGATGGACGGCGAGCGCGTGCTGTGGCGCAAGCAGGTCGGCGCACCGGTCAGCACGGCGCCTCTTGTGGCGGGCGAGCGCGTGTTCGTGCAGCGCGTGGACCGGGTCGTTCAGGCCTTCGACGCGCTGGACGGCCGCAAGATCTTCGACCTGCGCCGGCCCGGCGAGGCCCTGACCCTGGCCCAGGCCGGCGTATTGGCCAGCTACAAGGACACCCTGATCGCAGGTCTTGGCCCGCGCCTGACCGGCCTGGATCCGGTCAACGGCAATGTGCGCTGGGAGGCCAGCGTGGCCAACCCGCGTGGCACCAACGAGGTCGAGCGCCTGTCCGATGTGCTCGGTCCGGTGGTGCGTGCCGGTGAAGTCATCTGCGTGCGCGCCTTCCAGTCTGCCGTGGGCTGCGTCAATGCCGAACGTGGCACTGCGCTGTGGACGCGCAATGTCGGTGGCACCGACGCCATCGGCGGCGACGCCCAGGCGATCTTCGGCGCCGACGGCAGCGACCGCATCACCGCCTGGAAGACCGGCAGCGGTGACGTGATCTGGACCGCCGAGCAACTGCTGTACCGCGACCTGAGCGCGCCGCTGCTGCAGGGCAACACGGTGCTGTTCGGCGACTTCGAGGGCCAAGTGCACTTTCTCGCCCGCGACACCGGCAAGACCCAGCTGCGCGTGGCCACCGATGGCTCGCCCATCGTCGGCCGCCCGGTGGCCTCGGGTACAACCGTGCTGGTCGTGACGCGCAATGGCGGCTTGTTCGCCCTGCGTCCGGAATAACAAGGAAGCAATGAAGCCAGTAATCGCCTTGGTGGGCCGCCCGAATGTGGGCAAGTCCACGCTGTTCAACCGCATGACCAAGAGCCGCGACGCGATCGTGGCCGATTTTGCGGGCCTGACCCGCGACCGCCACTACGGTGACGGCCGCCTGGGCGACCGTGAGTTCATCGTCGTGGACACCGGCGGCTTCGAGCCGACCAGCACCACCGGCATCGTCAAGGAAATGGCCAAGCAGACGCGCCAGGCCGTCGCCGAGGCCGATGCGGTGATCTTTGTCGTCGACGTGCGCATGGGCCTGTCGGGTCAGGACCATGACATTGCCCGCTATCTGCGCACCGCCAACAAGCGGGTGTTCGTGGCCGTCAACAAGGCCGAGGGCATGGCCGAGTCGCCGCTGCTGGCCGAGTTCCACGAGCTGGGCATGGGTGACCCGATACCGATCTCCTCGGCCCACGGCCAGGGCATTCGCAGCCTGCTGGACACCGTGCTGGACAGTTTCGACTACCCCGAGGAAGACGAGGAAGCGGCCGATGACGGTGCCATCCGTCTGGCCGTGGCCGGCCGCCCCAATGTCGGCAAGAGCACCCTGATCAACACCTGGCTGGGCGAGGAGCGCCTGATTGCCTTCGACATGCCCGGCACCACGCGTGATGCGATCTCGGTGCCATTCGAGCATGACGGCAAGCAGTTCAAGCTGATCGACACGGCCGGCCTGCGCCGCAAGGGCAAGGTCTTCGAGGCGATCGAGAAGTTCTCGGTGGTGAAGACGCTGCAGGCGATCTCGGACGCCAATGTGGTCGTGCTGCTGCTGGACGCAACTCAGGGCGTGACCGACCAGGACGCGCACATCGCCGGCTACATCCTCGACAGCGGCCGCGCCGTCGTGATGGCCATCAACAAATGGGACGCCATCGACAGCTACCAGCGCCAGATGCTGGAGCGCTCGATCGAGCAGCGCCTGGCCTTTCTGAAGTTCGCCCCGCTGCTGCAGATCTCGGCGCTGAAGCGCCAGGGGCTGGGCCCGCTGTGGAAGGCGATTGCCGACGCCCACGCCTCGGCGACCAAGAAGATGACCACGCCGGTGCTGACGCGCCTGATCCTGGAAGCCGTCCAGCATCAGACGCCGAAAAAGGTCGGCCACTTCCGGCCTAAGTTGCGCTATGCCCACCAGGGCGGCATGAACCCGCCGCTGGTCGTCATCCACGGCAATTCGCTGGCGGGGGTGACCGAGAGCTACAAGCGCTTCCTGGAGGCGCGCATCCGTGCCCATTACAAATTGGTGGGCACACCGCTGAAGATCGAGCTGCGTTCCTCCGAGAATCCCTTCGATCCGAAAGGCTCGTGATCTCACGGGGGTAGAAACCCGACCCTGTGGTAACGTGCAGATCTCCCTTCACTCTTTTCAACACGGAGAATATCGTGAGTAACAAAGGACAACTCCTGCAAGATCCTTTCCTGAACCTGCTGCGCAAGGAGCATGTGCCCGTGTCCATCTATTTGGTCAACGGCATCAAGCTCCAAGGGCACATCGAGTCCTTCGACCAGTATGTGGTCCTGCTGCGTAACACCGTCACGCAAATGGTCTACAAGCACGCCATCTCCACGGTGGTGCCGGGTCGGGCGGTCAACTTCCACACGGCCGAAGTTCCGGGCGAAGCGCCCTGAGCCTTGAGCCCACCCCGCACGGCGCGCCGCGCCGTGCCCCAACAGCTTCCACCAGCCCACCACAACCTTGAGTTCCTCGCCCCCCAACACCCCGCCACTGTCTGACGACACTGCGCGGGCCATTCTTGTGGGCGTCGATTTCGGTCGCGGCGCCAGCTTCGATCCGACCCTGGACGAGTTGGCCCTGCTGGCCGAGTCGGCCGGGGACTCCCCGGTGGCGCGAGTGATCGCCCGCCGCAAGGCACCCGACGCGGCACTGTTCGTCGGTTCGGGCAAGGCTGACGAGATCAAGGCCCTGGTGCTGGGACATCAGGCCCACACGGTGCTGTTCGATCAGGCGCTTTCGCCGGCGCAGCAGCGCAATCTGGAGCAGCACCTGGGCGTGCCGGTCGCAGACCGCACGGCGCTGATTCTCGAAATCTTCGCCGCTCGCGCCAAGAGCCATGAAGGCAAGCTGCAGGTCGAGCTGGCGCGGCTGCAATACCTGTCCACCCGCCTGGTGCGGCGCTGGAGCCACCTTGAGCGGCAGAGCGGCGGCATCGGCATGCGCGGCGGCCCGGGTGAGGCCCAGATCGAGCTGGACCGTCGCATGATTGGCGAGCGCATCAAATCGGTCAAGGAGCGCCTGGTCAAGGTCAAGCGCCAGCGCAACACGCAGCGCCGCGCCCGCGAGCGCAACAACAATTTCAGCGTCGCCCTGGTCGGCTACACGAATGCGGGCAAGTCCACACTGTTCAATGCCTTGGTCAAGGCCCGCGCCTATGCCGCCGACCAACTCTTCGCCACGCTGGACACGACCACCCGCCAGCTCTATCTCGAAGAAGCCGGCCGCAGCGTGTCGCTGTCCGACACGGTGGGTTTCATCCGTGACCTGCCACACAAGCTGGTGGAGGCCTTCCAGGCCACGCTGCGCGAGGCCACCGAGGCCGATCTGCTGCTGCATGTGATCGACGCCGCCTCGCCGGTGCTGGACGAGCAGATGGAGGAGGTGGACCGCGTGCTGGCCGAAATCGGCGCCGAGGGCATTCCGCAGATCCTCGTCTTCAACAAGCAGGACCTGCTGGAAGAGAGCCAGCGCCCCCGGGTGGCCAGCGACTGGCTGGAACTCCCGGGCGGCATACGGGTCCAGCGCGTGTTCGTTTCCTCGCTGACCGGCGAGGGCCTGGACCTGCTGCGCCGCGAAATCACCCGCACAATGCAGGAACTTGAAGCCAGGGCGCTATTGAATAAGGCCGCCGGCCTCCCACATGATGATGTCGATCCGCGCGAGCGGATCATCGAAGAAGACTTTGACGACGACGCCGATCCGGCGACCGGAACCCAATCAACAAAGCCATGAATATGAGAACTCAGCAGTCCGCATCCGCACCTTTCGGGGCGCGCCTGGCGCAAGTGGCATCCGCTGCGCGAGCCCTGCTGGCCGGTAGCGGCTGGCGGGCCGGCCGCCATCTGAACAACGGCCGCAACGAGGGACCGCCCGATCTCGATGAGCTGTGGAAGGACTTCAACCGCAAGCTCAGCGGCCTGTTTGGCGGCAAGGGCGGCGGCGGTGGTGGTGGCAGCAACAACGGCGGCGGCTCCGGCGGCAATGGCCCGAACTTCCAGCCCGACATGAAGAGTGCCGGCATCGGCGCCGGCCTGATTGGCGGCGTGGTGTTGCTGGCCTGGTTGGGTAGCGGCTTCTTCATCGTCCAGGAGGGTCAGCAGTCGGTCGTGACCTCCTTCGGCAAGTACAGCAAGACGGTGGATGCCGGTTTCCAATGGCGCCTGCCTTACCCTTTCCAGGGCAATGAGACGGTGCCGGTGACGCAGCTGCGCACGGTCGAGGTCGGACGCAATGCGGTGGTGCAGGCGATAGGCCTGCGCGACTCGTCGATGCTGACCCAGGATGAGAACATCGTCGATATCCGCTTCACCGTGCAGTACCGGCTTAAGGATGCGCGCGACTATCTGTTTGAGAACAACAGCCCCGATGGCGCCGTGGTGCAGGCCTCGGAGTCGGCCGTGCGCGAGATCGTCGGCCGCAGCAATATGGATTCGGTGCTGTACGAGCAGCGTGATGCCATCGCCTCCGAGCTGGGCAAGTCGGTGCAGGTGCAGTTGGACCGCCTGAAGGCCGGCATCCTGATCGTCAACGTCAATGTGCAGAGCGTGCAGGCACCGGATCAGGTGCAGGCGGCGTTCGATGATGCCTTCAAGGCTGGCGCCGACCGCGAGCGCCTGAAGAACGAGGGCCAGGCTTACGCCAATGACGTGATTCCCAAGGCACAGGGCACGGCCGCGCGTCTGCGCGAGGAGGCCGAGGCCTACAAGGCGCGGGTGGTCGCGCAGGCCGAGGGTGACTCGCAGCGCTTCAAGAGCGTGCTGACGGAGTATCAGAAGGCGCCCGCGGTGACCCGTGACCGCCTCTACATCGACACCATGCAGCAGGTCTACTCCAATGTCTCCAAGGTGATGGTGGACTCGCGCAACGGCTCCAATCTGCTGTACCTGCCGCTGGACAAGCTGATCCAGCAGGCAGGCTCGGTGTCGGCCACCGCGCCGGTGGTGGTCGCGCCGCCGGCCGAGGCCGGCAGCATTCCCGCCACGACCGATGTGCGCTCGCGCGATGGTTCGCGCAGCCGCGACCGCGACGGCCGCTAACAGCAGCAGGACTACTCAGCCATGAACCGTATTGCCTCCATTCTTGCCGCCCTGCTGGCCCTGTTCCTGCTCGCCAGCTCCACCCTGTTCATCGTCGATCAGCGCCAGTTCGCCGTGGTCTATGCCCTGGGCGAGATCAAGGAAGTGCTGACCGAGCCCGGCCTCAAGTTCAAGCTGCCGCCACCGTTCCAGAACGTGGTGTTCCTGGACCGCCGCGTGCAAACGCTGGACAGCCCCGAATCGCGCCCCATCTTCACCGCCGAGAAGAAGAGCCTGGTGATCGACTGGCTGGTCAAGTGGCGTGTGGCCGAGCCGCGCCAGTTCATCCGCAACAACGGTGTCGACATGCGCACCATCGAGTCGCGCCTGAGCCCCATCGTGCAGGCGGCGTTGAATGAGGAAATCACCAAGCGCACCGTGCGCGGCGTGCTCGCCACCGAACGCGAGAAGGTCATGCAGGACGTGGGCAAGCGCCTGCAGGAAGAGGCCAAGTCCTTCGGTATCGAGATCGTTGACGTGCGCATCAAGCGGGTGGACTTCTCGGTCAACATCACCGAGTCGGTCTATCGCCGCATGGAGTCCGAACGCAAGCGCGTGGCCAATGAGCTGCGCTCCACCGGTTCGGCTGACAGCGAAAAGATCCGTGCCGACGCTGACCGCCAGCGCGAGGTGATCGTCGCCGAGGCCTATCGCGATGCCCAGAAGGTCAAGGGCGAGGGCGATGCCAAGGCCTCGGCCCTGTATGCCGAGTCCTTCGGGCGCGACCCCCAGTTCGCCCAGTTCTACCGCAGCCTGGAGGCCTACCGCTCCAGCTTCCGCAACAAGTCGGATGTGATGGTGGTCGACCCCGGCAGCGAGTTCTTCAAGGCCATGCGCGGCAATTCGATGCCGAGCGCACCGGCGGCACCGCGCAAGTAAGCGCATGAGCGCCGATCTGCAGCAGGCGCTGCTGGGCGCCTTCGCCCTGATGCTGGTGATCGAGGGCCTGCTGCCTTTCCTCAGCCCGGCCAAATGGCGCGAGGTGTTTGCCCGTGCGCTGCAACTCAGCGACGGGCAGATACGTTTCATCGCGCTGAGCTCCATGCTCACCGGCCTGGTGCTGCTGCTGTTCTTCTGGCAGTGATCGGTGTTGTCAAATCGGGACGGCCTCTATGTCTCTTGGCCGCCCGGTACAATGCCGTTTTTAACCCCCTCGCATTTCCATGACCTCTGCTTGGCTGCTGCCAGAGCATATCGCTGACGTCTTGCCTGCCCAGGCGCGCCGCATAGAAGAATTGCGCCGTCAGCTGCTGGACATGGCCCGCGCCTATGGCTGCGAGCTGGTCATGCCGCCTCTGCTCGAATATCTGGACTCGCTGCTCTCCGGCACCGGCCAGGCGCTGGATCTGAAGACCTTCAAGCTGGTCGATCAGCTGTCGGGCCGTACGCTCGGTGTGCGCGCCGACACCACGCCCCAGGTTGCCCGCATCGACGCCCATCTGCTCAACCGCCGCGGCCTTACCCGCTTGTGCTATTGCGGCCCGGTCCTTCATACCCGGCCCGACGGCCTGCATGCCACCCGCGAACCGCTGCAGTTCGGTGCCGAGATCTATGGTCATGCCGGCATGGAGGCCGATCTGGAGGTGCAGGAGCTGGCGCTGGACGCGCTGCGCCTTGCCGGTCTGCGCGGCGTGACCCTGGACCTGGGCGATGCCCGCCTGGTCACCGGCGTTCTTGAGGGTGTCGATCTGGAGCCGAAGCGGCTGAGCGCCTTGATCGCCGCGCTGGCGGGCAAGGACGCTGCCGAGCTCAATGCCTTGACTCGGGACCTGCCACCCTCTGCCCGCGAGGGCCTGAAGGCCCTGCTGGGCCTGTATGGCGGCCTGTCGGTGCTGGACGAGGCGCGGCGCGTGCTGCCCGATACCGCGCTGATCCGCGCTGCGCTGAGCGATCTGCAGTGGCTGGCGGCGCATCTCACTCAAACCCACCCTGAAGTGCGGCTGGGCTTCGATCTGGCCGATTTGCGCGGCTACGCCTACTACAGCGGCGTGCGCTTCGCCCTCTATGCGGAGGGCAGCAGCGACGCAGTCGCGCGTGGCGGCCGCTATGACGAGGTCGGCGCCGTGTTCGGCCGCAAGCGTCCAGCGGTGGGCTTCAGTCTCGACTTGAAGGCGCTGGTCGCCTTGTCGCCCAGCGACCCCCTGCGCGCCGCGATCCGTGCGCCCTGGGGCGAAGACGCCAGCTTGCGCGCGGCCATACGCCGTCTGCGCGAGCAGGGCGAAACCGTGGTGTGTGTGCTCCCCGGGCACGAACATGAGCACGACGAATTCAATTGCGACCGCGAACTGGTGAATGCCGGCGGTCAATGGGTGGTGCGCGCGCAGTAAGCTTCGCAGCACCTCGCTTTCATCTTTTCAAATCAGCAGGTTTTCATCATGCAAAGCGAAATCGCGCGTGGTCACAATGTGGTCGTGGTCGGCACCCAGTGGGGCGACGAGGGCAAGGGCAAGGTCGTCGATTGGCTGACCGACCATGCCCAGGGCGTCGTGCGCTTCCAGGGCGGCCATAACGCCGGCCATACCCTGGTCATCAACGGCGTCAAGACCGCCTTGCAGCTGATTCCCTCGGGCATCATGCGCGCCGGTGTGGCCTGCTATATCGGCAACGGCGTGGTGCTGGATCCGACCCATTTGCTGAGCGAGATCGAGCGTCTGGAGAAAGCCGGCGTCGAGGTGCGTTCGCGCCTCTTCATCAGCGAGTCCTGCCCGCTGATACTGCCCTTCCATGTGGAAGTGGACAAGGCCCGCGAAGCGCTGCGCGAGACCAGCGGTGCTGGCAAGATCGGCACCACCGGCAAGGGCATAGGCCCGGCCTATGAAGACAAGGTGGCGCGCCGCGCACTGCGCGTGCAGGACCTGAAGCACCCCGATCGCTTTGCCAAGAAGCTGCGCGAGCTGCTGGAGTTGCACAACTTCGCGCTGACTGGCTATCTGAAAGGCTCGGCGCTGGAGTTCCAGCCTATCTTCGACCAGGCGATGAAGATGGCCGAGGTGCTCAAGCCGATGATGGCCGACGTCGGCTACCTGATCCACAAGGCCCATCTGGCTGGCGCCAACATCCTGTTCGAGGGCGCGCAGGGCACCTTGCTGGACATCGACCACGGCACCTACCCGTACGTGACCTCCAGCAACTGCGTGGCCGGAAACGCGGCCGCCGGCGCTGGCGTGGGCCCGCAGATGCTGCACTACATGCTGGGTATTACCAAGGCCTATACGACGCGCGTCGGCTCGGGTCCGTTCCCGACCGAACTCGACTGGGAGACCGAGGGCACGGTGGGCTATCACCTGTCCTCCGTGGGCCAGGAGCGCGGCACCGTCACCGGCCGCCCGCGCCGCTGCGGCTGGCTCGATGCCGCCGCGCTGAAGCGCTCCATCATCATCAACGGCATCAGCGGCCTGTGCATGACCAAGCTCGATGTGCTGGACGGCCTGAGCGAAATCCTGATGTGCGTGGGCTATGAGCTGAACGGCCAGCGCATCGACATCCTGCCGCTGGATGCCGACGACATCGTTGCCTGCAAGCCGATCTACGAGACCTTCCCCGGCTGGACCGAAACGACTTTTGGCGTCACCTCGTGGGATGCCTTGCCGCTGAATGCGCGCCGCTACCTGGAGCGGGTGTCCGAGCTGATCGGCGCGCCGGTGGCCATGGTCTCGACCGGCCCGGGCCGCGAGCACACGATTCTGCTGCGCCATCCCTATCAGGCCTGACCCCTTATCTATCTAGCGATCTCAGACGGAGAAGCACTCATGTTGACTGATGACGGCAAACACCTGTACGTGTCCTGGGACGAGTACCACATGCTAACCGAGCGCCTTGCGCTCAAGGTGCACGCCTCGGGTTGGGAATTCGACCAGATCCTGTGCCTGGCCCGCGGCGGCATGCGCCCCGGCGATGTGCTGTCGCGCGTGTTCGACAAGCCGCTGGGCATCATGTCCACCAGTTCCTACCGGGCCGAGGCCGGCACCATCCAGGGCCGGCTGGACATGGCCAAGTACATCACCCTGCCCAAGGGTGAGCTGGCCGGCCGCATCCTGCTGGTCGACGATCTGGCCGACTCGGGCGTGACCCTGCGTGCTGTGGTGGAGCGCCTGCGCGGCATGCCGGCGATCCAGGAACTGCGCTCGGCAGTGATCTGGACCAAGGCGGTGTCCAGCTACACGCCGGACTACTATGTCGAGATGCTGGAGACCAGCCCCTGGATCCATCAGCCCTTCGAGGAGTATGACGATCTGCGGCCCGATGGGTTGGCGAAGAAATTCGCTGTCTGAGTTGCAAAGGCCAGCACGATGCTGGCCTTTCTTCTTGCTCGCCGTACCGGCTCCACAAATGAAAAAGGCCGACACTTTCGTGTCAGCCTTTCCATTATTTTGGTGCCCAGAAGAGGACTCGAACCTCCACGGAGTTACCCGCTAGTACCTGAAACTAGTGCGTCTACCAATTCCGCCATCTGGGCATCTCAGGAGCCTTAGATTATATACCGAGATTTTCTGGTCGCTGGTAGACAACAACAAAACTTTGTTTGAATGTCTCGACCTTTATGATGCAACGGTGCAAGCAAATACTCGGAACAGACACGATCAAGAACAGCTCCGCTGGCAGTATGGCCAGGCAAAAGAAAAAGGCCTGCACTTTCGTGCAGGCCTTCTCAAATTTGGTGCCCAGGAGAGGACTCGAACCTCCACGGAGTTACCCGCTAGTACCTGAAACTAGTGCGTCTACCAATTCCGCCACCTGGGCAAGGTTCAGAACCGAAGTTCTGACGTTTCAAGCTAAGCTAGGATTCTATCATCAATACAAAAACAAATGCAAGCGGCCCCGCACTAGGTGCTGCACTCATGAGCGAAGTCGAAGGTGTGGTGCAAGGCCACCGCGATGGCCATGGCTTTCTGATACGCGACGACGGCCAGCCCGATATCTATCTGTCGGCGCAGGAAATGCATGCGGTGATGCACCGCGACCGGCTGAAGGTGCGCGTGATACGCATGGACAAGCGCGGCCGCCCCGAGGGGCGCGTGCTGGAGATCATCGAACGCCGCAAGACGCCCATCATTGGCCGGCTGCTGCACGAGAACGGGATGTGGCTGGTGGCGCCCGAGGACAAGCGCTTCGGCCAGGACATCATGATCCCGAAGAACGCAATTGCCACCGCCACGGCGGGTCAGGTCGTGTCCGTCGAGCTGACCGAGCCACCGTCGTTGTACTCGCAGCCGGTGGGGCGCATCCTTGAGGTGCTGGGCGAGATCGACGACCCCGGCATGGAGATCGAGATCGCGGTGCGCA